>NZ_QFAY01000014.1 GCF_017884005.1 Streptococcus panodentis
CGGGGGACTGTGAGAGGTTGGGAATAAAACAAACGCAGTTTGTGTCAAAACAGTCCGGGGGACTGTGAGAGGTTGGGAATAAAACAAACGCAGTTTGTGTCAAAACAGTTCGGGGGACTGTGAGAGGTTGGGGATGGGGAAAACAAAGTTTTCCTCAATGGTAGGAGCTTTTTGGAGTCTAAAAGACGAACAATCTTGACACATCCTAACGGATGTTTCATCCGTAACCTCAAAGCAATGCTTTTGTTGCTTCCTCTCGGAAGCTCTATCTATAACCTCAAAAGCTCCACTGGAGCTTTTGAGCAATCAGCTACCGCGTCAAAAGTTTTTTACCAAAACAAAGCAAGACTGAAAGACTTTTTATACAATATCTTCCAAAAGATGCCTCCCTCTGCGGGTGAGGACGCAGCCATCATGGGAGTCTGTCTCATCCTCTTTATCTCCAGCCTCCAACAGTCCTTCTGGACTGTTGGAGCAAGGTGAGCTGACAAAGTCATCAAAGAGAAACGAAATGACGATACAAGCTCCACAGTCCGCTGGATTGTGTGAGCGGGCCGAACTGCTGAAGGCGGACAGACTCAAGGAAGGGTTTCTGAACAAGTCTAGTATAAAAGTATTTTTGGTTTTGCTTTATCCTCTGCAAAATAGAAAGGAGACAGAAAATCTGGCCTGCCGTTCCTTTTCTGCGGGTGAAAAAGCTTGATTCTTCCAAGCTTTTTTAGTATCATTTCTCATTTATGAAAAAACAAATTTTATTTCTGAAAAGATGCATATTTATATCGCTGGAAGGCCTGTCTTTCCAGCTTTTTTCTATATTAATTTTTAATAAAGTAAAAAAATCACTATATTGTGTTACTTTAGAATTCAAATTAATCTAATTGTATCATCGTGAAAACATTCGTAATATTTTTTTAATATAATCGTAATAGTTTACTAGTATATTAAAAGTAGTAAAAAAACTTGTTACATATTTGCAAGTGAGGTGTGCTGATGCTAAAAACTTCAGGGAAAATTTTCAAAATTATCAGAGAATCAAAAAATATGTCTCTTAAGGAGGTGGCAGCAGGCGATATTTCAGTAGCTCAGCTGTCACGCTATGAGCGCGGTATGAGCGGGATTACGGTGGATGCGTTCTATAATTGCTTAAAGAATATGGCTGTTTCGCTGGATGAGTTTCAGTATGTCTACCATAACTATACAGAAGCAGATGATTTGGTCTTTTCCAACCGGCTGTCAGAAGCTTATCGGGAAAACAATCTGGTGAAACTGGAGAGCATTTTGGCTGAATGCCAGGCTTTGGAGAAAGAATTTCCCAAGAAAAAGAACTACCGGCTCAATACCATCATTGCCATGGGGACTCTCTCTCACTGCGACCAGCACTTTCAGGTCAGTAAAAAAGATGTGGACTACCTGACGGACTATCTCTTCTCAGTGGATGAATGGGGCCGTTATGAGCTCTGGCTCTTTACCAACAGCGTGGACCTGCTGACATCCAGCACGCTGGAAACCTTTGCCAGTGAGATGATCAACCGTACCCAGTTCTATAATAATCTGCCGGAAAACCGCAGGCGGATTATCGCCATGCTGCTCAATGTCATCAGTGTCTGCATCGAAGAAAATCACCTGCAGGTGGCTATGAAATTCCTCAATTATATGGATAATTTAAAAATCCCTGAAACAGAGCTGTATGAGAGAATTCTCATAAAATTTTACAAGGCTCTCTATTCATACAGAGTCGGCGGTTCCTATGCCCTGACGGAGATGGAGCAGTGTCTGGGGACTTTAGAATTTTTAAGCGCCTATGGTGCCGCTCAGAGGATGAAAGAGCAGATGGAGCGGATTGTCCTGCCGCAGTTGCAGATTTGCAAATAGAAGCAACCTCCTTCGGAAAAAGATTAAAATAAAGGTAAAACTTTATACTTAATTATTTCAGAAGGAGGTTTTATGATGGAGAAAAAAGTTCATTATAAAATGCATAAGGTCAAGAAGAACTGGGTAGCCATCAGTGTGACTGCCTTGTCGCTTCTCGTTGCCCCTAAAGTTCTCAGCCTTGAGGCAGAGACTGTTCATGCAGACGATCTGAATCAGGCAGCGCTTGATAAAGAAAGCTCAGAAAAGCAAACGGACCAAACAGAAGCTGCTTCAGCCAATCAGGGCAGTCTGTCTGATCAGCTGCCGGCAGAAACTGCGGCTGCTGCAAATGCAACTAAGGGAACTTATGAAGCTGCAGCACTCACCAGCCCGGTGACAGCTACGGATGCAGAACAGGCTGCTGTTAAAGAGGCAGCCCCAAAAGCGGATCAGCCAGCTCCTGCATCAGCAGAAAAGACGGCTGCAGTATCTGCTGACCAAGCACAGCCAGCCAGCCCGGCAGCAACCAGTGAAGCTGCCAAGACAGCAGCGCCTGCTCAAGCGAAGGAAGTCCGGCAGGCTGCTGAAAAGCCAGCGGAGTCAGCTGTTTCTGACAATGCTGCTGCCCAAAAAGCCCTTCTGAATAAGGACCGCAGCCCAGAAGCTGTGGCCGGTCAAAAGACAGCGGCTGAAAGATTAGCCGCTGCTCAAAATCGGGCCGCAGCAGAAGATAAAACAGGGCATGAAGAGGATGCGCTGGCTCATATCAAGACGATTGACGGCAAACAGTATTATGTTCAGGATGACGGCACGGTTAAGAAGAACTTTGTCCTTGAATTGGATGGCAAAATCCTGTATTTTGATGCGGAAACCGGTGCTCTGCTGGACTCTGCTGAATATCAGTTCAAGCAGGGAACGACCAGTCTTAATAATGAATTTACCAGAAAAAATGCCTTCTACGGCACTACATCCAAGGACATTGAAACGGTAGACAACTACCTGACGGCCGACAGCTGGTACCGGCCAAAAGAAATTCTCAAAAACGGCACGACCTGGACTGCATCAACAGAAAAGGATTTCCGTCCGCTCTTGATGGCTTGGTGGCCTGACAAGCAGACTCAGATCAACTACCTCAACTACATGAATCAGCAGGGGCTGGGAGGCAACGCCGCTTTTGAAAGCAAGGCAGAGCAGTCTGCCCTGACTCTGGCTGCTCAGAATGTCCAAAGAAAGATCGAGGAAAAAATCGGTCAGGAAGGCAGCACGACCTGGCTGAGAACCCTGATGGGAGCCTTTGTCAAGACCCAGCCAAACTGGAATATCTCTACTGAGTCCGAAACATTTGGGGACAACAAAGATCATCTGCAAGGCGGCGCTCTGCTCTATACCAATAATAAGAGAACTTCTTATGCTAATTCAGACTACCGTCTGCTGAACCGCACACCGACCAGCCAAACCGGGACACCAAAATACTTTATCGATCAGTCAAACGGCGGATACGAATTTCTGCTGGCCAATGATATTGACAATTCCAATCCAGCTGTTCAGGCAGAACAGCTCAACTGGCTCCACTTTATGATGAACTTCGGCAGTATCGTAGCCAATGATCCGACTGCTAACTTTGACGGAGTGCGGGTGGATGCAGTGGACAATGTCAATGCCGACCTCCTGCAGATTGCTTCTGACTACTTCAAGGCTTACTATGGGGTCAATGACAGCGAAGCCAAGGCGATTGCGCATCTGTCCATTCTGGAAGCTTGGTCTGACAATGATCCAGACTATAACAAAGACAATAAGGGTGCTCAGCTGCCGATCGACAACAAGCTGCGCCTGTCTCTTCTCTACTCTTTCCTGCGTCCTCTGAGTGTCCGCAGCGGTGTAGAGCCAACCATCAGCAACAGTCTCAATGACCGCTCCAAGGCCAATAAAAATACTGAGCGGATGGCCAACTATGTCTTTGTACGGGCTCATGACAGCGAAGTACAGACTGTTATTGCCGATATTATCAAGAAAAATATCAATCCCAATACAGATGGTCTGACCTTCACCATGGATGAGCTGAAAGCAGCCTTCAAGATTTACAATGCTGATATGCGCAAGGCTGACAAGGAATATACTCAGTTCAACATTCCGACAGCTTACGCCCTGATGCTGTCCAATAAGGACTCCATTACCCGTGTCTACTACGGCGACCTTTATACAGATGACGGCCAGTACATGGCTGAAAAATCGCCTTACTACGATGCTTTGGATGCCCTCATGCGTGCCCGTATCAAGTATGCAGCCGGCGGCCAGGACATGAAAGTGGACTATATGGGCGTAGCTCGTGACAGCAGCAAGTGGGAATACAATGGCATCCTGTCCTCTGTCCGTTACGGAACGGGTGCCAATGAGGCAAGCGACGCTGGGACAGCGGAAACCCGTACCCAAGGGATGGCGGTTATTGCTTCTAATAATCCGAATCTCAAACTGAATACTTGGGACAAGCTGCAGGTTAATATGGGAGCAGCCCACAAGAACCAATATTACCGTCCGCTGCTCTTGACGACTAAAGACGGCATCAGCCGCTATCTGTCAGATGAAGAGGTGCCAAGCTCCCTGTGGAAGAAGACCGATGCCAACGGTATCCTGACCTTTGATATGAATGATATTGCCGGTTACAGCAATGTACAGGTGTCAGGCTATCTGGCGGTTTGGGTGCCGGTCGGTGCGACAGAAGACCAAGATGTCCGCGTAGCTCCAAGCAACAGCAAGTCCAAAGGCGGTCAGGTTTACAATTCCAGCACAGCGCTTGATTCACAGCTGATTTATGAAGGGTTCTCTAACTTCCAAGACTTTGCAGAAAGAGACGACCAGTACACAAATAAAGTCATTGCTAAAAATGTCAACCTCTTTAAAGAGTGGGGAGTCACCTCCTTTGAGCTGCCGCCGCAGTATGTGTCCAGTCAGGACGGAAGTTTCCTTGATTCCATTATCCAAAACGGGTATGCATTTGAAGACCGCTACGACATGGCCCTGAGCAAGAACAATAAATACGGCTCTCTGGAAGATCTGCTCAATGTCCTGCGTGCTCTGCACAGTGTCAATATTCAGGCTATTGCAGACTGGGTGCCAGACCAGATTTACAATCTGCCGGGCAAAGAAGTAGTGACAGCAACCCGGGTGAATAACTACGGTGTTTACCGCGAGGGCGCAGAAATCAAGGAAAGCCTCTATGTAGCCAACACCAAGACAGACGGCAAGGACTATCAAGGCAAATACGGAGGCGCCTTCCTGGATGAGCTGAAGGCTAAGTATCCGTCAATTTTTGAGCGCAAGCAAATCTCCACCGGTCAAAAAATGACCACCGATGAGAAAATCACCCAGTGGTCTGCTAAGTACTTCAATGGCACCAATATTCTGGGCCGCGGTGCTTACTATGTCCTGAAAGACTGGGCCAGCAATGAGTACCTGTCAACAGAAAAAGGCTATACATTCCTTCCGAAGCAGCTCCTCAACAGAAAGGCTGAGACTGGCTTTAAGAGCGATACTAAGGGGATTAAATTCTTCTCAACCAGCGGCTATCAAGCCAAGGATGCCTTTATCGAAGACGAGCAGGGCAACTGGTATTACTTTGATCAGCAAGGCTACCTAGTGACCGGCGCTTATGAACTGGGCGGCAAGAAACTGTACTTCCTCAAAAACGGTATCCAGCTCCGCGATGCTCTTCGTGAAGATGAAGAAGGCAATCAGTATTATTATGATAAGACGGGTGCTCAAATCTTAAACCGCTACTACAGTACAGACGGACGGAACTGGCGTTACTTTGATGCCAAGGGTGTTATGGCCAGAGGCTTGGTAACGCTGGAGGGCAAGGTGAAATTCTTTGATCAGGATGGTTTCCAAGTCAAGGGGAAGATGGCGCGGGCCAAGGACGGCAAGCTCCGCTACTTTGACAAGGACTCTGGTGAGCTGGTCTTCAACCGCTTTGCACAGGAAGGCGACAGCAACAACTGGTATTACTTCGGCTCAGACGGCACTGCACTGACAGGTCTCCAGACGATTGGCAAGCAAACCCTTTACTTTGATACTGACGGTAAGCAGGTCAAGGGGAAAGTGGTGACACTGGCAGATAAGTCTATCCGTTATTTTGATGCGGATTCAGGCGAAATGGCTGTCAGCAAATTTGTCGAAGCAGCCAAGAATATTTGGTATTACTTTGACCAAGCTGGAAAAGCAGTAACAGGCCTGCAGACGATTAATCAGCAGATTCTTTACTTCAACCAAGACGGCAGTCAGGTCAAGGGTCAGCTGATTAAGAACGATAAAGGGCAGTATTTCTACTTTGATGCAGATTCAGGCGAGCTGGTGACCAACCGCTTTGCAGAACCCACTCCAAATGCTTGGTATTACTTTGGCCAGGACGGTGTGGCGTATACTGGAGCGAGACGGATTGGCAAGCAAAATCTTTACTTTGATGCCAACGGCAAGCAGGTTAAAGGGCAGTTAGTGGCTGTATCCGGTAAAAATTACTATTACGATGCCGATTCTGGTGAACAGGCCGTCAGCAAGTTTGTTGAAGTGACGCCAACTGTTTGGTATTACTTCGGTCAGGACGGCGCTGCTTACACCGGTGCAAAGCGCATCAACGGCCAAGACCTTTACTTTGATGCTGACGGCAAGCAGGTCAAGGGTCAGGTGAGATATGTCAATGGTGCTTATCGCTATTATGATCCAAACTCCGGCGCCATGGTCCGCAACAAGTGGATTCAGCTGGATGACGGTACTTGGTACTACTTTGACCACAGCGGCCGGGGCAGACGCTTCAACTGGGTATAAGGTAAGTGAAATTTGAACTTTTAGCTTTCTGATACACAAAAAACGATAACTTCCAAATGATGAGTTATCGTTTTTTATCATCTTTTAGTTTGCTGTTCCTTCCAAGGCAATAGGATTGAATTCATCGGGCTTCTTTTATATCGTTCTTTCTTTCAAGAGACAGGATCAGAGCCATCACGCCGATAAAGCTGAAGATTAGCCAGCTAGCCTTCATATTCCAAAGAGCTAGACTGGAGAAGATCATAGTCCCCAGAGGAACGGAGAAGGAAAAGAGCAGACTTAGGAAGCTGGAAGTCTGAGCGAGAACGTTGGAAGGCAGCTTGCTCAGCAAGAGAGTGTTGATTTTTGGGTTGATCTTGCCGGAGATATAAGCAAGTAAAAAGCCGAAAGCAATGCCGACGAAAACAGGAAGGTGCAAGAAGTTGCTGACAGCAAGCAGAATCATCATAAGGGCGGCCCAGATGATGAGCTGATGGAGTGCTAAACGGCTGAAGTAATCGTTGGGAGTCAGGCTGGCTGCGATCATGGCTAGGACAAGCGTCGTCTGAAGAATCAAGAGCGACTGGCTAAAAGATAGATGAAAGATGGGGTTGTCTAGCAAGTAGAGATTATAAAGAGCTATCAGAGAACCTGCCATAGCGTTAATGACCAAGATTTGCGCCAGCAGTTTGAGAAAGTTATTAGAGCCCTCCTGCTCAAAGATGAGTTTGGACGATGTATACATTTTTTTCAGTTCTTCCTTGAGAGGAGGTTTATTCTCAGAAATGGTTACCGGATCATGGGTCAATCGACGTCGGACGAGATAGAGGGTGGTAGAGGAGAGCAGGAAGGTTAAAGAATTGACTAAAGCGACTAGGAAAAAGTTTTGCTGGCTGATTGCTAAGAGCCAAACTCCTAAAGCCTGACCAGCTAGACTACAAAGAAAACTGATAAGCTGGGTAAAGGAGAAGGCCTCCATTAGATCTTGCTCGGGAATGTTCTTTTTCAAAATTGGCATTTGCAGACCACTTCGATAGTCGCTGATAATATCAGAAAGAATATTCATGAAGCAGACCACTGAAAAGGCTAGATAAGAGCTGGAACGAGTCATAAAGGCGACAAGGATAAAGAGCAGGGCTTGCACATAGCCAAAATGAATCAGCCAACGAGCTTTATGGACGGTCTTATCAGCTTTGATACCGACAAAAATAGTAAAGAAAGTCGGAACCAGAACGATGAAATTAGCCAGGGCAATGGCAAACTTGGGGTTGGGCATGCTGGAAGCAAATACAACAAAAACAATATTGAAAATAGAAGCTCCCAAGGTATTGAAGATTCGGGAGAGGCTGATAAAAGCAAATAATGTATTCCGTAAGGCAAGTTTCATACAAATCTCCTTTAGCAATGAATTGCTTGAAAAATTTTTCAAATATAATCTATAACTGCAAGGTCTTGACAGCTTTGATTATAGCAGGATAGAGCCTGATTGCAAGAGCTTTTCCGCAAGTGGTCAGGTCTCCTAGGTAAGTGGTCAGATTCTGAAAGTGACTTGCGAGAGCTCTTTTGAGTTTTATATAAAATAGAAAGCAGAGTACTTGTTGCATTGATTCAGCGATTTTTAGAGTAAAGATGTTAACGTCAGCAGAGTCTGTCCCACCACCATCAAAAACTCCGCTTTCTAATTGAGAATTATCCGCCAGTCGCCTCGGATAAAGAAATATGCTTGGCCTCTCAAAAAATCTAAAAACCTGTCCTAGATGTTTCATCGTCTTCCCTCCTTGCACTTGCTCATAACAAAATAATTTTCAATAACAGAAGAGCGGCCAAACATGATATAATAAAAGAAAAAAACAAAGAGGAACTTATGTTGAACATACAAGAAATTCGCAAAAATCCAGACGGGCTGGCTTTTGATAAAAAGCTGGACTTGACAGAAGAGTTGAAAGGGCGCAATGCTGAAATTTTAGATGTTCAGGGGATTGTAGCCAGCGGCAAAGCCCAGTATGAGGACGGCCTGTATTTTCTGGACTACGACCTGTCCTACACCATCACCCTTGCTTCCAGCCGCAGTATGGAGCCGGTGGAGCTGCAGGAGTCTTACTTGGTCAATGAAGTCTTCATGGAAGAAGGCAAGACGGCCTCGCAGGAGCTGATTGATCAAGATCTGGTCCTGCCCATTGAAAAGGGTGAAATCAATCTGGCTGAAAGTGTGGCTGATAATATTCTCCTTCATATCCCTTTGAAAATCCTGACCGCAGCAGAAGAAGCCGGCCAGGGGTTTCTGTCCGGTCAGGATTGGCAGGTTATGACAGAGGAAGAATTTGCCGCAGCTCAGGCCGCCAAAAAAGAAGAAAACAGCCCTTTTGCTGACTTGCAAGGCCTCTTTGATGAATGATTTTGCAAAAAATAAAAAAGTTTGAGAATTCAAACTGTTGCAGAGCCTTTGACGAAAGTAGATAAAATTACCATGTAGGGTGAAGGAAATGCCTCTAAGATGGTTGGCGATATTATGCAGAGCATTGATCAGGTATCGCAAGGGGCAGGATTTGATATCCGTCAGCTGCTGGCAGGAGCTTTAGGTGTTCATATGACAGTTAATAAACTCAGGCAAGAGGAACAGCCTGTAATCGAAGCGGAAAATCTTGAAACGGATAAAAAGTAATATAGACTGCACAGACAAGTCGTCACGAGCGATTTGTCTTTTGTATGTAAAAAAATGAATCGAATGAATCCATGCTCCATAAAATTCGTCAGTAAGGCGGGCAGGAGTCAGAAGCAGGAGGTATAGGCGTTCAGCAAGACAATCTAACAACGTAATCAAAGATAAACTAAATGATGATAAAAATAAAGGAGGCCGGGCTAAAGCACTGTTCTTTACCCACTCTCCCAATCCGTCTCCGACTTAATACTTTCTTTTAAGGCTTAAAAATGATAAAATAAAACAAACTAAGTATAGGAGAACAAAATGACAAAAGCAAACTTTGGTGTTGTCGGTATGGCTGTTATGGGCCGCAATCTGGCTCTCAATATCGAATCCCGCGGCTATACAGTAGCGATTTACAACCGCTCTGCCAATAAGACGGAAGATGTGGTAAAGAGCCATCCTGAAAAGAATTTTGTACCCAGCTATGATGTGGAATCGTTTGTAAATTCTATTGAAAAACCACGCCGTATCATGCTCATGGTGCAGGCAGGTCCGGGTACTGATGCGACCATTCAGGCGCTTCTGCCTCACTTGGACAAGGGGGATATTCTGATTGACGGCGGCAATACTTTCTACAAGGACACCATCCGCCGCAATGAAGAGCTGGCTAACTCAGGCATCAACTTCATCGGTACAGGTGTTTCCGGCGGAGAAAAAGGCGCTCTGGAGGGTCCTTCTATCATGCCGGGCGGCCAAAAAGAAGCCTATGAGCTGGTTGCAGATGTTTTGGAAGAAATCTCTGCCAAGGCTCCAGAAGACGGAGCGCCTTGTGTGACCTACATCGGTCCTGACGGGGCCGGCCACTATGTCAAAATGGTCCACAACGGCATTGAGTACGGTGATATGCAGCTTATCGCTGAAAGCTATGACCTCATGCAGAACCTGCTGGGCCTGTCTGCTGCTGAAATGGCTGCTATCTTCACTGAGTGGAACAAGGGTGAGCTGGACAGCTATCTGATTGAAATCACTGCTGACATCTTGACCCGCAAGGATGATGAAGGGCAGGACGGCCCGATTGTGGACTATATTTTGGATGCTGCCGGCAATAAGGGAACAGGGAAATGGACCAGCCAGTCCTCACTGGATTTGGGTGTGCCTCTGCCTCTCATTACGGAGTCAGTCTTTGCCCGCTATATCTCCACCTACAAGGATGAGCGGGTACAGGCCAGCAAGGTACTGCCAAAACCAGCTGCCTTCACATTTAGCGGAGACAGGGCAGAGCTGATTGAAAAAATCCGTCAGGCTCTCTATTTCTCCAAAATCATGTCCTATGCCCAAGGCTTTGCTCAGCTGCGCGTAGCGTCTAAAGAAAACAAGTGGAATCTGCCTTTTGGTGAGATTGCTTCTATCTGGCGTGCCGGCTGTATTATCCGTGCCCGCTTCCTGCAAAAGATTACCGATGCATACAGTCGCGATGCGGATTTGGCGAATCTGCTCCTTGATGAATACTTCATAGACATCACTGCTAAATACCAGCAGGCGGTCCGTGATGTAGTCAGTTTGGCAGTTCAGGCAGGTGTTCCGGTACCGACTTTCTCCAGTGCGATTGCTTATTTTGACAGCTACCGGGCGGAAAATCTGCCGGCTAACCTGATTCAGGCTCAGCGCGATTACTTCGGTGCCCATACCTATGAGCGCAAAGACAAAGAAGGTATTTACCACTATTCTTGGTACGACGAAAAATAGGATAAGCCAATGGCGAAGCGAATTTTACTAGTAGAAAATGAAAAGAATCTTGCTCGGTTTGTCAGTCTGGAACTGCAAAAAGAAAGCTTTATCGTAGATGTGGCAGAGACTGGTCAGGAAGGTCTGAAGCTGACGAAGGAGACGGACTATGACTTGCTTTTGCTCAATGATGACCTGCAGGATATGACAGCCTCTGACTTTGCGGAGCGGCTGAGTGTCTTCAAGCCAGCCTCTGTGATTATCGTGCTGGTCAGCCGTGAGGAATTAGCAGAGCGGCTGGAGGCGATTCAGCATTTTGCTGTATCATATATGGTGAAGCCTTTTATCATCAGCGATTTGGTGGAGCGCGTGTCCGTTATTTTCCGGGGGCGGGACTTCATTGATCAGCACTGCAGTCTCCTGAAAATTCCGACTTCTTACCGTAATCTGCGGGTAGATCTTAAAAATCATACGGTTTACCGCGGTGAGGAAGTCATTGCCCTGACGCGGCGTGAATACGACCTGCTGGTCACTCTCATGGGCAGCAACAAAGTGATGAGCCGGGAACAGCTTCTGGAGCGGGTCTGGAAATACGAAGGTGCCACAGAAACCAATGTGGTGGATGTCTATATTCGCTATCTGCGCGGTAAAATTGATGTAGCCGGCCAGCCCAGCTATATCAAGACGGTTCGCGGTGTCGGCTATGCTATGCAAGAATAAACATGAAGTTCTGATTTCTTAAGGAAGTCAGAACTTTTTTAATGGTCTATCATGACTATAATGCTCGAAGAAGATCAGCAGTCAACTAGGCAGAAGCAGGCAGGATGGCGGTTAGCTGCTCATCCAGTCGCGGGAAATCCCAAAAAGGTTTCTCTAACTCCTGCTGTAACTTCCGTGAGGAAATGTCTTAAAAGTAAGGCAAAGCGACACTGATTTGATTTGCAGAGATTTTCGAAGAGTATAAAATTGAAAGAGGGTCGCATAATCATTCTCTCCTTGAACGGCTGTTTCATGCAATCGTTTTCTTGTCCAAAAATAAAAACTCTGCTAAAAGAAGGGAGATTTTTCTATAGCAAAGCCCAAAAGTGGTAAATATTTTTATAAAAGCCTTTACAAAACTAAAATTAATGGTATAATAAGGTTAGAATCAATGCAAACGATTTCATAAAAACTGTTTGCAAACATAAAAGGAGGTCTGGATGATGAAAGAATCATTCAAAGGCATTTTCACTTTTGAATTTTGGCAAAAATTCGGAAAAGCTTTAATGGTGGTCATTGCGGTTATGCCTGCGGCAGGGCTGATGATCAGTATTGGGAAGTCGATTCCTATGATAAATCCCAATCTGGGATTTTTGGTCACGACCGGCGGTGTCCTAGAGCAAATCGGCTGGGGCGTTATCGGCAATCTGCATATTCTTTTTGCGCTGGCTATCGGCGGCAGCTGGGCTAAAGAGCGTGCCGGCGGGGCCTTTGCAGCCGGCCTGTCTTTTATCCTGATTAACCGTATCACTGGGATTATGTTCGGCGTGACCTCGGACTTGCTGGCAGATAAGGAAGCGACTGTTCAGACTCTTCTGGGCGGGACCATCAAGGTTTCAGATTATTTTATCAGCGTCCTTGAATCTCCGGCTCTCAATATGGGGGTCTTTGTCGGAATCATCGCCGGTTTTGTCGGCGCAACTGCCTATAATAAATACTATAACTTCCGCAGGCTGCCGGATGCTCTGTCTTTCTTTAATGGCAAACGTTTTGTACCTTTTGTGGTCATTTTCCGCTCGGCCGTCGTTGCGATTCTCCTTTCCTTTATTTGGCCGCTGATCCAAAGCGGGATTAATGCTTTCGGTGTCTGGATTGCCAACTCTCAGGATACAGCGCCGATTCTGGCGCCCTTCCTCTATGGCACTCTGGAGCGCCTCTTGCTGCCGTTTGGCCTGCACCATATGCTGACGATTCCAATGAACTATACAGCTTTGGGCGGTACCTATGAGGTGCTGACCGGTGCGGCCAAGGGCACAGAAGTATTTGGCCAAGATCCGCTCTGGCTGGCTTGGGTCACCGATCTGGTGAACCTAAAGGGGGCCAATGCCGGCCAATACCAGCAGCTGCTGGATACGATTCATCCGGCCCGTTTCAAAGTGGGGCAAATGATTGGTTCTTTTGGGATCTTGATAGGAGTTATTGTGGCCATTTACCGCAATGTGGATCCAGACAAGAAGCACAAGTACAAAGGGATGATGATTGCGACAGCTCTGGCGACTTTCCTGACGGGTGTCACTGAGCCGATTGAGTACATGTTTATGTTTGTGGCAACACCGCTTTACTTGGTTTATTCAGTTGTGCAGGGAGCAGCCTTTGCTATGGCTGACATTGTCAATCTGCGCGTTCATTCTTTTGGTTCGATTGAATTTCTGACCCGGACTCCGATGGCTGTCAATGCCGGTCTGGGCAGTGATATTATTAACTTTATTTGGGTGACGCTTCTTTTTGGAGTCCTCATGTACTTCATTGCCAACTTTATGATTAAGAAGTTTAACTACGCGACTCCGGGCCGCAATGGCAACTATGAAACTGCTGAAAGCGGAGAAGAATCTGCTGCTGACGGCGGCAAGGTGGCTGCTGCTTCTCAGGCGGTCAATATTATCAATCTCTTGGGCGGCCGGGCGAATATCGTAGATGTGGATGCCTGCATGACCCGTCTGCGGGTAACGGTCAAGGAGGCAGAAAAAGTCGGCAGCGAGGAGCAGTGGAAGGCTGAAGGTGCCATGGGTCTGGTGATGAAAGGCCAAGGGGTGCAGGCTATCTACGGACCGAAAGCTGATGTCCTCAAATCCGATATTCAGGATTTATTGGACTCAGGAGAAGTCATTCCCGAAACCCTGCCGCATCAAAAGGCTGAATCTAAAGCTGCGGCAGTTGCTTACAAGGGTGTGACAGAAAACATCCAAGCAGTCGCTGACGGCCAGGTCATCGAGCTGGAAGATGTCAAAGATCCAGTCTTCTCACAAAAAATGATGGGAGACGGCTTTGCTGTCGAGCCTGAAAACGGTCAGATTTACTCACCAGTTGCCGGCACAGTGACCAATGTCTTTCCTACCAAGCATGCTCTTGGCCTCTTGACGGAGAATGGCTTGGAAGTTTTGGTGCACATCGGCTTGGATACAGTCAGCCTTGAAGGCAAACCTTTTGAAGTCCATGTGGCAGAAGGCCAAACCGTTGCTGCTGGTGAGCTTCTTGTGACGGCTGACTTGGAAGCAATCAAGGAAGCGGGACGTGAAACTTCAGCTCTTGTCGTCTTCACCAATGCAGCAGCCATCAAGTCTGTAAAGATTGAAAGACTCGGCCGAGCTGCTGCCAAGACAGTTGTCGCCAAAGTTGAACTGTAAGATAGAAAAGAGAGACCATGGCAAAATTCCTGACTTTAAATACTCATAGCTGGATGGAAGAAGAACAAGACAAAAAGCTCAATTGGCTAGCTGAGCGGATTCTTCAAGAACAATATGATGTCATTTGCCTGCAGGAAGTCAATCAATTAACGGAGTCTGAACAGGCTGTTCAGGCTCCGCTTTATCAGGCAGTGTCGGGCAGTATTGCCCTTCATCAGGATAACTACGCTCTCTGCCTGACGGAGAAATTATCCGCACAGGGACTGGATTACTACTGGTCCTGGGCCTATAATCACATAGGCTTTGACATTTATCATGAAGGGGTGGCAATCTTATCCAGAAAGCCGCTGGCTCCTAGAGAAATTTTGGTATCAGAAGTCAACAATCCTGCAGATTATCGGACGCGCAAGGTTCTGCTGGCGGAGACAGAGGTGGAAGGTCAGCTGCTGACGGCAGCATCCTGCCATCTGTCTTGGTGGGACAAGGGGTTTCAGAGCGAGTGGTCCAAGCTGCAAGCAGCGCTATTGAAAGCGGAGACACCTTTGCTTTTGATGGGAGACTTCAATAATCCAGCCGATCAGGAAGGTTATCAGACCATGTTGGCCAGCCCGCTGAACCTGCAGGACAGCCATACGGCTGCTGCAGAGGCTGTCGGAGAGGCGACGGTGGAAGGCGGTATCGCTGGCTGGGATCAGAATCAGTCTGCCCTGAAGATTGATTATATTTTCACCAGTCGGAGGATGAAGGCAGAACGCTCAGCTGTTGTTTTTGACGGTCAAAATGGTCCAGTTGTCAGCGACCACTTTGGTTTAGAAGCAGAGGTGAAAATTTAGAGAAAAGATGGTGGGACGCACCCTTGTGATGGCTGAGTTCTCACCGGCAAAAGAACAGGCAGGATAAAGTTTTTATTTCCAGCCAAATATGACGAAAGATTTTATTAAAAAACGCATAAAATCAGCGCTTTCGAACAGCCTGTTTTTATGCGTTTTTCTATTTACAGTCTTTTCCTTTGCTTTTGGCAATGGCGGTGGGACAGGCGCAGCCATCATGGGAGTCTGTCTCAGCCTCACTCCCCCGGACTGTTAAAGCAAGGCGAGTTAACGACGGAATAAAAGATAAACTAAATGACGATAAAAAGTTTTTGCTTGGTCTCTGGCTTATCGTTCACATCCGATACCGTCACCGTCTCGATCCAAGTGGCGGCCGTATCCAGGCTGGCCTTGATAGACTGGTGCAGCTCCGGCTGCTCTTGCTTCAGAACAATTTTTGTAGTAGACATTGGCTTGGGCTGCTTGTGCAGCAGCGGCTTCTTCTTGTTGCCTTTGTGCTTCGGCAGCTTTTTGAGCTTCTTCCTGTTGCCTTTGTGCTTCGGCAGCTTTCTGAGCTTCTTCCTGTTGCCTTTGTGCTTCGGCAGCTTTCTGAGCTTCTTCTTGTTGTTTTTTCGCTTCGGCAGCTTTCTGAGCTTCTTCTTGTTGTTTTTTCGCTTCGGCGGCTTTTTGAGCTTCTTCCCGTTGCCTTTGTGCTATTCGTTCCTGTTCCGCTTTTTCTGCAGCCTCTTTTTGTTGGCGCTCTTTTTCAGCTTTATTTTTTTCTTTTTGTGCCGATGACCGACTACTTGCTGAGCTAATTTTTGCAGAAGAGGAGGAGTTGGAAACGGCTTTGGTATCTTCTGTATTCGAAGAGCAGGCAGAAAGGGTAACGCAAGCCAGCAGGATACAAGAGCAAGCTGCAATGTTTTTCTTTGATAACATCAGATTCCTCCCTTTTTAGACCTCAAACTGCTGTCTTTTGTTATTCTTGAAAACGTGTTATAATGAAGTATTAAGATTCTAGGAGGGATGTCATGCGTTGTCCGAAATGTGGTGGGAGTAAGTCAAGTGTAGTGGACAGCCGGCAGGCTGAGGATGGGAACACCATCCGCCGCCGCCGTGAGTGCGAGGAGTGCCAGCACCGTTTTACAACCTATGAGCGTGTAGAGGAGCGGACCTTGGTTGTTGTCAAAAAAGACGGCACACGCGAACAGTTTTCTCGGGATAAAATTTTTAACGGGATTATCCGTTCTGCTCAGAAAAGGCCTGTATCAAGCGATGAAATTGAGACCATTGTCAATCGGATTGAGCAAAAGGTCCGCAGTCAGAGTGACAATGAAATCAACAGCGAATATATCGGTTCCTTGGTCATGGATGAGCTGGCCGAGCTGGATGAGATCACCTATGTCCGCTTTGCCAGCGTCTACCGGAGTTTCAAGGATGTAGGTGAGCTGGAAAGTCTGCTCAAGCAGATCACCAAGGGTTCCAAGAAAAAAAAGGAAAAATAAATGAAACCAAATCATCATTTTTCTTTCTTGCGCAATCATCTGGTCAGTCAGGATACGGGCAATTTTTCCCGGCTCTATCTTCCGATCTTAGGGAGGGAGGCGGCTGCTCTCTATCTTTATCTCTTGGCTTTCTGGGATAATGGCCAGAAAGAGCATCTGTTCAGCCATATTCTCAATCATCTGGATTTTGGGATGGACATTCTGGAAAGCAGTCTGGACCGCCTGAGTGCTATGCGGCTGCTCACTATTTATGAGGAAGAAGGTGCCTATGTGATGCAGCTTTATCCGCCCCTGTCTGCCGATGAATTTTTCCAGCATAATGTCTACAGCAAGCTGCTGGAGAAGAAAATTGGCGAGGCGGCCGCGGAAGCGCTGAGACCTGAGAACGCCAGCGGTCAAAAACGGATCAAGCCTTTTATGCAGGTATTTGGTCTGGAAAATCAGCAGCAGGAACGTCCCCGCCAGGTCAACGATTTTGACTTAGGGCACTTCAAGCAGCGCATGGCGCAGGAAAATCTGCGCTTTGCGGATGAAAAGGAAGACGTGCTGGAGCTTTTTGCCATAGCAGAGCAGAAAAAATGGACCTGGTATGAGACCTATCTCTTAGCTAAGGAAACAGCAGTTTCTCAGGTCATTTCTACCAAGCGCATGAAGCAGAAGCTGGCCCAGCGGCCTGTTGACAGCGAATTTAGCCAGCAGGAGCGTTCCATTATCCGGGAGGCAAAGAGCAAGGCGCCGATGATGTTTCTGGCAGAGATTAAGCAAACGCGTCAGGCAGCCATCACGCGGACTGAGCGAAAGCTCTTGCAGGATTTGGCAGAGCTGGGTCTCCTTGATGAGGTGATCAATGTCATTCTGCTGCTGACCTTTAATAAGGTTGATTCGGCCAATGTCAATGAAAAATACGCCCTTAAAGCCGCCAATGACTTTGCCTATCAGGGTGTCAAATCGGCTGAGGAAGCCGTTCTCAAAATCCGTGAGCGCCATCAGCAGGGCAGCAAAAAACCGGCCTTTTCCAAAGGACAGACCAGCAACGTACCTGACTGGAGTCAGCCGGATTATAAGAATGAAACCAGCGCTGAAAAGCAGGCTGAACTGGAAGAGCAAAAACGCCGGCTCTTAGCCAAACTTGAAGGAGGAAGCGACTAAATGGAAAAAATCGGACAGACCCTGCCTCATATGAATAAAGTGCGGCAGTTTGACTATCAGGAATTGGTCAAGCAGATCATGGCAGACCCTGATGTAGCAGCTTTTATCCAGCAGGAAGGCCTGTCGCAGGCTGAGATTCAGCGCAGCATTTCCAAGTTTAATCAGTATATCACGGAGCGCAACCGTTTTCTGCTGGGGGATGACAGTTACATTGCCAAGGGCTACAAGCCGGTCTTGGTTCGGAATGAAGGATATGCTGATGTTTCTTATGAGGAAACGCCGGAGCTGATTGAGCAGGAGCGGCAGGAGGCTGTTCGCAGCCGTCTTAATCTCATCAATCTGCCGGCCAGTCTCAAGGAAGCCAGTCTGGCTAAGATTGACTTGGATGATGTCGGCCGCTATCAGGCTTTTGAGCTTCTGACCAACTTTGTGGCTGACTATCCCGATTATCAAAAAGCTCTCTATCTCTACGGGGATTTCGGAGTTGGCAAGAGCTACATGATGGCAGCTCTGGCCCATGATTTATCGGAAAAGCGCAGTGTTTCTACGACTCTGCTGCATTATCCAAGCTTTGTTCTGGATGTGAAGAATGCCATCAGCTCCGGTCTGGTCAAGGAAAAGATTGACGGCGTCAAGACAGCGCAGGTGCTGATTTTGGATGACATTGGCGCCGAGCAGTCCAGCCCTTGGATGCGCGATGAAATTCTGCAGGTCATCCTGCAGCACCGCATGCAGGAAAATCTGCCGACTTTCTTTACCTCCAATTTCAGTTTTGCTGATTTGGAGCGGCATTTTGCTAATTCTAAGAATGGCGACGAGACCTGGCAGGCCAAGCGGGTCATGGAGCGCATCAAGTTCTTGGCCCAGGAAGTCCGTCTGGAAGGAGAAAACCGCCGATGAGTGAAACCATTGATTTAATGAAGCGTCATACTTCCGTCCGCCGTTTTAAGGATGAGCCCATTCCGGAAGCGGATGTGCGAAGCATGATTGATGCCGGCCGGGCTGCTTCCAGCTGGAAAAACTTCCAGTCCTACTCGGTCATTGTCGTCCGCAGTCAGGAGAAAAAGGAGGCCCTCTTTCAGCTAGTGCCTCAGGAAGCCATTCGGCAGGCTTCGGTCTTTCTGCTCTTTGTCGGCGACCTCAATCGGGCTCATAAGGGAGTGGAGCTCCATACGGACGCTTTTTACCCGCAGGGAACGGAAAATCTGCTGATCAGCTCAGTTGATGCGGCGCTGGCCGGGCAGAATACTCTGCTGGCTGCTGAAAGTCTGGGCTACGGCGGGGTGATAATTGGCTTGGTCCGCTATGCTTCCAAGGAAATCGCTCAGCTTTTCAGACTGCCAGACTACACCTATCCGGTTTTTGGCATCGCCTTGGGGAAACCGGCTCAGCAGCATGCGGTCAAGCCGCGCCTGCCCTATGAAGCAGTTGTCTTTGAGGAAGAATACCGGGAACAGAATGCAGCAGTTATTGAAACCTATGACCGGGTGCAGGCAGACTATGCCGGAGAACGGGCGAAAGAAAGCTGGAGCCAGCGTCTGGCTGCCCAGTTTGGCCAAGAACCGCACCCAGCCAGTCAGGAAAATCTAAAAGATAAAAAATTAGGATAAGTGAATAAAGTCAAGCAAAGCTTGATGTCAAAGCAGCGGCTTGTAAGAGTTGATACATCAATGAATCAGAAACCGCTCAGCAGTGGTTCATCGGCGCTGAAGCGCCTAACAAATTGTGCAGGGGGAAATTCTAGTTGATTAAAGTCAACAGGACCGCTCCCAACCACTGCGTCTTGTAAGTCAGACGATAGAACTATAGGAAGCTGGGGCTGTTGTCCCAGCCTTCATTCAGATGAAAGAGGAATAAGATGGCCTTACCAACTATTGCCATTGTCGGCCGGCCCAATGTCGGCAAGTCAACACTGTTCAACCGGATTGCCGGTGAACGGATTTCCATTGTGGAGGACGTTGAGGGAGTGACTCGGGACCGGATTTACACGACGGCTGAGTGGCTCAACCGCAAATTCAGCATGATTGACACCGGAGGGATTGATGATGTGGATGCGCCTTTTATAGAGCAAATCAAGCATCAGGCAGAAATTGCCATGGAAGAAGCCGATGTCATTGTCTTTGTCGTATCTGGAAAAGAGGGGATTACCGACGCAGATGAGTATGTAGCCCGTATGCTCTACAAGACCCATAAACCGGTTATTCTGGCAGTCAACAAGGTCGACAATCCGGAGATGCGCAGTGAGATTTTTGATTTTTACGCTCTGGGTCTGGGCGATCCCTTCCCGCTTTCCTCCGTTCACGGGATTGGCACCGGGGATGTGCTGGATGCCATTGTGGAAAATCTGCCCAACGAAGAAATTCGGGAAAATCCCGATATGATTAAGTTCAGCCTGATTGGCCGGCCCAATGTCGGCAAGTCCAGTCTGATCAATGCTATTCTGGGAGAGGAGCGGGTCATTGCCAGTCCGGTGGCCGGTACGACCCGCGATGCCATTGATACAGTCTTTACTGACAGTGAGGGTCAAGAGTTTACCATGATCGACACGGCAGGCATGCGCAAGTCGGGCAAGGTCTATGAGAATACGGAGAAATACTCCGTCATGCGGGCTATGCGGGCCATTGACCGCTCAGATGTAGTCCTCATGGTGCTCAATGCTGAAGAGGGCATTCGCGAGTACGACAAGCGAATTGCCGGCTTTGCCCATGAGGCTGGCAAGGGAATCATTATCGTGGTCAATAAATGGGATACCTTGGAAAAAGATAACAAAACCCTGCAGAACTGGGAAGCGGACATCCGCGACCAATTCCAGTACCTGTCCTACGCTCCTATTGTCTTTGTCTCTGCTTTGACCAAGCAGCGGCTGCACAAACTGCCGGAGTTGATCAAGCAGATCAGCCAGAGCCAGAATACCCGCATTCCGTCGGCTGTCCTCAATGATGTCATCATGGATGCCGTTGCCATCAATCCGACCCCGACCGACAAGGGCAAACGCCTCAAGATTTTCTATGCGACCCAAGTATCGGTCAAACCGCCGACCTTTGTCATTTTTGTCAACGAAGAAGAGCTCATGCACTTTTCTTATCTGCGTTTTCTGGAAAATCAAATCCGCAAGGCCTTTGTCTTTGAAGGTACGCCTATCCATTTGGTTGCAAGGAAGCGGAAATAAGACCTTTGTTCAGAAATGGATGGGGAAAATGCCTGCTTTCCTTTTCCGGCAAAGAGCAGAAGCAGCCGTTTACTGCTAAGACAAGGGGTCCGCTTATCTTTTGTGATGCCGTTGCTTCCAACAAGTCCGGGCGGTCTGTTGGAGCTTGTGAATAAAGCAAAGTAAAACTTGATGCCAAAGCAGCGGCTTGTAAAAGCTGATGAATCAACAGATGAGCAGCTGCTCAGCGGTGATTGATGGTGCTAAAGCCTCTAATGAACTGTGCAGGGGAGATGCTGCTTGTCTAAAATCAGCAGAATTTCTCCCAGCCACTGCGTCTGGTCCATTGAACAATCGAAATAGAGGAAGCTGGGTACTTGTTGTCCCAGCCTCTTTTTCAGTAAAATAGGAAAGGACAGGAGTGTTCGGGAGCTGGAAGCGGTCCGGACGGAGAAGAGAGGGCAAGCTGAAAATGTTGTTGCTTTCTCTTTTTATGTTTTATATCTGAATTATGGTATAATAGTAGGATAAATGTAAGGTGGTAGTTATGGCTAAATTAATTCCTGGTAAGATCCGAACGGAAGGGATTGCTCTTTTTGAAAGCAAGAAGGTGGTCATTCTTGAGGTCAGAGACTCTTTGTTATACGCACGTGTGGATGATTTTAATCTGCGCTACAGCTTGGATGATGATGTGATTTTCTGCTCTTGTGATTTCTTTAAGAAGAAGAAATACTGTGCCCATCTGGCTGCTCTGGAATATTTTCTGAAAAATGACCCGTCCGGCAAGGATGTGCTGGACAGTATGGAGAAGAAGGAGTCGACCAGTCAGGAAACGCAGAAATTAGTGTCTATCGGCAGTCTCTTTTTGGATAAGATTTTGCCGGAAAAGAGGGAGCAGGAAGTGCGCTATGAGCTCTCTGCCACCGGTCAGGAAGACTCCTATACCGGTCAGTTTTTGTGGAGTCTCCGTATCAGCCGGCTGCCGGATGAGCGTTCTTATGTGGTTCGGGATATTCTGTCTTTCCTGCGGACACTGGACAAGGGCGGACACTATCAGATTGGCAAGAGCTATTATGAGCCGATTCATATGGAAAATTTTGATGAGGCCAGTCAGGACTTAATCGAATTTTTACAGGGACTGACAGAGGATTATCAAGGGCAGGATGCTTCCTTGGTGTTTCCCAACGCAGGGCGCAACCTTTATTTTCCGGCCAGTCTTTTTGAGGAAGGCGTCACCCGCCTGATGAATCTGGCTTCTTTCCGTCTGGATTACAGTCTCTATGATTATGCGGAAGTTTTCTTCCAAGATCTGCACGAGGAAGCAGACATCTATCATTTTCAGGTGGAAGCAGATGAGGAGTATTTTGAGCTGGCCATTGCAGAGAAGCACTATAAGCTGCTCTACGACGGCCGATATATCTTCTACGGCGATACCTTCTATCAGCTCAATCAGCAGCAAATCAAACTGGTCAAGGCGTTGCGGGAGCTGCCGCTGGAGCAGGACCGTATGAAGCGCCTGCAGTTTGATCTGACAGAGCAGAGCAAGCTGGCCAGCAGTCTGGGTGACTTTCGGACGGTTGGCCGGGTAGAAGCGCCTGAGCGGCTGATTATCCATGATTTTCAAGCCAGCTTTGCTTTTGGTCTTGGTCAGGACCAGCGGCTGATTTTAGATGTGGCTTTTGACTACGGCGACAGGACGGTTACCAACCGCCGAAGCTTGGAACGTCTGCCTTTTGCCAGCAATTTTGAGCAGGAGCAGCGGATTTTCCGGGAGATGCTGGCTGCCGGTTTTATAGCTGATTTTTACAGCCAGCGCCCGCCGCTTAGGCCGGAGGAGATTTACCATTTCTTCTCTGCTGTTATTCCGCGTTTTGAAGCTTTGGGGCAGGTCAGTCTGTCCGAGGAGCTGCAGGCACTCTCTCATGTAGAGCAGCCGGCAATTTCAATCAACATGACCGGCGGTCTGCTGGAAATCGGCTTTGATTTTGCCGGCATTGACCAGTCAGAGATTGATGCTGTGCTGGATTCGCTCTTTGGTGAGCAGGATTTCTTTATCAGCAAGAATGGGCAGGTTCTGATCTTTGATGAAGAGACCAAGCGCATCAGCCGCACCCTGCAAAACCTGCGAAGCCAATCTTCTAAAAACGGCGTCATCCAGGCCCACAGTCTTGCCGCCTATCACCTGTCTGAATTTTTCAAGGGCAAAGACAGGGTCCAGTTTTCACAGGATTTTCAGCAGCTGGCCTATGATTTGACCCATCCGGAGACTTTCGCTCTGCCGGCTGTCAAGGTCAAGGCCGAGCTGCGCGATTATCAAGAGACGGGGATCAAATGGCTGTCTATGCTGGACAAGTACGGTTTTGGCGGGATTTTGGCCGATGATATGGGGCTGGGTAAGACTCTTCAGACCATTTCATTTCTCAGCTCGCGCTTGGATCAGTCCAAGAGGGTCTTGATTTTAGCGCCGTCCAGCCTGATTTACAACTGGAGTGATGAGCTTGCCAAGTTCGCTCCGGACTTAGATGTGGCAGTTGTTTACGGTCTGAAGAATGTCCGCGATGAGCTGATTGCCCAGAACCGCCAGATTACCATTACCAGCTACGCCTCTTTTCGGCAGGATGTGGAAGAATACCGGGGACTGCGGTTTGATTATCTGATTTTGGACGAAGCGCAGGTGATGAAGAATGACCAGACCAAAATAGCCCAGTACCTGCGGGATTTTGAGGTAGCCCATACCTATGCCCTGTCGGGAACGCCGATTGAAAATCATCTGGGCGAGCTCTGGTCTATCTTTCAGATTGTACTGCCGGGACTTCTGCCCAGCAAGAGGGAATTTCTCAAGCTGCCGCCTGAAACGGTAGCCCGCTACATCAAGCCATTTGTGATGCGGCGGAAGAAAGAGGATGTTCTGCAGGAGCTGCCTGACCTGATTGAAGTGACCTATCGCAATGAGCTGGCAGACAGTCAGAAGACCATTTATCTGGCCTTGCTCAAGCAGATGCAGGACAGAATCATGCAGGCGACAGAAGATGAGCTCAACCGCAGCAAGGTAGAAATTTTGTCCGGCCTGATGCGCCTGCGGCAGATTTGCGATACGCCTCAGCTCTTTATGGAAGACTATCAGGGCGAAAGCGGCAAGCTGGAAAGTTTGCGCGAACTTCTCGAACAGATACAAGACGGTAATCGCCGTGTCCTCATATTTTCACAATTTCGTGGTATGCTGGACATTATTGAGTCAGAATTGAACACTCTGGGGATGGATTCCTTCAAGATTACAGGCTCTACCCCGGCCAAGGAGCGTCAGGATATGACGACAGCCTTCAACCAAGGCCAGCGCTCTGCCTTTCTGATCTCGCTCAAGGCAGGCGGCGTCGGCCTCAACCTGACCGGAGCGGATACGGTGATTCTGGTAGACCTCTGGTGGAATCGGCGGTCGAAGCCCAGGCCATCGGCCGGGCCCACCGTATCGGTCAGGAGCGCAATGTGGAAGTTTACCGCATGATTACCCGGGGAACGATTGAGGAAAAAATTCAGGAGCTGCAGGAGAATAAGCGCAATCTGGTGTCCACTATTTTGGATGGTTCAGAGACCCGCTCCAGTCTTTCCTTGGAGGAAATTCGGGAAATTCTGGGAATTTCTGCAGAATCGCTTGAAAAATAGCTTGAATAGTTTATAATAATGAAGGGTTGAAAGGAAAACATATGACTGATAAACAATTTCCTCAGATTGCTGACGATGAGATCATGCTGACGGAAATGCCGCACATGAATCTCTATGATGAGTTAGACCTCATCAGCAATATTATGGGAGACTACACAGACCGTAATTATTTGGAGTGGAAGCCCATTGTGGACTCCAGCAGACACGCTCCGCTGGCTGCCAGTCAGACTGTCAGACGGCCGGTGCAGAAGCAGGCGGTTATCAAGGATTTTAAAAAGCCGATTGATAAGAAAGATCCGGCTATCCGCTATGCTGAGCAGGCGCGTGAGGAAGCCCGGGCGGATTTGAAAAAGAAGCGCTCGGCCCCTTATCTGACCGGTGAGATTCCTAATAAAATCCGCAACAGAAAGGTTCCGGCTGTGTCCAGTCAGGAAAGACCCAAGCCAACGGCTCCCTTCCAAAAGAGCCAGTCAGGTGAATTTACCAGATTCGGCGACAAATTAAGGCAGGAAACCTATATTCTGGCAGACATCCAGCCAGACTACAGACCGCAGCCGCAGGAAGTGCAGGAAAAGCCTCAGAAAAATAATTATGATTTCCTGAAAACCAGTCAGATTTACAACAAGGACAAGGTCTTGGAAGACCATTCGAAGCACAGCAAGGCCCAAGAGCTGGATCTGACCCATTTTGATAACGAATAAGAGCAGACGCAGGACAGTCGTTTTGATGTCTTTCAGTCTTAAGGAGAAAGTATGACCAAAACCTATCATTTTATCGGGATTAAGGGCTCTGGAATGAGTGCCTTGGCTTTGATGCTGCACCAGATGGGCCATAAGGTTCAGGGGAGCGATGTCGATAAATATTATTTTACCCAGCGCGGGCTGGAAAAAGCAGGGATTCGCATTCTGCCTTTCAATGAGAAAAATATTCAGGCAGACTATGAAATCATTGCCGGCAATGCCTTTCGGCCGGATAATAATGCAGAGATTGCCTACGCAGATGCCAATGGTATCGGCTATAAGCGCTATCATGAATTTTTGGGCAGTTTCATGCGCGGCTTTGTCAGTCTGGGAGTGGCCGGTGCCCACGGCAAGACTTCAACGACCGGTATTTTATCCCATGTCCTCTCCAATATCACCGATACAAGCTATCTGATTGGGGATGGAACTGGCCGCGGATCTGCCAATGCCAAGTATTTTGTTTTTGAGTCGGATGAGTATGAGCGGCATTTTATGCCCTATCATCCGGAGTATTCGATTATTACCAATATTGACTTTGACCACCCAGACTACTTTACCAGTCTGGAAGATGTTTTCAATGCCTTCAATGACTATGCCAAGCAAATCAGCAAGGGCCTCTTTATTTACGGAGAGGATGAGCAGCTGCGCCGGCTGACTTCCAATGCGCCGATTTATTACTACGGTTTCAAGGAGGAGGGCAATGACTTTGTAGCTCACGATCTGCTGCGCTCGACCAGCGGCTCTGACTTCAAGGTTTCTTTCCGCGGTCAGGAATTGGGGGAATTCCACATCCCGACATTCGGCCGCCACAATATCATGAATGCGACGGCGGTTATCGGCCTCTTATATATCGCTGGATTTGACCTTGATTTGGTGCGGGAGCATCTCAAGACTTTCGGGGGCGTTAAGCGCCGTTTCACCGAAAAGGTTGTCAATGGCACCGTCATTATCGACGACTTTGCCCACCATCCGACAGAGATCATTGCAACTCTGGATGCGGCCCGTCAGAAATACCCGAGCAAGGAAATTGTAGCGATCTTTCAGCCTCATACCTTTACACGGACCATTGCCCTTTTGGATGAATTTGCAGAAGCCCTCAATCAGGCGGATTCGGTTTATCTGGCTCAGATTTACGGATCTGCGCGGGAAGTGGACAAGGGTGATGTCAAGGTCGAAGATCTGGCCGAAAAGATTGTCAAACGGGCTCAGGTCATTGATGCAGACAATGTATCGCCGCTTCTGGACCATTCCAATGCCGTTTATGTCTTTATGGGGGCTGGTGATATTCAGACCTATGAATATTCCTTTGAGCGCCTTCTGTCCAATCTGACCAGCAATGTTCAGTAAGGAGGAACAGGATAAATGAAGAGTCCGATAAAGATCAGAAATGCTCAGCTGTCAGACTGGGAGGAGCTGGTTCGCCTGGAAAGCCTCAATTTCTCTGAGGAGGAAGCAGCCAGCCCGGCAGCGCTGAAAGAGCGGATTGAACGGATTGCCGATACCTTTCTGGTGGCTGAGCTTCATGGTCAGATTGCGGGTTATGTCGTAGGGCCGGCTGTTTTCTCGCGTCATCTGACAGATGATTTGTTTGCCAAAGTTACAGCTAATCCCAAGGAAGGCGGCTTTATCGCTATCCAGAGTCTGTCTGTCAGCCCGGATTTTCAGGGGCAGGGAGTGGGGACCCTGCTGCTGGCAGCTCTCAAAGAAAGAGCAAGCCAGCAAAACCGTCAGGGAATCAATCTGACCTGCCATGACGACCTGCTTCCTTATTATGAAATGAACGGTTTTAGGGATGAGGGGATTTCAGACTCTGTCCATGGCGGAGCGGTTTGGTTTGATATGGTCTGGGAAAATCTCCGCTATGAGGGAGCGCTATGATTATACGGCGAGCAGAATTGGCGGATTTGGATGCTATTTATGCTATTGAACTGGAAAATTTCAGCCCAGAAGAAGCCGTTAGCCGAGAGAGTCTGTCGGCTCATATCCAGACTCTGTCTACTACCTTTTTGGTGGCAGAAAAAGACGGAAAACTTCTGGGGTATCTGGAAGGCCCAGTTCGGCCAGAACGCTATTTAAAAGATGTTTCTTTTACAGAGGAGATAGAGGACTACGGCCATCTGGAAGGCGGCTTTATCTCCCTTACCAGCCTGTCTGTTTCCAAGGAAGCGCAGGGATTGGGTGTGGGCCGGCTGCTGCTGGAGGCGATGAAGGACATTGCCCGAAAGGAGGAGCGCCATGGTATCAATCTGACCTGCCACGACTATCTGACAGCCTACTATGAAAAACACGGCTTTGTCAACGAAGGACTGTCAGCATCAGTCTATGCTGATGAAATCTGGTATGATATGGTCTGGGAAAATCCCCGCCGCAGCCCGGATACCAAGGATAAAATCTAAATAAGCCTTAACTTTGTTGCTTTTATCAGGCATTTAAGATATAATGTTAGGGATTATGATGAAGGAGGTCAAATTTTTGACTGAAAATTCACAAGATAAAGAAAAAAATCTGAGCTTCAGAGAACAGATTTTGAGAGATTTAGCCGAGGGAAACGGAGACAGGCATTCTCAGCCGGAAGCCGGTCAGGAAAGCCAGCCGGCTCAGGCTGCTCCTGAACAGGCTGTCCCTGCAGATCATGACATTGAAGCAAGACCTGCTGCGGTAGATGTTTCCTATAAGACTGCAGAAGAAGAGAAGGCACAGCCAAAGGTTTACGGCCAGGCTGAGCAGAAACCGACCGAAAATCTTTCCCGTGCCAACCGTGCCAACAATACTGTGAAGAAAAAACGCCAGAATAAACTGGCCCGCAGGATTATGACCACGGTCCTCATCATTGTTTTGCTGGGGCTGGCGATTGTCGGTGTTGTCGGCTACGGCTATGTTACTTCTGCTCTGAAGCCTGTCGATGCCAATGCGACTGAATATGTGACCATTGAGGTGCCGGAAGGCTCCAGCTCTAAGATGATTGGAGAAATTTTGGAGAAGAACGGCCTGATAAAAAATGCTCAGGTCTTTAACCTTTACTCTAAAATCAAGAGCTATGGCGATTACCAGTCAGGCTATTACAACCTGCAAAAGAGCATGGATCTGGATACCATTGCCAAGAAACTGCAGGAAGGCGGGACAGA
The DNA here is from genome assembly GCF_017884005.1 of Streptococcus panodentis. GTDB lineage: Bacteria > Bacillota > Bacilli > Lactobacillales > Streptococcaceae > Streptococcus > Streptococcus panodentis. The sequence goes on from NZ_QFAY01000014.1 coordinate 28,540, forward strand.
TACGCCGCAGCCGCCGGTTGTCGGCAAGGTCACGATTCCGGAGGGCTACACACTGGAGCAGATGGCGGAGGCTGTTACAGCCAATGCCGCAGCCGTCTCTAAGAAGAGCAGCGCAACGCCTTTCACAAAGGATGACTTCTTGGCTAAGGTTCAGGACGAATCTTTCATTGCCAAAATGGCAGCCAAGTATCCGCAGCTGCTGGCAACCCTGCCCAGCAAGGACAGCGGCGTCAAGTATCGCTTGGAAGGCTATCTCTTCCCTGCTACTTACGACTACGGAGAGGACACAGATGTTGAGAGCTTGATTGACCAGATGCTGGCTGCTATGGACAGCACCCTGTCTCCTTACTACTCCACCATCGAGTCTAAGAATCTGACGGTCAATGAAGTGCTGACCATTGCTTCACTGGTTGAAAAGGAAGGCTCAACAGACCAAGACCGCAAGGATATTGCCAGCGTTTTCTACAACCGTCTCAACCAAGCCATGCCGCTGCAGAGCAATATTGCGATTCTTTATGCTCAGGGCAAGCTCGGCCAGAAGACAACGCTGAAAGAAGATACTGAAATTGATACCAACATTGACTCACCTTTCAATGTATACAAAAATGAAGGCCTGATGCCTGGACCGGTCGACAGCCCGAGCCTGTCAGCCCTGGAAGCAACTATCAATCCAAGTAAGACAGACTACCTCTACTTTGTTGCCAATGTAGAAACAGGAGCTGTTTACTTTGCCAATACTTATGAAGAACATGCTAAAAATGTCGAAGAGCATGTCAACAGCAAAGTCGCCCAATCCAGCAGCAGCTCCAGCTGATGCTGAAAGAAAACCAAGTTTTGGATAAAAGGATGGTTTGCTTTTCAAGGAGCAGCTATCAGGATCCGGTCGGAGAGGGCTAAGCCAGTCCGGCCGGGTGTTTAACGATGATAAAATCAGGGGTAGGAATCAAAGGTTCCCGGCCCCTGTTTTAAACAGACACAGTTCTGTTAGAGTCTTTTCGTTTGCTTTTAGCAGTGAAATGGTCTCCCAGACCGTTTCACTCTCTAGGCTGTCTAAGCTAACAAAGCAATAAAAGACAAACTAATGACGATACGCAATGAAAATCGAAGCTGACTCTAGCAGCTCACCTTGATGAAGGATGGTTCTGCCTTTGTCGATTTGCCTGGTCAAAAATTGATATTCTTTGCGTATGAAAAATTAAAAGACTAACAATAATAAGAGAAAAGAGAAAAAGAAACAATGGCTGAAAAAACTTATCCTATGACCCGCGAGGAAAAGGAAAAATTAGAAAAAGAATTAGAAGAATTGAAATTGGTCCGCCGTCCGGAAGTGGTGGAACGGATTAAGATTGCCCGCTCTTACGGCGACCTGTCTGAAAACAGCGAATACGAAGCGGCCAAAGATGAGCAGGCCTTTGTCGAAGGCCAGATTTCCAGTCTGGAAACCAAAATCCGCTATGCTGAGATTGTAGACAGCGATGCCGTGGCCAAAGATGAAGTGGCGATTGGCAAAACCGTTACCATTCAGGAAGTGGGCGAAAGCGACGAAGAAGTCTATATCATCGTCGGCTCTGCCGGTGCAGATGCCTTTGCCGGCAAGGTTTCCAATGAAAGCCCGATTGGACAGGCTTTGATCGGCAAAAAAACAGGCGATACAGCAACGGTTGAAACTCCGGTCGGCAGCTACGATGTTAAAATTCTGAAAGTCGAAAAAACAGTTTAAGAAGAAAAAAAGCAGCAGCAGCTGTTTTTTTCGTTTACTTTAAGGCAGGAGGTGTACTGTCATATTCAAAGAAAATCCTCAGCAAACCAGACAGGAGCAGACAGGATGGCAGCTGCAGTTTCCATACAAACAGTGTCGGTGCCAGCCAATCTAACAAGGGAATAAAAGATAAACTGAAATGAGGATAAAACAGAAAGCCTGCTCTTTGGCTGCTCTATGAGACAAAAATTTTCACACATGAAACAAAGTAAAAACAGAGAAATGACAGATGGATATGCTATAATGAGAACAGAAAAGATTTCGGAACACAGGTTCTTATACCGGCATCAGACGAAGAGTCATCTGCTCAAAAGATTCAGTGGGGTTTTGAGGCTGCAGATATCGTCATTTAGTTTATCTTTTATTGCTTTTTTAGCCCGCCTTGCCGTACGCCAGTACTGTCTGCGGCTCGCTGCCTCGTACTAAAAGCAAACGAAAAGACTATAAAAGAAACAGACAGCGGTTGGTGTTGATTTTCGAAGAGTATTAGTCAGGAGTTGAGCATGCAAGAGCAGGATATTTATGGGAAATACGGTGAGTATCTGCCTCGAATCTTAGAAGACCTCAGTCAGCGGATTCAGGCGGCTAATCAGCAGGTCAAAAGGGAGACAGGGCACAAGCTCTTTGAGCATTTCAGTGCGCGGGTCAAGGATGCAGACAGCATGCTGGAAAAATGCCAGCGCAAGCATCTGACTCCGAGTCCGGAAGCCGCTCTCCGGCAGATTCGTGATGCTATCGGTATCCGTATTGTCTGCGGTTTTATTGATGATATTTACCAAACCATTGAGCTGCTGCGGGAGCTGGACGGCTGTCAGATTATTTTGGAGAAGGACTATATTGAGACGGCCAAGCCCAATGGCTACCGCTCCTATCATTTGATTTTGGAAGTCGAAACGCCCTATGAGGACTGTCAGGGCCGCATTCCCGGCCGCTATTTTGCCGAAATCCAGCTCCGCACGATTGCCATGGACTCCTGGGCCAGCCTGGAGCATCAGCTCAAGTATAAGCAGGAAATCAAGGACAGCAAGCGAATCGTCCGGGAGCTCAAGCGCTGTGCGGATGAGCTGGCTTCCTGTGATGTTACCATGCAGACTATCCGCAATCTGATCCGAGAAAGTGAGTAAGCCTGATGAAAATACTATTAGCAGAAGACGAACAGCAGCTGTCCCGCGTTTTGGAAATGGCCATGACGCGGGAAGGCTATGAGGTAGATACCGCTTTTGACGGTCAGGAAGCGGTGGATTTGGCTAAAAAGAAGGCCTATGATCTGATGATTTTGGATATTATGATGCCGCTAAAGACAGGGATTGAAGCCTTAAAGGAAATCCGCCAGTCCGGCGATAGGACCCATGTCATCATGCTGACAGCCATGTCAGAGGTGGACGATAAGGTGACGGGTCTTGATGCTGGGGCTGATGACTATCTGACCAAGCCTTTTTCGCTCAAGGAACTGCTGGCCCGGCTGCGCTCCATGTCCAGACGCGTTGAAGCCTTTACCCCTAATCTGCTGCAGGTGGGACAGACCAGCCTTAATGTCGGAGAGCAGGAGCTGGCCAGTTCCAATTCTATCCGTCTGGCCGGCAAGGAATCCAAGATGATGGAGTTTTTCATGCTGAATGCCGGCAAAGAGCTGTCTACGCAGGAGATTTTCCGCCATGTCTGGTCCAATGATCAGGACGAGGAGTTGGATGAGGGGTTTGTCTGGATTTATATCTCCTACCTGCGGCAAAAGCTGAAGGCTATCCATGCCGATTTGGCTATTTCGGGTGAAGAGGGGGGCAGCTTTGCCTTGGTGCCGCTGGACGGGGAAGGAGCAAGCCATGTTTCGTAAGCTTAGGATTCGCTTTATTCTGATTGCTACGGTCGCTATCACAGGTATCCTCTTTCTGCTGGTCGGAGTATTCAACTCTGTCCGTTTTTTGCAAATGAATGACGAGATTCAGGCAGTTTTGAATATCCTTTCGGATCATAACGGTGATTTTCCCAGTGTGGAGGAAACGGCCGAAAGCCTGCAAAACGACCGCATCACCATTGATACCATTTATCAGTATCGTTATTTCAGCGTGGTCTACAATAAAGACAAGACCGTCTATTCCTCCAATCTGGAGCATATATCCAATCTGACCCAGGAGCAGGCTCTCAACTATGCCCAGGCGGTTGTCACCGGCAGCCGTACGAGCGGAATTTTCAATGTCGGCAATCAGTTTTATTCCTATCAGGTGACTCAGGATGCAAAGACCAAACGCTATCTGGTCGTTATCCTGAATTCGACGAATTATCTGGAAGACCGCAACGACTTTTTCTGGCTGTCGATTCAGCTGTCGCTCTATAGTCTGCTCTTCTTCGTTCTGGCTGTTTCCGTCGTTTCCAGCTTTGCCATTCGTCCCTATATCAGGAACCATGAGAATCAGAAACGCTTTATCACCAATGCTGGTCACGAGCTAAAAACGCCTCTGGCCATCATTTCGGCCAATACGGAGCTGCAGGAGCTGATGACGGGTGAAAATGAGTGGACAGCAAGCACCAAGGATCAGGTAGAGCGGCTCAGCAATCTCATCAATCAGATGGTCGTTCTGTCCCGCCTAGAAGAACAGCCGGATCTTACTCTGGTAGATGTTGACTTTTCCCAAGTGGCTCAAAAAGCAGCCAATAACTTCAAATCTGTCATTGAAAAAGCCGGCAAGAATTATGAAATCAAGCTGCAGGAGGGCATTCATGTCAAGGCGACTGAGGATGAACTCTATGAGCTGGTCAGCATTTTGATTGACAATGCCTGCAAATATTGCGATGAGGGCGGGCAGATTTTTGTGACTCTGACCAAGGCGAAGCGCGGGAAAAGAGCTCGTCTGACTGTCGCTAACAGCTATGCTGACGGGAAAAATGTGGACTACAGCCGTTTCTTCGACCGCTTCTATCGGGAAGATGAGTCCCACAATCACAGACAGGGCGGTTACGGTATCGGCCTGTCCATGGCAGAAAGTCTGGTCCGGGTTTTTAAAGGAAAGATTTCTGTTTCCTACAAAAAAGGTCTGATTGGCTTTACTGTCCTTCTATAAGCAAAAAACGAGGCTGAGACAAAATGTCTCAGTCTCGTTTTTATGATCAAAAGCTCTTAAAGTTTGTTGCTTTATCTGGACCGCTGCTTGCCGGCATTGCGGTTCTTTTTCTTCTTGCTCTTTTGCTCGATGGCCGGCTGTGCCTGTGGAGTAACATCTTTAGCGCGGCTGGCTTTTTTCAGGCCTTTAGGAGGATTTTTTTCAAATTCTTCTGCCACCTGCTTTCTCAGACGCGGACGGATGAGATAGTTGATGATAAACTGCTGGATGATCTGGATGCAGCCGCCGACTACCCAGTAGAGAGTCACTGCTGCTGAAGAGAAGACGGAGAAGACAACAATCATGATTGGGCTCATAAAAGAGGCTTGTTTCATGCTGTTTCTCTGAGTTTCATCTTCGATTCCGTGCAGGGAGAGTACAGACTGGATATAGTAGAGCACTCCGACAATAGCTGTCAGTCCCCAGTCGCTTTTGGACAGATCGCCAATCCAGAGGAAGGAGCTGCCTGCCACTCCTTGAGTATACTGAGCTGCAAAGAAGAGGGCAGAGAAGAAAGGCATCTGGATGAGCAGGGGCAGACAGCCCATGCCGCCAAACATGCTGAGGCCGTTTTCTTTCTGAGCCGCCATGAGCTCCTGCTGGGCCTGCAGTTTTTCTTCCTGTGTTTCTGCATTCTTGACCCGTTCCTGAATCGGAGCAAAAATCGGCTTGAAGTAGTTCATCTTCTCAGACTGCAGCGTTGCTTTCCAAGACTGGTAAATTCCCAGCGGCAGGATAATAATCCGCACGATGAGGGTAACGATGATGATGGCCAAGCCATAGCCCAGACCGGCATTTTTAGCAAAAAACTGAATGCCGTCTGCCATTGGCTGGCCAATCACGTCCCAAATCAGGCCAGAAGGATTGCCGGCCTTATCCCGGCCGACACAGCCAGACAGGACCAGAAGGGCAGCCAGTCCCATCGCTGAGAATAAGAATCTTTTAATTTTTTTCACGTTTTCTTTCCTTTGTTTCTTAAAAATAATACCTATCTATTCTACTGTTTTTTTGCAAAATATACAATAGTTCTGCAGACCTAATTTGAAATTTTAAAGTCTGTATAGGAGTCAAAGTTAGCCATGGTAACATCTAAATAGCTGACTTTAGAGAAAGGAGTAGGGCCCTTGCGGATTTCCTGGATAAATTTGGCCATGAGTGCCGGTGTTTCAGCCTGGGCCAGAATCCCAACGGTGCCGTCGTCGTTATTCCAGACCCGGCCGGTGATTCCGCCGATTTCAAGTGCCAGAGAGTAAACCCCCCAGCGAAAACCAACCCCCTGCACACGGCCTTGGGCAGTCATTTTTACTTTTTGCATGGTAGCCTCCTGAATGAATTGGAAATGGATTGGACCGAGAAGCCAGAGCAGATGGATACTCTTTCTGTTTGCTGTTCAAAGACAGTCAAAGATGACAAGGCAAAGCAGCGCAGCCAGCGGAGCTTTTTGACAATTCCTAGCGGAAGCTTTATCTGTCCCCTCAAAACCTCCGCTGGAGCTTTTGAGCAGCTCGCTTCCTCGTTTGCTGATGATTGTCATTGAGTATGAGACGATTGAGAGTAAATCTTCCCTAAAGAAGTAGCATCTTGGCTTTTCAAAGAGTATCAGCATTCTCATCGTTTGAGCAATCGGCCCTCAGTATCAGTGCAATCCGACAAATTGTGATATAATGTACTTATGAATATTATAACCTCAAAAGCCAATAATGTGGTAAAAAAAGCTAAAAAACTGCATCAAAAAAAATACCGCAGGGCTTCCTATCTAATCGAGGGCTGGCATCTTTTTGAGGAAGCGGTGAAGGGTCAGGCTGAGCTGATTCGGATTTTTGCCTTGGCAGACTATGCAGAGCAGCTGGCGGCCTTTCCCCAGACAGTCTTTGTCAGTCCGGATATTCTGGCAGACCTGGCAGACAGCAAGACCCCGCAGGGAATTGTGGCAGAAATTGCTCTTGACCAAGAGGAACCGCCTGCAAGCCTGTTTGGGCGCTGTCTTTTTCTGGAGGATGTTCAGGATCCGGGCAATGTCGGTACCATGATTCGCACAGCGGATGCTGCTGGCTTTGATGCGGTTGTTATTTCCAGTCATTCAGCTGATATTTACAGTCTCAAGACCCTGCGCTCTATGCAGGGCAGCCATTTTCACCTGCCTGTTTACCGCATGGAGACGGCCGCTTTCATTGCCTTGGCTCGGGCTTCTCACCTGCCGCTCTTGGCAACGACTCTGTCGGAAGATTCCCTTGATTACAGGGAATTGAGCAGACCCGAAAAGTTTGCGCTGGTTATGGGCAATGAAGGCCAGGGCATCAGCCCAGAAATAGCAGACGCAGCAGATGTTTTGGTCCATATTTCCATGAAGGGCCAGGCTGAAAGCCTGAATGTTGCAGTCGCAGCCGGCATTTTGATTTTTTTCTTAAGCTAAAATTCAGAAAATGAGGTATAATAGAAAGCAATTGGAGGTGATGCGATGCCTTACAGGGAGGACAAGGAATTTATGGCTTATGTTGGCCGTCTGCTTGAGCAGCCCAGTGTTCAGCGTTTAAAGGAAATTCCCCACCATATTCATTCCAACCGACTTGAACATTCTATCAATGTCAGTTATACTAGTTATAGAATTGCTAAAAAGCTTGGCTGGAATGCCCGCAGTACGGCCCGCGGCGCTCTGCTGCATGATTTATTCTACTATGACTGGCGGGTGACCAAGTTTAAAAAAAGCCATGCTTGGGTTCATCCCCGCTTAGCCGTTCGCAATGCCCGCAAAATTACCAAATTAAATAAAGTCGAAGAGGATATTATTGTCAAGCATATGTGGGGGGCAACCCTTGCACCGCCGCGTTACAGGGAGTCCTATATCGTGACCATGGTTGACAAATACTGTGCTGTCAAAGAAGCGACAGAGCCTTGGCGGCGGAAAATTGGTAATCGCAAATTGTTTCATCGCAGAATGATGAAACCCTGAATTTCAGTGTACAATGATAAAGGAGAAACTATGAATCATACAATTATCCACGATAAGACGGATGTTAATACCTTCTATGCTAAAATCTATTCCTTGGTCGGAATCGGTCTGGGAATTTCGGCTTTTGTCTCAGCCTTGATGCTGACCCTCTTTCAGGACGTCATTATTTCTGTTCTGACAGGCTCCATTTGGATCTTTTACGCAGCTGGTGCAGCTGAGCTGATTCTGGTCCTGGTGGCTTCGGGAATGGCTCTGAGAAACAGCAGTGCAGCGCTGCCTATTTTCCTGCTCTATTCTGGGCTCAATGGTTTTACCCTCAGCATTATCATGGCTCTGTATACCCAATCAACCGTTCTGTCCGCCTTTGTGACGGCTACCATTATGTTCTTTATCATGGCCTTTATCGGCAAGGTGACCAAAAAAGACCTTTCTGGTATCGGGAAAGCCTGTATGGCGGCTCTGATTGGCCTGATTGCTGCTGGTCTGGTTAATATCTTTCTGCAAAGTTCGATGATGGACTTTATTACCAGCATCATCGGAGTAGTCGTGTTTTCAGGTTTGATTGCTTGGGATAATCAGAAAATCCGTTATGTCTATGAGCAGACCAATGGCAATCCCGGCAATGGCTGGGCCGTTTCCCTTGCGCTTTCGCTCTATCTGGACTTTATCAATCTTTTCCTCAATCTGCTGCGTATTTTTGGCAGAAGGGATTGAGGAGCTATTTAGAGGCTGAGACAGACTCCCATGATGGCTGTGTCCTCACCCACAGAGGGATGAATCTTTTGGAAGATACCGTATAAAAAGTCCTTCAGTTTCGCTTTGTTTTGGTAAAAAACTCTTGACGCGGTAGCTGATTGCTCAAAGCACTGCTTTGAGGTTACGGATGAAACATCCGTTAGGATGTGTCAAGACTGTTCGTCTTTTAGACTCCAAAAAGCTCCTAATCATCCTCGCGGGGCTGGGACGACGAACTAAATTTTTAAAAATTTAGTTCTGTCCCACCGCCTTTTTTATTTTTATTTTACAAATTGGAGCTATACAGAGTCAGGCAGCGTTCAGGCCTTTTTGTTTCCCCTGCTTTTTTATGATATAATGAAGCAAGCAAAGAGAAAGCAGGAAAGAGTATGAAAAGACCTTTTATCAGCCGCCAAGCATTAGCCCAGATCACAGAGGAGTTTCCCACGCCTTTCCATCTCTATGACGAGAGAGGGATTCGGGAGACGGCGCGTGCTCTGCATCAGGCTTTTGCCTGGAATCCAGGCTTTAAGGAGTATTTTGCAGTCAAAGCTACGCCGAATCCCACTATCCTCAGGATTTTGCAGGAAGATGGCTGCGGGCTAGACTGTGCCAGCTATGTGGAACTGCTGATGAGCCAGAAATTGGGCTTTGCCGGGCCGGATATCATGTTTTCCTCCAATAACACTCCGGCAGAGGAATTCCAATTTGCCCGCCAGCTGGGAGCGACCATAAACCTTGACGCTTACGAAGATGTGGCTTTTCTGAAAGAGACTGCGGGCATTCCCAAGGTCATTTCCTGCCGCTACAATCCCGGCGGAGTCTTTGAGCTGGGAACCAGCATTATGGACAACCCAGAAGAGTCCAAGTTTGGGATGACCAAGGCGCAGCTGATTCAGGCTTTTAAAGAGTTAAAGGAGCTGGGTGCTGAGCAGTTTGGAATCCATGCCCTCTTGGCCTCTAATACTGTCAGCAACGACTACTATCCTGAATTGGCCCGCCAGCTTTTTGAGCTGGCTGTAGAAGTAGTGGCTGAGACAGGAGTCGAGCTGGACTTCATCAATCTCTCGGGCGGCATCGGTATCAACTACCGGCCCGAAGAAGAGGCCAATGACATTGCCGCTATCGGCGCAGGCGTTCGTCAGGCCTATGAAGAAATCCTGGCACCGGCAGGACTGGGGCAGGTCAAGATTTATACCGAGCTGGGCCGCTTTATGCTGGCGCCGCATGGTCTTTTGGTCACCAAAGTAACCCATAAGAAGCAGACCTACCGTACCTATCTGGGGGTGGATGCGTCAGCGGTCAATCTGCTGCGTCCGGCCATGTACGGCTCTTATCATCATATCACCAATATGGACCGTCCTGACGGGGAAACGGAGCTGGTCGATGTGGTCGGCAGCCTCTGTGAAAATAATGATAAATTTGCCGTTCAGCGCCGGCTGCCTGTCAGTCAGATCGGCGACACGCTGGTCATCCACGATGCCGGTGCCCACGGTTTTTCTATGGGCTATCAGTACAATGCCAAGCTCCGCTCCAGCGAAATTCTCCTGCAGGAAAACGGCCAAGCCCGCATGATTCGCCGGGCAGAAAGACCCGAAGATTATTTTGCGACGCTCTATGGCTTTGATTTTGAAAAATAGAGAAAATTTGGTATAAAAGTCTCTCAAACCAGATGACAGTTTTATATAGAATTCTCTTGGGTCAAATGATTATATAGACTGCTTTTCTATTGAAAGGATACCTGAAATTGCGAGTCAGGACGATATTGTTTTAGTGATTTCTTTAAATGGCAGTTTAGAAGAGACAAATGCAATTTTATTAAAGGCCAAAGGGAATGAAGCTAAGACTGTTGCCAGTACAAATCTATCGATTAGTTGATTGATTATACATTGCATGTTTATAACACCCCACTATTCAGGAAAGATTAAGCTCACACTCGAAGCTCTATTTAATGAGTAATATCTTATACGAAAAATATTACGGCTCTATACTATCTGGAGTGGATCTACCCACTACAGAAATTATAGAGCCTATTTTTATAGCCAAAAATTCTTAACCCAGCAGATCGTGACTAACTATTTGAGGTGGTGAATAAGATTTAGTTTTTCCCAAACCCTCAACAGTTTAACAGGTTGCTGAAGCTTGCGACGTTGGGCCAAGAACTAAAAATTGAACAGTTTTAGTTCTTATACAGAGAGCGGGCCAGACTTCCGACATGCAAGTCAACCCTCCATTTTTTTGCACAAAAATTGATACGTTCCAAACCAATGCCTTATAATTAGAAAATACATTGGAAAATTCTGCGGAGAAAACACTTTTATTCATATATTCAGAAGAAAAACAACAAAAATAATTGACACGTTCCAAAAATAATGTATAATAAAATGTAAGGGGTTACATTTTAAAAGATAAGGAGGACTTTATGGAATCTCTTTTAGAGTTACGCAAAAAAGGCGTTATTGTTGCAGCCCATAGGGGTACTAGCGGTGGGAATGTCATTCAAAATACTGCTTTAGCTTATATAAATGCTCTGAGGCATGGAGCTGATATGGTTGAAGTGGACGTGATACGCTCAACTGATGGAAAATTCTATGGCTTTCATGATGGGCAAGAAGACATTGTTTTTGGTGAGAAGCTCAATATACTCAAGATGAGTTCAGCTGAAATTGATAAGCAGCCAGTCCGGAATACTTCGGGAGAATTTATTTCTCAAAGAGTAGAAAGTTTGGATTTCATTTTCAGTAAGCTGTACGGGAAATGCTGGATTAATATTGATCGCAGCTGGTTTTATTGGGACACTTTTTTAGATAAATTAAAAGATAGTGAACTTTTGAATCAGTTATTGCTAAAAGCACCTGCTAAGAAAGAATATCTAGATATGCTGGTTCAGTCAGGTTTAAAGATTCAGTTTATGCCGATTGTAGCGACGAAAGAAGAACTGGATTTGGTTCTGTCTTACCAAGAGCTTGAACTTGCAGCTATAGAATTGATTTTTGAAAATTTTGATTCAGAACTTTTGAAAAAAGACACTATAGAATCTTTGAAGCGAAAAAATATTTTATTGTGGGTCAATGCTTTAACTTTAAATGATACTATTTTACTATCTGCTGGTCTAGATGATAATCTTGCGATTATAGAAGGCGCAGAGGAAAGCTGGGGACGGTTGATGGATCTTGGTTTTGACATTATTCAGACAGACTGGCCTTTATTATTAAAAAACTATAACAAGGGTTAAAATTATTTACTAATACTCTTTGAAAAACTCTTCAAACTGCATCAGTGTCGCCTTGCTTTACCAGTCCGGGGGAGTGAAAAGGTCTGGTAGACCTTTACAGCCCGAACCTAGAAACGAGATAGTGAGGTAGAAAGGTTGCGGATAAGGCAAGCGAAGCTTGTATCAGCCGCAAGACTTTGACTGACTTTGTCAGTCTTATCCGCGCCTCAACAATCTCCCAGACTGTTGAGCAACCTGCGGCTAGCTCCCTAATTTGCTGATGATTTTCATTGAGTATAAAATCTTAAAAACGGAGGAACATAAAATGAAAAAACTGATGATGCTGATGACAGCTTTCTGCTTATTGGTACTGACAGCCTGCGGCTCGTCTGCTAAAAATGAAAATTCTGAGTCTGAAACTGGTAAGGTTGATAAGAATCAGCAATTGGTTATTTATTCTAACTCTGCTTCAGATGGCCGGAAAGAGTGGCTGACAGAAAAAGCCAAAGAAGCAGGATTCAATATTCAAGTCGTTGATATTCCTGGCGGAGAATTGGCTGACCGTCTAATTGCAGAGAAGAATAATGGAGTAGCCGATATGGTTTACGGCCTTAATAATCTGGAGTACAATAAACTCAAAGCAGAGGATTTACTCGTCAAGTATGAACCATCATGGGCATCCGATGTAGATACAAGTCTTGGCGATAAAGAGGGTTACTACTATCCAACGGTTGTTCAGCCACTTGTTCTGATTGGGAAAAAGGATGTGAAAATGCCGAGTGACTGGAGCGATTTAGCTGATACGCAGTACAAGGATAAGTACGGTATTTTCAGTCTAAGCGGAGGAACTTCTAAGACAGTGCTGGCAAGTATTCTAGTTCGTTATAAAGATAAAAATGGCGATTTAGGTATTTCCGATAAAGGATGGGATATTGCTAAAAAGTACATACAAAATGCTTATATTTATGCGCAGGATGAAAATTTTGCGACAACTATTTTAGAGGGAGACAAAGGCCTTGACTACAGCATGGTCTGGGGTTCAGGTCTATTGCAGGCTGAAAGCGAACGCTCTTATGATTTCCAAGTTATGAGTCCGAAGGTCGGTGTACCATTTGTTACAGAACAGGCAGCTGTCATTTCTTCATCTAAAAAGCAGGAGTTAGCTAAAGAATTTATTAATTGGTTTGGCGGAGAAGAATTGCAGGCTGAATGGAGTAAAAAATTTGGAACCATTCCGGCCAACAAGAAAGCGCTGGAATCTGCTTCAGAAGACGTGAAGAAATTTAGAGAAGAAGTTAATCCGCAGGAAATGGATTGGGAATTCATTGCTGAAAACATTGACAAATGGGTCGAAAAAGCTGAATTAGAATTTGTTCAATAATTAAAATTAATTAGTTAGTTATAGGGAAGCAAGATGATTAAATTTGATAATATCGAAATTTCTTATGGGGATTTTGTCGCCATTGAAAATTTAAATTTAGAAATCGAGGAAGGTGAGTTTTTCACTTTCCTAGGCCCTAGCGGCTGCGGAAAATCAACAACCCTTAGAGCTTTAGTCGGTTTTTTAACTCCAAGCAAAGGCAGTATCTTTGTGGATAGCAAGGATATTACCCATACAGAGCCGGAACAGAGAGGCATTGGAATTGTTTTTCAGTCCTATGCTTTGTTTCCGACCATGACAGTATATGAAAATATTGCTTTTGGTCTGAAAGTTAAAAAAGTTAGTCCAGATATTATTAAGGCAAAGGTTTACGAGGTTGCGAAAAAGATTAAGATTTCTGAACAGCAGTTAACGAGGAATGTTTCGGAATTGTCGGGCGGTCAGCAGCAACGGGTTGCTTTGGCGCGTGCTTTGGTGCTGGAACCTACCATTCTATGCTTAGATGAACCCTTATCCAATTTAGATGCAAAACTACGAATTGATCTTCGCAAGGAGCTGAAACGACTGCAGAAAGATCTAAAAATTACAACTCTTTATGTTACACATGATCAAGAAGAGGCTCTGACTTTATCCGATAGGATTGCAGTCTTTAATAATGGTTATGTTGAGCAGGTTGGCAGTCCTAAAGAAATTTACAATGCATCAAAGACCCAGTTTGTCTGTGAATTTATCGGGGACAGCAATGTTCTGTCGGCAGAAGTTCTTCAGGAGATTTCTCATGGTACAGATTATCACTATCAGGATAAGGAAGGGTTTATTCGCTTGGAAAGGCTTCGCTTCACCAGAGAAAGCGAGCGGGATTTGAGCTGTCAGGCAGTGGTCAGCGATTATGAATTTGAAGGTATTTTAATTAAATATACAGCAAAATTAGCAAACGGCGATACTATTTTTGTTCTGGAAAAAAACGATGGCATTTCAAACAGAGAAATCGGCGATCGCATAACCTTATACCTTAATCCTGATGATGTACTGCAGTACTAGGAGGCTGATATGAAAAAACAAAGAGTCAACTGGAAACAGCTGATACTAAAATCAGCGCTTCTGTGGCTAATCGTTGCTTTTGTAGTATTTCCAAATTTAAATCTATTAAAAGATGTTTTCTTTAAAAATGGAAATTTAACTTTTACGGCCGTGACCAAGGTTTTAAATTCGGAGAGGGCTATCAACAGTATTACCAATAGCTTTATCTTAGCTGTTTCTATGGTTGTTACTGTTAATATAGTTGGTACTCTGATTGTCCTTTTGACAGAATATTGGGAGATCAAAGGTGCCAAAATTCTGCGGCTGGGGTATATGACTTCTCTGGTTTACGGTGGCGTGGTATTGGTTGCAGGCTATAAATTTGTCTATGGTTCAAAAGGTTTTATGACATCGCTCTTTCAGATAATCTTGCCTAACTTGGATTCAAATTGGTTTCATGGTTATGGTGCGGTTTTGTTCATTATGACCTTTGCCTGTACTTCCAATCATATTATGTTTCTGACAAATGCAGTGCGCTCGCTTGATTACCATACGATTGAGGCCGCCAGAAATATGGGAGCCAAGCCTTTAACTGTTATTTACAAAATTGTTTTGCCGACATTGAAACCGACGCTGTTCGCCTTAACTATTCTGACTTTTCTGACTGGTCTATCAGCAGTTTCAGCACCTTTGATTGTTGGAGGAACGGAATTTCAGACCATAAATCCGATGATTATTACGTTTGCTAAGACTACTGCATCTCGTGATATTGCAGCTTTTCTGGCGATTATTTTAGGACTGGCAACAATTATTTTGCTGACTATTTTAAACAGAGTGGAGCGCGGCGGCAATTATATTTCTGTCAGTAAAACGAAGGCTGCCTTGCATAAGCAGAAGATTTTATCTCCTGTCTGGAATGTTATTCTTCATGTCGTTGCTTATATCCTGTTTTTGATTTATATGATGCCGATTGTTCTGGTTGTCTTGTATTCATTCAGTTCCTCAGCAGCTATTAAATCCGGTAAGTTAATTCTGTCAGAATTAACTTTAGATAATTATCAGCAGCTGTTTGAAAGTTCATCAGCCTTCACTCCTTATCTGGTCAGTCTGATTTATTCTTTGCTGGCAGCTGTGTTAGTGACCTTCTTAGCGATTATCATTGCTCGAATTGTGCATAAGTCCAAGAAGAAATTCGATGTGATTTTCGAATACGGGGCACTCCTGCCTTGGGTTTTGCCGAGTACCTTGATTGCTATTGGTTTACTTTTTACATATAATGTTCCAAGATTGTTAGTTTTCAATCAGGTTTTGGTCGGGACTCTTATTATTATGCTGATTGCCTATATAGTCGTCAAGCTGCCTTTTTCCTATCGTATGATTAAAGCGGTATTCTTCAGTATTGACGACAATATGGAGGAAGCGGCAAAGAGTATGGGAGCCTCCACTCTCTATACAATGGTGAAAGTCATTATTCCTTTCATCATGCCGACCGTGCTGTCCGTTATTGTGCTGAATTTCAACTCCTTATTGGCTGACTATGATTTATCTGTCTTTTTATACCACCCTTTGTATCAGCCGCTGGGAATTGTTATTAAAGCTGCCAGTGATGAGACAGCCACATCAAACGCTCAGGCTATGAGCTTTGTTTATACAGTTGTTTTGATGCTGATGTCATCTGTTGCATTATTTGTTACTCAATATCGTAGAAAGAAATGAGAGGATAGTAGTGATAGGTAGAGATAACTTAAGTCTTACTTCTATCATGTTTCGTATTTTACTGTCTGTTATCATTGGAGGAATCATTGGCCTAGAAAGAGGAAGAAAAGCGCAGTCGGCAGGCTTTAGGACTTATATATTGGTCTGTCTGGGGTCAGCTATGGTGATGATGACCAATGAATTTGTTTCTGAAATTTATCATACAGGAGATCCAACCCGAATGGGCGCTCAGGTTATCAGTGGGATTGGTTTTTTAGGAGCCGGTACGATACTGGTTACGAAGAACAACCGAGTGAAAGGGCTGACGACTGCAGCGGGTATTTGGACCTCAGCAGCTATTGGCTTAGCCATCGGAATAGGCTTCTATTCGGGAGCAATCGCCTGCGCTGTAGCATTATTGCTCATTATGACTATTTTTCAGCCTTTAAAGAGTTATATCCAAAAACGTTCACGGAAGGTAGATGTTTATTTGGTATTAACATCTTTGGAGGCTTTTAATCGTTTGTTGATTTATCTCTCAAATCATCAGATTAAAGTGAACAACATTCAAAATGGCTTGATTGATACGGATACGCTTTACCATGCCAACAATGAAAAAGGAGAAATCGGCTGTTATTTTTCTCTGACTTTAAATGATACATTTGATCATTTAAAGTTCATCGAGGATATTCATCAGCAGCCAGGAGTAAAATATATAGAAGAAATAAAAGAGTGAGATAATGATTGATACAATTGTTTTTGATATGGGAAATGTTCTCATTGAATGGAATCCCCAAAAAGTGATTGATTTTTATGAAAAGGATGCTGAACGGGCCAACAGGCTGAATCTGGCGATTTTTCAATCACAGATTTGGCATCAGGTAGATAAGGGGCTGCTGCCGCTTTCTGATGCTGTGAAACAGGTATGTCTTCGTTTGGATGGCAGTTACAGCAAGACCATAGAAAATATTTTTTATAATTGGTATCAGGCCTTGGATAAACGCCTTGTTTTGCAGCAAGCTGCCATCAGCTATGCGAAAAAAGGCTATCATATTTATATCTTGTCTAATACATCGGAGATTTATTATCGCTTGGAAGAAGACTGGCTGCCGATAGCTAAAGTCATTCAGGGAAAGCTGCTGTCATTTGAGGAAAAGCTTATGAAACCTGATGCAAGTATTTATAGGTGTTTCTTAGAAAGGTATGATTTGAAAGCGTCAAACTGTCTTTTTTTGGATGATATGGCAGAAAATGTTCAGGCTGCTAAAACTGTTGGAATGGAAGCGATCCAGGTCTTTGATGAAAAAACAGCAGTGGAGCAGCTGAATCATTATTTAGAACGTTTTGGTAAATACTAAAATTGTGATAGAATGAACTTATACTCAAACGATGAACATTCACACTGGACCTCGAAACGCTCAGAAAGTTGCTTTGAAGTAACGGATGAAGTCGATACAACCGAAAGTGAGGCTGACTTGACAAAAGTTGGAAACTGCTTTTTCTTTATCCGCTGCTGCCAACAACCTGGGAGTAGCTGAAACGAGTCAAAGGTATGGATGTGTGGGTTTAAACAGAAAGAGAGTATTAAGTAATACAGTATCAAAGGGATTCATATGGTCACGATTAAAGATATAGCAAAAATGGCTGGTGTTTCTCACGGCACAGCTTCCAATGTACTTAACAAAAAAGGGAATGTTAGCACCCAGAAAATCCAGTTAGTTGAAGAAGCAGCGAAAAAATTAGGCTATCAGCTTAATTCCCAAGCCCAGCTCTTAAGGAAAAAGAACTCGGACAAGGTGGTTGTTCTGCTGCCTATGAGCCTTCAGGACAAATATACCCTGTTTTTATCCATTTTATCTAAATATTTTTATCGCAAAAATATAGAGGTAGAAGTTTCTTATATTTTTGATAGAAAAGAAGTGGATCAAGCGATTGAAAAACGTTCGGCCAGTCTGCCTAAGGCAATTGTTTGCTGCGGAATGAGGCCAACAAACAGCTATCTTTCTTCTAAGAACAGTTTAAATATTTATTATGTGGATTTTTGGAGTTCTAAGAAGTTACCTAAATTAATCAATATTGGTTTTAATCATGATAAAACTTTTTATGCTATTTCTGATTTAATACAGCGCTATGATATAACAGATTTAAGGATTTTATCTCATGAGCTTGAAAGAGACAGACAGTTTATCCATGATTTAGAAAATTATCTTGACTGTGACAATCCTATACCGGTTACTCGTATTAATGATTCAAAAATATTATTGAATTTATTTGAATTGGTCAAGAAATCTGCAAGACACACGCTGGTTGTTTCGACCAGTCCGGATTTAACAGAACTGTTTATGAAAACGGCGGAGTGGAACGGATTTGAAGCCAATACCCACATCGTGACAATTTGCAATCGACAGATTTTTCATCAATCGGGTATGGATTATATTGAATTAAATATCGAAAAATGCGCGAATGCAGTTGCTAGAAAAATTGATAATCTATCGAAAGAAGATTTGGAAATTCAGGCTGATGGTCTCTATCAACAGCTGTCAGTTCCAGTCAGCGGTCAAAAACAAAAGATAAAAATGCTGACGATTGAGAGCCCGATGACAGAGGCGATGAAGTCGTTGCTGGACAAATATCACAGTCTTTCCGGCATAGAAGTGAAAATTGATACCTTGCCTTATCATCTGCTGTATGAATTAGTAATGGAACGTTCACCAAAACTGCAGGAATATGAATTAGTCAGGTTGGATATGGCTTGGTTAAGGAGTGTTGATAAAGCCTTACTGCAAAACTTACAGGATTCTGCAGCGATAAAAAATATAATGCAGAAGTTTGATGCAAAACTGGTGGCTGAGTATGTACATATTAATGACGAACTGTATACAATACCTCTTGATATTAGTGTTCAGATGTTGTTTTACAGAAAGGATCTCTTTGAAGATAAGCTATTTCAAAGGCGGTATTTTGAAACAACCAGAGAACATTTAAAAGTTCCTGAAAATTTTAAACAATTTGACCGAATTACAAGATTTTTAAGAAATGAATCTATTCAAACAGAATACAATTTATACGGGCATACTATTTCAGATTTAAATCCAATTTTGTCGTACAGTGATTTTATTCCAAGATTAAAGGAGAAAATTAAACAGGAAGCATTCACTGAGGAACTGTTTGAAAAAACACTGGAGGAATATACTGCAAGCAGGGATTTTTCTTTAAATAATTCAGAGGATCACTGGCGTCAGGTTGCTGATAATTTTGCCTTGGGAAAGACAGCTATGGAAATTATTTATTCAAACTATGCCTTTCGTTTTTTGCGTGGCTCAAGCGTTTTAAGCAGCAGCATGATAGGTGTTGCTGATATTCCAGGTCAATCTCCCCTGCTTGGCGGAGGCTGTCTGGGAATTATCAAAAATGGAAATAATCGTTTGGCGCTTGATTTTATGACTTGGCTTTATTCTGATGAAATCCTGCAAGTCTTATCTCATCTGGGAGGTTTTGTCATTACGAAGAATGCCAAAAATGACATTACGTTATTAAATAGTTATCCATGGTTAGAAGATTTCTCAGAAAAAATGAGAAAAGGCAGTCGATTTCATATCGGAGAGTTGCAGATGACTTTTGAGAAAGAAAAAACTTATGGAGAAGAAATAAAAAAACACCTGCAAAAACGGTTAGAAAAATAGGCGAGTAGATTTGCACAGCAAAATTTTTTTATAAACAACTTTATCAGAATTTTAAATTTAAATTTTAAAATAGAAGCGTCACTGTTGTAGTTGGCGCTTTTAAATAATCTAATCAATTGATCAAATAGAAGATAGGGGGAATGGCCAATATCGTCATTTAGTTTATCTTTTATTTCGTCGTTAACTTGCCTTGCTCCAACAGTCCAGAAGGACTGTTGGAGGCTGGAGATAAAGGGAACGCAGTTCTCGGCTTTCGTTCAGTCCGAACCTAGAAACAAGATAGTGAGATCGAAAGGCTGTGGATAAGGAGGCTGAGACAGACTCCCGTGGTGACTGTGTCCTCACTCACAGGGGGATGTAACTTTTGGAAGATGCTGTATAAAAGTTCTTCAGTCTCGCTTTGTTTTGGTAAAAAACTCTTGACTCGGTAGCTGATTGCTCAAAAGCTCCAGTGGAGGTTTTGAGGTTATAGATAAAGCTTCCGATCACTACTAAAAGCAAAGGAAAAGACTATACAATTTCCAATCTGAAATCTAAAACTTTAGAAGTCATTTTACATTAGTATTGAAATAATTCCGACCTTTTCTCGGTGATGGAATTTTACTAGCTCTTGCCAATAATTAGTGAAAGCAGTGTTATTGAGGCTCTAAGCTCAGCAGCATGCTGTGGAACTCTGCAATTCTTTTGCTGCAAGCTGCGTTTGCTCGAATCCTAGCCTTTCAGCCTTACTTCCAGTTTCTAGAATCAGATTGAAAAAGATTCCCGGGCTGTTGAAGCTGACGTCCGCCAAAAAGGATGTGAAACTAAAATAGAATTAGTATAAATCTTGAAAAGCTTTATTTTTCAAAGTTTTCTCTTACTAGGCAAAAATTTTCTAATATGGTATAATAAGAAGTAATGTAAAAATGGAATAGAGGAGTTCTTGATATGAATCTAGTTTTACCAATTTTCTTGGTGATTGCCGCCTTTGCCGGAGGCATCATTTTGGGGATGTACTTGCTGCGCCGTCAGGTGGAAAAGGAATTTGCGGAAAATCCGCGCTTGAATGTGGAAGCAGTCCGTACTCTGCTCAGTGCCAGCGGCCAGCGGCCGAGTGAGGCCAAGGTGCATCAGGTGTACCGTCAGATTATCAGCCAGCAGAAAGCAGCGCTGGCCAACAGCAAAAAGAAAAAATAATCTGCAGCCAGCCTCGCTGCTTTGAGGCTGAGCAGAATTTAGGACCTGTATTCTACGGAGGCGGCTTGGCCAGTGAGAGAGGATGTTCTCCTTGGATGGGGTAAGCTGCAGGCATACAGGTTCTTATATAAAAAATGGGGATTTGGACTCGGCTTCCAATCCCTTGTTTTAGAAAGAAGACCTTATGGACAATCGACCAATCGGTTTTTTAGACTCGGGTGTGGGGGGGCTGACTGTTGTCCGCGAGCTCATGCGGCAGCTCCCCCACGAAGAGGTAATTTATATCGGAGATTCGGCACGGGCCCCATATGGCCCAAGGCCTGCTGAGCAGATCCGGGCTTATACTTGGCAGCTGGTCAACTTTCTCCTGACCAAGGATGTCAAGATGATAGTTTTTGCCTGCAATACAGCAACGGCAGTCGTCTGGGAGGAAATCAAAGAGCAGCTGGCGATTCCTGTCTTGGGTGTCATCCTGCCGGGGGCCAGCGCGGCTATTAAGTCAACAGCCAGCGGCCGAATCGGTGTCATTGGAACCCCCATGACAGTCAAATCAGACATCTACCGTCAGAAGATCCAGGCCCTGTCTCCGGACATGCAGGTGGAAAGTCTGGCCTGTCCCAAATTTGTACCTTTGGTGGAGTCCAATGAGCTGACTTCCAGCGTGACCAAAAAGGTGGTCTATGAAAGTCTGCAGCCGCTGGCCGGCCGTGTAGATACCTTGGTTCTGGGCTGTACCCACTATCCGCTCTTGCGGCCGATTATTCAAAATGTTATGGGACCCCAGGTCAAGCTGATTGACAGCGGGGCCGAATGCGTGCGGGACATTTCTGTCCTGCTCAATTATTTTGAAATCAACCGCAGCCGTGATAAGCAGGAACTGAACCACCGATTTTACACAACAGCCAGTGCCAAGAGCTTTGCGGAGATTGCAGAGAGCTGGCTCGGAAAAGAGATAACTGTGGAGCATGTAAGACTATGACAAAGACAAATGCAAACAAGATTTATGAGTATATTGATGAGGCCAACTGGTTTCTGGGGGAATGGGTGGACTATCGGAGAATGTGCCAGACCTTTTCAGGGATTGCCCGCGAAGAGAGGCAGCTGCTGGAGAGGATCAATGATGAGCTGGCCGGCCTAGTCAATCGGGACCGGGGCAGTTTTTCAACCGTAGTCGTCAAATACCACTCTCCGCTTTCTTATATCCAATTTGTTCTGGATATGATCAATGAAGCTCAGGCGACGCACTTTAAGGTGGTTTCCCATAAGGGAGCGATCCTGATCACCCACCATGATAAGCTGAAGAAAATTTTCTTTCTCAGTCAGCAGGAAATCAGCCTGAATGACTTTTTTGGAAAGGAAGGCGAAGAAGTTTCGGTCGGAGATACGATTTTAATCGCTACCCGCAATGAGGGCAAAACAGCTGAATTTCGCAAGCTTTTTGATAAGCTGGGCTACAGGGTGGAGAACCTCAATGATTATCCCGAGCTGCCTGAGGTGGAAGAAAGAGGGACGACCTTTGAGGAAAATGCCCGTCTGAAAGCAGAAACCATCAGTCAGCAGACTGGCAAGATGGTGTTGGCAGATGACTCGGGGCTGGAAGTGGATGTTTTGGGCGGTATGCCTGGTGTCTGGTCAGCCCGCTTTGCCGGCAGGGGAGCGAGCGATGATGAAAACAATATCAAGCTTCTGCACGAATTGGCCATGGTTTTTGATATTAAGGACCGCTCGGCCCATTTCCATACGACGCTGGTCGTTGCCAGTCCGGATCGGGAATCTTTGGTAGTAGAAGCGGATTGGCCGGGCTATATTGCCCATGAGCCAAAGGGAGAAAATGGCTTTGGCTACGATCCCTTATTTTTAGTGGGAGAAACAGGAAAAACATCTGCCGAGCTGACCTTGGAAGAAAAGAATGCTCAGTCCCATCGGGCTCAGGCAGTGCAGAAATTAGTGGAGGTATTTCCAGCATGGCAAAGCAAACAATCATAGTCATGAGTGATTCTCATGGGGACCGTGCGATTGTAGAGGAGATAAAAAATCGTTATTTGGGAAAGGTGGATGCTATTTTTCATGACGGCGATTCGGAGCTGCCTTTTGATGATGAGATTTGGGAGGGCATTTCTGTCGTGGCCGGCAATATGGACTTTTACGACGGCTATCCAGAGCGTTTGGTGACAGATCTGGACGGCACCGTTATCGCCCAGACCCACGGCCATCTCTTTCATATCAATTTTTCTTTTCAAAAGCTAGATCTGTGGGCACAGGAAGTAGGAGCGGCCATCTGTCTGTACGGCCATCTGCATATTCCTGAGGCCTGGATGGAGGGGAAAATCCTCTTTGTCAATCCGGGCTCTATCAGCCAGCCGCGCGGTCTGATTAACGAGCGGCTCTACGCCAAGCTGGAAATCGAAGCGGACCGTTTCCGGGTGGACTACTACACACGTGAACACCAGCTTTACCCAAGCCTTTCTAAGGAGTTTGCACGATGATTGCCAAAGAATTTGAAGCCTATCTGCTGGAGCATGAAGAGACTTTTCTGACACCAGAGGCCAATTTAGCGGTCATGGTGGATACTCACAATGTGGATCATGCCCTCTTGCTGCTCAGTCAGATGACCTATTCCCGTATCCCGGTGGTGACGGCGGATAAACAGTTTGTCGGCACGATTTCCCTGACGGATATTATGGCCTACCGCCTGCAGCATGAGCTGCCGGAAGAAGTCTTTATGACCACTGATATTGTGCATATGACCAAAAAGGATGGGCTGACGGTGGAGCCAGACTATGCTCTTTCTGACGTCCTCCATAAGCTGGTCGATGAGTCCTTCCTGCCGGTGGTGGATAAGGGAGGCCATTTTCACGGGATTATCACCAGAAAGTCTATTTTGAAAGCGATGAATGCACTGATGCATAATTTCACCAGCCAATATAAGATTTGCAAAAAATGAAAGAACAGATTACCCCTTTTTTAGATCAGAAGAACATCTCAGAAAATTCCAAAATTGCCTACGCCTATGATTTAGACCAGTTTGTCGATGAAATCCACGGCAGGGTGACCGAGACCAATCTGCGGATTTATCAGGCCTCTATCAAGGATTTCAAGGCGGCAGTGCAGAAGCGCAAGCTGTCTGCGGTCAACCAGTTTCTCTATTTTTTGTACCAAAACGGCGTTATTGAGGAGTTCCACCGTCTGACCCTGCCCAAGGTGGCAGTGTCCAAGGAGCAGGAAAATGAACTGCTGGACCTGTCAGCCTTCTGGGAGGAGTCTGCGGTTCCCAAGGGCCGTCTCATGGCTCTGCTGATTTTGGAAATGGGCCTGCTGCCCAGTGAGATTCTGCAGGTCAAGATTGAAGACATCGATCTTGACTTTCAGATTTTGCGGATTGAAAAAGCCGGACAGAAGCGGATTATCAAGATTCCTGACAGCCTGCTGGGCGAGCTGGAAGTCAATCTGACCGGGACCTATCTCTTTGAGAAAAAAGGCAGATCCTATTCTCGGCAGTGGGGCTTTCGCCAGCTGGAAGCCTTTCTGCTGGAGCAGGGGCAGGACAGCCTGTCGGCCCAGAGTCTGCGGGAGCAGTTCATCCTGCGTCAGCGGGAGAAAGGCATCGGCATTTATGATATTGCCCGTGACTTGGGCCTGAAAACGATTATTACGCTAGAAAAATACAGATAATGGATATCAAATTAAAAGATTTTGAGGGGCCGCTGGATCTCTTGCTGCACCTTGTTTCCAAGTATCAGGTGGATATTTACGATGTGCCCATTACGGAGGTCATCGAGCAGTATCTGGCCTATGTCGCTACTCTGCAGGCCATGAAGCTGGAAGTGACCGGCGAATATATGGTCATGGCCAGTCAGCTGATGCTGATCAAGAGCCGCAAGCTCCTGCCCAAGGTGGCAGATGAGGTGGATCTGGAGGATGATTTGGAGCAGGACCTGCTGAGTCAGATTGAGGAATACCGCCGCTTTAAGCTCTTGGGTGAGAAAATGTCTGTCCAGCACGAGGATCGGGCGCTTTATTATTCCAAGCCGAAGTTAGAGCTGGTTTATGAAGACGCTGAGCTCCTGCATGACAAGTCGACTATTGATCTTTTCTTGGCCTTCTCCAAGGTAATGGCCAAGAAACAGGAGGAGTTTTCTAAGAGCCATACGACCATTGTCCGGGATGAGTACAAGATTGAGGACATGATGGAAGTGGTGCGGAGCCGCTGCGCAGGCAGGAAACGTCTGGCTCTGCAGGAGATTTTTGCAGAGACCAAGGATATGAATGAGGTCATCACCCTTTTTCTGGCGACGCTGGAATTGGTCAAGGTACAGGAAGTTCAGGTCATTCAGGAAGAAAATTTTGGAAATATTTATTTAGTAGGAAGAGGAAATGAGTAAGTTAGCGGAGATTGAAGCCCTGCTTTTTGTGGCAGGAGAAGATGGTCTGAAAGTTCACCAGTTGTCGGAAATCCTTTCTTTGCCGCCGACCGGTGTGATGCAGAGTCTGGAGAAGCTGGCTGAGCAGTATGAGGCCAATCCGGATTCCAGCCTGACCCTGCTGGAAACTTCCAGAACCTATAAATTGGTCACGAAGCCAGAGTTTGCGGATCTTCTGCGCGAGTATTCGCGGGCTCCCATCAATCAGAGCCTGTCCCGAGCAGCTCTGGAGACCCTGTCCATCATTGCCTACAAGCAGCCGATTACCCGAGTGGAGGTGGATGATATCCGCGGGGTTAATTCCAGCGGTGCCTTGGCCAAACTCCTGGCCTTTGAGCTGGTGCGGGAAGATGGCAAGAAAGAGGTCATCGGCCGGCCCAATCTCTATGTGACGACCGATTATTTCTTAGACTATATGGGGATTAATCACTTAGAGGAACTGCCGGTAGTTGAGGAGCAAGAGCTGATAGCTGAAGAAAGCCAGCTTTTTACGGAAAGGACAGATATCGATGAGAATCAATAAATACATCGCCCATGCCGGGATTGCCAGCCGGCGCAAGGCCGAGGAGCTAATCAAGCAGGGGGTGGTCACTGTCAATGGAGAGACTGTGCGGGATTTGGCCACCACCATTAAGTCGGGCGATTTGGTAGAAGTAGACGGTCAGCCGATTTATAATGAGGAAAAAGTTTACTATCTCCTCAACAAGCCGCGCGGCGTTATCTCCTCCGTCAGCGATGACAAAGGGCGCAGGACCGTAGTTGACCTCCTGCCCGAAGTCAAGGAACGGATCTATCCTGTGGGCCGCTTGGACTGGGATACTTCTGGCCTGCTTATTCTGACCAATGACGGCGACTTTACGGACGAGATGATTCATCCGCGCAATGAAATTGACAAGGTCTATGTGGCGCGCGTCAAGGGCTTGGCTAGTAAAGAAGTCCTGCGTCCGCTGACCCGCGGCATTGTCATTGACGGCAAGAAAACCAAGCCAGCTGTTTATAGTATTCTCAAGACGGATCCAGCTAAGAACCGCTCTGTGGTTGAGCTGACCATCCATGAAGGCCGCAACCACCAGGTCAAAAAGATGTTTGAAGCGGTCGGCCTCCAAGTGGACAAGCTGTCTCGGACCCGCTTCGGATATTTGGATCTGACCGGTCTGCGTCCAGGTGACTTTCGCCGCCTCAGCAAGAAAGAAATCAGCCAGCTCCATACTCTGGCTGTGACCAAAAAAAAATGATTAAAAAAATCCTAATAT
This sequence comes from Streptococcus panodentis, assembly GCF_017884005.1. Taxonomy (GTDB): domain Bacteria; phylum Bacillota; class Bacilli; order Lactobacillales; family Streptococcaceae; genus Streptococcus; species Streptococcus panodentis. The sequence continues at coordinate 54,922 of NZ_QFAY01000014.1, forward strand.
CGCCGGTCCGTTTTTACCAGCGCTTTATTTCACCTGCCTTTCCTCCTTCCTGCCGCTTTCGGCCGACCTGCTCCAACTACATGATTGAAGCCATCGAGAAGCACGGCGCCAAGGGAGTTCTGATGGGCCTGGCCCGCATCTTGCGCTGCCACCCCTGGTCCAAGGAGGGAGACGATCCGGTGCCGGACCATTTCAGCCTAAGAAGAAGTAGATCAGAATAAAGGAATTTTTATTTTCTTTTTCTTTTTTTTATACAAACTTTTTTGACATATATATGTGTGTGTGTTATACTCAAAGTGTAGGGAACTTTTTAGAAAGGAAACATTCGGAAATCATCCAGGTTAGAGGCCAATTCACCTTGGTGACGACATCACTAACGGAAAACAAGGCTAAAGGGTTCCTTACTTCTAACCCTGTGCACGCTTCCAGATATGAGGTACACAATTAATGAAAAAGATTTTGCTCATTTTGGCGGCTCTCTTGCTGCTGACTTGGACCGTTCAGCTTCGTGCTGCTGATGCTGCTTCTGAGCAGGCCGCCCCGGCTGTCAAGGCAAATAATTACACGATTAAAGTCTTGACAGAAAATCTCAAAGACAGCAGTCAAGAGGAAATTGACCAGTTTTTTGAAGGGCTCTCAGATGATACCCGCATTTGTGCAGATAAGACTGGCGGCTTTGTCTATCGGAGTCAGGATGCTCCACAAGTTAATCCGAATCAGCCAGACGCCGCTGTATCTACTAACCAAGCCGGCCAAGAGCAGGTCCATGATATCAATGGTCCTGACTCAGCAACGGTCAAAGAGGTGAAAGAAGCTCTGAAAAGTCTGAAATCATAAAGAAAACTCCCTGTATCACCGTTTTTTGGCGGTTGATACAGGGAGTTTATTTCATATAAATTTTCGGATAGTTCTAGAAATGTCCCAAGAATGCTTTATTACCTCCTTGACCAGGTTCTTGGCAGAAAGAGCAGGAGGATGGGGTAGATTTCCAGCCGGCCGGCAATCATAGCCAACGACAGCAGCAGTTTGGAAAAAGGGCTGAAAATGGAGAAGGTATCCGTCGTTCCAATCATGGGACCAATATTATTAAAGCAAGACAGAACGCCGCTGGTTACGGTCATAAGATTGTTATGATCCAGACTGACAAAGAAAATCAGCCCAGCCACAATCAGGACATAGACAGCCAGATATTTGAGGACCTTGTGCTGGGTATCCTTGTCCAGCACTGCCCCATTGACATGCATGGTCAGGACCCGATTGGGTGACAGGGTAGAGAGGATTTGATTCTTAGCGATACGGGCCGTAATCAGACAGCGAATCACCTTAAAACCTCCGGCGGTTGAGCCGGCCGATCCCCCGATACACATGAGCAGGAGCAGAATGACCTGAGAAAAGAGCGGCCATTTGACCGTATTGCCGTAGCCAAAGCCAGTGGTTGTAATGATATTGGACACCTGAAAGAAAGAGATTTCCAGACTCTTGGCGAAGCCCTGGTAGAGATGAAAGACATTGAAAGCAATCAAAGCTGTGGAAACAAAGACAATCCACAGATAGCCTCGCAGTTCTTCATCGCCGAAGCAGGCCTTAAACTTGCGAATCAGCAGGTAGTAGTAGAGGTTGAAGTTGACCCCAAAAGCCAGCACGCCGAAGCTGACCAGATAGGTAATGAGCGAGCTGTTGTAGTGGGCAATGCCGTCATTGTAGACGGTGAAACCTCCGGTGCCGGCTGTTCCCATGGCAATAACCAGACTGTCAAAGAGCGGCATGCCGGCCAGAAAATAGAGCAGGGCAAAAAAGGCAAAGAGAGCCAGATAGATGATGTAGAGGATCTGAGCTGTATTTTTTAATTTGGACACAACTTTGCCAAAGACCGGGCCCGGAACCTCGGCTTTCATGACCTCTAAGTGGCTGTTCTTGGCATTGTCCATAATGGCCAGAGCAAAGACCAGCACTCCCATACCGCCAATCAGGTGGGTAAAGCTGCGCCAAAAGAGCAGGGAGTGGGAGAGGACGCTGACGTCGTCAAGAATGGTCGCCCCAGTCGTGGTAAAGCCCGAGCTCACCTCAAAGAAAGCATCGATAATGCTGGGGATCTGACCGGAAAAGACAAAGGGCAGGGCTCCAAAGAAGGACCAGAGAATCCAGCAAAGGGCTACAATCAGAATCCCCTCCTTGGCATAGATGTGGACGTCTTTGGGTTTAAAGAGGGAGCCCAGGCCGCCCAAGACCAGAAGAATGGCCATGGTGGCTCCGATAGAGAGATAGACGTTGAGCGGCTCCTGATAAATCAGAGCCACTATCAGGGGAATGATCAGAAGACCGGCCTCAATCAGCAGCAGCTTGGACAGCAGGTAGCGAATCATTGATTTATTCATGGGGCTACCTCGCAATCAAGTCGTAAATCTCAGTGATATTCTGCAGCAGGGTGGTCACGACAATCTGGTCTCCCGCCTGCAGGACATCCTCTCCGGTTGGAAAAATAGCCCTGCCTTGCCGGAGAATGGCTGCAATCAGCACATCTTTTTTGAACTGAAGCTGAGACAGGGGTTTGCCGGTCATTTTGTTTCCCTCGGTAATCTGGAACTGCAGGGTCTCAATCTGACCATTGGCCACATGGTGCAGGGCCTCCAGACTGGAGAACTGAGCATTGTAGCGGCCGCGGACAAAGTGCATAATGGTATCCACAGCGATACCTTTCGGTGTCACAATGCTGGCAAAATCCTGATTGTCAATAATGTCCAAGAGGCTGGTCCGGTTGACCTTGGTGATATTCTTCTGCACTCCCAGATTATTGAGAAACATGGACGTAATGATATTTTCCTCATCGACCCCAGTCAGAGTCGCGACTGCATCATAGTTGACCGCGCTCTCCTCTAAGAGAATATCCTTGGCTGTGCCGTCTCCGTGCACCACATAGAGATCAGGAAATTCCTGACTGAAAAACTCTGCCCGCTCACGCTTGACCTCCACCACCTTGAGATCGATTTTGCTGTTTTTGAGGATATTGAGCAGGTAGTAGGCGATTTTGCCGGCTCCGATAATCATCAGGCTCTTGATGACCCGCGGCCGTACCTGATTGTGAAAGAGGACCACTTCCAAACGGTTGCCGGTGACAAAGATTTTATCATTGGCCTCTAGGATGAAGCTGCCGCTGGGAATCTGCAGTCTGCCTGCCCGCTCAATAGCGCAGACAATGATATTGCCGAAGCGCTTTCTGAACTGGGAAATATTCATTTGGCAGAGATTGCTGTCGCTCTTAATCTTAAACTCCATCAGAGCTACGCGTCCGTTGGCAAAATGCTCCACCGAAAGAGCATTGGGGAAGTCAATGATATTGGCAATATAGCGAGCGGCCAATAGCTCGGGATTGACCACCAGCGAGAAGCCCAGAATGTTCTTCTCCTTGAAGTAAGAATTGGAATATTCGGGATTGCGCACGCGGACGATGGTCTCCTTAGCGCCCATCCGCTTGGCCAGAACTGCCGAGACCATATTGACCTCATCGTGCTCCGTCATAGAGATAAAGATATCGCAGTGCTCTACATCAGCCTGCTCCAAGACCTTGAAATTGGCTCCATTTCCGGCAATACCGATAATGTCATAACGCTTGGTAATATGGTTGAGGACAGACTCATCCTGCTCAATCAGGACCACATCATGATTTTCAGCCACCAAGGAGCGGCAGAGAGCGGTTCCGACCTTGCCGCCGCCAACAACGATAATTTTCATAAGATTCCTCCAAAGTATGTAACTATCATACTCCTTTTTTGCCTAAATTTCATCTATTTTTAAAAATTTTGGCGGAGAAATGCAAAGGATTAAAGCGGAAATCAGACCGGTTTGGCAATGAAGGCGGCATTCCGTCTCAGATTTTCCGAACGGTCCAGAACTTTCCTTTTCTTTTTTTCATAATCGTGATAATTTTTCATCAAACTGACATGATTTTGCGAAAAAAATTTAAAAAAAGACCATTTTTTAAGCTTTTTCTGTTGACTTGTAGGCGGAAAGTGTTATACTAAATAAGTACCTTCATTGGTTTACCTCAAACCTGTTGTGATGTAAGTTAATGAAGCTTTAACCACGCTGTTTGCTGAGCTTGACTCCGGGCAGTGTGGCTATTTTTTTATCTCAAGGAAATACTAGGAAAAGCATTCTCATTATGACAAACCATATCGTTCTTTTTGAGCCTCAGATTCCGCAGAACACCGGCAATATTGCCCGCACCTGTGCTGCGACCAACTCGCCGCTCCACATTATCAAGCCCATGGGCTTTCCCATTGACGACCGCAAGATGAAGCGGGCGGGGCTGGATTATTGGGATAAGCTGGACATTACCTACTATGAGAGTCTGGACGACTTCATGGCTCAAATGACCGGTCGGCTCTATCTGATTTCTAAGTTTGCCCCTAAGGTCTATGCGGAAACGGACTTTGCGGCGGAAGGGAGCCATTATTTTATGTTTGGCCGAGAGGACAAGGGACTGCCTGAGGACTTTATGCGCCGGCATCCGGAAAAAGCCCTGCGCATTCCCATGAATGACCAGCATGTCCGCAGCCTCAATGTCTCTAACGCTGTCTGCATGATCGTCTACGAGGCCCTGCGCCAGCAGAACTTTGCCGGTCTGGACTTGGTGCATGAGTATGAAGCGGATAAGCTGAAGGGGTAATAGACTTGTTCGGAGGTTAATGATTACTCTTCCTTTTCGTTGAAACAATTTTAATTACATCAAACAAATTGCTTGCTCCGGCAGGCCTTTTTTGGTATCATAAAAGAGTCTTCAGGGCAGGGTGAGATTCCCGACCGGCGGTGAATTTTAGTCGTTGGCCATCTTTTGCTTTTATACTGCGTTGCCGCTTCTGACCTAGCTCCAGCTATGCTTGCGCAGCCTCGCCTAATCTAAAAGCAAAATCTTGGCCAACTCGGAATGCTAGAACAAGTCCGCGAGCGCAAGCTGATGTGGTGAGATTCCACAACCGACAGTATAGTCTGGATGGGAGAAGACAGAGAGGCAGTCAAGTAATCTTGCCGTTTAATCTTTATTTAAGGCCAGCGCCTTATACTAAATAACTGTTAGCTGACAAGCTTTCTTTTGATGACCTTTCCGGCTTCTCTAATTTTTATAAATTGGAGGAACCTGTTATGACAAATACCCGTAAAATGGCGACTGTTGCAGTTTTGGCGGCACTTGCCTTTGTACTGATGCTCTTTCAAATCTCTGTCGGGATTGATTTCTTTAAGCTGGATTTTTCCATAATACCGATTTTGCTGGCTTTGGTCATGCTGGATTTGAAAAGCTCGCTGGCGGTCTTGCTGCTGCGCTCTGTTTTAAAGCTGGCTTTAAATGGACGCGGTGCGGAAACCCTGATTGGCCTGCCTATGAATATGACAGCCGTCTTGGTCTTTCTGCTTGCCTTTGCGCTTATCTGGAAGAGGGACAAGACTCTGAACCGGTACTTACTGGCTTCGGTTTTGGGCACCTTGGCTCTGACAGCCGCTATGTTTTTGATGAATTATTTCTATGCAGTGCCGCTGTATGCACGCTTTGCCAACTTTGACATCAATCAGATGGTCGGTATGTCCAAATACCTCTTTAGTATGGTCATCCCCTTTAACCTATTAGAAGGAGCAATCTGGGCTCTCGTCTTTTGGCTGATTTACACGCTCTTGCAGCCCGTTCTAAAACGCTATGAAAAATAAACAATCTTATCTGACAAAGGGCTCTTTCGCCCTTTTACTTTTCGTCATTCTTGGCTATATAGTCAAGTTTTATCCTGAGCAGCTGACCGGCTTTGACAGCTCCATTCAGACGGCTGTGCGGGGGGATTTGCCTGCTGGCCTGACAGCTTTTTTCAAAATTGTGACCAGTACCATTGATCCTATCGGCATCATTATCTGGGTCTCTGCTGTCTTTCTCTTTTTCCTTTATAAAAAGTGGAAAGCAGAGGCCGCCTTGCTGGCTGGAAATCTAGTTCTGCATGGAATCTTGATCAAGCTGATTAAGCTGGTCTACCAACGGCCGCGGCCGGCCATTGAGCATCTGGTTACAGAGGGGGGCTATTCCTTCCCCAGCGGCCACACCATGGCAGTGACTCTGGTTGCCGGAAGCCTGATAATCATTGCTGCTCAGCGGATTCAGCAGCAAACAATCAAGCGCCTGGTGCAAGGAGGCTTGCTGCTTTATATTCTTACCATTGCCCTGTCTAGGGTCTATCTGGGCGTTCACTATCCGACAGATGTCATTGCCAGTATGCTGCTGGGCTTGGCCATTCTCAATATTGAATTTCCCTTTTATGACCAGCTGCGCTTTCAATGGCGCTTTAAGAGTAAGCAGAAATGAGAAATAAGGCCGGGCTTCCGGCCTTTCTGATATGCTTTTGCGGAAAGGAGTGACATGACTGTTTTGAATCAAGCCCTGGCCCAGCAGGTCCTGGATCTGGTGGACAGGATTCCCAGAGGGCGCGTGGCTTCCTACGGACAGATTGCCCGCTTGGTCGGACGTCCCCGAAATGCCCGTCTGGTGGCAAAAATCATCAGTCAGGCGGAGCGCTACGGCGGCCATCATCCCTGCCACCGGGTAGTCAATGCAGCCGGCCGGCTGGCTCCGGTCTGGCCGGATCAGGAGGCCCTGCTCTGGGCTGAAGGGGTTGATTGCAAAAAGCCGGGAGTTGTTGATATGAAGCTCTACCAATGGGAAAAATGAAGAGGATGCCCTACTCTCTTTTTTATTTGGCTGAATTGTGGTAGAATATTCTCTATGAAATCGTACAATACGCTCAATGATTATTATCGGAAGTTGTTTGGGGAGAAGACCTTCAAGGTTCCTATTGACGCGGGCTTTGACTGTCCCAACCGGGACGGGACGGTAGCGCACGGCGGCTGTACTTTTTGCACGGTGTCGGGCTCAGGCGACGCCATTGTGGCCCCAGATGCACCCATTCGGGAGCAGTTTTACCATGAGATTGACTTCATGCACCGCAAGTGGCCGGAGGTCCGGAAGTATCTGGTCTATTTCCAGAATTTCACCAATACCCATGAAAAAGTGGAAGTTATCCGGGAGCGCTATGAGCAGGCCATCAATGAGCCTGGTGTCGTCGGCATCAATATCGGGACCCGGCCGGACTGTCTGCCCGATGAGACCTTGGCCTATCTGGCGGAGCTGTCCGAGCGCATGCATGTGACCCTAGAGCTGGGGCTGCAGACGACCTATGAAGCAACTTCGGATCTGATCAACCGCGCCCACTCCTATGAACTCTATGTGGAGACGGTCCAGCGGATCCGCAGGCAGGTTCCCAAGGCAGAAATCGTGTCGCACCTGATTAACGGCCTGCCGGGCGAGACCCATGAGATGATGCTGGAAAATGTCCGCCGCTGTGTCACGGACAATGACATTCAGGGCATCAAGCTCCACCTGCTGCATCTCATGACCAATACCCGCATGCAGCGGGACTATCACGAGGGGCGGCTGCAGCTGCTCAGTCAGGAGGAGTATGTCTCTATCGTCTGCGATCAGCTGGAGATTATCCCTGAGCACATCGTCATCCACCGAATTACCGGCGATGCCCCGCGGGATATGCTGATAGGCCCTATGTGGAGCCTCAATAAATGGGAAGTCCTCAATGCCATTGAGGCGGAAATGCGCCGCCGCGGCAGCAGACAGGGCTGTAAGGTAGAAGGAGGATAAAATGGGACAAGTTGTTTATCATTATTTAAGCGGCACACAAGAATTGGCTTCTTATTTATAGTCTTTTAGTTTGCTTTTAGTACGAGGCAGCGAGCCGCAGACAGTACTGGCGTACGGCAAGGCGAGCTAACAAAGTAATAAAAGATAAACTAAATGACGATATCTAAGAATCGGCTGGACTTACCATCAGTATTAATAGATTTAACAATAGAGGAAAGATCTGATGACTGTTGTCAAATTCAATTTAATACCAGAAATGCTGAATACCCAAAGGCTTTAATGCAAGAAGTAATGTTAAAATTTCCGAATACAACTTGGTATGCAATGGAAGAAAACCGTATTTTGCAAGCAAAGTTTTTCCTTAAAGATGGAAAAGTAGGTTATTCTGAACGATCTGTAACTGAGATGGTTGGAGATTGTGTACTTTCCTTTCAGATTGAGCAAGCCGAAACAAGACGTCCGCAAGCAATTTACTTTCTATTTGCAGATGGTAGGATTCTTTTTGAGGATTTTTTGAACAATTGCTATGAAGAGAAACGAATGGATAGGAACGAAAAGAAAGGATTTTTTAATCAACTTGATAGGCTGTGTCAAAGCGTAGTGCCCGAAGATATAGGTGGAATAGCAGTAGATAACTTTATGAAGAATGGCAATAAATTTTATGCTTTCATTGTACACAAACAATATCGTTTTGTGATTGAAAATCCCTATTATAGTGATGAACCAATAGACGAAATGATGATAAAGCCATTTTCATTTTTTCATAACTATCTTAAGTCACTCTTAGACCGTAAACAGATAAGGAATTATTTATGATCAAACGCCCCATTCACCTTTCCCATGATTTTTTGGCGGAGGTTTTAGATGGCCAGAGCGTGGCCGTGGATGCGACCATGGGCAATGGGCATGATACCCTCTTTCTGGCCCGGCTGGCCAAGCAGGTCTATGCCTTTGATATTCAGGAGCAGGCGCTGACCAAGACCCGCCAGCGGCTGAAGGAGGCGGGTCTGGACAATGTCCGCCTGATATTGGCCGGCCATGAAGAGCTGAGCCGCTATGTGCCTCGCTTTAAGGCCGCGATTTTTAATCTGGGCTACCTGCCCTCGGCTGACAAGTCAGTCATCACCCAGCCTCAGACGACTTTACAGGCACTGGATCAGGTCTGTCAGGGACTGGAAGTTGGGGGACGTGCGGCGGTCATGATTTACCAGGGCCACGCAGGAGGGGATAGGGAGCGCGATGCGGTGCTGGATTTTGTCCGGCAGTTACCCCAGCAGGCTTTTACTGTCATGCTTTACAAAACCCTCAATCAAATCAATCATCCGCCTTTTTTGGTCATGATTGAAAAACTAAAGGAAGAAAAAGATCAAAATGGATAAGCAATACTTGCAGGAAAAACTGACCGGTCTTCGCAGTAAATATGTGGAGTCCACCAATGGCGAAACAGCGGCCGGCTTCTTGGATGAAGCCCGTATGAATAAAAAGATGCTGCGCATCAAGAAAAAATTGGTCAGTCTGGAAATGGAACGCTGTCAGAAACGGATCGAACATCGGGATCTCTCCAAGATTGACCAGAAAATTTCTCAGCAGAAGGCTTTGTTTCAAGAGTGCTGCAAAGAAAGATAGGGGAGACTGCTGATGGAAATCCTCCTTTATACGATTATCTTTCTGAGCCTGCTGGTCATCTCCAATGTCACCAACCGTATCTTTCCTAAGCTGCCCCTGCCCTTGCTGCAAATTGCTCTGGGGGTACTGGTTGGTTTTTTCATCCCCTTGGGGCGCTTTCAGCTGGATACAGAGCTTTTTTTGGCTCTGGTCATCGGTCCCCTCCTTTTTCGGGAGGCTGAGGAGAGCAATGTGACCAGTATTCTGAAGCATTGGTACATCATTCTGTATCTGATTTTTCCAGTTATTTTTGTTTCGACTTTGAGTTTGGGCTGGCTGGCCCACAGCTTCTGGCCGGTCCTGCCTTTGGCAGCCTGCATTGCAGTCGGAGCCGCTTTAGGGCCGACAGATCTGGTGGCCTTTGCCTCCCTGTCAGAGCGTTTCAGCTTTCCCAAACGGGTGGAAAATATCCTCAAGGGCGAGGGTCTGCTCAATGACGCTTCGGGGCTGGTTGCCTTTCAGGTGGCTCTGCTGGCTTGGACGACAGGGACTTTTTCTCTGGAAAAGGCCAGTCTGTCCCTGCTCTTGTCCATTATCGGCGGCTTTGCGGTCGGCATGCTGACGGCAGCCTTCAATCGCTGGCTGCACAAGATTTTGATGAGCGCCCGTGTGTCGGATATTGCCAGTGAGCTGCTGCTGGAGCTCAGTCTGCCGCTCATGACCTTCTTTCTGGCAGAAGAGCTGCATGTGTCGGGCATTATCGCAGTGGTGGTGGCCGGTATTTTTAAGGCCAGCCGCTTTAAGCGGATTACGCTCTTAGAAGCTCAGGTGGATTCGGTGACGGATACGATTTGGAATACGGTCAATTTCATGCTCAATGGCTCGGTCTTCATCATTCTGGGCATGGAGCTGGAAATGATTGCCGAGCCGATTCTCAAAAGCCCCATCTATGACAATCTCCTGCTGCTGGTCAGCATTGTCTTTCTGACCGTGCTGCTTTTTGCTATTCGCTTTGTCATGATTTGGGGGCTCTACTTTTACCGGACCCGCAGATTAGGGAAAAGCTTGAAGAATTATCTCAAAGAGATGCTGCTGCTGACTTTTTCGGGTGTCAAGGGGACGGTCTCCATTGCCACTATTCTGCTGATTCCGACCGCCTTGGAGCAGCAGTATCCGCTCTTGCTGTTTCTGGTTGCCGGTGTGACCCTGCTCAGCTTTTTGACGGGGATTGTCACCCTGCCTCATCTGTCTGAGGATAGGGGAGAAGGGCCTGATCGCCTGATGCACATCGCTATTTTAAATGAAGTCGTAGTAGAATTGGAGGAGGAACTCAAGCACACCAAGGCTAAAGCTCCTCTCTATGCGGCTATTGACAACTATCACGGCCGAATTGAAAACCTGATTCTGGAGCAGGAGGACAAGGGAGTGCAGCGGGACTGGGCGGCCCTCAAACTTCTCATCCTCAGTATTGAAAATGACGGTTTGGAGCAGGCTTTTGAAGAAGGGAAAATCAGCAACCGCAGCTACCATGTCTACCAGCGCTACCTGCGCAATATGGAGCAGGGCATCAACCGCAACTGGGCTTCGCGCTTTACCTATTTCTTTCTGGTCACTCTGCGTCTTCTGCGGGTCCTTGTCCATGAGCTGGTGACATTGGGAGCCCGCCTGCGCAGCTGGAACAACCGCAGCAATCGCCGCCTGACTGCTGAGGATATTGACCAAATCGCTGAGCTCTATCTGGCCAATACGGAAGTCATCATTGAGAGTCTGGAAAATCTGAAGGGTGTCTATCAGAGCGCACTGGTCAGCTTCCTGCAGGCTTCTCGTCTGCGCGAGACGGAGATTATCGGCAGCGGCGCCTTTATTGAGCGGGTTATCACCCGCATCAAGCCCAATAATATTGACGAAATGCTGCGGGGCTATTATCTGGAGAGAAAGATTATCTTTGAATACGAAGAGAAGAAGTTCATCTCTGCCAGCTATGCCAAGCACCTGCGCCAGAATGTCAATAATCTGGAAAACTACTCGCTCAAAGAAACCGCCAATACCCTGCCTTATGACATGATGAATTATGCCAGAAACCGCTAAAAGAACCCCGCTGAAACTGAAACCAGCGGGGTTTATCGTCATTTCGTGTATCTTTTATTACTTTGTTAGCTCGCCTTGCTTTAACAGTCTAGTAGACTGTTGAAGGTTGCGGATAAAGGGAACGAAGTTCCCACAGAACGTAGACAAATTCCATTTTCTTTGTAAAAATTTTATAAATTCTTACAAAGAATTAAGAAAAAGCTCATTGCTATAATTAAAACAAAGATCAACCAAGTCTTTCCGCTGTGAGAAAAGCGCCTGAAACTCTTTAGTTTCAGGCGCTCGGAAGATTTGAGACTTTAGGCTCAAATCTTAGGTATGGAATTCCGAAGGAAGTCGCTACCGTCCGCACTCGCTTAAGGAAAGACTTTGGATAACTTTGTCTTCAGTCTCAGGGAACGAAGTTCCCAACTTTCGTTCAGTCCGAGGGAGTAAAAGAGAGGGTGAGGTTGGGAAGCTGCAGATGAAGAAAGCGGAACATTCGTCAAATAGCCGTATTTTTAGCCGACTCTTGAGCCTGTTCCAGCCTCATCTACGACCTCAAAGAGTTCTTTTTTCTTTTCTTTCCTGCCACCAGTCGCCTAGCTCAACCAGGCTCTGGGCCGCTGCAGGAATGAGCAGGAGCACATAGATATAAACGTACTGGCTCTTGGTTTCCCAGAAGAAGTGAAAGAGTCCGCCGCCCAAGAGAAAGATAAAAGGATAAAGGTCAAAGGGCCGCAGTCTTTCCTCGGCAATGAAATATTTGCGGAGGACAAAACCGCAGGACAGCAGGTAAATAGCGGCCAGCAGAATGAGCAGCAGGAAATTGACCAGCTGATAGCCAGCCCTTTCTTCATAAATGCTGCGCAGTACAGCCGGCTTCATATACTGTTGGCGTTCGATCTGCGGTCCTGTCCAGACGGACTGGAAGGTCGGCTCGGTCCAAGTGGACTTGACCTTTTCGTAGAAAAACTTGAGAGCGTAGCCGGGATTCTTGATGAAGTGAATGAGAAGGTCTTTCAAATCACGGGTGGCCATCTCCCTCGCTTGTTTTTCATTGTATTGGTTGCGCTTGAGAATCTTCGTATTGTAGGCATCATACCAGCCGCCCAAGGTCTGGCGGTTGGGGTCATCGCGCAGGCCCATGGTGATATAGGCGATTTTTGGAGTCCCCTCTCCGATAGACTGTCCGATTAGATTTTCATAATAGCCGGTCAGAAACTTGCCGGGAAAGACAATGGCAGCCGCAATCAGAACGATGGCCAGCGGCTTTTTCCAGGACCATTTATAAAAAGCAGACAGCAGGCAGACCCCCATCAGCATGAGGGCAAAAATCATGTAGTTATTCCGCAGCAGACAGGCCATACCGATGCTGGCCGCTCCCAAGAGGGCGTAGAGCAGACGGCCCTTTTGCTCCAGCTGGATAAAGGCATAAAGGCTGAGCAGGCAGAAAAACAGGCCGGGAATCGTACCGTAAACAAAGAGAACGAAAAAAAGCTGGGGCAGAAAGAGAAAGGTCAGGAGAATAGTGTATTTCTGGATAATTTCCTTAGCAGTCAGCAGAGCCGTAATCTTATAAATCAGAAAATTGCTGAGCAGCGTCCATAGGATATTCATGACAAAGGCGAACTGAGTCGTCGGAGAAATGTAGGCATAGAGCCGCTCCAGCGTCATGAGACCCAGCTGATGCGGGTTGCGGTACAGATAGCTGCCGACAGTCGTCAGCGAGCTGTAGTCGCCCTGATTAAAGGCTATTGCTGCATAAAAGACATGTCTGGCATCAGCCCGGATTCTTCCGCTGTAGGAGGTGATCAGGAAAATAGCTGCTGCAAGAAAGAGCAGGCTCAGTCCTAGAAAAAGGTGTTTGCCTGAAAGCTTTTCCAGCAGAGGCCGGATCAGAAAGAGGCCCAGCAGAAAGAGCAGCAGGAGCGGATAAAAGTACCAGGGATTGCTGACAAACTGGACCCCCTCGGCGATATGCAGAGGGATGTAGGTATGGGAAAGCAGAATCTGCCCAGCTAGAAAGAGCAGGGCAATGGCTGTCATGGTTAAAATCAGGAAATAGCCCAGCTTAAAGAATATGGTAGAAAACTGTTTCATCAATCCCTTTCCTCCCTTTGGACAAAGAAGCGGCCGCTGCCCAGATCAATCAGACGGACAGGCTGCGGATAAAAGAGATCCAGAGTTTCCTTGGTCAGGACTGTCTCGGTGGGGCCCTGAGCGGTGATTTCCCCCTCTTTTAAGAGCAGCAGGTGGTCCATGACAGGGGTGATTTCTTCGGCATGGTGAGTGACATAAAGGATAGTCGGCGCCTTTTTCAGCCGAGCGATGCTCTCAATCTGATCCAGCAGCCGCTCACGGGCAAAGAGGTCTAGGCCGCTGCTGGCTTCATCCAGAATCAGCAGTTCCGGCTCTTCCATGAGGCTGCGGGCAATCAGCAGCAGCTGCTTTTCTCCCTGAGACAGGCTGGCATAGGTCCGGCCAATCAGCTCCTGGCCGCCGACAGAAGCCAGCATTTCTCTGGCTTCCTCCAGCTCGGTCCGGCCGTACTGGCGATAGAGCATGCTGCTCTTGTATTTGCCGGTCAGGACAATTTCCTCAGCCAAGAGGCGGCTGGGCAGACGCTCAGCAATGAAGGAGCCGACCACGCCAATCCTGCTTCGAAGCTGGGGGATGCCGCCGGCGCCAAACTCCGTGCCGAGAACCGTCACCTTCCCTTCCGTTTTCCAATATTCGGCCATGAGGAGCCGCAGCAGGCTGGACTTTCCTGATCCGTTGAGCCCCAGAATGGCCCAGTTTTCCCCTTTTTGAACCTGCCAGTTCAGATTTTTTAAAATGTTTTTGCCTTGTTTTGTCAGGCTGACATTTTCCAGCGTGATAATCTGTTTCATTTTTATTCTTTCTTTCGTCAAATCCCCTCTATTATATCAAAAATTATGGTAAAATAGCTGGAAGGAGAGTAAAAAATGTTTCATAAAAGCAAGCTCATGTTTTGGACCAGTGAGGTCCTCTTACTGACCATTATCTTCTTTATCTGGCGGCAGATGGGAGATATGATTACGCCTGTTGTCAGCGTGCTCAATACCATTTTGATTCCCTTTCTGCTGGGCGGTTTCCTTTATTATATTACCAATCCTCTGGTTGAATTTCTGGAAAAACGATTGAAAATCAACAGGCTTGTCGGCATTCTGCTGACCCTCTGCCTGCTTTTCGGCCTCATTGCTCTGGGGGTGATCTACCTCCTGCCTATTTTGATTAATCAGCTGTCCAGTCTGATCAATTCAACGCAGGGGCTCTATTGGGAAATTCAGAGCTGGGTCAATCAGCTGTCGAAAAATACCCTCTTCAGAAATCTCAATATCCAGTCAACGATTCAGCAGCTCAATCTGTCCTATGTAGATATTCTGCAAAATATCCTCAACAGCGTGACCAACAGTCTGGGCAGTGTGGTATCCGCCGTCGTCAATACGATTATGATTTTGATTATGACGCCGATTTTTCTGGTCTACTTCCTTTTGGATGGGCGCAAGCTCCTGCCTATGCTGGAGAGAACGGTTCTCAAGCGGGACAGGCTGAACCTTTCCAATCTCTTGACCAATCTGAATGCGACGATTGCCCGCTATATCAGCGGTATTTCCATTGATGCCCTGATTATCGGCACCTTGGCCTACATCGGCTACAGCGTGATTGGCCTCAAATATGCTCTGGTGTTTGCCATCTTTTCGACCTTGGCCAATCTGATTCCCTATGTAGGTCCCAGCATCGGCCTGATTCCGATGATTATCACCTATGCCTTTACCGATCCCCATAAAATGGTGGCGGCGCTGGTTTATATGGTTATTGTCCAGCAGATTGACGGCAATATTCTCTATCCGCGGATTGTCGGCGGTGTGATGAAAGTGCACCCAATTACGATTATGGTGCTCTTGCTTCTGTCCAGCAATATTTATGGCATTATCGGCATGATTGTAGCGGTGCCGGTCTATTCTATTCTCAAAGAGATTGCTAAATTTCTGGCCAATCTCTATGACAACCACAAGGAAGCCCAGCAGCAGAAGAAAAACGAGGAATTTGGCATTATTAAGAAATGAGCAGCCTGATACCCGGACTTCTGAAAGCAGCCGATGTTTGCGGCTGCTTTTCCAGTCTTCAGACATCCTTATACGGTCTCTTCTCCAAACCCAGCCTTCTGTAGTGAGGCTAGGCCATCAAGGAAGCCGGTCCTGCTGCCTTTTATGAATCAATAACGCAGTTCTTTTACCTTGATTTCATCATATTTCAGAGGTATAGTTATAAAAAACAGCCCGCTAGCTGAACGTGTTTATCACGTTTTCCAG
>NZ_QFAY01000015.1:0-40802 GCF_017884005.1 Streptococcus panodentis
TTTTCAGCCTGAGCTTAGAAACAAAAGAGTGAAGGGAACTAAATTTTTAAAAATTTAGTTCTGTCCCACCGCCCAGCCGTACGCCAGTACAGCCAGACAGTTTCACTACTAAAAGCAAACTAAAAGACTATAAGCTGACAAAGCAATAAAAGATAAACGGAATAACGTTAAGAGACTATTTCCTCCTCTGTCTCTCACTATTGGGAAGGCAAAAAAAGAAGAAACTTTCGCTTCCGAACAAGTCTAGTATAAAACCGGCCCCCAATCGTGTTGATTGGGGGCCGGCTGCAGGTTTATACTCCATTGATAATCAAAGATGACGGGCCGGGACAGACTCCCATGATGGCTGTCCCACTGCCTTTATTGGCAGTCACAAAACAGAGCTTTGGGCTGTCTGCATTGGTTGACCCTGTCCTCTTCCATTTTTTGAACATGAATTGGAGTCTTTTGAGTTGACAATCAGTGTTTCTTTGCTTGTTTGAGGACAAAGGCTGCTGCTGCCAGCAGAATAACTCCGACAATTCCCAGAAGGGTAAACTGCTCACCTGTTGATGGCAGGCCTTTTTTCTTGCTTTTGACGGACTGCTCATTTCGGTACTGCACTTGGTAGACAGAGAAATGGTCTGTCGTGAAGCTGATGGTCTGATTTTGGTTGATGGTTGCATCAAACTTCTCAACCTGCTTGCCATTTTCATCCAAAGCATAGACAGCATCTACTGGCAGGTCTTTGCGAACTGGGATAGTCACAAGGGTTGGACTGACCTGATGTACGGACTGACCATTGGGAGCAGTTAGGCTGATGTCGTAGGTATCTGTCGGCTGCAGCTTGCTGTCCAGCTTTTTGACAGACAGTTGGATGCCAGCCCTGACCAGCTCAGCATTCTGCAGGCGAATGCCGGTTGCTGCGTCCAGCAGACTGTCCCCCTCTGCACTTTCGACTTTCCGTGTATCAGAAGAACTGCTAGAAGTTTCTGAAGAGGAAGAACTTGATGAACTTTGAGCTGATGATGAGCTGATAGAGTCTTTGTTGGAGCTGGAAGGAGTCGTTTTGGTTGCTTCCTTGATTTTTGCTTCCATTTCTGCTTCCAGATCTTTCATTTCCTTAAAAACTGCTTCTGCCCGCTCTTTGCTTTCCTCGGTCACCTTGGCTGCAGAATCCGGCAGAGCTGCATTGGCCTCATCAAGTCCGGCCTGCTCTTCAATCAGGCGAGCTTCCAAGGCCTTCCACTTGTCTTGGACAGAAGTGCCAAAGAGGTCTGAATGCTTGGCCGCCATATCATAGATATGCGACGCTACCCAGTACCAAGAGTCTGGACTGTAGCTGGTCGTAGGGACCTGATAAGCACTGTAAGTATCGGTAATATTGCCATTGTAAGGCAGATAAGGCGAGAAGCGGGGACTGCCGACTGCCAGCCACATGGTGCCGCCGCCCATGCTAGCCGGCATGCCGTCTTTGAGCTGGAAGATATGGGCTTCCATGACATTGGGATTGCCCAGCGGGTATTTGTAAACAGGATCAACAGCTCCGCGCTGAGGAATTCCTTTGCCGTCCAACTCCATCTGATCCAGCGGTTTGAACGGGGTCCCCTCAAAGCGGTTGCGCTGCATGGCCATGACATCGGCTACAGAGATTTTCCTGTCGGTGGAGTGCAGAAGGTCAAAGTAAGGGTCATCATAAGACACGCCCGCATTCGGATCGAGACTGGTAATACCGGCCCAGGCGCGGGAGCGGTCAGCCTCTGCCATCGGTGGATTGTAAGACTGGGAGATATGGAATTGACCGTTAATTTCCTTGTACGAATTGGCTTTCTTAGCCACTTCTTCTACACCTTTGGAGGCAATGACATGGTCCGTATCTGAGAAGTTGACACTGCCAAGGAAGAACGTATTAGGGAAAACGGCATACTTATCATCTGGGAATTTGATGGCGACGTATTGGTGGCCGGAGAGGATTTCCATATACCAAACGCCGTCCTTATCGGCAATGGTGACGATATTGCCCTCTGCTGCTCCCTGCTCTTCGACAATCTTTGCCATCAGCTCCACGCCTTCTCTGGCCGTCTGCACATGAGGCAGGACAACTGTCGTCAGGATAGACTCAGCCAGACCGTTGCTGATGTAAGGATCCACCTTCTGAATCGCATCATTAGCCTTGGCTGAAACGGTAGCTGAGATAGATACGCCGTATTCATTGAAGCCGACTTCGTCATAAATCCCGTCTGCAGGGGTCACATCTGATACGGATGTATACTTGTAGCTCTCCTGCGGCAGGGTCCAACTAAAGCCGTTAGACTCATCAACCAGCTTTGCGCCGGCTGCATTGGTCTTTCGGGGATGGACCAGAAAGACTTTGTTATGATTGGGTTCCAAATCCTCCGTCCGGCCGTAAAGCGTCGTGCCGTCCGCCGTCAGATTCTTGCCGACGATAAATCCTGTACAGGCTTCAACCACCTGAAAAGGAAAAAGCAAGACAGTCGACAGAGCCAGAATCGAGCGAAAAAGTATTTTTTTCATAAAATAACTCCTTTGAAGTTTGCAAAATTACAAAACCGTATACCATATCAAGTATAGCTTTTTTTGCTTGTTTTTGCAAGCGATTTCAATATTTTATTATATAAAATTAAAAAGCGAAAACGGGTTTATCCCTACTGCCATTCAGCAGCAGCCATTTCAGGTCTTTGCCATGAAGGGCATGATAATAAAGCGGCTGCTCCATGAAAATCAGCAGCAAATCAGGCAGGAGCCAGCCGCAGGCCGTACTAGGGTACGGCAAGGCGAGTTAACGACATAATAAAAGATAAACTAAATGACGATAAAGAGGCTGAGACAGACTCCCATGATGGCTGCGCCCTCACCCACAGAGGGATGGATCTTTTGGAAGATACCGTATAAGAACGAATTTTCCCAAGCAAAAAAGCCAGGCAAAACCTGACTTTTAAAAAGCACGGCTGCGGCGGCACAATCCGCAGCCGCGCCAAGTCTTCAAGACTGGATTGGGAAGGATTGCACCAGCTGATGAAGCAAGATGGACAGGCTGGCTTTACCAGACACTGACCCGCTTGTCGGGATCCAGATACATGGCATCGCCTTTCTTGATCTCTGGATAGGTATCATAGAAGGCCTGTATATTTTTGAGCTGCTGGTTGACCCGGAGCTCGGCCGGCGCATGCACATCTATTTTCAGAAGCATTTGATTGAACTGAAGGCTGGATTTATTGCGCCAGATATTGGCATAGTTTTCAAAGTAAAGCTTGAGATCAGCCTTTGGATTTTCTTTCTTAACGACTTCCAGAGTGGCAGACAGGCCGCCTGCATCGGCTACATTTTCTGTCACTGTCAGCTTGCCGTTGACCTTGCCGCCGTAGATTTCGAGGCCGTCCCACTGCTTGGCCACAGCCGCCGTCTTTTCTTCAAAGGCTTTTTTATCAGCTTTTGTCCACCAGTTTTTCATATTGCCTTCTTCATCAAACTCGGCGCCATTTGAGTCAAAAGCATGGGTCATTTCATGGCCGATGACCATGCCGATACCGCCGTAGTTTTTTTCCATATCCTGCTCGGCATCAAAGAAAGGTGCCTGCAGGATTCCTGCTGGGAAATTGATACTATTGTCAATCTGTGAGTAGTAAGCATTGATGTCAAAGGAAGGCATGCTCCACTGTGTCTTATCCACCGGTTCTGAGAAATGATCAATAGCATACTGATTCTTAGCTGTGCTCATGGCAATGGTGTTCTCAAAGAAATTCTTTTGGCTGTCTGTTTTCAGTACCTTGGTCTCCTCCTGGATCTTATCCGGATAGCCGATGCGCAGTATCATACTGTCCAGCTTCTTGACCGCTTCCTGCTTGGTCTCCTCGCTCAGCCAGTCGTTTTTCAGCAAGCGTTCCCGATAGACCGTCTTGATACTGTCGACCATCTGAGCGACTTTTTCCTTGGCTTCCTGACCAAAGTATTTTTGTCCATAGTAGAGGCTGAGACTGTCTGCAAAGACTGTCGTTGTCTGGCTGTAGACATCATCCTCTTTTGAAGAGGCTTCCTTGGTCCCCTGCCAGGCCTTGTTAATCTCTGCATAAACCAGACGGTATTGGTCCGTCAAGAGATTGCTTGCCGCGCCGGCCTGTCTGACCAGCATCCATGACTTGAGCTTGGCAAAGTTCTTGTCGTTGACCACTTTGGCGAAATTTTCATAATACTTGGGATTTGGAATGTTGACCTGGTCAACCTCCTGCCCCAAGTAGGCATGGATGATTTCACTGAATTTGAAAGTATCTGAATAGCTGTTGATTTCTTCAACTGTCTTGGGATGAACCTGTTTTTTTATCTCTGATGCTTCCTCGCTGCTTAGGGCGTATTTAGCGATTTCTGCATCAATATCTAGCGCTTCTTTGACAATCCTTTGGCTGTCTTTCTCGCTGTAGCCCAGCAGCTGCAGAGCCTTTTGAGCTGCTTGCTCGACCGGCTGCATCATGCTTTTCTTAGCATTTTCGTCTTGATAGTAGGAGGTATCCGGTAGAAATGTACTTGGAGTTGACAGATGAATCTGCTTCTGATTGGTATTTTCCACATTCACACTGATATCAAAGCCAAAAGGCAGACTGAGACCCCGGCGCTGCCAGTCGGCAGCCTTGGCCGCCAAATCATCCAAGTCTTTCAAATCCTCGATTTCTTTCAAATAGGGCTTGAGAGGATCCAGGCCGTCCTTTTCCCGCTGCTTAAAGTCGGAGCCTTGCTGGTAGTAGCTGATAAAGTCATCCATCCCCTCGATGCTGGACTTCTCTTTTTCGGATGCTAGATTTTTGACATCGCCCTTGAGCCGCTCCTTGACTTCCTCGCCCAGTTCATAAACGACGCTGTTGGCTGGCTGATCGCTGGGAATTTCCGCCTTTTCCAGCCATTTTTTATTGATGGCCTGGTAATAATTGCTGCTGACCGTGGCATTTTTATCAACAGGCGTTTCCTGAGGGACAAAGGTCTTGTAGGCCCAATAGCCGCCGGCCGCTACAAGCAGTCCGGTCACCGTCAAAGCAGAAGTCAGAATAATTTTCGTTCTTTTCTTCATGTCTTCCTCCTTTACAGAACGTCAGATATAATTGACTTTTTTATTTTACCCATTTACTTTAACACAATCTTTTTTCTGCGTCAAATAAAAAATGGACAGCGAAAGAAAAATATTTTTTTGCCCTTTTTTTCCTTACATCCCTAGTATGCCATCTAAATTTCAAATATTTATCAAGAATTTCTAAATTATTTCTAAAGTTTTTGACCATTCAGTACAGACGAGGCAGGAGCAGACAGAATGGCTGCTCCTACTCTTTGAAAATCAAAGTTGACTCTATTCTTCCCCCTCTGTTCTATCTGCATCGGTTTGCCTCGGCCTCTGCAACTTTCGAAAAGGACAAGTTGGGGATCAGTCAGATCAGACAGTTCTGATTGCCGATGCTGCCCCCAATAAGCTCTCACTTGACAGAAATCGGGCGACAGAAAAGGCGCTATTCCAACTGAATACACGCCTGATTACTTTTATTTTATAGCGCTCTATAAAAATCATCAGCAAACTAGGAAGGGGCTAAAAAGATCCCTCGGACTTTCCCTGCTTTTCCGTTTCCGGGCAGGGGCTAAAAAGGTCCCCCGGACCTTCCCTGCTTTTCCGTTTCCGGGCAGGGGCTAAAAAGATCCCCCGGACCTTTTTACTCCCCAGACTGTTGGAACTGCCAAAGTTTGAAGAGATGTTCAAAGAGGATAAGATCGATTTCAAATCTTTAATTCCCCTTATCGCTTGGAGGAGTCCCATTCCCGGGAAAGGCAGGGTGATGGCCGTTGGGAAGGAGCGGCACTGTGTCTTTGGAAACCTTTCGGCCTGAAGGATGGGCTGTCGTTTGCTTGGTCCCCCGAACAGTTGCTTGATGGCCGTCAGAGCTTGTCACCGTGTAGGTTTTTCCGTCCTTGATGTCCTTATCTGAAAAGACAACATGGTCGAAGTCAACCTCCGCCTTGGTCTCCGCAATGAGACGGCCTTTGGAATCCCGTATCCGAATGGTATCGCCTGCCAAACCGGAGACAATCGCTGCTAGATAAGCCTGTTTGGTGCCGCTTGAGAAGCCCTGAGCAAATCCCATGTGTCCGATGGCCCAGGTCCTTCCGCCGGAAGCAAGGGCTGTGCCGTCATAGTCCAGAGCAGAATTATAATCCGTGACGGACTGTGTTTTTAGACTGCCGCCAGTGATGAGCAAATCACCATTCGAATCCATGCCATCCCCATTTGAAACGGCAGCCACATCAGCCCCTGCTATCACAATCGCCACCTTGTTTTTAATATCGGCTTTGCTGTTAGTCAGGGCTGACAAATCCGCATCATCTTTTCCTGTCCACTCAACAGCATTGATTGCATCATCTCCTGCTTTAATAGTGATATGGCCTTTCTTCAAATGGACATAACGGCCTTCCATGCCTTCAAAGCCTGCCGTAATGGTCAAAGCAGTCGAACCTTTTACGGTTATTTCATCATGAGCTGTGATTCCCTTGTGGGTAGAGGTGATGGTTACTGCCGAATCATTTATCTCTACATCGCCAGCATTGACGTCTGTACGATTTCCCGCCTGAATTCCATCATCCCCAGCAGAAATCGTGATAGCTGACTCCTTGATTGTCACGCTGGAAGCAGCGTGAATCCCATCCTTACTGGCAGAAGACAGGATTAAGTTGACCTTATCTGCTCTCAGTCTATCGGCCTTAATAGCATGGCCGGCTGTACTGCTGACACTGAAGCTGCTTTTCTTCTTGCTGGAAAGGTAGAGCGCCCCTCCTATTTCGACAGTATTTTTCAAAGAAGATAAGACAGAGCTGTCTGACAGAATGTTAATCTCTAAGTCTCTTGACGAATAGATGGTTGATTCACTTAAATTGACCGCATCAAACTTGAGCTTTACCCTATCCGTCACCTGATCTGCGATGACAATGCTGTAGCCGCTGGCAGAGCCTGCCAGAGTGTAGGTCCCCGCCGATGTAATGGTGATATTCTTCCCGTCAGCGCTCACACCAGACGAGGAGGTCCTTACTCCTGATGCATCAAAGGCAATATCTGCTTTTTTAAAGTTTTGATTTTCCCTGTGTTTTTTTGAATTCTCTTCTTCATCGTCTTCGTCTTCATCATCTTCATCTTCGTCTTCATCGCCTTCCCTTGACGCTGCAGAGGCGGCTGAAGATGACTCGAGCTGAGCGTCCCTGCTGACAGCCTGGCCGGCTGTCCCCTGCTCTCCTTGAGCTGCTTCAGATACTGGGGCAGCTTCCTTGCCGCTTGCCTTGGATTCACTGTCGGCTGCCGGGCTGTCATCTGCCGAAGCGGTCTCAGATAGTTGGCTGCTGTCAGCCGGCTGGGATTTTTTATCCTCGGTTGCAGCTTCAGCTGCAGCTGAAGATTCTACAGTGCTCTCAGAAACGCTCAAATCATCTGCTGAAACAAGCTGGCCGCTTCCCAGCAAAACAATCGTTCCCGCCAAGGCAATGCCCGTTGCCAGACCTTTGGAAGACTTGCGCTTGACATCGTGGCCCTTAGCCTCCGAAAAAGCACTGCGGTTGAAAAGAATATTTTTATGATACATGATGGTTCCTAGCCCTTCTAAATAGCCGGAAGATGACTTCCGTTAAAGATTGCGTCCTTTCGTTTGCCTTTTATAACCTCGTTAGTTCCCGCACGTCAGTGGAGTGAACAGGTTCGGGGGAACCTTTTCAGTCTGAGCCTAAAAACAGAAAAACGAGGCAGCTGCTGCCATCCTGTCTGCTTCAGCCTCGTTTGCTGATGAGTTTCTTCGAGGAGTAATCGAGTATAAAAGACTATATGAAAAAGAACACTTAGCAAGCATTCTTTTTTTACTATTGTTTTATTATATCAAAATTCTGGAAAGTTACAAGACCTTATCAGAAAAATGGTTCTCTTGTATCGGCTGACAGGAGAGGAAGCTTGTTTTGATAGCTGCCGGCTATCAGCGCACCTTCTTAGCCAGCATGGTCGCAAAGCGCAGCTGGATGCGGTTGCCGTCTGCACCGCGGCGGTGCAGATGGCCGGGATTTTCATTGTATTTGACCAAGTCCCAGTCTTTATAATAATCTGCCAGCTCGCCTTCCTTAAAGGTAAAGGGGAAGGGCAGTGGGCAGGGATAGTCCTCTGTATCCATGGCGCAGACAATCAGATTGTAGCCGCCGACTGCGGTCTGCTCCTGCATATTGCGGATAATAGCCGGAATCCGCTCCGCCTGCAGGAACATGAGAACGACCGTGGAGACGATAAAGTCATACTCCTGCGTCAGCTCAGCCGAATGGATGTCATAAAGACCAATCGGCAGATCCAGCTCTTCCTGCTCCACAATGCTTCTGAGGATTTCCAAGGCCAGCTCATTCTGATCCACAGCTGTCACTTCAAAGCCCTGCTTGGCCAAAAAAAGCGCATTGCGGCCCTGACCGCAGCCCAAATCAAGGGCCCGGCCGGGCTGAACCGTCTCCATGGCTTCCAGAACCTCAGAATGCACTGGATTGCTTTGGTACTTTTTGGGGAAATAGTCCTCGGGCTGACAGTAAAATTCCAAATACCACTCTACATCATCTGTCAGAGCCTCCACCCGATGCCAAGCCTGCGGCTGGGCAAAGGGATTGTCCTGACCGGCTTCAAAAACATGCTCTGCCAGCTCCTCTCCTGCCTCTGTCATCTCGACAAATTTCAGCTTGCCTTTGACAACGGTAATCTTGCCCCATGTTCCTTCCTTGGTATTGTGCTTTTTCTTGACCGCTTCCGGCATAGTGGCTGCTGTCCAAAGCGGCATGCGCTTATACATAAGTAAATCCTGTTTCATAGGCTTCCTTTCTGCCTGTTAGGGCTGTCTGATACATTTCCCTTTCATCATACCGAAAAATGCTGTACTTGACAAGCCCTAGGGTCAAGCTCTTCTGATGAATGATTCCTACTCTTCACAATTATCGTCTTTTAGTTTGCTTTTAGCAGTGAAACAATCTGGGGGAGTGAAAAGGCTTAGGGAGGCTTTTCAGCCTGAGTCTGGACATGAGAAAACGAGGCTGGGAGAGTGTGAAGAGAGCATACGCAGATTGTGCCAAAGAACCAAACTCAAGTTAAAGGGGGCCCAGATATCGTTTTTTAGTTTGCTTTTAGTACGAGGCAACGAGCCGCAGGCTGTACTGGGGTACGGCAAGGCGAGTTAACGACGGAATAAAAGATAAACTAACTGACGATAAAAGATAAACCAAATGCCAATCTCTATATCAAAAGAAAGGACCAAGACAGGCTCAGTCCTTTCTTCACAGGAGGCAGACTCTTTGTCATGATCCTTTTTTCTTACGGGAGCGCTGAAGGGCGATAATCCCCGGAATGATGACAATCAGGGCCAGAATCAGCAGCAGAGCCAGCTGACTGGAGTCTGTTTTCTTCGCTTCTGATTTTTGGGTCTTTGTCTTGCTGTCCTTCTTGTGAGATTTTTCATAGTCAGCCAACAGATTGGCCTTATTGTAGCCAGTATAGACCAAATCGGCATCGTCCCCTTTTTCTTTCTTAATCTTGGCTTCCATCTCCGCTTCGACAGCCTTGATTTCCTTAAAAATCTTTTCAGAGCGCGCCAGTGCTTCCTTGGTCACTTCCGGACCAGCGGCCTGTGCCTGCTCATCCGTATAGGCAGCATACTTGGCGTCGCTGGCTGCCTGCTCCTTGACCCACTCATCTTCCAGTGCTTTCCACTTATCTTGGATACTGCTGCCAAAGATTTCAGGATATTTCATGACCATTTGGTCAATATGCCAGACAGACCAGTACCAGGATTTGCCGTCATATTTTTCAGAGCGGTTTTTGAAGGCTTCATAAGTATCTTCGACATTGCCATAGAAAGGCACATAAGGTGTATTGCGGCTTTGGGCCAATCCCAGCCAAACGACACCGCCAAATTCACTCGGCAGGTCAGACTTGATTTGGTAGACATGGGCATCAATGACATTTTCATTGCCCAGGGCATATTTGTAGACATTTTTATCGTAGTCCTTGCCTACTTCTACTGTGTCGTCCGGCAGAAACTCAGGCAGATTTTCAAAACGATTGCGCTGTTCGCCGATAACATCCTGCACAGTATAGCGTTTGTTCGGGTCGGTCGGTGTCCGCAGCAGGTCGAAATACTTGTCTTCATAAGTTACTTCAGACTGCGGATCCATCCACTTGATACCGGCATAAGTCCGAGAACGGTTCCGCTCGATATAGTCTTCCGGTCCGTAGGATTGGGCAATCATAAAATTGCCGTCCGAATCCGTCTTATAGCTGTCGGCTTTCTTGGCAATGTCTTCTACTCCCTTAGAGGCAATGACATTGTCCGTGTCGCTGAGATCGACATGGCCCAGATAGTAGGTATTGGCAAAGACGGCATACTTATCCTCTGGGAACTTAATAGCCACATATTGGTGGCCGGAAAGAATCTCCATATACCAGAGCTCATTTTGGTCAGCCGTAACAATGATATTCCCTTCGGCAGAACCTTTTTCATCCAAGGTCTTCGCAACGATTTCAATCGCTTCACGAGCTGACTTTGCCCGCGGCAGGACCAGATCAATCATGGAAGCTTCAGGCAGACCGTCCTTGACCAGGGGATCCGCCGTTAGAATCTTGTCATTCGGTGCTGCAGAGACGGTGGCTGTCATTGATACACCTGCTTCATTGAATCCATGCGCACCAAAGTTGCCGTTGCTGCCGTCTCCGCGCGCAGAATCGTAGGTAGCTGTGTATTTCATTTCATTGGCCAGATGCGGGTAGGTAAAGCCATTGGACTCATCCTCAATCTGGTCGCCTTCTTTATAAGTTTTGGCTGGAACGACCACATAGTTTTGATTATGCCGTCCGCCGTCAGGAGCATACGGATAATCCTCCGTCCGGCCGTAGAGAGTTGAGCCATCTGCCGTCAGTCCTTTCCCAACGATAAAGGCTGAGCAGGCCTGCGCCACCTGTACCGGCAGCATGGATAGCAGCATCACAAGAAACATCATCTTGAACAAGACTTTCTTCATCGTCTTTCTCCTTTATAAAAGATAGGGGCCTCAAAACTCACAGAGCAAATTCTCAGGCCAAGTCCAGTTGACTGCAAGCAGGACCGGGAAGCCCCGGTCCAAGCAATATAAAGATTCTACCACATTCCACCCTTAGTATATCCCTTTAGGAGGAGCTTTGCAAGCGATTACACAAAATATATTAAAATATTTTAATATTCAATAAAAATCATATAGAACTGCTGACTGATGCAGCAAAAAAGACCGGACCTCCGATCTTTCATCTCGTATTAAAGTTCTTCATCTGCCGTGCGATGTCACGGTTTTGCTCGCGGCGCTTGATGGACTCGCGCTTGTCATAGTCGTGCTTCCCTTTGGCCAGGCCCAAAAGCAGCTTAGCGTAGCCGTCCTTGAGATAGACCTTGAGCGGCACCAGCGTCATCCCAGTTCCCTTGGTCTCCTGCTCCAGCTTTTGGATCTGCTTCTTGTGCAGCAGCAGCTTTCTGCGGCGCTCAGGCTCTTGGTTCCAGATATTGCCCTCTTCATAGGGCGCGATATGGACATTGCTGAGCCAGGCTTCGCCGTTTTTGATCTGGGCAAAGCCGTCTTTGAGATTGATGCGGGCAGCGCGCACGCTCTTGATCTCCGTTCCCGTCAGCACCAGACCCGCCTCGATGGTATCCACGATGGTGTAGTCATGCCGGGCCTTTTTATTTTGCGCGACGACCTTTCCTTCTCCCTTTGCCATGCTTGGCTCCTTTCTTGACTGCTTCCTTGTAAAATGCCTTCTGGCTCCTGCCAGTCTTGGGCTTCTTGTCTTTCTGACCCTTGCGGTCTCTTTCCTTGGCAGAATGGCTGCGCGGACCGTCCTCACGGCGTCGGTTGCGCGATTTGCCTCGGCTCTGCTTGCTGGTCTTGTCGATCAGGTCAAATTCACTCGGCAGGTATTCAAAGTCAATCTCGCCGGTCGTCTTGTCTGCCCGTGTCAGCTTGATGCGAATCGGCTGGCCGACCTTAAAGACGACACCGGATTTCTCTCCCTGCAGGGTCATGGCCCGCTCATTGTAGCTGTAAAACTCCGGCAGGTTGGTCACATGAATCAAGCCCTCGACCGTATTGGACAGCTCGACGAAGAGTCCAAATTTAACCACGCTTGAAACCACACCGTCAAATTCTTCCCCGACAAATTCCTCCATGAACTCAGCCTTCTTCATGGCTTCGACTTCCCGCTCCGCCTCAATGGCCCGGCGCTCCCGGCTGGAAGACTGCACCGCAATCTCTGGAATGACCTGCTCAAAGTGCTGAGCTGTTTCCTTGGAACGGCCGTAGTCCCGCACCATGCGGTGGACCAGCAGGTCCGGATAGCGGCGAATCGGACTGGTGAAATGCGTATAAAACTCTGCAGCCAGACCATAGTGGCCGTGATTGTGCTCAGAGTAGCGGGCCTGCTGCATAGAACGCAGCAGCATCATGGACAGGACCTCCTCATAAGGCTGGCCCTTGACCGCTTCCATAATATCCTGCAGAGCCTGCTGACTCATGGAGTTAGCCGTCCCGTAAATCCGAATCCCAAAGCTCGACGCATAGTCGATGAACTTCTGGACCTTCTCCGCCTTAGGCTCCTCGTGAATCCGATAGATGAAGGGCAGATTCAGCCTAGTAAAATGCTCGGCCACCGTTTCATTCGCCACCAGCATAAAGGACTCAATCATGCGCTCGGCAATGCCGCGCTGACGCAGGATAATGTCCACTGGCCGGCCCTTGTCATTGACCAAAATCTTGGCTTCGCTGGTATCGAAGTTGAGCGCCCCGCGCTTAAAGCGCATGCTTTCCAGAATGTCATGCAGCTGGACCATGGCCTCAATGCTGGGCACAATGGACTTGAACTGCTCAGCTTTTTCCTGATCGCCTGCGATGATGTCATTGACATCACTGTAGGTCATGCGAAAGGCCGTATTGATAACGGTCTGCGTAATCCTATGCTTGACCACGCGCCCCTTGGCATCAATCACCATGATGGCCGACTGGGTCAGCCGGTCCACATTGGGATTGAGGGAGCAGATTCCGTTTGACAGGCGCTCTGGTAGCATAGGCACCACGCGGTCGGTCACATAGACAGAGGTTGCCCGATTGAGGGCTTCCTTGTCCAGCTCAGAGCCTTCTTTGACATAGTAGGACACATCTGCGATATGGACGCCTAGCTCAAAGTTGCCATTTTTCAGGCGCTTGATATGGACAGCATCATCCAAGTCCTTGGCATCCGCTCCATCGATAGTAAAGGTAATCTCTTCACGCAGGTCCAAACGGCCTTCCAAATCACTCTCAGTCGGTGCATCCGGAACTCGCTCGGCCTCTTCCAAGACCTTTTCTGGAAATTCGGAGACAATATCCATGGACTCCAGCACTTCCAGCACATCAATGCCAGGGTCATTGACATGACCAACTACATCGACCAGACTCGCCACAAAGAAATCGTGTTTCTTGGTTGGATATTTGTCAATAGCGACCTTGAGCACCTCTGTGCCATCTAAAACCATGGCTGGTTTTTTGACATAAATAGGCTGACGGATTTTCTGATTTTTCGAGCGGATATAGCCTGCATACTTGGGCTTCTCCTCATCCAGAACCAGCTGACCGACGGCCGTCGTCAGACTGTGCTCCAAAATGTCAATCACCTTGGCCTCAGCCGACGTTCCCTTGACCCGGTCGGCGACCTTGGTGACAGCCACTTCGACTGTATCACCGTCAATGGCATGATTGACATCATTGCGGCCGACAAAGAGGTCTTCCTCTTCCTCATTTAAGGTCACAAAGCCAAAGCCCTTCTTATGAGCATGGAAAGTTCCTTTTAGAGTGATGCTTTCCTTTTTCTGCTTGAGCTGCAGGCGGCCCGCATCGTCAAAGCGAATCTGGTGCTTGCGCTCCATTTGGGAGATGGTCCTGACCAGACTGCTAAAGTCCTTGGAAGACTCCTTCCCCAGAGCAGCCGCCAGCTCATCCACGCTGGCCTGCTGCCTTTCTTTTAAATATTCAATAATTTCTGATTTCATATTCCTTTTCTCTTGATGATAGCTTTCTTCACCTTTGCTAAATCTCTTTTAAACTTAAAAAATAGGCCAAGACGAAGTCAGAGCCCATTTTATTTACTAGATAATACTGCTAATACTAAGGCAATCAGCAGCCAGAAGAAAATCATAACTCCTGTCAGACGCTGCATCACAGCCTCAAATCCGCGCGCTTTCGCACGTTCAAAGAGGTCATTTGCACTGGAATCAAAAACGTTGCTGGACTGATTTTTAGTAGGCTGCATGAAAATTGCAATGACAATAACAGCGGATAAGATTAGTAAAATGGTTAACAATAGGTTATACATAGACATAAACTCCTTAAAATCCTATCTATTTTACCACAAAATCTATTTGGATTCAAGATGTAAGGTTACTTTTCTTTCCTTGGGACAATACTTGAGGACCTCAATCCGGTCCGGATGATTTTTGGTGTTCTTGCTGGTCAGATAGTTCTGACTGCCGCAGCTGGAACACTTTAAATGAATTTTGATGCGCACGGTTTTTCCTAACTTTTAGAATGGACTAAGGACTATTATAGCACAAAATATCACTTGCTTCTCAGTCTTGATGAAAAATATTGCCAGAAAGTCATGGACGAAATTACTCTGCCAATTTAAGCCAGCGCCTTTGCCGGTGGCGGTAAAAGAGACGGGCAAATCCCGCTAGCAAGGGCGTCAGCAGGCCGGCTTCAATTTCCAATATATCCTGATAGCGGCAGCCCTGCCCCTCTGGATTCAGCTGGATCAAATGCCGCCATTGCTTGATTAGCTGGCTGTGACCGTCGTCCAGAAGGCTGAAATCCGAGCCAGTCGGATAGGAAATGACCACCGCCTGGCGGCCCATGGGAATAAAGCCCCAGAGGTAAAGGCTAAACCAGTAGGTCCCCTCCTGCCAGCGGCTGGCGGTGGGACAGACTCCTTGACAGGCCGGAAAAATACCAGAGGCCGGGTCACATAAAAGAGAGTAGAGGGCTGCTCAACCAGTTTTACCGCCTGCTCAAGCGGCAAATCTAAAAAGGTCGTAAGAGTAAATTGTGCCATACGAAGCTCTCCTCCGCAAATACAAAATCAGAAGGCCCCTTATCAGATATCCTTCTTTTTCAGCAGATTTCTAAAGGAAAAGAGATTGATCAGGAGACTGACTGCTACCAGGCCGGCCGTAGCATAGAAGACCGAATGGTAGCCGTAGGCCGCCGCAATGACCGAGCCAGAAATAGGCCCGGCCACACCGCCCAGATAAAAGAAAATCTGATTGTAACTGAAAATCCGGGAAATACCAAACTTGGGTGTCATCTTGCTCAGCAGCGCATTGACCCCCGGTATCAGGGCCCCAGTCCCCAAGCCAAACAAAAAACGGTAAAAGCCCAGCTGAAAGGCAGATCCGGCATTGGCACACAGCAAGTAAATCAAAATCGAATAAAACTGAGCCAGCACCAGCAGCCGGTGATTGCCCATGCGGTCGCCCAGCCGCCCCAAGATACTGGAGCTCATCATGCTGGACAGACCCATGCTGGACACGATGAGGCCTGAGACAAACATCAGATTGTCCCTCTGTCCCAGCTCTCTGACATAGAGCGAGAGGATAGGGCTGATCGACTGGGCTGCGAACTGGATGACAAAGCTGGTCAAAAAGAGATTGAGCAGCAACCGAGGATACCTAAGCTGATGCAGCAGCTCTCTCAAACTGACCTCTTCCTGCCGAGACGCTGGCACAAAATCCTCCTGAATGAAGGAAACCGTCATCAAGGCCGCCAGCAGAAAGAAAAAACCAATCAGGAGAAAGACATTGCGAATGCCGAACATCTCCGCAATCAGACCGCCCATAAAAGGCCCCATGAGATTGCCCGCCACAACGCCCGTCGAAAGAGTCCCCAAGGCATAGCCGGTCTTATCCTTGGGAGCCTGACTGGCGATCAAGGCCGTGCTGTTGGGCACATAGCCGGCAAAGACACCATTGAGAAAGCGCAGGAGCAAGAGCCAGAAGATATTGGGCACAAAGGCAATCCCTCCCATGGTGAAGACCATGGCAAGGGCAGCACGCACCATCATAGGCTTGCGGCCGTAACGGTCAGCCAGACTCCCCCAGACTGGGGAGAGCAGAGCCGCAGAGATGGCCGAGAGCGAAATCCCCAGCCCAGCGTAATACTCCACCTCATGGCCCCTAGCCCCCAGCTGCTCCACAAAGAGCGGCATGAAAGGCGTGACCAGAGAAATGCTGGCACCGGTTAGGAAGTTGCCAAACCAGGCGATTTTCAGATTGTGTTTCCAGTTTACATGTGCCGTGATAGGATCATCTTCTTTCTAATTTCTGCAAAGCATCACAGACCTGCTGACGGGTTGCCTCTAGCGAGCCGTTATTGTCAATGAGCAGATTTGCTCGTTTGCGTTTTTCTTGGAGAGAGAGCTGAGCTGCGATGCGTTTTTCCGCCTCTGATCTGCTAAGAGCGTTTCGAGCCATGAGGCGGCTGAGCTGAGTCTCCTCTGACACATCGACCAGCCAGACTTGGTCAAACCAAGCCTCATAGCCCTGCTCAAAGAGCAAAGGAATATCCATGAAAAAGAATTCCTCGCTTTGAGCCAGCTGATCTCGCTGGCGGGCCAGCTCTTCTCGGATAATGGCATTTTGCAGCTGGCTGGACTGAGCCAGCCGGTCAGGATGGCCAAAAATCAGGGCGCCCAGCTTGGGCCGGTCCAAATGACCATCCTCCTGTAAGACAGTTGGACCAAAAGCCTCTACAAGAGCCTGATAGAGGCGGCCGCCCGGCTCCTGCAATTCATGCACCGCCTGGTCAGCATCGATGACCCGATAGCCCTGCTGCCGCAGAAAGTCCGTCACCGTTGACTTGCCCGAGGCAATGCCGCCGGTAATCCCGATAATTTTTACCACAACAACTACCTCGCTTTCTGGCAGTGGGGACAGAGATGGGTGCCACGACCGGCCAGCTTGATCTTTTCAATCGGGCTGCCACACCGAGCACAAGGCTGGCCAGTCTTGCCATAGACCTGCAGAAAATCCTGCATGGTGCCGTCTTCGCCCAAAGCATTGCGGTAGGTCCGGATGGTCGATCCGCCCTTTTCAATCCCCAGCTGCAAGACAGCGATAATCTGCTCATGCAGGCTCTGCACTTCTGCTGCTGTCAGGCTATCTGCTGACTGAGCTGGATGAATCTGCGCCCGCCAGAGCGTTTCGTCCACATAGATATTGCCCAGCCCGACGACCAAGGTCTGCTCCAGCAGATAAGGCTTGATGGGCTTTTTGGACCGGCTCAGCGCCCCTGCAAAAGGCTCCAAGAGAAAATCCGCTTCCGTCGGCTCAGGACCCAGCTTTCTATCCGCAAAATAGGCTTCCAGCTGGCCCTTGCCCAGCAACTCCATAGTTCCAAACTTGCGGACATCCTCATAAACCAAGGTCCCACCGTCTGTAAAGTCAAAAAAGACATGGGCATGCTTACGCTCAGGCACCGCATCAGGATAAAAAAGATACTTGCCCTCCATCCGCAGGTGAGAAATCAAGGCCCAGTCCGTCAGATGTAAAATCAGGTACTTGCCCCGCCGGCCAACAGACTCAATGGTCTGCCCCGGCAAATCCCGCACAAAAGCATCCACTCCCGTCCCAATCATCTTGGCATAGCGCACCCTGACCCTCTCTATGGTCTTCCCTCGGACCAGCCGCTCCAAACCGCGCCGGACCGTTTCTACCTCTGGTAATTCTGGCATCAATATCTCCCCTTCCCAATTCTAAATCAAATATGTCATAAACCCTACAGCTCGCTTCCCGAAAACCTGCATGTTCATGGAAGATTTGACTGACCGTATTCTCTAGCTCACAATCCAAAGTCAGTTGATTAACTCCTTGCTCTGGGAAATCAAAGAGTTTTATACGGCAGCTTATCAAAGACTCCCCCGTTTGTGGGGGGATGCAGCCATCATGGGAGACTGTCCCACAGCCTAACAAATCAAAGCTTTTCAACATCTTTAGACTGTTTGATGATTAGTCAAAACGCTTCAATTTCTCCGGAAAGGCAGCGTTTTGAAAGAAATAGCGCAGCAGCTGAATATGTGTCTCCACATCACTAAAAAGCCAAGCATGCCCCTTGTTAGGATAAGAGGCGCATTCAGACCAAGCATTTTTCTGCGCCAGCATCTGATGAGATTCATGAATAGTCGCAGACTCCTTCCCACCTGAAACGAAAAAGGCAGGATTGTCAAAGTCTGCATGAACCTTTAGCCTATTGGCCTGTGACATGGCTCGGCGGAAGGACTTCCGTGCGGCCCTCTGCAAATCCCCGACAAAAACTTGACACTCTTCCTTGGGCACTCCGTCTTTCTGCATCATCTTTGTCATCAGCTTGGCCATAAGCTTCCTATTTTTCAACAAGGACATCAGGTACACCATAACAATAACCCTGCGATAGCCCTTAATCGGCTGATGGCTCGCTCCGTCAACGATAACCTTATCAACGAGCTCCGCATCTTTTTCTAATAATTTCAGAATCAGACTGCCGCCCAGAGAAAGCCCGACAAGATGCGGCTTGCCATGGGCCTTGCTCCTGATAATAGCAGCCAGCATGTCGGTCACTTCATCAAAGTCTGTCCATTCTATATCGCTGCTCTTACCATGACCCGGCAAATCCACAGCAATACAATGAAAATCATTTTCAAGGGCAGCCAGATGATGCCGCCACATCTGACTGCTGGAGCCTGAGGCATGCAGAAAGATGATGCTTTTCGCATTTTCCTGACCGCTTTCTTCGATAAATAACTGCGGCATCTTCTACCACCCTTTCTGATGTGTCCGGGAAAGTTCAATACTCCTTCTTATTATAGCCAAAGTCGGCCAAGTCCAGCTTCTTGTCCCGCCAGTTTTTCTTGACCTTGACCCAGGTCTCTAGGAAAACCTTGTCCCCCAGCATGAGCTCGATATCGCGCCGAGCCATGGAGCCAACTTTCTTGAGCATGGAACCGCCCTTGCCGATGATGATGCCCTTCTGGCTGTCCCGCTCCACCATGATGGTCGCTCGGATATGGATCTTGTCGGTCTCCTCGTCCCGCTTCATACTGTCAACGACCACCGCGACTGAGTGGGGGATTTCCTCCCGCGTCAGCATCAGAACCTTCTCCCGAATCATCTCTGACACCAGAAAGCGCTCTGGATGGTCGGTAATCTGGTCAGCTGGGAAATACTGGAAGCCTTCCTCCAGATTCTCACTGAGAATATCAATAAGATGGGACACATTATTGCCCTGCAGGGCCGAAATCGGCACGATTTCCTTGAAATCCATCTGCTGGCGGAAGTCATCAATCTGCGCCAAAAGCTGATCCGGATGGACTTTGTCAATCTTATTGACCACCAGAATAACCGGTACCTTGGCAGCTTTCAGGCGCTCCATAATCATGTCGTCACCCTTGCCGCGAGCTTCATCCGCCGGCACCATAAAGAGGACAGTGTCCACCTCACGCAGGGTGCTGTAGGCTGACTCCACCATGAAGTCGCCCAGAGCCGTCTTGGGCTTGTGGATGCCCGGTGTATCGATAAAGACAATCTGCTCTTTGTCTGTCGTGTAAATGCCCATGATTTTATTGCGGGTAGTCTGGGCCTTATCGCTCATAATAGCGATTTTTTGCCCCATGACATGA
Organism: Streptococcus panodentis; assembly: GCF_017884005.1. Taxonomy (GTDB): domain Bacteria; phylum Bacillota; class Bacilli; order Lactobacillales; family Streptococcaceae; genus Streptococcus; species Streptococcus panodentis. Next base: position 19,724 of record NZ_QFAY01000015.1, read on the forward strand.
TTGAGAAAAGTTGATTTGCCCACATTGGGACGGCCTAAAATAGCTACAAAACCTGATTTAAAAGTCATTATTTCACCTCTATATTTCCATTAAAACAGCAGAAAATCGGCGGTTGCCCCCGATTTTCAAGCTCTCAAAAAAACCAATCCCAAATCTTGGGAACAAAAATAATCAATCCTGTCACAACCGCAAAGCCGGAAATGACCAGAACAGCGCCTGCTGCCATATCCTTGGCATTCTTGGCCAGCATAGAAAAGTGGTAGTTGCTGGCCAGATCTACGACATTTTCAATGGCAGAATTGACAATTTCAAAGGCAATGACCAGAAAAATGCTCAAAAAGAGAAAGAGCCACTCGACAGCCGACACCCGAAAAACCAGACCCGCGACTATCGCAGCCAGGGCCGAAAAAGCATGGTTGCGCAGGTTGCGCTCCTCTTTAAAGGCTGTAAAAATACCGGTTAAAGCAAATTCCAGACTCGAGACGACATCCCGATTTTTCCATTTGCGTTTGTTATTTCCTTGTGAGTCCATAAGCCGTTAAAATTTCTTCCTGTAAACCAAACATTTCTGCCTCTTCTTCTGGCCTATAGTGATCATAGCCAGTGATATGCAGAAATCCATGCACCGCCAAAAAGCCCATCTCCCGCTCAAAGCTGTGGCCGTACTCTTCCGCCTGCTCGCGCGCCTTGTCCACCGAAATGAAGAGTTCACCGATATAAGCATCAAAATCCTCCAGCATCTCAGCCAGCTCAGGATTGTCCAGCAAGTCCTCCTCGTCCACGGCAATCTCCAGCTCCGGCTTGTACTCCAGACTGATGACATCCGTCGGCCGGTCGGTGTCTCGGTAGGCCAGATTGAGCTCATGGCTGCGCTCATTTGTCACAAAGGTCACAGCCATCTCCTTCTTTTCCTTGCCAGTCTTCTGAGCCGCAAATTCCAAAATTTCCTGGGTCTGCTTGAGGATCTCTTCTGAGACCTGACCCGTTTCATCTATCATTTCGATATACATAGCCAATCTTCATCCTTTTTGAAATAACCCACCCCTCCGCCTGCACAGGCAAGGCAAGGCAAAAGCAACGAACTATTATTATTTCCATTATATCATATTCTGCTTGGCTTTACCTCTCTCAGTGTCAGCTTTTGGAAAATAGCAGAGCATTTTTTGGCAAAGAAAAAAGCCTGGAAAACCCAAGCTTGTCCTATAAGATGCTAATTGCCGGGATCGAACCGGCGACCTCATCCTTACCATGGATGCGCTCTGCCTACTGAGCTAAATCAGCATTACCTATCTACTATATCATGCAAATAGTATTTTGTCAATAACTTTTGAAAAATTTAGAAAAAAACGCTACGATTCGAACGGGCGCACAGACTCTTCTGTCCGTCTAAAAAATGGTGGGACAGACCCCATGACAGCACAGTCATCATGAGAGCCTGCCCCAGCCTCTTTGCAAAATTATAAAACCTTGGTATAGGAACTGTATTTTTCCTTGACTTTCGGTGACAGATTTTCATCCGTGATAATGGCATCAATATTGTCCAGACGGTAGAAAGTGTAAAAAGAATAGCTGTCAAACTTACTGTTATCCGCAACGATGTATTTTTCAATAGCATTGTTGAGGATAATGGCATCGCCGTTCCCCTCTTCTTCATTCGTCGTGGTGACATTGTGGCCATCAATCCCATTCACTCCGATAAAGGCCTTAGACACCTTGATTTCTTTCAGGAGATTATTGGCGAACTGGCCGACAAAGGTCTGGGTCTTGACCCGATAGCGTCCGCCAATCAGGATTAGGTCAAGATTGGGCCGATCTTTGAGCTTTTCAAAAATCGGCAGAGAATTGGTCACGATGCTGATGCTTTTGCCATCCAGATAATCACTGATAAAATCAGTCGTTGTCCCAGAACCGATAAAGACTGTGTCACCGTTCAAAATGAGAGCCGCGCACTTCTTGGCAATCAGCTTCTTTTCCTCAATATTGATCATCTGCTTTTCCGAATGAGACACTTCATTGAGCGCATCCTTGACTTTCTTATGCGCTCCGCCATGGACCCGCGTCAGGAGGCCCTGCTTTTCCAAATCAATCAGGTCCCTGCGAATCGTCATATCCGTAACATCCAATAATTCTTTCAGATTTTTGACAGAGACAACACCGGTTTGATCCAGTTCCTGCAAAATCACTCTATGCCGACTTTCTTTCATGTTTTTCTCCTTTATCCCCACTAGCAAGGCGGGTAAAATCAGCTGCGCCGCTCTGACTGACAGAGAAGCCGAAACAAGCGGGAAGGTGTCAGCAACAGCTGGCAATGCCGTCGGCAAGAATCGCTTCATGCCGGCAGATTCGCTGAATGACGAAAAGGTCTGGGGGCCCCTTTCCAGCAATCCCGTTTCTAAGATTTTAGCCGTTTTCAGACTGGTTTTTCTTTGAGTATGAGCAACCCTTACTTTATTATACTACACTCTGGCCAGATAAACAAAAATTTATGAAAGCTTTTACAAACAAAAATAAAACAGTTCCCTGAATGAACTTGTTCCTATCTGAACAGGCAGGCTTCCCAGCTACTTTCAAGTAAGGCGCACAGCCAAAATCCCACCCATCCAAAGTGCCGCCTCCATAGCTCCGCTGGATCTTCTGACACTTCCTACGGAAGCTTTATCTGCCGCCTGAGGCGGTGGGACAGACTCCCACTGCTAAAAACAAACGAAAAGACTATACAAGAAAGAAGAATCATTCCTGTCCCAACAAGTCTATTGTGTATGAACCCAAAGCTGACCTTAGCGCAAAAAATCTTGTTTCTCAAGCATTCCGGCAAAAACAAAATTTGACCCTGAACTACAGAGCCAAACTGTTATGTATCTGCTTATTTATCCCCTTTATTGCGGATGACAAAGCCGGTTTTCTTTTCGCTGGAGGTATTGCGTGGTTTTTTGTGGTCCTTGCGGTAGCGTTTTTCCTTATCAAAGCGGTCATGCTTACCGCCTTTTTTGTAGCTGTCGCGTCTGCCTCCGCCCTTGCTGTCGCTGCGGCGGCTGCTGCCACGGCCCCCCTTGCCTCTGCCGCCAAATCCGCCGCCTGACGGTTTGAAAGGAAGAGGTTTCTCACGGGCAATCTCTACTTCCGGCAGAGAGTCCGGATCCTGCACGGTCAGCGTCAGGATATACATGGCCAATTCTTCCGGAGAAAACTCAGCGGCCAGCTTGCGGGCATCCTTGCCAAACTTTTCAAAATTGCTGCGGACCGTTTCATCCTCAAAGTCTCGCTCAATTTTCTTGAGGGCTACCTTTTTCTTGGCTTGGAAAGCTTCCTCTGCCGTCGCCGGCTTGAGACCCTTCATCCGCTTCTTGGTCAGATTTTCGATGATGTGCAGGTAGCCCATTTCATTCGGCGCTACAAAGGTAATGGACTGACCTGACTTACCGGCACGGCCGGTCCGGCCGATGCGGTGAACATAGCTTTCTGGATCCTGCGGAATGTCATAGTTATAGACGTGAGTGACCCCAGAAATGTCCAGACCGCGGGCAGCCACATCCGTTGCCACCAAGACATCCAGACCGCCATTTTTAAAATCACGGAGAACCCGGAGGCGCTTGCCTTGATCGAGGTCGCCATGGATGCCTTCCGCCCGGAAACCGCGAAGCTTGAGACCGCGGGTCAGCTCATCCACCCGGCGCTTGGTCCGGCCAAAGACGATAGACAGCTCTGGCTGGTCCACATCCATGAGCCGGGTCATGGTGTCAAATTTTTCATTTTCCTTGACACGGATATAATACTGATCCACCAGCTCAGTCGTCAGCTCTTTGGCTGCAATCTTGACATGGTCAGGATCCTTCATAAACTGGACTCCAATACGCTTGATAGCATCCGGCATAGTAGCCGAAAAGAGCAGGGTCTGGCGCTCTTGCGGAACGCGGGAAATAATGGACTCAATATCTTCCAAAAAGCCCATATTAAGCATTTCATCGGCCTCATCCAAAATCAAGGTTTCCACATGATTGAGCTTGAGGGCCTTGCGCTTGATCAGATCCAAAAGACGGCCCGGTGTCCCGACGACGATATGGGCACCGGACTTGAGAGCCTTGATTTGCTTTTCGATGCTGGAGCCACCATAAACCGAGCGGACCTTGACACCCTTGCTGCGGCCGAAGCGGAAGAGTTCTTCCTGACTCTGCACAGCCAGCTCCCGCGTCGGGGCAATAATCAGAGCCTGCACCGTCGGATTGTCCGTGTCAATCTTTTCCAGAGTCGGGAAGCCAAAGGCCGCAGTCTTACCGGTCCCGGTCTGAGCCTGACCAATCACGTCCTTGCCGGCCATAGCCAGCGGAATGGTCTGCTCTTGGATAGGGCTGGCCTCTACAAAGCCGGCTTTGTCAATCTCTGCCAGCAGTTCAGCTGACAAATGTAATTCATTAAATTTCAATGTTCTTCTTCTTTCTAAAGGCAGTGCGAAGCCACCTTATCAGGCATTTTTACTCTGTGCAATCAAGCTTGAACAGCATGGATTGCTCTTGAGTAGCAGCTAATTCTCAAGAGAATGATGGGTCGTTGATTAGCTGGATAGCTTGTATCCTTTTTTTATCTGCAACCCGCGTTGCTGGTTCTCATTCAGTGAAAATCAACTTAGTCACTTGCAACCTATCTAGTATACCACAAAGCCAGGCCAAAAGATAGGATTTGTGCGTAAGATTTATTTTTTGGCTGAAGTTTCTTGAAATCCTGCGACCCTTTATTTATAATGGTAATAAACATAAGGAGAAAACGATGAACAAATTTTTAAGATTTACTTTTATCTTGCTCATCCTGGCTATGCTGGGAGCGGCCTTGATTCAGCTATTCCGTCCCCAGCTTCTGGGCACGGAATCAGTTTACGGTCTGGCTCCATATTGGCAGCGGGAAATCGGCTTTTGGAATCTGGCTATCCTTCCCCTGCTCATAGCCGTCAACATCAAGTACGACTGGTTTTACCTGCGGATGACGCTTCTAGCATTGATATTGGGCGGACTGGGCTTTGGCACCAACCACCTGATTGGCTACCTAGCTAAGATCAATCAAGCCAATCTGCTGGGCTGGGTGGAAAATTATCTATTAGTCGGCCTCTGGATAATCGGCTGGGTACTGGAATATCGCACAAGACAAAAAAGTAGTGCAGAAGCTGCCTGACTGGAGGCAGCTTCTGCACCACTTTTATTTTTTATTCGCCACCCATTTGAGGACCTTGGTCAGGACTCCCCAGAGGATGAGGCTGATGACAACGATATAAATCCAGGCATTTTTGTCATCTGATAGAGGAAGAGGCACATTCATGCCGAAAAAGCCGGTGATGACTGCCAAAACTGCCAAAAGGACAGAAATAATGGTCAGAAGCGTCAAATTATCGTTCAGATTGTTGTTCAAAATGTTATTGTAGGACCCAGACAGCTGACTGAGAACCTGAGCAATCAGATCGGTCATGGAAACCAGCTGGCGGGCCTCAATCATGGCATCGTCAAACTGCTCTTTCTCTGTCTCATCAAAAGAGCGGTAAATACCGTGACTCTTGATATGCTCCAGCAGCATGCGATTCTGTTTGGCCGCAGCGACCAGATAGACCATAGAGGTCTCCAAGTCAGACAGAGCAAAGAGATGCTTCTTGGTCGTCGTCTTGCGCAGCAGGCGGTTGATGTCATCTTTGGACTTGTCCATCTTCTCAATGACCGGATAGTAGGAATTGGAAATCAGCTCCAGCCCGGCAAAGAGAAATTTATAGATTGAAACCGGCTCATGCTGCTCCGTGTAGGCCCTCAGCATATCCACCACATAGGCATTGTCCTGATTGCTGATGGTGATCAACCGTCGTTCCTGTACGATGAAAGTCATAGGAATGGTCTCATAATAATCCTTGTCCGTCGCTAAATTGAGAACATTGTAGATGAAAAGCACCGTTCCATTCTCCCGGTTGTAGTCCATGTGGGCCCGCTCATTTTTATCCAGCGCATACTCAATGGTCTCCTGATCAATCCCATAATCCTGATAAATCTGCGCATTCTTCTTGACTTCATCCGAATCAATATTGATCCAGACGGACTGGTCTTTCAATTTTCTTTCCAGAAACATGGGAGGTCCTTTCTGATATTTCTACAAGTTCGCGCTTCCTCGGCGGTTTTCTAATGTCTGTCAAACATTAGATTGGTTTAGAAACCGTATGCTGAGCCAGGCCGCCATAGCGATTGCCGTCAGCTAATCAGCAGTTTCAGATTCAGCAAATCATTCAGTCCTACAGAATCAAATCAGATAATATAGGCGTTACAACAAGGTGTTTGATTTATAAAGTTACAACACGAAGCCAATCGAATCGATAGCATTCGATTGGCGAAGTTAGTAGGGCAATTAGACATGGTCTCATCAGACATGGCCTACTATGCAGCCAAGCAAAACTTAAAATAAGGATACGATTTTAGCATCACGACACAGAGACAATCGAATTGATACTATTTATCGAACGCAGTCAGTTTCAGTTTTCCAAAAGTTACGACACGAAGACAATCAAATTTAGAGTTACGACACGGAGACAATCGAATCGATACTATTCGATTGTCGAAGTTAGTAAGGCGATTAGGCAATTCGCCATAGCGATTGCCGTCAACTGATTAGCAACTTTAGTTGCAATCAGTTAAATCGCGTTACATCTTCTCCTCCAGCTTGACATCTGGATACTTATCCGCAAACCAGCGGAGGGCGAAGTCATTTTCAAAGAGAAAGACGGGCTGGTCAAAGCGGTCCTTGGCCAGAATATTGCGGCTGGAGGACATGCGCTCATCCAGATCATCTGGGGAAATCCAGCGGACGGTCTTCTTGCCCATGGGATTCATAACCACTTCGGCGTTGTATTCATTTTCCATGCGGTGCTTGAAGACCTCAAACTGGAGCTGGCCGACCGCGCCCAGCATGTATTCGCCGGTCTGATAGTTGGTATAGAGCTGGATAGCTCCCTCCTGGACCAGCTGCTCGATGCCCTTGTGGAAGGACTTCTGCTTCATGACATTCTTTGCAGAAACTTTCATGAAAATTTCTGGCGTAAAGGTCGGCAGGGGTTCAAATTCAAACTTATGTTTACCAACAGTCAGGGTGTCGCCGACTTGGTAGGTCCCCGTATCATAAACCCCGATAATATCACCGGCCACTGCATTGGTCACATTTTCCCGGCTCTCAGCCATAAACTGGGTCACATTGGACAGCTTGGCTGATTTTCCGGTCCGAGGCAGGTTGACGCTCATACCGCGCTCAAATTCACCGGAAACAATGCGGACAAAGGCGATGCGGTCGCGGTGGCGGGGATCCATATTGGCCTGAATCTTAAAGACAAAGCCGGAGAAATCCGGGCTGAGCGGCTCGACCTCATCACCGTCTGTCTTCTTGTGGCCGTGGGGTTCCGGCGCAAACTTGAGGAAGGTTTCCAAAAAGGTCTGCACACCGAAGTTAGTCAGTGCAGAGCCAAAGAAGACCGGTGTCAGCCTGCCGTCCAGAATGGCTTCTTCGGAAAATTCATTGCCCGCTTCCTGCAGGAGCTCAATATCCTCCTTGACCTGCTCATAGAACGGATTGGAAGCAAAGAGCTGGTCTCCCTCAGCCAGCGTCGCAAAGCGTTCCTCCCCCTTATAGAGCTCCAAGCGCTCATTATAAAGGTCATAGAGACCTTCAAAGCTCTTGCCCATGCCGATGGGCCAGTTCATCGGATAGCTGGCAATCCCCAGAATCTCCTCCAGCTCCTCCAGCAAATCCAGCGGCTCGCGTCCGTCACGGTCCAGCTTGTTCATAAAGGTAAAGACAGGGATATTGCGGTGCTTAACCACCTCAAAGAGCTTCTTGGTCTGGGCCTCAATCCCCTTAGCCGAGTCAATGACCATAACGGCTGCATCCACCGCCATCAAGGTCCGATAGGTGTCTTCCGAGAAATCCTCGTGCCCCGGCGTATCCAAAATATTGACCCGCTTGCCCTCGTAGTCAAACTGCATGACAGAGGAAGTCACCGAAATCCCCCGCTGCTTCTCAATATCCATCCAGTCGGACTTGGCAAAATTGCCAGTCTTTTTGCCCTTGACCGTCCCCGCTTCACGGATCTCACCGCCAAAATAGAGCAGCTGCTCGGTGATGGTCGTCTTCCCCGCATCCGGGTGGGAAATGATGGCAAAAGTACGGCGTTTCTTAATTTCTTCTTGTAAAGTCATGGCATTCTCTTTCTTTTTTAAATATATTAACACGATTGTCTTGATTTTTTATCTCACGTTGGACTGTCATGATTCCTTTCAACCTACCTATTATAGCGGATTTAAGGCTTTTTTTCAATTAGTTGGGGAATTTGTTACGTTTTCTCAAATAGCTTTTCTCAAATAGGATTTAACATTTTTAAAAACCAGCTATCACTAGCTGGCAAGTTCTTCTATTCTCTTTCAGCGGACTTTCTGATAAGCCGGCATCAATTTCTTCTTCCACCGTCGCTTAAACAATTCGTCAAAGAGGACCAGGGCGGCGGCCAGGATGGTCGATACGACCAGGTAATTCACCAGCACACTGTCTCCCTTGATCAGCGGCGGCCGAGCCATGAGGCCGTAATTGCCACCCGTCAGATGATTGACACCGACCAAGAAAAGATCCAGGGCAAAGGTGTAGGCGATAATCATGTATTTCTTGAGCAGGGTCTTGTCATAATGGTTCATCAGGTAAACCAGGGAATTGACTAGGAGGCAGTAGTGGCCCAGCAGGAAGGAAAAGCTGGTGATATGGGGGAAATTGTAGGGGTCGAAGACCGGATAGACCAGGGCAAAGACCGCTCCGCTGGCCCCCAAGAGGGCAAAATACTGCTTGCTCCGCCATTTGTCCGGCAGGAGCAGGACGGCAAACATGGCCAGCCGGCAGTGGTAAAAGGGCAGGCTGTTGGCCACCGAAATCTGAAAACCAAAATACCAGCTGTAGAGCACCAAAAGCTGGATAGCCTGCAGGACCTTGAAAGTCTTACGGTAGGCAGCATTATGGGCATAGCGGACAGAGGTGTAGATCAAAAGCAGCATCAAAGCCATCATAATGCCATACCAGAAGGGCGGAATCGGCGGCGGTGCTGTTTTGGTCGTGCTTAAAAAATCGTTCATAAAATCTCTTTTCTCATTGCTCTAGTTGTTTTTCATTTTTAAAATTTTTATCTTTCAAAAAATTTTATAATATTTTTTCTAGTTTTAAAACACAGCTTTTGAAATAATTTATTATTATTAAGCTTGAAACTTAGAATTTGATAAAGTGCAGTAAATATAGCTATTATAACTAAACGGCTAATCCCCTTGGAAATTTGTATTAAAATAAAATCATGGGCTGTCTTTTTTGTTAAAATCCAATTTTGGGTAAAATTCCAATCTTTTACTATAAGCAAAAATAAATAAAATATTGGTATAAAAAAATTAAACAAAAACTTCTTTTTAAATATTTTTCTCTCTATTTCAAACGGAATTTTATATCCATTTCTACGTTTTTTTATAAACCTATACATATCATTTGATAGAAAAAGATTTCCTATTAAGGTGAATACAAGTGCGTAAAATGGCCAATCGTCAGTTTTCATAAACCCTAAAAAGAATAAAAAAACAAAATAAGATAAAAACACTGCTTCGTTCAAGCCAAATGCTCTGATAAAATTAATTATAATCCCAATCAAAGTTATACTAAGCACAATCAATAATAAGAAATATTTCCAATCATTAGCATTTATTGATTTATTAGCAATTAAAATTTTATTCCACTCAACACAAATATGCAGATTTGCACAGTAAGATAGTAAATTGATAAAATGATAAGTATGAATTTTATTTCTACTTAATTTAAAGTAGTTTGAAAACGTCACTCTATATAATCTATCCCCACTTTTATTGCAAATGAGTGATACCAATGTTATTAGCGGAAGCACAGCAAAAGTAAAGATTGAATATCTGGAATATAGAAAAAGTAAAACGAGAAAAAATTGTAATTCCATTAAAATAGTCAAACTATCAAATACTGACAATTTCTTCAATCTATGAACGGCTATTCTCATCCCTTCTCCAACTCCTCCACCAGCTGAGCCAGATTCATAGAATTGCTGCCTTTGAGCAGGATTTGGTCGGCAGGCTGAAGAGCGGTTTTGACTGCCTCGGTCAGCTGGTCAAACTGATCTTGGTCAGCGGTTTTGACAAAATAGCGGACCTGACCGGGCGGGAAAATTTCCTTGGCATAGTCATAGAGAGCAGCCATGTCATCCCCGTAGAGAAAGAGCTGAGTGATCACTTCAGGATTGAGGCTGGTAATGATGGAGCCGTGCATCGAGCGGGAATCCGCTCCCAGCTCCTTCATATCCGCCAGTACCGCCAGTTTGCGGCCGCCGGGATTGGCGTCAATGGTGGAAAATGTCTCCAAAATCAGCCGCATAGCCGTGGGATTGGCATTGTAAACATCCGACAGGATATCTGCACCATTGTCGGCTTTCTTCCATTCCGTCCGATTGCGGGTCAGCTCCAGCTGGGCAAAGGCCTGACGGACAGCCGCCTCGCTCACCCCTTCCTGCAGGGCTGCATAGGCTGCAATCATGGCATTGCTGGCATTGTATTTGCCCGTCACCGGCAGGAAGATCTCTTCTTCTAAGAAATTGGCCGCAAAGGTCAGACTGTCCCTGCGCTCCTCCAGCCGGGTCAGGAAAATATCCGCATCCGGACCAAAGCGGACCAGCCGCTGTGTCTGAGGCAGAAAGTCGTTGACAAGCTTATCCGCGGGCAGCAAGAGCAGCCCTCCTTCTTTCATGCCGTCTGCAATCTGCATCTTTCCCTGAGCAATTTCCCTGCGGCTGCCGAAAAATTCCAGATGGGCCTCGCCGATCAGAGTAACGATAGCGGTCTTGGGCCTGGCAATCTCAGACAGGAGATGAATGTCTCCCAAATGATCCTGTCCCATTTCCAGGACCAGCTTCTCCGTATCATCAGGCATGTGCAGGACCGTATAGGGCAGTCCAATTTCATTATTGTAATTTCCCTGAGTTTTGTAAGTCTTGTAGGTGGAAGCTAAAAGCTGAGCCAGCATATCCTTGGTCGTTGTCTTGCCGTTAGAGCCAGTCACTGCCAGCACATCCACCGGCATTTTCTCCAGTACATACTGGGCCAGACGCTGAAAGGCCGCCAGCACATCATCGACTAAAATATAAGGGCCCTGATCCAGCTCGATTGCAGACAAGGTGGCTGCGGCTCCCTTTTCAAAGGCAGCCGCGATAAAATCATGGCCGTCACGCGCCCCTTTGAGGGGCACAAAGAGGTCTCCCGCCTCAATCAGACGGCTGTCAAATTCAGGCTTGGTCAGAACCCTATCGCTAAAAGCTCTTACATCATTTTTAGCAGCCAGAACTTCTGCCGCTTCATATAAACTTATTTGCATAGTCTTCCTCTATTTTTTCGGAATTTTCCCAAAAAGAAAGAACCGAAAGTTTTTCAGTTCTTTCATTATACCATATTTTACAGCAGATGCGCTTCGCGTTTTTCAAAGGCTTCCTGAGCTAAATCAGCTAATTTTTCGATCAGGTCTGCATAAGTCAGGTCCATATTTTCCCAAAGCAGCGGATACATAGACCATTGGGTAAAGCCCGGCATGGTGTTGAGCTCATTGAGGAAGACCTCGCCCTTTTCCGTATAGAAGAAATCACAGCGGGACAGACCCAGTCCGCCCAAAGCCCGAAAGGCTGTCTCTGCATTTTTGCGCATGAGGGCCGCTACCTCATCCGGCACCTTGGCCGGAATATCCATGGTAATTTTATTATCAATATACTTGGCTTCGTAGTCATAGAAAGCCACATCCTTGACCACTTCGCCGGGCAGAGTGCTCCTCACATCGTAGTTGCCCAGGAGTCCGACCTCAATCTCCCGCGCAGTGACCCCCTGCTCCACCAAGACCCGACTGTCATATTTAAAGGCCAGCTCCAGCGCTGCCCGCAGCTCCGTCCGACTGTCAGACTTGGAAATACCGACACTGGAGCCCATATTGGATGGCTTGGTGAAGACCGGATAGGTCAGCTGGCTTTCGATTTGGGCGATTTTTTCCTCAATATCCTCCCCTTCAATGACAGCCACATAAGGTACTTGGGCAATCCCTGCCGACTCCAATATCCGCTTGGTGCTGATCTTATCCATAGCCAGACTGGATGCCAGAACAGCAGTGCCTACATAAGCCAGCTTCAGGGTTTCCAAAAATCCCTGAATCGAGCCGTCCTCGCCCATAGGGCCATGCAGGACCGGAAAGACAATCGCCCCCTCCTCATAAATGTCACTGGGCTTGATTTGCTGGGAACGCTCCACCGTCTCATTGGTCATGAGTCGGACATCCGCAGCCGGCTTTCTATCAAATGCCTGAGTCCGGATAAAGTCCCCGTCCTTGCTGATAAAATAGGTCTTGACAGCAAACTGATCATAATTGACCGCCCGCATAACACTCTCAGCCGACAGGACCGATACTTCCCGCTCCGCACTCCGGCCGCCGTACAGTAAAATCAAGGTTTTTTTACTCATTTTTCATCCTAACCTTTTTTAAAAGTTGATTTGCTGCTCAAAGAAAATCGAAAATGACAGGGGATAAGAGGAAGATCGATGGGCCATAAATACCTCCACCGCCTGATTGCAGATAAAGCAAACGAAAAGACCCTAACATCTTCTTCGATTTTCAAAGAGTCGGACTGAGGAATCCCCAGCCTTTAGACTGTTTCAGTATACCATATTCTGCCGGATAAAAAAAGATTCCCTGACCGGATTGGTCAGAAAATCTTGTCACTCTTATAACTCCGTCCGGTTTTCAATGGCCCTGAGCAAGGTCACTTCGTCCGCATACTCAATGTCAGAGCCGACTGCCAAGCCACGTGCCAAGCGGGTCACCTTAATCCCGGCAGGCTTCAGGACGCGCGAAATATACATAGAGGTCGCTTCGCCATCGGCCGTTGCATTGGTAGCCACGATGACCTCCTCCACCTCGCTGTCCATCAGCCGGGTAATCAGGCTTTTGAGATTGATGTCATCCGGTCCGATACCATTCATAGGAGAGATCAGACCATGCAGGACATGATAGAGACCATGGTATTCCTGAATGTTTTCCATAGCAGACACATCGCGGCTGTCCTCAACAATCAAAATCGTCGTCTGATCCCGCGATTCATCCTGACAGATGGCACAGGGGTCCTCATCGGTCAGATTGCCGCAGATAGAGCAGTAAGACAGCTCACGCTTTGCGGCCAGCAAGTTTTTGGCAAATTCATTGACATCATCATCACTCATGCCAATCGTGTAAAAAGCCAGACGAGTGGCTGTTTTGATGCCAATACCAGGCAGTTTGGAAAAGCTGTCAATCAGTTTGGCAATAGGAGTGGGGTAAAGCATAAAATCCTTTCTCTATTCTCAAAAAATCTCCTCAAACCAGATTGCTGTACTTGAGCACTGACTGCTGTTAGTCTTCCCCGTTTGGTGATGATTTTCATTGAGCGCTAATTCATAGGGTGTTGTTGATTATAAAGATTGATAATATCGCGGGTGATGCTGTGGCTGACTGTAGAAGATAGGTCGGTATTGTGGGGGAAAACGACCGCCACCGCAATCTGGGGATTGCTGGCAGGTGCATAGGACACCACATTGGTATTGATGGCTTCTTTCTTGCCCTTGTCCACAAAGGTCTCAGCCGTCCCCGTCTTGGCACTGATAGGCACCGACTCTCCTTGGGAAATGGTCCGTCCAGTCGTAAAGCCGCTGCTGCCGTGCACTACCTGATAGAAGCCCTGCTTAATAATGTCCATATTGTCCTCGGAAATGGAAACCTGATTCAGCTCCTTGCCGTCTATCTTTTCAACCAAGTCACCCAAACCGCCTTGGTCGCTATTGCCGTAGATACCTTCAACCAAATGCGGAGCAATCCGCTTGCCGTTATTGGCAACCGTAGCAGCATACTGGGCCAGCTGCAGGGTCGTGTAGTTGTCAAACTGGCCGAAGGAATTAGTCAGATAGTTGGCGAAGGTGAATTTTTCAGGGACATAGCCTGCGGATTCATTGGGCAGGTCAATCCCAGTCTCCGTCCCCAAGCCGTACTCCGCAAAGGTCGAGCGCAGCTTTTTCATAGACGAATCCAGCTCATCAAAATTCAGCTTCATATCGGCGGAGTAAGGCGTTCCCATCATTTTCAGCGCCACCTGCACCATATAGGTATTAGAAGAATATTCCAAGGCTTCCTGAGCTGTGATGGCGCGCGAACCATACTGGGTAAACCAGGAAGTGATGGTATCCGTACCGCCAAAGCTAATGGGCTGGTCAGTCAGGACCTGATTGCCGCTGATGGCATCATTCTCCCAGCCAGAGGTCAGAGTAGCCGCCTTGACGACAGAGCCCGGCTCAAAAACATTGGTCATGGTCCCTAGAGCATCGACAGACACATCTCCTGATTCCGTATCGTGCTTGACACCTGCCATGGCTAAGATAGCCCCTGTATTCGGATCCATCGCCACAGCATAGGCTCCTTCTGAGTAGGTCGCATTGCCGCTGGCCAATTCTGCATTGAAGGCATTTTTGAGAATATCCTCCACACCCTGCTGGAAGGTCAGGTCGATGGTCAGCTTGAGATTATCCCCCTTGCTGCCGTCGGAAATAGTTTCAACGCTCTCCATGTCGCCGTTCTTGTCCAGATGAATCTCTTTTTCAGCTCGCTTGCCCTGCAAAACTGACTCATACTGCTTTTCCAGATAAGAGGTTCCCACCCGGTCATTGAGCGAGTAGCCCTTTTTCAGGTAGGCATCCGCTTCTTCTGCAGGCAGACCGGTCTTCTCGGTGGAAATATTTCCCACGATAGAAGCCAGAGAAGTATCCAGCACCTTGCGGTCCCAGCCAGTTGACACACTAATCCCCGGCAGCTCCTTACTGCTGGATGCCAGAATAGCTACCTGCTCCGTAGACAGGGCATCCGTTTGGATTGTTCCAGTGGAAAAGTTGGAAATAGCATTCATCTGGCTGAAAAGGACGATTGCTTTTTTCTCCTCGTCCGTATAGCCCAGCTGGGCTGGATCAATGCTTTCAGCCGCTGCCTTATAAATGTCAGACTCAGACCGGCGGTTGCCATCCGCATCAAACTTTTTATCCTTGGGCAGCTTGTCAACGACTTCCTTGTAAACATTGCTGTCGGCCAGATAATAGTCCACCTCCTGCCGATCTGTGACCGTGGCATCTGAAACAGAGACATATCCGAGCAGTTTCTGAGCTGTCTCGCGGATTTCACCTGCTGTCAGCCGATTATCCCGCGTATAGGTCACGACCTGCTTGGTCGTATTTTCCACCAAGGGCGTACCCGCAGCATCGTAAATCTGCCCCCGCACCGAGCTGGTGGTAATCTTGGTCTTGCTGGCCTTGGCCAGCTTTTCTGTATAAAAGTCCTGATTGACCACCTGCATGTAGCCCAGACGCGCAATCAGGGCTAAAAACAACATCATGACAAGCCCGAACAGCAGATAGAGCCGCCGAGTGATGGAATGACTGTCAAATTTTCTCTCTTTCTTGGCCATGTTTTCTCTCATTCTAGTAAAAAGTTCTGACCTTTATTTTACCACAAATCCCAGCTGATGAAAAAACAAAGCTGACAGAACAGTTTAAAATCCTGACTAATCTATCCGGAAATCCCTTAATAACTCAGAGCAGACTGCTGCCAGACAGGCTTTCCTGACAAAGCAAAGAACCTGAGACCAAGTCCCAGATTCCTGTACCCTTATTTACCAAGGTAGTATTCTTTTACGACATTCAATTTGTCATCAAACTCAAATACCAATGGCGGGAAGTTTGGAATTTCCACATTCATAATTTCGTCATCAGACAGGTGTTTGATGTGTTTTACCAAAGCGCGGATAGAGTTACCATGCGCTCCGACAAAGACATTTTTACCATCTTTCAGGTCTGGTGCAATCTTGTCTTCCCAGAATGGCAGGGCGCGTTCCAAGGTTACTTTTAGGTTTTCTGCATCAGGGATGACAGAGTCGTCCAGATGAGCGTAACGGCGGTCCGTGTGAGCTGAATGCTCATCGTCTTTGGCCATATCTGGAGGCAAAACATCGTAAGAACGGCGCCAGATGTGAACCTGCTCATCACCGAACTGCTCTGCTGCTTCTGCCTTGTTTTTACCAGTCAGGCCGCCATAGTGACGCTCGTTCAGCCGCCAAGATTTTTCAACTGGCACCCAGAGCTGGTCAGCTGCTTCCAGAGCCAAGTTAGTAGTCTTGATAGCGCGTTTCAATACTGAAGTGTAGGCTTGGTCAAACTCAATGCCTGCTTCCTTGATCAGCTTACCAGCGTCGATCGCTTGCTGTGTTCCTTTTTCAGAAAGGTCTACATCAGCCCAACCAGTGAAAAGATTGGCCTTGTTCCACTCAGACTCACCGTGGCGAGCAAAAACTAATTTTACCATTAGATGGATTCTCCTTTTATTTTTCGGGGGAGTCCCCCTTTATCTATTCCATTTTACAAAATTTTCGCCTAAAAAGCTAGTCTAATTGACAAAATCCAGCCTTTTTATCCAGAAATCTTCTCTCAATCTCAGCAACCACCAGCCAGATAAGCCTCATTAGCTTCCTTGAGCCACTTGGTTCTGCGCCTATCTACTAACTCATGAATTGCCAACAGGCCAGCCGTCATCCAAATTGAAAGCATGTTAGTCTGGATAAAAAGTTCTACCCCCTTGGCATGCTGGGCGGGAGTCAGATAATCATGCTTGGATATATAATACTGTGCATATGGCTCGTAAATCTTAGGCATGTAAAGATTAAGCAAAAAGATGATAAGGGCAAAAAGAACAACACGCACAGGCCAAGAATAAAGGATTTTATGGAAACGCTCAAAGCCCAAAGAAAAGGTTGTAAACCGTTTAGTGCGCTCCTGACCTAGAAAAAAGAAAAACAGGACAAAATAGCCTTCAATAGCATAACTAATCATTGTCGGCCGATGCCGACTTGGAAGAAAGAAGCTAGTAAAACCATAATCTCCCGTACTTAAAAGCCAGTAACCTAGATATTCTGGAACAAAAATAGCTGGAAAGAGGACTAACCATAATGAATAACCCTCTCCAAACTTGACGCTCCACAGTTTCTGAACCTTTTTCCATATCAGGTGTAGCCGGGCCTTATCCGTATTTTTCTGAGGGAAATTCTCTTTTATCAGTCCACCGCAAGCGGGACAAATGGGATAACCCGCCTCCTCCTCAAAAAGAAGGTGGCGGCATTCCAAAAAAGGGGACTCTTCGCCGTCTGGCAAGTCATCCAGCCATTTCTTTCTCCAGAACATAAGACCTCCTAAAAATCAAACTTCTCTTCATCTCAGCAACCACCAGCCAGGTAAGCCTCGTTGGCTTCCTTGAGCCACCAAGTCCGCCGCCTGTCTATCAGTTGATGAACGACTAACAATCCTGCTACTATCCAGTTACAAAGCATATTGACAAAGATGAAGAGCTCTACACCCTTAACGTGCTGGGCGGGAGTCAATTGACTATGTTTACCTATAAATACATCTCCCTCAACCCCATAAATTTTTGGCATAATGACATTGATAAAACAAATAACAGCAACAAAAGTAACAAGGCGAACAGGCCAAGAATAAAGGATTTTATGGAAACGCTCAAAACCTAAAGAAAAAGTCGTAAACCGTTTGGTGCGCTCCTGACCGAGAAAAAACAGACAAGGAAGAATATAACCAGTCATAGCAAAAGCAAACATCCCAGGCGTACGATGACTTGGAACTACAAAAGTAGTAAAGCCATAATTTCCATTCTTCAGTATGATATTACTTAAAAAATCAGGCAAAAAAAGAGCTAAAATAAATATAAGAAACCAGGAATAGCCCTTCCCCAATTGGACACTCCATATCCGCTGTACCTTTTGATGAATCAGATAAAGATGTGAACGGTCCACACTGTTTTGAGGGAGATTTTTCTTAATTAGCTTGCCGCAGGAAGGACAGATAGGATAATCTGCCTCCTCCTCAAAAAGAAGGTGCCGGCATTCCAAAAAAGGGGACTCTTCGCCATCTGGCAACTCATCCAGCCATTTCTTTCTCCAGAACATAAGACCTCCTAAAAATCGAAACTTCTCTTCATCTCAGCAGCCACCAGCCAGATAGGCCTCGTTGGCTTCCTTGAGCCACCAAGTCCGCCGTCTGTCTATCAGCTGATGAATGACCAGCAAGCCTGCTACTATCCAGTTACAAAGCATATTAACAAAGACAAAGAGCTCTACACCCTTGACGTGCTGGGCGGGAGTCAGCTGAATTTGCTTAGCAATCAAGGATTCTCCTTCCATCTCGTAAAATTTAGGCACATAAATACTTAATAAGATGATAATAAAGATAAAGAGAGTAAGCTGAACCGGCCAAGAATAAAGGATTTTATGGAAATGTTCAATCCCCAAAGAGAAGGTGAAAAATCGCTTAACACGCTCTCTAGCTACAAAAAAGATAAATAAGGGAATGTAGCCAAAAAGTGTCACACTAAATAAGGTGGGATTGTGAGAACTAGAAGGAATAAATCTACTAAATCCATAGTTCCCCGTCCATAGAAACCATCCACCTATAAGCTGTGGCAGTAAATAAGATAGGATAAGAATGAGCAGTGTCGAAGCAATTCCAATTTTGACACTCCAGACTCGCTTCACCTTTTGACAAATCAGGAAAAGACGTGAGCGGTCCACACTGTTTTGAGGGAGATTTTTCTTAATTAGCTTGCCGCAGGAAGGACAGATAGGATAATCTGCCTCCTCCTCAAAGAGAAGATGCCGGCATTCCAAAAAAGGGGACTCTTCGCTTCCTGATATCTCATCCTCCCAATTTCTTCGCCAGAACATAAGACCTCCTAAAAATCGAAACCATAGTAACGGCAGTTATTGTATGCAATAACAAGCTTTTCAATGTTCCTTTAACTGACTCCTCATATCCTTCCAATTCAAAGCTTATTGAAAAGCCGGTTCTTAGTTTATTATAACAAAAAACTTAAAAATCCTAGCACAAAAATATCAGGTCTTGCTGAAAAAATAGACACTTAGCAAATACTGTACAATATCATCGCATGTGTCTTGCAGCAGTTTCCTGCAAAATAAAAAGCCGTTCTCCTCAGCTAAGAACTTGCTTTTTCTGGCATTGGGGGCAGAGGCCGTAGACGGTCCTCTGGCTTTTGGCAATCCGATAGCCGGTTTGCAGCTCGGCCTCATGCTTGACATCCGGAATATCAATGTCCATATCGGCGATCCGGCCGCACTTTTCACAGATGACATTGAGGTGCTGATGGCCCATGAAGTCAAAATAGGTCGTCATATCATTGGGAACCTTGATTTCTGAGACAAAACCTTCCTCCATCAGGACCTTGAGATTGTTATAAACCGTCGCCAGACTCATACTGGGATACTGGGGCAGGAGGGCCTGATAAATCATCTCTGCACTGGGATGGTCATGACTGTTGATAATAAAGGCAGTGACCGCCTTGCGCGTTTCTGTTATGCGAACCCCTTTGGTCCGCAGATGTTCCAGCACTTCCTGATAATGCTGCTTATTTTGTTCATTCATCATGCTTGCGCCAAATCCTTCACTTGTTTGTTTCTATTATAGCATGACAGGCTACACTTTACTATCAAGAATGATTGTAAATAACAATTCCGTAAAAAAATGACGGCCCAGAGCCATCATTTCTTTATGTCATTAGACTGTGAATTTTTTCAGGTTTGCTAAGTAAAGGGCACCGCCTACAATAGCAAGAATTCCTCCAAGCCAGCCCAATAATGGAATCAAGGCAACAATACCAGCAATGATTAAGAGTACAGGACCGGCAACACCGACACGCTGATCTCCTTTATAGTAGACAAGGCTAGCAATTCCTAAAGCTAAGATAGCAATTTTCAGAATTGTGAACAAAAAGCTGGAACCCAATACAGTGAAAATCAAAATTGGTCCTAGCAGCAGGAAAATACCACCAATCAGGCCAACTAATCCACTGGTAAGTACGATTGATTTTGTTTGCATCAACAGTCTCCTTTATATAATTTTTTACCAAAATAGTTTACCACACTTATTAGAAAAATACAAGGCCATTTTAAATGTTATAAAAAAATTTAAGTTTTTTTGCCTGCTTATAATGTTTTTCTTTCCCCTAAAAAAAGCCTGCTATTCCCAGCAGAAAGGGAATAACAGACTTTTGAAACAGTTTTTTGAACTTGCTCTTACTGAAGCTTGGGGTTAGCTGCGCTGATGCTTGATCAAACCAACCGCCCCTCCAAGAGTCAGGAAGCCAAGAGCCAGCAGCCAGATGGAAGCATTCTGACCAGTTCTCGGCAGAATCTGCTTCTTCCCAACCTCTCTGACCTCAGGTTTGACAGCCAGATGATTGGTCACATTCATACCATCTGCTTTGCTGCTGTAGCCTTCTACTTCGTCTTCACGGACGCTGTAGATGATTTCCTTGCCATCCTTGTAACGCGGCAGGTTTTCAAAGCTATACCTCCATCCCATGGCTTCATTGACCGTCACACTGATACCGGTATCCTGTCCATCAGCCAGCAGGTGAATGAGCACACTTTGCGGACGGCGGCCAGTGCTGTTGTCCTGATCCATCCAAGTCACGCTGCCAGTAAGTGTCCTTGAATCAGCTGCAAAAGTCCAGCTGCCAAGGAAGTGAGCATCCGCACCATTGATGGTTTCTTCGTTCTTGTCATAAGACTTGAAAGTCCAAGTGCCGTCCGCAGTCTTGACCTCTGTCTGTGACGGCGCGGTTGGCGTCGTCTTCGTACCATCGGCCAAGTCGGTCTTGTCCGCCGGAAGCAAGTCCTTGACTTCCTGGGGCAGTTCCCTGCCGGCTGTGCCGCTGACAAATGCATGGACTGCTTTGTAAGTTAGCACTGGGCTTGGAGTTGGAGTGAATTCCCAAGTGCCGACGAATTTCACATCCGCACCATTGATGGTTTCTTCGTTCTTGTCATAAGACTTGAAAGTCCAAGTGCCGTCCGCAGTCTTGACCTCTGTCTGTGACGGCGCGGTTGGCGTCGTCTTCGTGCCATCGGTCA
>NZ_QFAY01000015.1:40808-70298 GCF_017884005.1 Streptococcus panodentis
ACTTGAAAGTCCAAGTACCGTCCGCAGTCTTGACCTCTGTCTGTGACGGCGCGGTTGGCGTCGTCTTCGTGCCATCGGCCAAGTCGGTCTTGTCCGCCGGAAGCAAGTCCTTGACTTCCTGCGGCAGGTCCTTACCGGCTGTGCCGCTGACAAATGCATGCGTGGCCTTGTAAGTCGCCGCTGGAGTGAATTCCCAAGTGCCGACAAACTTCACATCCGCACCATTGATGGTTTCTTCGCTCTTATCATAAGACTTGAAAGTCCAAGTGCCGTCCGCAGTCTGTACTTGAGTTGGAGCTGGCGCTGTCGGCGTTACCTGAGTGCCGTTCTCCAGATTCTTTTCCGTTGCCGGAAGCAAGTCCTTGACTTCCTGCGGCAGTTCCTTGCCGGCTGTGCCGCTGACAAACTCATAGCTCTTTTCATAAAGCAGGCTGGTAGAAACTGTATTAGACGGTGCTGAAAGATTGTCCACCTTCAGGGTGACTGTATTTTCAATCCTTGCAGCACCCTTTTCTGCTGCCTTTTGATTAGTGGCTGTCTGATAGGTGATGACAATATCCTGAGAAGCGTTTGCCTTGATATATTCTGGCGTCAGCTTGACTGTGACAGTCTGACCTTTCTGCTCCATCGTGTAGTCAGTGCCTTCCTTCAGAGCAGTACCGCCCGCTTCAATCTTGAGCGCCTTATAGTCCAGACGCTCATCGAAAGTTTCCGTCATCTCAATCGTCGTCGGTGTCGCTAGGATGTCCTTACCAGGAACTGGGATTTTAAAGGTTCCCTTATAGGTCACTTCTTGTCCTGCCTTAGCCGGAACCTTAACTGGATCAACTTCTAAGGTTGGTCTGGGATCAATTTTTTCGATATAAAGACCAAAGACCGCTGAGCAGGCTTCTGTTGATAAATAACCAAAATTCAGCTTGTTGTCCGTCGAGCGGACAGCCAGACCGGAGATGTTATTTTCATTATAGGCACCGCTAGTCGAAGTCGTTGCTTCCCAAATTGTCTGATTCCCCTTGTCCGATTGATTCAGAGCATTGGCAGTATTCAGCAAACGCTTGTCAACAGCATTTTGGTAGTCATTAATATAGAAAGACTCTTTCAGACCGAGGTGGTCAACCACATCAATATCTGTCGGCTTCATGACCAGCTTCAGGTCTGTATCCGAACCATCTGAATAATGCAGTTCTGCCGTCACATCAGCCTCTACCCAGAAAGCCTTGTTCATGATGTTGTTATGAGCAGCATCGACATAAGGGATATTGCCAATCTCAAAAGCGCTCTTTTCCCACAGTTCTGAAATGGAGAAAAATTCTACGGCGTTCTTCTGAGCATTATCCATCTCAGCAGCTGCTGTTGATGAATTCAGATAATGCAGCGTCACCTTATTAAAGGTCAGATAGGCATCCACCTGCTTGCCATAAGCCGTTCCGACATTGGAAAACTTAAGGGACAGAGGTTTATCAAAGGTTTGATCCTCTTTTTTGGACTTATCCACCTTAAGAGCGAAATTTTCCATCTCTCCTGGATAAGACGAACCGCTTAGATATTCATAGTGGGGATTGGTCAGATGGACCTGTTCGATAGCTGACGACTTAGACAGGACGCTGACATTGTTGACATTCAAGTCAAACTTTTGAATATTCAAAGCCGATATATCCGTGCTGTCCTTAATCTCCTCCAAGGCAGACAGGGTCTGTATGGGGAAAAGAAGGACTGAAAATAGAATGACAGCCAGCCCTATCAGCGCCTGAAGCTTGCGGGCAGCAGAATGACGAGGGCACAGTAAGCCCTTATGCGATTTCCATTTCATTTCTAACCTCCTAAACTTTTTCATGATGTTGTCATCATTGCGTCAAAAGAAATGTCCCATCTATTCTATCATATAAAACTATGATTTAAAAGGCTTATTGCTAAAATTTAAAACTTTTTCGTTTAGGTCTTTAAAAATGTTCGAACCTGAAGATTCTCTTCCGATTATGGACAATTCCCTTCATTTTTACTTTGCTTTTTACAAGCTGTATAAGACTGGTTCGGAAATGAATTTCATCCACTTTTTCTGCTGCGCTTGGACAATGAAGGCGGACCTGTCAGACTTTTTGAAAAATCAAAACCGAGCGTCCTTCCTTATCCCCAACCCCCAGCAGCCCCCGGACTGCTGAAGCTAAGCAAGTCATAAAAGATAAATGAAAAGACTGCACTGGCCCCTGAGAACAAAAAAAAAGAGCCTGCCGCCCCCAGCAAAGGCCGAAGCGACAGGCTTTTTATTGGCAATTATTTTACAGCATCCTTAAGAGCTTTACCTGCTTTGAAAGCTGGTACTTTAGAAGCTGCGATTTTGATTTCTTTACCAGTTTGTGGGTTGCGGCCTTTACGAGCTGCACGTTCACGAACTTCAAAGTTACCAAAGCCGATAAGCTGAACTTTTTCACCAGCTGAAAGGAATTCAGTTACTGCTGCGAAGACAGCGTCAACTGCTGCTGCTGAATCTTTTTTAGTCAATTCTGTAGCTTCTGCTACTTTTGCGATCAAATCTTGTTTGTTAGCCATTTAACAAATCCTCCAATTTTTTTTGGGTTAACACCCTAACAAATAATATAATATCTAAAAAATCCTTTTAGGTCAAGTCCTAAACCCCTTATTTTCTAAATTATTGTGGTTTTATTGGTAACGAATCAGCACCGCCCAGGCATTTTCTCCTGTGTGTGTTTGGATAATAGAGCCCGTTTCCAGAACGGAAATCGCCTTTTCGACATATGGCTGTAATCTTGCCTTCATTTCATTGGCAAATTCCGGCCCTCCGGCATAGGAAATTCCAATCTCTGCCACCTGCTTGCTTTTCAGGTTTTCTGCCAAATCGTCCAGCCATTTCTTAAAGGTCTTGGCTCCTCGTCCCTTGACAATCGGCTCCAGCTGATGATCCTTCATCTGCATGATAACCCGAATATTTAAGAGGGAGCTGATGAGGCCGGAAACACGGCCGATCCGGCCGCCCTTGACCAGATTTTCCAGCGTAGACAGGCCGATATAGAGTTCGGTCTTCTCCTTTACTTCCTCGATCCGCTGCAGGATAGCTGCTAATTGGGCGCCTTCCTGAGCCATTTTAGCCGCTTCAAGGACCTGAAATTTCATAGCCTGATCTGTAAAAGAGCTGTCGACAACTGTCACATCCGCATTGGCCAAAGTCGCTCCCTGGCGGGCGGCTTCCACCGTGCCGGACAGGGCATGCGACATATGAATCGAGATAATCTGAGCTCCGTCTGCTGCCAGATTTTCAAAAACTTCCGCAAAGACGCCTACTGGCGGCTGACTGGTTTTAGGCAGCATCTTGCTGGACTGCATCAGCCGCAGAAACTCTCCCTCCTTTAGATCAGTGTCAGAATAAACGACACCGTCCACCATAACGGACAGGGGAACAACTGTAATATCGAATGCTTTTACCAGCTCTGGTTCAATCGTAATTGATGAATCCGTTACAATTTTAATGTTTGTCATATTGGTCCTACTTTGAATCTTAATTAAACTTGATATTAGAAACATTATACCAAATTTTGCAGCTTTGTGGGTAAATATCCTAAGAAAGCTTGCATTTAGGCCGAAGTTGTCAAAACTTAATCTCCCTGTTTTCTTCCCTTAATCTATTTGAGCTTTTTTAAAATTGGGTAAAAATTCCTTTACAGAGCCTTGCAGCGGCTGTTCAGCAGGTAAACAGAGGCTCCTAGTGCAGAAAAAAGAAGGTTTCCGAGCCAGTCTGCTAAAAACAGTGCTGCACAGCTGCTAATTTTTAACACGGAGGCTGCCCTGTGTCAAAGAATTTTCTAAAAATATTTGACTATTTTCCTTATTTCTGCTAGTCTATTATTATAGCTTCTTATGGAAGTTTAATTTCAGGAGAAGGGGGCTGATAATGAAAGCGACAAAATTATTAGGAATTCTTTGCCTCTTGCTCTGCCTGCTTTCGCTCAGCATCGGTGCAGGTTCCTTTTCCTGGACCAGACTGCTGGCTGGAGACCCAGAGACTTGGCTGCTCTTTCTGGAGTCACGGCTTCCCAGAACAATCAGCATTCTTCTGGCAGGTTCCAGCATGAGCATGTCTGGACTGCTCATGCAGACCATTACACAAAATCCCTTTGCGGCGCCCAGTACAGTCGGCACAGTCGATGCGGCCAAGCTGGGAATGCTAATCAGTCTGTTTTTCTTTCCGTCTGCCACACTGGCGCAAAAGATGCTCTTTGCTTTTCTGTCTTCTATTTTTTTTACTATTTTTTTCATTAGATTTGTCAGACAATTCTCATTTAAGGAAAAATGGCTTCTGCCATTAGTAGGAATAATCTACAGCGGAGTCATTGGAGCAGCAGGGGAAATCATTTCTTACCGTTTTAATCTGGTGCAGAGTATGACCTCCTGGACTCAGGGTTCATTTTCCATGATTCAGCGCCATCAGTATGAGTGGCTTTTCCTGAGTCTGGCTATCCTGCTGGCAGTCTGGCGGCTGTCAGCAACCTTCACCATCATGAATCTGGGGGAGGAAGCCAGTCAGAATCTGGGAATCCGCTATGCCAAAATGGAAGGACTGGCCCTCTTTCTGACAGCCCTTACGACCAGTGTCACCATGATTACAGTGGGCTCTCTGCCCTTTCTGGGGGTCATTGTGCCCAATCTGGTGCGCAAATTCTGCGGCGACCATATCAAGCGTATCAAAACCATCATTGCATTAACAGGAGCTTGTCTGGTATTGATCTGTGATATAGCAGCCCGGCTGGTCATTCGGCCCTATGAGGTATCGGTCAGCTTGATTTTGGGCATCTGCGGCAGTCTGGCTTTTATGTATCTCCTGTGGCGGGGGGCTGCCCATGAATAAAATGAAAAGCCAGACCAAAAAACTGCTCCTGCTTTTGCTCTTTCTAGCCATACTGGCAGCGGTCCTTTACTTTGTCCCGCTGGACCGGCCCCTGACCCGCCTCGCCTTTCGGCTGCGCTCTCAGAAGCTTCTGGCCTATGCTTTGGTGGCTGCGGCCGCCAGTCTGTCGACCATCAGTTTTCAGACAGTGACGGAAAATCGCTTTCTGACTCCCAGTGTCTTGGGCATGGAGTCTCTCTATGTTTTCCTGCAGACCGTTTATCTCTTTTTTGTCAGCAAATTTCTGGGCAGCACGGGCAATCCGCTCCTTGAATTTGCAGCGGTCTTGCTTATCCAGTGCGGTTTCTTCTTCTGCCTGCAGCCAGCTCTTAAAAAACTGCTGCAGCAGGGATTCGTCTTTATCCTGCTGATCTGCATGGCTCTGGGAACTCTCTTTCGCAGCGCCAGCACTTTCCTGCAGGTCCTGATGGATCCCAATGAATACGATAAGCTGCAGGGCAAGCTCTTTCCTTCCTTTCAGCGGATAAACAGCAGCATTCTCTGGCCGGCAGCGGTCTTGATTCTGCTGGCATCTGCCTATCTGATTCGTAAAAATGCCATCCTCAATGTCTTTCATCTGGATAAAAAAACTGCAACGATTTTAGGAGTCGAGGTGGAAAAAGAGCAGCAAAAACTGCTCTGGGCCATTGTCCTTCTGACCTCCGCTGCCACCGCCATGGTCGGCCCTATGCTGTTTTTCGGCTTTATGATGTCCAATCTGACCTATCTGCTTGTCAGGGAATACCAGCACCAGCGACTCTTTCTGACAGCCAGTCTTCTGGGTTTCATCGCTCTGGTCAGCGGACAGTTTCTGGTCGAGCGGGTCTTCCAGCTGCAGGTCAATGTCAGTATGGTGATTGAGCTCACAGGCGGACTCTTCTTCTTTTATCTTTTGTACAAGGAGGCAAAGCGTTAGTATGCAGCTAAAAGATATTCGCAAATCATTCGGCGGCCAGCTGATTCTGGACGATATTGGACTGGAGATAGCAGCGGGAAAATTTACTGCCTTCATCGGACCTAACGGTGCCGGCAAGTCTACCCTGCTTTCCGTCATGAGCCGGCTGCTCAAAAAAGATCAGGGCTTTCTCAGTATCAAAGGACGGGAAATCGAGGCTTGGAATTCCAGAGAATTGGCCAAGGAGCTGACCATGCTCAAGCAGAAAATCAACTACCAGTCCAAGCTGACAGTAGAGGAGCTGGTTTCCTTCGGCCGTTTCCCTTACAGTCAGGACCGGCTGACCAAGGAGGATTGGGAGCAGATAGAGCAGGCTCTGTGCTATCTGGATATTGCCAGTCTCAAGGAGCGCTATATTGACACCTTATCCGGCGGACAGCTGCAGCGAGTCTTTATCGCTATGGTCTTGGCCCAGGATACCGACTTTATCCTGCTGGATGAGCCGCTCAACAATCTGGACATCAAGCAGAGTATTGCGATGATGAAAATCCTGCGCTCGCTGGTCGATGACTTGGGCAAGACTATCGTCATTGTTATTCATGACATCAATATCGCCAGCCAGTATGTCGACGAAATCGTAGCCTTTAAAGAAGGAAAACTCTTTTATAAAGGAAGGACGGACCAAGTCATGCAGAAAGAGATTCTGGATAATCTCTACGAAATGGATATTACTCTGGGCGAAATCAGGGGCAAGAAAATCTGCATCTATGTCTGATGCAGTCCCTGCAGCCTGCCCATACACCTGAACCGAGTGTCTGTACTCATCGTGTGAGTATCAGCACCCTTATTGTTATGAAAGGAAATTTAGTTATATGAAAAAGAACCGCAAATACTTCTTTCTGTCCTTCCTGACAGTTTTTACCCTCATTTTTCTAGCAGCCTGTGGCAGCAGCCAGCAGTCTGATGCAAAGAGCAGCGACTCTTCCAAGTCTGCCAGTCAAGTCACTGTCAAGGCCGGCAACGGCGATGTCAAGGTGCCGAGCAATCCCAAGAAAATTGTCGTGTTTGACCTTGGTGCTGCCGATACAATCCGGGCTCTGGGAAAGGCAGACAGTATTGCCGGCATGCCAAAAGAGACTCTGCCGGAATACCTTAAAAATCTGCCGGACAGCATCAAAAATGTCGGAACCATGAAGGAGCCGGATATAGATGCTATCGATGCTCTGCAGCCTGATCTGATCATCGCCTCTGCCCGGACCGAAGATTACCTGGACCAATTCAAGGAAATCGCACCGACCGTTGTCTTTGAGTCTGATAACAGCGATTACTGGACCTCTACCAAGAACAACATCCTGTCTCTGGCCAGCATTTTCGGTCAGGAGGGCACAAAAGAAGCCGAAAGCCAACTGGCCAGTCTGGATAAGGAAATCCAAACAGTGGCTGCCGCCAATAATCAGTCTCAGCAAAAAGCATTGACCCTGATGCTCAATGAAGGCTCCATGTCAGCCTTTGGAGCAAAATCCCGCTTCGCCTTTCTCTATGATACCCTGAAGTTCAAAGCGACCGATGCCAAAATTGAAGATTCACGCCACGGACAGGAAGTCAGCTTTGAAAGTATCAAGGAAATCAATCCGGATCTTCTCTTTGTCGTCAACCGAACCTTGGCTATCGGCGGTGACAACTCTTCCAATGAAGGCATTCTGGATAACAGCCTCATCCAAGAAACAAATGCCGGCAAAAACAAGGCTATCGTCAGCCTGACCTCCGACCTCTGGTATCTGAGCGGCGGCGGATTGGAATCGACCAAACTCATGATTGAGGACGTCAAGGACTACGCCGGCAAATAGAATAATACATAAAAAGATTGGGAGTTCCCAATCTTTTTATGTATAGTCTTTTTGTTTGCTTTTAGTACGAGGCAGCGAGCCGCAGACAGTACTGGCGTACGGCAAGGCGAGCTAACAAAGTAATAAAAGATAAACTAAATGACGATATTAGACTTATTCGGAAACCCTATACTGAGCCCCTTCGCCTTAAGCGGTCGGTACATAAGCAAACAACTCCGTCGGTTCACTGCTAAATGAAAAGTCTGAGATCTTTTCGCCTGCCTCGCTCACAAGCTCCGGGGAAGGTTTGGAGTTGGTGGATGAGTCTTATACAGTATCTTCCCAAAGATACATCCCTCTGTGGGTGAGGACGCAACCATCATGGGAGTCTGTCCCACTCTCATATCATTAGCTTAGCTGGACTATTGATACTTCCTTTCGGTCTTTCATCTGCAGCCTCCAAGACTCCACTGCAGCCTTGGACCGCTGACCGCAAAGGCAGTTGACACGTCCTAGCACTGTTAAGAGACTATTAAGGCTCTGTTTCTCACTATTCAAAGAAAGCCAAAGGAAAAATACTCATCAGTCTCCCAACAGGTCTATTTTTTAATTTTTAAGATGCGCTTCTATCCCACCGCCAGCAGCTTTACTTTCGGACAGCTGCCCAGCAGGAATTCTCATCGTCAGACTTTCAGCCCTCCAATGCTGTCCAGCTGTCATTTTTAATAAAAAATCGTTCCATGATTCCGCTGTTTCCAAAGAGCACCCCGTGGAGTACTCCGCCATAAACAGCCCCGCCATCCATGCCAATCTTATGATCCTCTGTCATCCAGAGGCGATCCGTACCCGGTGCCTGATGCAACAGATAAAAAGTAGGCGTATGGCCAAAGACAATAATCTTGCTAGTGCGGTTGAATCCCTCATGAAAAGGCGCCCGAATCCAAACCTTCTGATAGTCAGATGTGTCATGCCAGTCAGGCAGGCTCAAATCCAGTCCGGCGTGGACAAAGATATACCTCTCTGTCTCAAGGATAAAAGGCATCTGGCGGATAAAGGCCACCACCTCAGCTGCTTCTGTCCGGACCCGCTCAGCATCCGCTACTCCATCGACAGGCGCATCCAAGGCCCGGCCCAAGAGCGAATTAATCGTCATATCACCGCCGTTGCGCCGGTAATGGTCATAAGACTGTTCAGGATTGTCCAGCCAGGTCAGAAACATATACTCGTGATTGCCAGACAGGCAGATCGCTCCCTTCTGGTCCACCAAGCCCTTGACCCGCTCCAAGACTGCTCGGCTGTCCTCGCCACGGTCAATCAAATCGCCCAGAAAAACCAGCTGGCTTTGGCCGTCCCAATGCTGGAGCAGCTCGTCCAGCATGCCGGCCTTGCCGTGGACATCCCCGATTGCAAAATAGTCTGTCATACTTGTCACCTCCTAAAGAGAGGCTGGGACAGGACTCCCATGATGGCTGCGCCTCACCTGCAGAGGGAGCTATCTTTGGGAAGATACCGTATGAAAAATACCCAGCTCCTCATATTCTATCGTTTGATTTGCATGACGCAGTGGTTTATTTCTTCAATAATTCTCTGGCCTGCGTCAGAGCAGCCTCGGTGACATCTTCTCCTGCCAGCATCTTGGCCACCTCCTGCACGCGCTCGTCCGTCGTCAGCAGGCGGACCGTTGAGACAGTCGAATTTTCATCCGAAATTTTCTCGATAAAGAACTGATAATCCGCAATGGCAATAACCTGCGGCAAGTGAGAAATGGCCAGCACCTGCCCGTTGGATCCGATTTTGTGAATTTTCTGGGCAATTGCTTGGGCTACCCGGCCGGAAACACCGGTGTCCACCTCATCAAAAACGATACTGGTCTTGCCCTCCTTGCGGGAGAAGGCTGACTTGATGGCCAGCATGAGCCGGGACAGCTCTCCGCCTGATGCGACCTTGACCAAGGGCTTAAAGTCCTCTCCCGGATTGGTCGAAATATAAAACTCGACCTGCTCATTGCCCTCGCGGTTAAACTTTCCCTTGCTGAACTGCACCCGAAAATCGGCCTTTTCCATATAGAGATCCTGCAGCTCCTGCTTGATTTCTGCTTCCAGCTGCTGGGCCAGTTCATGCCGGGCCTGACTGAGTTCCTGAGCCAGACCGACCAGCTCCCTTTCCAGAAGCTTCAGGTCCCTGTCTAAATCATCCGAAGACAGATTGCTGCCAGTCAGCAGATGGTACTCCTTTGAAATCTGAGCAAAATAATCCAGCACATCATCAACTCCGCCGCCGTACTTGCGGGTGATGCTGTTAATCAAGTCCAAACGGCTCTCCAGCTGCAGAAGCCGGCTGCTGTCAAAATCCAGCCCATCCAGAATATCCTCTAAGCGTTTAGCTGCATCTTCCAGAACATAGTAGCTGTCGGACAGGCTTCCTGCCAAGTCCTTGTATGCCGGATCGTATTCTTCGATTGATTCCAGATCATTCATGGCTGAGCGGACATTGGCCAGACTGGAAAATTCCTCATTATCCAGCAAACGGGATGCATTGGTCAGCGTATCGGCAATGAGCTTGTGATTGAGCAGGCGGTCCCGCTCCTGATGCAGGGCCAAGTCCTCGCCGCTCTTCAAATCTGCGCTTTCAATCTCGGCAATCTGAAATTCCAGCATGTCAATCCGCGCTTTGTTCTCCTGCTGGCTTTTCTGCAGGGTCAGGACCTGTCTGCGCAGCTTGCGGTAGCGGTCAAAGGTCTCCTGATAACGCCCTTTGAGCTCCTGAAACGCTTCATGACCAAACGCATCCAGCATGGCAATATGGAGCTGAGAGCGCATGAGCTCTTCCTGATCGTGCTGGCCGTGGATGTCTACCAAATGCTGGCCGACAGCCCGCAGGACTGACAAATTGACCATCTGGCCGTTAATCCGGCTGACACTGCGGCCGTTTTGCAGGATTTCCCGGCGGATAATCAGCTCATCTGTCAGCTCCAAGCCCTGCTCTTCAAAGAGCTCCTGCAGCGCCCGGCTGTTTTCCAAGGAAAAAAAGCCCTCAATCTCAGCCTTGGCTGCCCCGTGGCGGATGACATCCGTGGTCGCCCGGCTGCCCAGCATCATATTCATCGCATCGATGATGATGGATTTACCGGCCCCGGTTTCCCCAGTCAGAACAGTCATTCCCTGCTCAAAACTGAGGGAAATCTCCTCGATAATGGCAAAGTTTTTAATTGAAATTTCTAATAACATAGGCTTTCCTACCAATGATGAATGATATTTGAAATGCTGTCAGCAGCCTGCTCGGTCACTGCTACCATAAGAATACTGTCATTATCGGCGATAATGCTGAACAGCTCCTGAGCGAACTCCGTCCGCAGGTGGCGTTTGACCAAGGCTGTGCTGCCCGGCACCAGAGTCAGGTTAATCATATTTCCCAAAACATGGCAGGACAGAATATTATTCTCTGCCAGACGCAGACTGCTGGTCATCGTCTTGGGCAGCTCATAAATATAAGTATTGTCCTTGAGCGGAATCTTGACAATGCCCAGCTCCTTGATGTCGCGGGAAACAGTCGCCTGAGTGGCTGTAATCCCTGACTGCCTGAGATGTTCGACAATTTCCTCCTGAGTTCCGATGTCATAGTCGCTGACAAAACGTCTAATCTTTTCTAATCTATCCTTTTTATTCATCCTTAAATTCCTTGTGGGCTGCCTCAACAACAGCCTGTATCAACTCTTTCACTTGATTTTCCGGCTGAGGGCTCTTCTGCAGATAAGCCAGAAATTCCACATTGCCCTGTCCGCCCTGAATAGGGGAGAAATCCAGTCCCCTGACTGAAAAGCCAGCCTCCAGCATCAAGGCAGTGACCTTTTCCAGCACGGTCACATGCACCTTTGGATCTTTGACAATGCCTTTCTTGCCAATCTGCTCCCGGCCGGCCTCAAACTGAGGCTTAATCAGGGCCACCACCTGCCCTTCCGCAGCCAAAATCTGCTGCAGAGCCGGCAGAATCAGGCCGAGCGAGATAAAGCTGACATCAATGCTGGCAAAGCTGGGCTCCTTTTCAAAATCTGCTTTTTGCGCATAGCGGAAATTGAACTGCTCCATACTGACGACCCGCTCATCCTGACGGAGTTTCCAGGCCAGCTGATTGGTGCCGACATCAACTGCATAGACCAAGGCCGCTCCCTTTTGCAGCAGAACATCCGTAAAGCCGCCGGTTGAAGCGCCAATATCCAGCGCAATTTTACCTGCCGCTGAGAGGCCGAAAGCCTGCAGCGCTTTTTCCAGCTTCAGCCCGCCGCGGCTGACATAGGGAAGTTTTTGCCCTTTGAGTTTGAGCTCTGTCGTCTCCTCAATCTTCTCACCGGGCTTGTCAAACCGCTGGCCGTCACGAACAGCGATGACCAAACCGGCCATGACTCCGCGCTTGGCCTGCTCTCTGGTCTCAAAAAGTCCCTGTCTATAGGCCAGAACATCTACTCTTTCCTTAGCCATTCAATCGTAAACCTTCTATTATTTTTTTTATTTCAGTACCGGAAAAAACCGCGCTGCGCTCCACATCAGTCAAGAGGACTGCGGCCTGATCAAGACAGTCGTTGAAAAAGGCTGCCGCCTCCTCCAGCCCCAGAAGGGCTGGGTAGGTGGACTTGGCCGCTGCCAAGTCTTTCTGCGGGGTCTTGCCCAGCTCCTCAAAACTGGCTGTCACATCTAACAGATCATCCCTTACCTGAAAAGCCAGCCCCAAAAGCTGACCGATGCGGCGCAGCTTGTCCTGAATGAGCGGCTCCGCCCCAGCAATCAAAGCAGCAGCCACGAAGGGATAGGTCAGGAGTTTTCCCGTCTTGTTAGCATGGATTCTTTTGAGCTCTTCCAGACTGCTGTCTCGGCCTTCCCCTTGCATGTCCAGGACCTGCCCGGCCACCATGCCAAAGGTCCCCGCAGCCTGAGACAGCTCAGCAATCAGGTCCACCTTTACCTGACTGGGCAGCTCAGCCTTAGCCAAAAGGCCGTAAGGGTCCAAAAAGAGGGAGTCCCCAGCCAAAATGGCCATATCCTCGCCAAACTTCTTGTGGCTGGTCAGACGGCCGCGGCGGTAGTCATCATTGTCCATAGCCGGCAGATCATCGTGAATGAGGCTGCCGGTGTGAATCATCTCCAGAGCAGCTGCTGCCTGATAATGGGCCCGCGTCAGCTCCAAGCCAAAGCCCTCAATCAGCTCCAAGAGCAGCAGGGGCCGGAGACGCTTGCCGCCTGCCTGAAGCGAGTAAAGGATGGCCTCTGTCAAGTCAGGAGATATCTGTTTTTGCCTGTAAAATTCATCAATCGTCAGCTCTAGCTGCCTGATTTTCTCATCTCTCGTCATTCCATATCCGTTTCTGTTCCGTCTGCCTGCATGACCTTGACCAGCGTCTTTTCCGCCTGATCCAGTGTCTTCTGCAGCTCTTTTGAAAGCTGCATGCCCTTTTGGAATTCTGCAATCGCTTCTTCCAGAGCGACATCGCCGTTTTCCAGCTTTTGGACAATCGCCTCCAAATCTGCCAGATTCGCTTCAAATTTCTTTTCTTTCGACATGATTCACCTCAACTTCCAGCTGGCCATCCCGCATGAGCAGGGTCAGCTGATCTTTTTCTTGTACGGCTGCGACGGACTCGACAACCTTTTGATTCTTTTGGACAATAGCATAGCCCCGCGCGACAATCCGGCTGGTATCCAGCATGAGCAGCGCATCAGACAGTCTCTGAACCTGGGCCACTTTCTGATCATAAATGACCGCCATATTGCTGCGGAGCAGGCGCTCCTGCTGGCTCAGACGTTCTTGGTAACGTTCCAGCCGGCCCAGCGGACTCAGACTTTCCAGACGGTGCTGCAAGATCCGGACCCGCTGCTGCTCCTCACTATAATATTCGCGAATTTTCTGCTTTAATCGCAGATTGAGCTGATCCAATTTCTGCAAATAGCCGTCATAAAGCCGCTCGGGCTGGCGGAATATAACCGACTGGGCTAATGTATGAAGGCGTTCCCGCTGATAGCTGATCCGATTGGAGGCGGCTCTTACCAGACGGTTTTCCTGCTGCTGCAGATGCCCCAGCAAATCCAGCTTGGTGACCGGCGTTGCCAGCTCAGCTGCAGCCGTTGGCGTTGCAGCCCGGCGGTCGGCTGTAAAGTCAGCCAGCGTCGTATCTGTCTCATGACCGACACTGGAAATAATCGGAATCCTTGACTCAAAAATGGCCCGGACGGTCTCTTCTTCATTAAATGCCCAAAGGTCCTCAATGGAACCGCCGCCCCGGCCGATAATCAGCACGTCCAAGTCATCCCGTTCATTGGCCCGGCGAATATTGGCTGCAATTTGGCCGGCCGCGCCTTCTCCCTGCACCTTGGTCGGATAGAGAAGAATGCCAACACCGGGAAAACGGCGGCTGACGGTGGTGATAATGTCACGGATGACAGCGCCGCTGGGACTGGTGACAACACCGATTTTCTTAGGAAACTGGGGCAAGGACTGCTTGAAGCGTTCCTGAAAAAGACCTTCCTCACCCAGCTTTTTCTTGAGCTGTTCAAACTGGATGGCCAAAGCTCCGATGCCGTCCGGCTCTGCCTTTTCAATGATAATAGAATAGGACCCGCCCGGCTCATAAAGCTGCACCCGGCCGATGACATTGATTTTCATGCCTTCTTCCAGCTCAAAGCCCAGCTTTTGATAGACACCGGACCAGACAGTCGCCTGAATCACAGCCTTTTCATCTTTGAGAGAAAAATACTGATGCTGGGGCCGCCGGCGGAAATTGGAAACCTGGCCGGTCAGATAAACCCGCTCCAAATAAGGATCCCGCTCAAATTTCAGCTTCAGGTATCTGGTCAGGGTCGAAACCGACAAATAATCTGGCATAGCGCTTCCTTTCTGATTTTTTCATAACTTTCATTATACCAAAAAAGTGCGGAAAATATCGGTCTCAGCCTTGGAAAATTGCAGGACAGGACAGAAAAAACAGCCTCTGTTCAATCGAATCAAAGGGAATCAATCATCACAGAGTCCTCACGATTCTGCCTCAGCAATCTCCTACTGCTCTATCTGCTCCAAAGCTTTGACAAAAGGCTCCAGCTGTTCGGATAAGACATGCTTTTGGGGATAGGCATAGGATACATGGAAATAAATTTTATCCGCTGCAGCCAGCGGGATTTTGACTAAATCAGCAAATTCATTGGTCATCATGGTGTCTGTCAGGAGACTGATTCCCATATTTTTGCGAAGCATCTGTCCGATAAACATCAGATCATCCAGTTTCAGAGCGATTTCAGCAGCATGCTGGCAGCGGCTGTTGAGATGGTGAAAGGCAGCCAGATGCACATTGTGCTCATCCAGCAGGATAAACTTCTCCTGCAAAACCGCTTCAAAGCTCAGCTCCCTGCTTTCTGCCAGAGGGTGTTCAGCTGACATGACCAGATAAAATTCCCTGCGGTAAAGCTCTCTGCTGACCAGCTCTGGATAGCTGAGAGGCTCAAGGCTGCCCAGAAGACTCATGTCCAAATCTCCGGCCAGGAGAGCATCCAACAGCTCCTTAGAACCGCCGCGTACCAAGGTAACTGATTTTAGCAGGGCCAATTCCTCCTCAGGAGCGTCCAATCGTGAAAAGACATCTTCTGAAATGATGGGAGGAAAGCCCAGTCTGCTTTCCTGCTGATTGGCTCTTTGAATGGCCTTGTCCGCTTTCTCTACCCTCAGCAGCATATCTTGGGCCAGATTCGCCAGAATCCTGCCCTGAACCGTCAAGTGAGCGACCCGGTTGGCAGAAGTTTTCTCCACCAGAAGGCAGCGAAATTCCTTCTCCAGCCGTTTTACAGCATAGGTAATAGTGGGCTGGCTGACCTGAAAATGCTGGGCCGTTTCTGTAAAAGACTTTAAGACAGAAAGCTGATAAAAATAATCCAAATCGCGTATATTCATGCTGCCCTCCTTTAGCTCTTATTTTACCATAAATTGAACTGTCTATAAATATTTTTTATAAGAACTGCGGCACTTGACTATAAGGAGAGCAGAGCAGTATGATGTAAGCGTAAGAAAACTTTCTTATCAATAATATTTATCGGAGGAAGACACATGAAAGGACATGAACTGCTCAATAACCCTTTTTTAAATAAGGGAACAGCTTTTACACAGGCAGAACGTCAGGAACTGGGACTGGTAGGACTTCTGCCGCCTTCTGTACAGACCATTGAAGAACAGGCCGAGCAGACCTATCAGCATTACCTCAAAAAACAAAGCAATCTGGAGAAACGGCTCTTTTTGATGGAGATTTTCAATACCAACCGCCGGCTTTTCTACTATCTCTTCAGCCAGCATATCGGAGAGTTTAACCCCATCGTCTATGACCCCACCATTGCTGAAACGATCGAAGGCTACAGCGACCTCTTCGTAGATCCGCAGTATGCAGCCTATCTGGATATCCATCACCCCGAAAATATCGAAGCCACGCTCAAAAATGCAGCAGGAGACCGCGATATTCGCTTGATTGTCGTGACAGATGCTGAGGGGATTCTCGGTATCGGCGACTGGGGGACCAATGGGGTAGACATTTCTGTCGGCAAGCTCATGATTTACACCGGTGCTGCGGGGATTGACCCTGCGACGGTGCTGCCTTTGGTAATTGATGCCGGCACCAATCGCAAGGAATTGCTGGACAATCCTAACTATCTGGGCAACCGCCACGAACGGGTCCGCGGACAAGCTTACGATGATTTCATTGAAAAATTTGTTGAGACTGCTGAAAAGCTCTTCCCTAAACTTTACCTGCACTGGGAAGACTTCGGCCGTCTCAATGCTGCCACTATCCTCAAGAAGTACAAGAATAAAATCCCTACCTTCAATGATGATATTCAGGGAACCGGCATTGTCACGCTGGGCGGGATTTACGGTTCGCTGGATATTACAGGCGAAAAGCTGACAGACCAAGTCTATCTCTGCTACGGCGGCGGAACAGCTGGTGCGGGAATTGCTTCCCGTGTCCTGAGCGAGATGGTTGACCAAGGCCTCTCAGAAGAGGAAGCCTATCAGCGTTTCTTTATGGTTGACAAGCAGGGACTGCTCTTTGATGACATGGACGATTTGACACCTGAGCAAAGACCTTTCGCTAAAAAGCGGTCGGATTTCGCCAATGCGGATGCCTTAACAGATCTTCTGGCTGTCGTCAAAACGGTCAAGCCAACGATTTTGGTCGGAACCTCTACACAGCCTAACAGTTTCACCAAGGAAGTTGTCGAAGCCATGTGTGCCAACACAGAGCGCCCAATCATTTTCCCGCTCAGCAACCCCACAAAATTAGCAGAAGCAGCTGCCAAAGATTTGATTGAATGGTCAGACGGCAAGGCTTTTGTTGCCACAGGGATTCCAGCAGACAATGTTGACCATAAAGGCGTTTCCTACCAAATCGGCCAGGCTAACAACGCCCTCATCTATCCCGGTCTGGGTCTCGGTATGCTGGCATCTGAAGCCAAACTGCTGACCGATGAGATGATTGGTGCGGCCGCCCATGCCCTCAGCGGGATTGTAGACCTAAGCCAGCCGGGTGCCCCAGTCCTGCCGCCCTTTGCAAATGTAGCAGAAGTTTCTGTCAAGGTTGCAGAAGCTGTCGCCCAAAAGGCACAGGAGCAAGGCCTGGCCCAAAGTCAGGAAAAGGATATGAAAAAAGCAGTGCAAGACTTGAAATGGTATCCTCAATACTAGGAGGTGTTCTTTTCTATGGAAATCTTCTTCACTTCTATTCAAAGCATTATTCCGATTATTGTCATCATTATTTTGGGCTACTTTCTGCAGGTCCGAGGCTGGTTTGAAGACAGTTTTGCTGCTAATCTTTCTAAACTGATTATGAATGTGGCCCTGCCGGTTTCAATCTTTGTCTCTGTCCTCAAATATCTGACCGTTGACAAGCTGGTCAGTCTGTCCGGCGGCCTTATCTATACATTTTCCGCCTTTATCCTCAGCTATATCTTGGCCTTTGCAGCGGTTAACATCTTCCGTGTCCGGCCCGGCCGCAGGGCAACCATGATCAATACCTTTGTCAATGCCAATACCATTTTTATCGGCCTGCCCCTCAATATCGCCCTCTTTGGCAATGAAGCCCTGCCCTATTTTCTGATTTATTACATTACCAATACTATTTCGACTTGGACCTTGGGCGTTTATCTGATGACAACTGACAGCAAGTCCGGCCAAAGCAAACAGGCAGCTGCCTTTAATTGGAAAAAGCTGCTGCCTGCACCGCTGATTGGATTTTTAGTTGCTCTGGTTTTCCTGCTGCTGAAGATTCCAGTGCCTGACTTTGCCAGCAGCACCTTAGGCTACATCGGAAACTTGGTCACACCGCTGTCTCTGATTTATATCGGAATTGTCCTAGCGAAGGCCGGCCTGAAAACCATCCGCTTTAATCGCGATACCATCATCACCCTTGTCGGCCGCTTTATCCTAGCGCCAGCTATCATGTATGTTCTGCTGAAAATGGCGGCGAGCGGTATGCCGACAGCCGAATTCAAGACCTTCGTTGTTCAGTCAGCTGCTCCGGCTCTGGCCGTTCTGCCCATTCTGGCCAGCCAAGGCGATGGCGATGTTGAATTTTCCACCAATGTCGTTACGCTCTCGACTCTTCTCTTTGTCATCGTGGTCCCCATCGTTGTCACCCTACTAGGTTAAAAAATGCATCCTAGCTAAAAACATCACTTCAAGCTAACAGACTGGAGTGATGTTTTTTTGTTTGACGCATACTGATTGTTTCTTGTACTCTTCGAAAATTTCTTCAAATTATGTCAGCGTCGCCCTGCCCTGCTTTTGACACTTCCCTGCGGTCTTTCATCTACAAGTGTTTTTGATGGGGCAGCTCCTGCCTGGTTTGCTGATGGCTGCCATTGAGCAGTATCATCGAATCTGAATATAAAAGAGGCTGAGACAGACTCCCATGATGGCTGCGCCCTCACCCACAGAGGGAGCTATCTTTGGGAAGATACCGTATAAAAAGTCTTTCAGTCTCGCTTTGTTTTGGAAAAAAACTCTTGACGCGGTAGCTGATTGGACTTTTTGTTCGTCTTTTAGACTCCAAAAAGCTCCTAATCATCCTCGCGGGGCTGGGACGACGAACTAAATTTTTTCAAAATTTAGTTCTGTCCCACCGCCCATTTTATAAGGAGCAAATATAGAAAGGTTTCAGGCGGTTCTTTGAAAATCGAAGAGGAGCTGAGAGAGGCTCCCATCATGC
The DNA here is from genome assembly GCF_017884005.1 of Streptococcus panodentis. Taxonomy (GTDB): domain Bacteria; phylum Bacillota; class Bacilli; order Lactobacillales; family Streptococcaceae; genus Streptococcus; species Streptococcus panodentis. Next base: position 59,651 of record NZ_QFAY01000015.1, read on the forward strand.
CGGCATCGGTTTGCGGCAGTTTTGGCAGCGGGACAGAGAGGCTGGAACAAAAGCGTTTCAGCTCCGTGAGGCAATGAGATGAGGTATTGCCCGCTGACTGGACGCTTATCCCTTGTTATCTTCGATTGACTTTGAGTATACTAAACCGCCTGCTCAGTCTCTGCATCAAAGAAATGGGCCTTGTTGAGGTCGAAGCCCAGATCAATGCCGGCACCGGTCTGCAGGTAGTCCCGGGCGTCCACCCGCGCAATCAATTCATGGGAGCCGATTTGGCAGTAAAGGTGGGACTCAGACCCCAGAAGTTCCGATACAGAGATGGTCGCATGCACCACTGAGTCCGGGAAGGTCTCCAGAAAGGCCGCCTCGGTATTGATGTCCTCCGGCCGAATCCCGAAGATCAATTCCTTACCCTCATAGCCCCTGTCCTGCAGGGTCTTGAGAATTCCCTGCGGCACTTTGAGCCGCAGCCCCTCAGCCACAATCTCTGAGCCCTCCAGCCTCACCGTCAGAAAGTTCATCGCCGGGCTGCCGATAAAGCCGGCCACAAACTTATTGACCGGGTGATGGTAGACCTCCTGCGGCGTACCGATTTGCTCGATGCGGCCGATCGTCCCCGTGCCGGCTGGGTTCTTGGTCGCCGACATGATGACAATGCGGTCGGCCAGGGTCATGGCCTCGGTCTGGTCATGGGTCACATAGATGGTCGTCGCCCCAATCCGGCGGTGAATCTTGGCAATCTCCGCCCGCATGGAAACGCGAAGTTTGGCATCCAGATTGGACAGGGGCTCGTCCATGAGGAAAACCTTTGCATCACGGACAATGGCCCGGCCCATGGCCACCCGCTGGCGCTGGCCGCCGGACAGGTCCGCCGGCTTGCGGCTGAGAAATTCCTTGAGACCCAGGATTTCCGCAGCCTCGCTGACCCGTCTGTCAATGTCCTCCTTGCTGTACTTGCGCAGTTTGAGCCCGAAGGCCATATTGTCATAGACGGTCATGTGGGGGTAGAGGGCGTAGTTCTGGAAAACCATGGCGATGTCCCGGTCCTTGGGCGCCACATCATTGACCACCTTGCCGTCGATGGAGGCTGTCCCCTCAGTGATGTCCTCCAGCCCCGCAATCATGCGCAGGGTGGTCGACTTGCCGCAGCCGGACGGGCCGACAAAGACGATAAACTCCTTGTCCTTAATATCCAGATTGAAATCCTCCACCGAGTAGTGCTCGCTGTTGGGATATTTTTTGTAAATGTTTTTCAGATTTAGTTCTACCATACTTCTTCTCTTTCTTCATGATCGAATGGCATAGAGTTCCAAACTGCCTGCACCCAGACCAGCAGTCCTTAAGAAAAGATCACTGCCCGCATCCTTTTCATAAAAAGTCATGGACATGGTCTGACCGTTAAGAAAGACCTCTATGGAGCTGGTGTCGCGAACCAGTTCTAAAACGAAGGGCTGGTCCTGATTTTCCAGCTTCATCAGGCGTGTATCCAGATAAGGCTGCTCCTGCCCGGAAATTTTATGCCCTGCTCCCTCACGGCTGAGCTGCAGGATATGCTGACTATGGGAATAGCTGAGACTGATTGCAGCACCAGTCTGAGGATTTCTGGCATAGGCCAGCTCAACATCACTGGCTGTTTCCAAGCTCAGACGGATATACTGCTGCTGCTGAATCAGATTGGCAAAGTGCAGATCAGCCTGACCAGCATTATGGACATACTCCTCCTGTAAATCCAGAAAAGCGAAAAAGCTTTCGGGAATTTCCTGATGCAGACGGCCATCTCTGACCGACAGCTTGCGCGGCAGGGTCATCATACCGGACCAGCCATGTCCCAGCTGATGCGGCGGAATGGTGCGGTGCCACATCTGCATCCAGGCCACCAAGTAACGCTCCCCCTGATCATTGACACAGGTCTGAGGTGCATAAAAATCCAGCCCGCCGTCAATTTCATGACTGTTTTCAACCATAAAACGGCCGCTTTGCCAGTCTACCTGACCGATGAAAGCCAGAGTAGAGTTGAGATTCCAAAACTGCTCCTCCTGACGCTCCATCTCAATCGGAGACAGGAGCAGCACCCATTTGCCATCCAGCTGAAACAAATCCGGGCACTCCCACATAATGCCCTGACCAGCCCGGCCTTCCAAAAGAACGGATTTGAAGGACCAGTGCAGGCAATCCTTGGACTCAAAGAGCAGAATCTGCCCGCGCTTATCCTCTGTTTTAGAGGCCACTACAGCATAATAGCTGTCCTGCTGCTTGAATATTTTTGGATCTCGAAAATCTGCTATATCAGCAATCCCTGCAATCTCTTCTTGGGCAATGACCGGATTTCCAGCATATTTCTCAAAGGTCAGACCGTCTTTTGACACAGCAATGCACTGGGTTTCTGTCCTTTTTTCTGCATCTTCCGCATGCCCTGTATACATCAAGACCAGCTGGTCATCAACTACAAGAGCACTTCCCGAAAAGCAGCCGTCACGGTCATAGTCCTCACTCGGCGCCAGCGCGACCGGCAGTTCCTCCCAGTGCAGCAAATCTCTGGACTTGGCATGCCCCCAGTGCATCGGCCCCCAAACGCTGTCATAAGGATAAAATTGATAAAAAAGATGGTATTCCCCTCTGAAATAGACAAAACCATTGGGGTCATTCATCCAGCCAATAGGCGGCAGCAAGTGGAACTGTCCTCTGTACTGCTCCTTGACCTTATGGCGATGTGCCTCTATGAAGCGGTTCGCTTCTGTAATTTTCTCTTTCATAGACCGACCTACTTAATTCCTGTACCTGAACCACCCAAACCTTGGATGATGTATTTTTGAGCAACGATATAAACCAGAATCAGCGGAATCGTGGAAATGGTCAGCACAGCCATTACCTGATTGATATAAACCGGCTGAGTCGTGTTGATAGTGGTAATCGCAACCTGCATGGAAAACTTGGACGAATCCGTCAAGACCATGAGCGGCCAGATGTAATCATTCCAGCTGGAAATGAAAGACAGCACGCCGACCGTTGCAACAGCAGGCTTAGACATGGGCAGCATAATCTGCCAGAAAATCCGCAAAATCCCTGCGCCGTCCATACGGGCTGATTCAATGATTTCCTCTGGAATGGCAATAAAGAAATTTCTGAAAAGGTAGATATTAAAGACACTGGCCAGGCCGGGAATAATAACCGCCAAGCGATTGTTGACCAGACCCAGAGCATTGATAATGGTAAACTGCGGAATCAGCATAGTCTCCATGGGAATAATCAGCAAAGCCAGAAGAAAACCAAAGAGCAGCTTTTTGCCGGAAAAATCAATCTTGGCAAAGGCAAAGCCGGCCAGAGAATTCACGATAATAGAACCCAGTGCAAAAGTCCCCGCATAAAACACACTGTTGGCCAGATAGGTCAGGATACTGAAGCGCTCCAGCACTTCCTGATAGGGTTTAAACCAGTTGGCCGGATTCAGACTGGGCAAAAAAGCCTGCCAGCTGCTCAGATTTTTGTAGACATCTGCCTCCGGCTTCATAGAAGACACCACCATCCAAATCATCGGAAAGAGAAAGAGGGCTGCCAAGAGGAGCAAGAGGATATATTCCAGAACCGTTCCTGCTTTGATACCTTTCATTCTATTCATCCTCCTTCAGTACACGTCTTTGGACCAGGCTAATCATGCCAATCAAGGTCGTAAATACCAGTGCAATGGAACTAGAGTAGCCGACTAAGCGGTCTGTAAAACCTTGCTGGTAAATGTAATAAACCATCGTAATAGTTGAGTTCATCGGGCCGCCCTGGGTCATTACCATCGGCTGCACAATCAGCTTAAAGGCTGAAATCAGTGTCGTCAGCAAAACGAAAAGGGCTGTTGGCTTTAAGAGCGGCATGGTAATATAGCGGAACTGCTCCCACTTGCTAAAGCCATCCAGCTCTGCTGCCTCATAGACATCCTGCGGGATATTCTGCATACCGCCCAAAAAGAGCAGCATCTGATAGCCGGCTCCCTGCCAGGCAGAAACAAAGACAATCGCATACATGGCCTGCTTGGGGCTCCGCAAGAAAGGCTGAGCGGCAATCCCAACCTTGTCCAACAGTGCATTCAAGAGACCATTATTGGGATTGAGCAGATAGAGCCAGAGAATGGAAATAACGACCAGAGACATAACCACCGGCGCAAAGAAGGCAACCTTAAAGAACATATTGCCCTTACGTTTTTTATTCACAATCAATGCCATGCCCAATGCTGCTCCCAGCTGAACCGGAATGATCCAGACAACAAACTGAGCGGTATTTAGGACACTTTTGAAGAAGGTCGGATCCTTAGCCAGCCGGATAAAATTGTCAAAGCCGATAAACTTGCGGGCGTCCGGTGTCAGCAGATAGTAGTCTGTAAAAGCATAATAGACAACCATTCCAACCGGAATCACCAAGAAAACCAATAGTAGAATCAGGGCCGGCGACAGAAAGCCGTAGCCCAAGAGATTTTCTTTTAATTTCTGACGTTTCTTTTGCTTCATGAATAGTTCCCTTTCATTCGGATTCAGAGTCCGTCCGACAGACTGGCAGCCTGATAGCGCCTGCAGACTCATACCGCTGTTTGGTTTATCTCCTTTTTGCGTCATCACTTAAGAAAAGAAATGCATATGAGCAGGAGAATAAAACAGGGACGAGGCCGCACCTCATACTCGGTTGTGCCCCATCCCTAGATTGCATGAACAAGCAGCAAATCTGATCTGATACTCTTTGAACATCGAAGATGAGGCTGGGACAGACTCCCATGATGGGATGGCTGCGTCCTCACCCACAGAGGGATGCATCTTTTGGAAGACACCGCCTAAAAACAGCCAGCCTCGTAAATCAATGAGACAATTTATCGTCTATTGACCTTATTCTTATCCCTTGTCAACAGTCCATTTTCTTTGAGTATTACTTATTCAGAGCTTGATCAATGGCTGCCTGCATTTCTTTGGCACGCGCATCCAGCACTTTCTGAACACTTGGATTTTCTTCATAGTAGCTGATATCCTGCATGGCTTGCTGGAAGGAGCGGGATACCTGCGGATAAGCCACCACAACCGGGCGTGCATGGGCAGTTGCTGCATTTTGCTCCATCAAAAATTTCATTGGTTCAGAAACCTTATCCTTGATATTTTCAATAGTGGATTTACGGATTGGCAGCACACTGTTGCCCAAGCTGAGGATTTCGCTTGATTCCGTATTGGTTGCAAACTTGACAAACTCAGCCGCCGCTTCCTTCTTATCGGACTTTTCAGTCACACCCAGCTGCCAGCTGCCTGAAGGAGACACTAATTTCTTCGTTGTATTGGATACCGGATAAGGCAGAATGCCAAAGTCAATGTCCTTATAATTGGTTTCCAAATCAGCAATTGTCCACGAACCGCTGAGAACCATTGGGTACTGGCCTGTCTCAAAGCCTTTTTCAACCGGGCTGACAGTTGTATAGCCTTCCTTGACCAAATCTTGGATAAACTGGATAGCTTCCACACTTTCCTTAGCATTGAAATAACCTTCAGCCTTAGTGCCGTCATCATTTACCACTGTTCCGTCATTAGACCAGATGAGCGGCATATATGCATAGGGCAGCATTTCATCATTGGAATTGAGACGGAAGTCAATAGCTGCTTCCTTGAAGTGGTCTTTCAGTTTTTTGCTGATGGCCTTAAATTCATCCCAAGTCCATGGCTTTTCCAAGCTTGGCAGACTGGCTTCATCAATGCCTGCTTCCTTGAACATCTTTTTATTATAGTAAATGCCGACACTGGATTCTGAATAGCCAAAAGCATAGAATTTGCCGTCGTAAGTCCCCTGCTGCTTGATGCTGTCCAGAACATCGTCCATATCATCATCTTTGACATAATCATCCAGCGGAGTGATGACTTTTGACTGGGCATAAGCTGCTGTATTAGGACCATCCAGAGTAATGACGTCCGGCAGACTGTTGGTGGTAATAGCCGCATTGACCTTGTCTTCATAGCCGCCGCCGCTGCCGCTTCGAGGAATATACTCGGTTACAACCTTGTACTTGCCTTCGTATTTCTTGTTGAAATTTTGTACAACCTGGTCCCAAGCCTTACCTTCAGCTGTCTCGTCAGAAAACTGAACCCAAACCTTGATGTCGTTTGAAGAAGCAGCATCCTTTGAGCCGCTGCCCGAACCGCTGCAGCCAGCCAAAAATCCTAACGACAGGGCTGTAAGAACCGATAGAACAATACCTTTACGCATAATTTCCTCCTTTTTGAAACGTTTCCATTTTCTTTGAAAAAGAGAAAGGCCGATGACCTTTTTGTCTTTTTTGAAACGTTTCCGTTTGCACTTTAATTATAACAGCGCTTTCATAAAAAGTCAACTGCTTTTTAGGATATTTTTTGAATTTCAGGACAGGATTTTGGTAGTGCCGCCTTCTTCAAAACGAACCGGAATGGCAACCCTTGTCTTTTCCCGCTGCTGCTGACTGATTAAACGCAGCAGCAAGTCGACAGAAGCCTGAGCGATCAGATCCAAAGACTGGGCGATGGTTGACAGGAGGTAGGATTGATCCTCTGCATTGCGCAGACCGTCAAAACCGATGATCTGATAGTCCTCCGGAGCGGCCTTGCCCAGCCTGTCCATAACCTTGATAACCCGAAGCGCCATGAAATCATTGACCGTAAAGATCCCATCTATCTGAGGATGAAGCCGCAAAAAGCTTTCAATCTGTTCTTCAGGATTGACCAAGGGTTCTTCCATATCCAGCTCAAGCACAGCGCAAGCCTCCGCCTCTGCCTGAGCAGTGAACCCCAGCTTTCTCTGCTTGGTCTCATTTTCGTGAATATTAGTCCCGCCGATATAGGCCAGCTGCCGGGCCCCCCGCTTCAGCAATTCCTGAGCCGCCAGCTGTCCGCCTAGGAAATTTTCCGATGTCACATAAGACACATTCTCTGAGAAATGGCGGTCAAAGCTGACAAAGGGAAGGCTGGACGAAACATACTTATCAATGTCCGAATAGGTAATGGCAATAATACCGTCTACCTTATTTTTCTCCAGCATTTCGATGTACTCGATTTCATTGGCCGCATCCCCATCAGCATTGCAGATAAAGAGCTTATAGTGATTTTTCAGAAGCTCCTTTTCCACATGATAGGCAAATTCCGAAAAGAAAGGATGCCAAATAGTCGGAATAATCAAGGCCACGATATTGCTGCGGTTTGTTTTCAGGCCTCTTGCATATTCATCAGGGGAATAATCCAGACGCGCGATCGCCTCTTGAACCTTTTGATAGGTCGAATCCTTGACGCGGTAGCCATTGACCACCCGTGAGACCGTTCCCAGCCCCACACCAGCTAATTCTGCCACATCTTTCATGGTTGCTTTCACCAATACCTGATACCTCCTTCCACAAGATACGAGGATGCCAGCAGCGCTGAGCAAAAATAGAAAAACTGACAGAGAAGCTGAAGCTTCTAAAACATTTTATCCTTTTTGCCAAGAGCTAAGCCCACGTTCCATTCACAAGGGAGAAAAACCCTGCGGGAAGCAGGCGCAGGCCGGACTCGTTTCTGCACCATCCTGCCGCCTTTCTTCTCCCTGTTTTTTCATATTAACATGCAACCGCTTTAAAAACAAGCCTTTTCCTAAAAAATTCATGAAAAATCTGTCTTTTCCTCGCACAGCAGCTTCATCCACCGCGGAATTTCCCGACTGATGTCTGTCGGCAGAACCACATAAGCTTCTCGGGACAATGCATCTGCAATGACGGAATGCAGGAGAGTTGCGGCAGCAACCCGGTCCAGCAGACTCTGCTCCTTGAATTGACCAGCAAAAGCAGCAATCATACCAGCCAAGGTATCCCCCATGCCGCCGGTCGCCTGATAAGGACCGCCGGCTGTCAGCTGCCAGCTTTCGCTGCTGCCGCTTTGATAAATTGCTGTCCCATGCTTTTTTTGGACAAGGATTGTCCCCAAAGGAAAGGCATTGACAGCAGCCCGATTAGCAGCCTCTGTCTGCTCAGCAACAGGCAGACCGCTCAGGCGCTCCCACTCTTTCTGATGCGGTGTAAAGATAGCCTGGGCTTTAAGAAAGGACAGAGCTGCCTGGCTGAAAAGAGAGATAGCCCCGCCATCTACAATCAAAACCTGATCTTCTCCTGCTTCCTGCAAAAGCTTGCTTAAAAGAGCCTTTTCAAAGTCCCCCTCTGCCAGACCCGGACCGATTAAGACAACATCCGCTCTGGCCATCTGCTCAAACAGCCGGTCAGTCTCCCGCAGATCAAAGGCCATGGCTTCTGGCAGACGGCTGTGCAGAGCAGCGATGTTTTCTCGATCCGTCGCCGCCGTAACCAGACCCGCTCCGCTCCTGACTGCCGCCAGGGCCGCCATGATGATGGCTCCGCCGTAAGGGTAAGTCCCGCCGATTAACAGCAGCCGGCCGTAATCCCCCTTGTGGCTGTTCAGAGGACGCGATGTGATGACTTTTTGCAGCAATTCTTGGCCAATCTGTTTCATATCCATTCTCCTTTTCCCTATTTTATCATATTTTTAGCTCAGCCTGAAAATAAAAAAGCAGGCTTTCTTCAGAGAAGAAATTCCCTAATCTGCCAAAGAACAAAGTTTTTTTGTGAAAGGAACATCTTAAAAACAGCCAGAGGATCTGCTGACTGTTTTCATTCTTATTTTCCCTTAAAATCCAGAAAAGCCTGACGGATAGCTGCAGCCAAAGCGTAGATGAAATCGCCTTTTAGGGCCACCTGATCATCAGCATAAGCTTTCAAAGCCGGGAAATCGCCGACCTGAACCGCATAGAGGGAGTTCTTAAACATCTCAATGTCATTCTGGTCATTGCCAAAGGCCACATAGTTTTCTCCACAGAGTTCCTGAATGGTTGAGGCCTTGTGGGTGTCAGCCGGATTGATATAAAAACACTGCTCGTGTTCATGGTAGTCGACAGTCAAATCAGACAGATTTTCAAACTGAGCCTGCAAATCTTCCACTAGCTGCTCATGATTTCCCATATAGATGACGATTTTTATGGGATGCTGGAGTTCCGCTAAGTCCAGCTGCTTGGCTCGGCCAAGCGGATCTACACTGGCAATAAAAGGAATTTTCTCCAAAATCTGACCGCTATAATTAAAAGTATTATCTACGAAAAAAGGCAGATTATAGGTCCGACAGAAGTCCAGCACGGCCTGATAGCTAGCTGGATTCAGCTGCCGCTCAAAGATCAGCTGCCCGCCTTGGTAAGCCAAACCGCCATTGAGGCCAATAACTAACTGCTGGCTGAGTTCCGAGCCCAAAAGTCCCAGACAGTCCCGGTAGGATCTGGCTGAAGCAAAAACAACCTCATGTCCGTAATGGGGAGCAGTCAGTAGAACCTGCTTGAGCTCCTCGTCAATCGTCATATAATCAAAGCACAGGGTGCCATCCAAATCAAAGACAAATTTCATTTTTTAAGACTCCGTTTAAAAGCTTGATAGGTCTGCTCCATCAGCATAGTGATGGTCATCGGGCCCACTCCCTTAGGTACCGGCGTAATCAGGCTGGCAATCTCAGCAACCTCATCAAATTTGACATCGCCGATCAGCCGGCCGTTTTCATCCCGGTTCATGCCCACATCAATGACGACTGCCCCTTCTTTGACAAATTCCCTGGACACAAAATGGCCGCGGCCGATGGCTACAATCAAAATATCCGCTTTCTTAGCGATTTCCGCCAAATGGTGGGTGCGGGAATGGGTCAGGGTTACCGTAGCATTCTTGGCTAAGAGCAGCTGGGCCATGGGCTTGCCGACAATATTGCTGCGGCCGATGACAACCGCTCTTTTGCCTTCCAGCTCCACATTGTACTCATGAAACATTTCCATGATGCCGGCCGGAGTCGAGGGAACCATGACCGGATGGCCGGACCAAAGCCGGCCCATATTCATAGGGTGGAAACCGTCCACATCCTTATCTGGATTGATAGCTGCCAGTACGGCCTCCTCATCAATATGAGCTGGCAGAGGCAGCTGGACTAAAATACCATGCCAGTCAGGATTTTGATTGTAGGTCTCAATCAAGGCCAGCAGTTCTTCCTGACCAGTCGCTTCCGGCAGGCGGTCTACCTTGCTTCTGAAACCGACGGCCAGAGCCGAACGCTCTTTATTTCTCACATATATCTGGCTGGCGGGGTCATTGCCCACTACCAGTACCGCCAATCCGGGCACCCGTCCCGTTTCTTCTTTCAGCTTTGCTGTTTTCTCAGCCAATCTTGCCTGCAGCTTGTCTGCTAAACCTCTGCCATCGATAATCTGCGCCATTTTTTTTCTCATTTCTTTTTCATTATCTTTTTTATTATAACAAAAAACTGTCCCCGTCTGCTATACCTTTTTCTTATATGAGGTTATAAGAGAAACGATGATTTTTGCTGGATAAGCGCTTCTTTTTAGTCAATCTAGGCAACATGCAGCAGAAAGACTGGATATAGACAAAAAATTTTAACGGCGGGTGACGAAAAAAACTTTATACTCTTGGAAAAATGCTGCAAACTGCGGCTGGCTTTCTGATTTGCTGATGAGCATCATTGAGGATGAAACAGTAAAACCAGTCCTGAAGCCAAGTTCTAAAAAGAGGCTGGGACAAAAAGGCTTCAAAAAAAGCAACGACTAGAAAACAGCCGTTGCCTTTTGCTTTAAAGAGATAGTC
>NZ_QFAY01000016.1:0-14427 GCF_017884005.1 Streptococcus panodentis
TTAAAATAAGGAGTGCTTTCATTATGAAGTGATGTCATATTTGAATGCATAGCTTGAGGATCTGTCCGTCCTAAAAAGCGCAGCTGAAATGCCAGAAAATCAAAACTCAGCTCATCTCAGCACGGAATCTGACCAGGCTTAGCATGCGAACGGAGACAGCAGCCCAAGGAACTGATTTGAGCAATCAGCTGCTGCATTGAGATTTTTTAGTCTTTTAGTTTGCTTTTATCAGTGAAACTAAAAAACTATTTCAAGTTGTGTGGCCTGTTCTTGCTACCTTGTGAGTCTGGATTTCTGAAGACTGCTGTTCCAGCTCTAAAATCCGCATGGTGTCCTGAGCAATCATCAGCTCTTCGTCAGTGGGCACAATGAGGATTTTTGCCTTTGAATCTTTATTCTGAATGAAGAGCTGGCCCTGCTCATTGGCAGATGGATTAAGGAACAGGCCCAGACAGTTGAGCTTGTTAATCACCATTTCCCGAATCAGAGCAGAGTGCTCACCAATGCCGGCAGTAAAGACCAGAGCGTCCAAACCAGCCAAATCCGTTATGTAGGCAGCAACTGTCTGAGCAATACGGTTGACAAACATCTGCAAGGCCAGCGCAGCCTTTCCATCTCCCTGCTGACTGGCTTCTACAATATCCCGCACATCATTGCTCAGTTGGGAGACAGCCAGCAAGCCAGACTCTTTATTGAGCAAATCGCTGATAGCCTGAGCAGTTAAACCTTCCTGCTGCATCAAAAAAGGCAGAATCATAGGATCAATGTCTCCAGAACGGCTGCCCATCATCAGGCCGGCCAGAGGAGTAAAGCCCATGGAAGTATTCACAGAGCAGCCGTTTTTTATGGCACAGATACTGGCCCCATTGCCCAAGTGACAGCTGATGATCCTCAAATCAGCAGCTGATTCGCCCTGCTCTTCCCAAAGGGCAGCGACTTTCTCAGCAATATACTGATGGCTGGTCCCATGAAAACCGTACTTCCTGATTTGGTAGCGCTCATAATAGCGGCTGGGAATCGGATAGCAGAAAAATTCCGGTCTCAGACTCTGATGAAAGGCCGTATCAAACACTGCCACATTGCCGACCTGAGGCAGAGCTTTTTTAAAGGCGGCAATACCTGTCAGATTAACCGGATTGTGGCTGGGCGCCAAAAAGGCCAGTTCTTCAATAATGCTCATGACCCGCTCATCTACATAGACCGAATCACCAAATGATTCACCTCCATGAGCCACACGGTGACCGACACCGTCAATCTCATCCAGAGAGCGGATAACCTGCTGCTTCAATAAAGCATCCAGCAAATGCTGGACTGCAAACTGATGGGAAGGCAAATCCAAGAGTTCCTTTTCTTTTCGTCCCTTAAATTCCATTGTGAAGATTCCCTGCTGGGAACCGATTTTTTCAAAAATCCCCTTGGCAATCACATGTTTGCTAGGCATATCTAATAATTGAAATTTCAAAGAAGAACTACCTGCATTGACTGCGAATATTTTTTTCGACATTGTTTTCTCCTTCAGCCAGCTTATTGATAAAGGTTTTATACGCAAGCTGTGCTCCTTACTAGGCAATGAGAAACTCAAAAACTCCAGTGGAGGTTTTGAGGCAGCGAATGGAGCTTTCGCAAGGTAATGTCAGCTGTACTGACTTTGCGGCTGATGCAAGCTTGGCATTCGCTGTTCAAACTCTTGCAAGCCTACTCTGACATCAAGCGTTGCTTGAAGTTATTCACTCTTTTATTTCTAGGTTGAGGATCCAACAGTCCGGAGGAAGGTCAAGCAAGGCGAAGCCATTGATGTGTGAGTCTAAAATACCTATATTACATAGCATTGACAGCCAGCACTGCTATGATGGCACCGATTATCGGACCAAGAATAGGAATCCAAGCATAGTCCCAATTTACAGAGCCTTTGTTGGGAATAGGCAGCAGTGCATAGGCCAGACGAGGCCCTAAATCACGGGCTGGATTAAGGGCAAAACCGGTAGTGGACCCCAAAGACAGACCGACCGCCATAATCAGGAAACCAACCAAAAGCGGCGTCAGTCCCGGAGTAATCTCTCCATGGGTCATCATCAGCAACACAAAGATAAAGAAAAAGGTTGCTGCAATTTCGCTGAGCAGATTATAGACTGGATTCTTGATAGCGGGACCCGTTGCAAAGATACCGACTGAATTCCCTTCTTCCGTCTTGGTTTCCTTAAAGTGGGGATAGAAAACAAGGGAAATAATCGCCGCTCCGCAAAAAGCTCCTAAAAACTGAGCCAGAATATAGCCCGCCACCTGATTCCAAGGGAACATTCCTCCAACTGCAAAGGCAAGGGTGACTGCTGGATTCAGATGGCCGCCCGTATCATAAAAACCTGCTGTATAAATACCTAAAGTGACTGCCAGCCCCCAAGCAAAAACAACTGTGAACCAGCTGGGAGCAAAACCTTTAGCAAGTGCCTTATTCAGATTAACGGATGCACCCACGCCGGTCCCAAAAACAATCAGAACCAGCGTTCCTAAAAACTCGCCCATATACTTTTCCATTTTATGCCTCCTTACATGACATGTGAATGATTTATACTCAATGAACAGCAGCAAACTAAGCGGGAGCAGACAGGACGGCAGCGAGCTGCTCATCCTGTCATGAGAACGAGAAATCCCACAGGACTTTCTCTAACTCCTGCACTAATTTAGCAGCATTGAAAATAATCGTTTCAATACTGCCAATGGCGGAGCTAGCCGCTTAAAGAAGCTGAGACAGAGACCGCCGCTAGGAAGTGTCTGCTTCGACTGTCGCAGGGTATGAATTTGCAACAGAAAGAGGATCACAGACCGACTGCATATTCTGCAACGGCCTGATCTTGCTCAGATGTTCCGCCGCTGACACCGATAGAGCCAATCAGTTTTTCCTGATAGTAGATAGGAATGCCGCCTGCCAGACTGACCACTTTATTGTCTGTCATGGTTTCCAGCTGATACAGCCACTGCCCCGGCTGCGTTAAGGGCGCCAAGTCTTTGGACTGCATTCTCATTCCCACCGCCGTGTAAGCTTTTTTATAGGCCATCTCATTGCTGACCAGGAGCGCATCCTCCATGCGATAGGTCATGACAACCTGACCGCTGCTGTCCAGCACAGAAATGACAACCTGTATGCCCAGCTGATTGGCTTTTTCTCTGGCTTTCAGCACTAGATTCCAAGCATCCTCATAAATCGTAAGGGGCTTTACCTCCTTCTCAGTCAGCCTCCTGCAGCTTTCGACCGCTCTATCCACAATCCGTTCCAGCTGGGCGTCTTCAAATCGATCCATGCTGGTCACCTCTTTTCCTGTCACTGACTCTCAACAGTCCTCTCATTATTTTCTTCAAAATGATACCTCCAGCGCTGGACTCTTGCGGAAAGGGACTCCCTTGACCAATCGGGCTGCATTGCTGCCAAATAGTCGCAATTCCTTATCAGAAGCTGCTGTATAGTCCCGGATACGGTAAACGAACTTCTCCTCAGGCAGATTGCGATAGTGCAGCACGGTATCCTGCTCATCGCAGGCAATGCCAACCAAGAGCTGGGACTGCAGGGCAGCTTGATGAGCCAAGGACACTAGATTAGCTGTTTTTTCTGGCAGGATTCGCTGAAAAGGAATCCCTTCTTCTTCGATACCATATGCTATCTGGGCCAGTTTCGCTTCATGGGGCTGACCCTTGACCAGAAGCAGAATGGTCGGTTTGCTAGTATAGTGGAATTCCATTTCCGCCACCTCTTTTCTTTCTGACATAGGACAAAATCAGCCCGGTTGCTACAGCGTTTCTGGGTCCTTCCAAGCCGCGGACATTGCCCCGGCCGGCTACAATAGCCTGCTGGGACAGAGCCTGAGTGACCAGCTGAGGAATTTCAAAATCCAAGGCTGACCCGCCCACAATGACAACAAAAGGAATATCCCGGATATTTCCGGTAGGACTGACTCGGGTCAGGGCTCGTATGGCATTGGTGACAAAGACTCTCTCCTTGGCGGACTGTCTGACCAGCCTGATCTTTTCAATCGAACAGTCTCCATCATTCAGAGGCACAAATTCGTCTTTTCCTTTGACAATGACCACCCGGGCAAATAAATCGCTGGACAGAGGCTGATTAAAGAACTGCACTGTGCCGTCCTCGTGCCGGATGTGAAAGAGACTCTCTACCTTGGCCAAAGGATATTTTTTGATCTCTTCAGCCAAGTGATGGTTTTCAAGCCCCAGCTCAGAACGAATCAGCATGGTCACCATATCACCGGCTCCAGCTAAGTGAACCGCCAGAATAGAGCCTTTTTTATCTATAATAGAAGCGTCGGTCGAACCAGCTCCCAAGTCAAGAATCGCTAAAGGAGTATCCGTTCCCGGTGTCGTCAGGGCACCCAAAATAGCTGACTCTGCTTCGGCTCCGCCAATCTCAACTGGAATCCCCAGCTCTTTTTCAACTTCTTTAGCAATAATGGACATCTGCAACTTGTCAGAATTCACCATGGAAGCAATACCGACGGCCTGTTCCATAGAAAATTCGCCGGCCACTCCGCCTCGGACAGAAATAGGAGCAAAGGTATTGACCGCTAAAAGGTCCCGAATAGAAATATCTGACTGCTGTTTATCCGTCAGCTGAGCCATGGTCTGTCTGACCTTTTCCAGCATGCCTCCGACATTGGTACCGGCCTCTCCCGTGACATTGCTGATGTCACCAGCCTGAACCACCTGCTCCATAATAGCATCAGCCCCTTTAGAAATATCCACTTTCAGGCTACAGTCTTGGCCCATAATCTGAATGCTGCCGGCTGGAATTGTTCTGGCCTGCACATCCCCCTTGGGCGTTTTAATCACCACGGCTGAGCGATTGCCGATGAGAGCACGCGCAATAGGAACGATATTTTTGGTTTCCTCGGCATTCAGCCCGAAAACAGTAGCAATACCATAAGGATTGGACAGCTGGGAAATGACCTTGCCCTGCTCCACAACCTCGACTGCAGCCAGCATGCCCAAAGGGACCTTGTCAATGTACATGATTTCATCAACAATGGGAATGGTCTTAGAAATCCGATTATTGACCAGAACCCCGTCATCGGCCTGCAGAATAGCGCCGTTAATCTGATAGCCTTTTTTCAGATAGGCATTGATCAGCTGGGCCACCAAATCAAAATCAATGATTTTCGGAACGACCAGAACATAAGACCGATCCATGGGATGATGGATGAGATCCAAAATCGACACGGTGATGCCGACTCCCAGCCCCAAACCGCCTGGCGTATGGGGATTGTGGCCAATCATGGTGGATTCCGTTATGACCGTTTCGGTAATGGTCTCCATCGCAACATCCCCGATGACAGGTGTTGCTTCATTGATTCGGATGAGATCAACATCTTTTAAGGTCAGCTCGGTCTGCTGTATCAGAAGCCGCAGGGATTCATAGATGCCGTTGACATTTTCCTTGGTCCCCTTGATGCCTGTGGTATCCGCCAGCGCTGAGGCAAGAAAGTGAAAGCGTCCATCGTCTTCTATTTCAGCCAGGGCAGATTCAGTGGAAGAATTTCCGATATCTACTCCAATGATACGTTTCACGCCTGCTCCTCCTTCTGCTCTCTTCTAGTTGTCACCTTTCAGTTTCTTGCGGCGCTCATAGTTCTCAGCCGCTTCTCTGACAAAGCCCGCACAGATAAGGGCCCCGTATTGGTGCTCCAGCTCATCGGCAATGTCCAGCAATTCCTGCTTGGAAGAGCGGTAGGGGCGCAGAGCATTGTAAATTTCCAAAACACGGGCATCAGGAACTTTGGTCAGTTCAGCCGCTCTGGAAAAATTGTACTGAATCGATTCACGGCCAGCATGTTTAGCAATTTCACCCTGTTTTATCAAAATTTCCGGCTTGATTCTCAAATCTGCCGCCGTGATTTCTCCTGATAAGATACTGTCTAAACTGATGTCTGTAAATTTCTTGCCCTGACCTACGGTAATCCAGTCCGGGTGTTTCTGGGCAATCGGATAGTCAGCTGCTGTCGCTTCGCCGGCGTCCGACTTAGTCAGCTGCTGGCTTTCAGCAGAAGACTCCTTTTCATTCAGTTTTTTTAAAATTTCTTCTACTAAGATTTCTACTGATTCACTCATAATGGTTCTCCTTGTAGACACAGTATGCCCTAAATCATCTGGCACTCTTCAGCCGGCTTGCCTTTTTTTACCAATTTTGTTTCCTTGATATGCAGCAGAGCTGAATAAGCCTGATACTTAGGCCGGGCCATTTGATCATTAAGGGTCGGTACTGGATTGGGGGTCTCGCCCTTAGCATACTTAGCAGCATTCTTGCCAATCAAACGGTAGGTCTCCGGTGTCAGCAGAGGAGCCTGCGGAAAGAGTTCCAAATTGCTGAGCGGCGGCAAATCCCGCTGATGGATAACCGTAGTGCCCTTGGACTGGACGCCGATAGAAATGCCGGAGCCAGATAAATGGTCGCCTTCAACAGCCACAAAAGCCACATCAGAAGAACGGTAAACCTTGACAATACGTGCTTTGAGTCCTTCTTCCTCGATACCGGCAATCAGCTGGCGCAGCACTTCTGTATGAGGAATATCCACCATTGTTTTGACCTGCTGCTCCCCAAAAGCCGGACCGACCGCAATCACTACCTCGTCCACTGCTTGACTGGGCTGGGCTGCACCGACTGTTCGAATGACGGCTTTTTCACTTGGAGCTGACTGAACGCTTGCTTTTTCCTCTGGTTTAGGAGCAGCCGCTCCGCTTTTTTGCTGTCCAATCTCTTTTAAAACTTCTTCAATAATGGAGCGCAGTACTGTTTCATTTATTTCTGTCATCTTGGCACCTCCTAAATATCCCGCGGATTGATGGCGTTCGGAATATCTTTGACTTTTTCCCATTCCTGGCCGACTAAGCGGTGGCCTGTGCCTACACCGACATAGTCATTCGGTGAGTTGACAGCTGAGATGACATTCCATTCCTTATCAAAAATAGCGGAAGTCTGCAAGAAATCTCCGGCCACCCGCTGCTTGAAAAGATTAAGCAGTTCAGTCGCCACTTCTGGAAAGCCATTGTTGGCCAGAGCCTTGATCAAATCAGCTCCTTGTACGCCGCGCTCCAGTATGCCTTGGGCTGCCTTGATGTCCTCAACCTTGTCGCGTTCAGGCATATCTTTGGAGCCGTGAGCATAGGTGGCCGCTTCGACTTCTTCATCGGTAATCGGCGGCAGACCTAGGCCTTTAAAGAGGGCCTGCATCACACGCGCAGCCTTATTTCTGACCTTGACCACTTCTTCTTCACGGACTGGCCTCAGACCGCCATCCACCCGCAGGTCCCGCTGCAGGACATTGTAGTCATCAAAATCCTCCGCATCCCAGTTGGAACCAGCAAACATATTATCGTAGTTCGGTGTTGCTGAATAGCCGGAGTTGATAAAGTCCGTTCCTGGAGCAAACTGCATCAGAGTTCTGACAGAACGCCGCAGGTCTGAATGGGTAAAGGTCTGGTCATTTGAGGAAGCACATTCCAAGTCCAGCATACTGGCAATCAGGTTTTCCGCTACGACTGCACGGATACCGCTAGGCACCGCTGCTGGAATACCGATACAGCTGACAGAGCCATTTTGGGTGCCTTGCACGCCGGCTGCCTTAGTGACATACAAACAGCGGGCTTCCAGGTAGAGCATGGACTTGCCTTCTGCCTGACCCATCTGGACTTCAGAGCCGGTTCCGGAAGTAAAGCGCATTTTCAGACCGCGGGAAGCATAGGCTGAGGCCAGAAAAGCCTTGGACCAAGGCGTATCATCGCCGTCTGTAAAGACATCTTCCGTACCATAAACAGAAATCGTTTCAGCATAGGCCGTAAAACCACGCATCCCAAAGTCCAGCTCGGTAGCTTCTTCCAGCGAGCACTGGGTCAGGACACCCGGGCGGCCGACCTGAGAGCCAATCATCAAGGACAGGGCGTTAAAGGGCGCATAGCGAACCACGGCAACCGTTGTCTCTTGCTCGGCAAAACCGCGCAGGGCTCCTTCTGCAGCATCCGCAGCAATCTGTACGGGATTGTCATTGACATTGGTGACATGGGCCTGTGTTGCCGTCTGCTTGCGGGTTCGCATCTTTTGCAGACACATCATGATTTCAACCACATTCATCTGATTGACAACCTCGACAATCTTAGCCGGTGTCATGGCCTTGGTCAACTGGATGATTTCTGTCCGCGGCACATGGGGTGTCAATATTTTATTGGCAATGTCGCGGGAATCCATTTGAACAACTTCCTCTGCCCGGCTCAAGTCAATCCCGTAGTTGGCAATAAACTGATCAATTAGGTCAAATTCTTCTTTTGCTTTTCCGTCCAGCTCAACCACTCGGCCATTTTCTATCTTAATGCTGGGTTTGGGATCGTTGGGGCTTTCCATAGCCACCAGTCCTTCCTCTACCCATTCTGTTACAAAGCCGTCTTGATTAATTGGGCGTTTGCTTAATACTTCAAAACGTTTAGATCTCATGACACTTCTCCCTCTTATCTCTAAATGTAAGATGGCTGTGAATTAGTCGGACTGTCCCCCATAGCTCCCAAGAGTTTCTTACCGACTTCTCGAGCAGAAATGACGGCCTGTCTGACAGCGCCAGAGTCACCGCTGATAAAGAGGATGACTTCGTTGGAATGGCTGGTGCCTCCGCCAGGAGAAGCATAGCCTAAAACATTGACATTGGCTGCCTTGACAGCTGTATCTGCCATAACAACACCAATCGCAGCAGGACCCCCGACAATCAGACCAAAGGCCCGACCGACCTCAGCACCAAAAGCGACCTGACAGGCTGTACTGGCACGAGCTGTATACTGCAGTTCAATATGGCCGGCTTCATTGGCATAGACATCACCAAAGGTCCGGTCTACTTCTTTGAGAGTCACTTCAACTGCCCGCTCAACATCTGATACGTCATCGCCGCCAAAAATAATTAAACTTCCGTGACCGGCACCGCCCTTTGTATCGCGGGGCAGTTCAATTTTGACAATCTCTGTATTGGTCGCCTTGACCGCTTCATCTGCAGCCATGATGTGAGGGCCGGCTCCAGTACGGGCACCGACAATCCCCAGTGAGCGGTAGCTCTTTTCCAGCTTCATCGCTTCCAAAAGCTGCTGATCCACATTGGCAATGACAAGGCCAATGGTGTCACCTGTCGGATTGACACCGACAAATTCTGTAATATTGCATTGATTTTCCATAAGATAGCTCCTTTGGCTAGCCTAGCAAAGATTTATATAAAGCGCTTACATTTTATCTTCTGCTCCTCCGCTTTCACTTCCATCACACTCCGATAGGTTTGCAGGCAGACTGATTTACAATAGGTTTGTTCTTACTCTTTGAAAATCGAAGATAGGGCTAAGCTAAAAGCACTCGGCTTCGTATAGTCTATCGTTTGATTCACAAGCCGCTTGCTTTGACATCCAGAGAAAGGCGAGTGAACGACATGTGGGATAAAAACAGAAAGAGGATTCGCAGTACAAAACTGTAGCTTCTTTTAGTACTTTCTGATAGAATAAGATTGGCCAATTCTAAGAGAGCAGCAGCCTGCAAGAAAAGCACTTGAAAGGCAAGGCTCTCAAGATTCAGCCATTTTGGTACAGGTAGCAGACGGCAGAACTTTTCGCAGGGTACTCCATCTTCTATCTGTTTTTTTTATAGCAAACCACAGCACCGTTTTCTCCCACGTAAGAAAATCAAAATCAGACTAAACAGCGAGATGCAGGCAAAACTTGAGTTAGGCTCTTTGATGCAGGCTGCCTTTTTTGATTCTCAGCCTCCCTGCCTCGCTTTCTCATTTCTAGGTCCGGTCTGTCGGATCTAATGAAAGTTGGTTTTGATTTGCAAAGTGTCTAAGCACTGTGCTGCAGTTGTATCTTTACTCCGGATTACTGATTCTGCCAGTCAGCCGGATAGGTCACATAGACAAAGCGTGCCTTATCCTTGACAGAGAACTGAATATCGCTGCCTTTGGGGATATAGAGAATTTCTCCCGGACCTGCGCTCATCAGCTCGTCGCCGACGATAATATCCAGCCGGCCTTCAATCACATAGTCCACTTCGTCATAGTCCAAATGCCAAGGGAAGGTGGTCTTTTCCATGGTCATCAGCCCCAAACCCAGTCTCGGACTTTCATCCAGAGTCAGCAAATCTCTGGTATAGACTTGGTGGTCGGGATTGCCGGTATCCAGCCGGTCTTCCGGCCGGACATCTAAGCCGGGCAGGGCAATCGAAGCAACTCCTGCCTTGCTGACTTTCTTCTCTCCCGCTCCCGCAGCTAATTCTTCCAATAAAATTTTACGGACTAATGCTTCCACGTCTGAACGATTTACATCTGTCATATCCTGCCTCCATTTCTAGCTTTCTGCTTCTTTTTTCGTCAAGAAGAATGCCAGCAGCACAGCAGTAATACCGCCGACAAATTTACCAATCATCATCGGCACAATCATTTCCGGTTTTTGACCGGCTGTGAAGCCCAGATGGTCGCCGATAACAAAGGAAGCAGATACGGCAAAAGCCACATTGATAATCTTACCGCGCCTGTCCATATCTTTAAGCATTTGGAACATAGCGATATTATTGGCCAAAGAAGCCACCAGACCGGCAGCGCCGACTTCATTCATGCCCAGAGATTTTCCGATAGCGGACAGGGGTTTGTTAGCTACCTTGGTAAAGACAGCGACCAGCCCGAAAGCTCCAGCCAGAGTGACCGCAATCGTTCCGACTACTCCGAAGGCTTCTGTCAGTTTTTCCGCTCCTACCGGATAAAGGCTGTTGAGCCATTCATTGCCAGTCAGGAGC
The DNA here is from genome assembly GCF_017884005.1 of Streptococcus panodentis. Classification (GTDB taxonomy): domain Bacteria; phylum Bacillota; class Bacilli; order Lactobacillales; family Streptococcaceae; genus Streptococcus; species Streptococcus panodentis. The sequence continues at coordinate 10,805 of NZ_QFAY01000016.1, forward strand.
TGAGCTGCACCAAAGGCCAGACCCAGAGTCGCCAGAATGACAATAATCTTACCAAAGATTTCAAAACCTTTAATCATGCCGTTTGGCGCCAGCAGCAAACCGACAAAGATCAGTCCGGACACAATGATAATCGGTATCAGATTGACCAAGAGGGTGCCAAATGACAGCCCCGGTACGAAGAGTCCGCCCAAGAGACAGCCGATTGGAACAGTCACCAGACCATAGAGAATGCCCCGTGCCAATAGAGGACGGTCGTCTTTTTCGATGATGCCCAATGCCACCGGAATTGTAAAGACAATGGTCGGACCCATCATGGAGCCCAAGACAAAGGCTGCAAAATTTCCAACTGCTGGATCCTGCGCCAGACTAAGAGCCAGAGGAGCCCCCCCCATATCATTTGCGATAAAAGTTGTCGCAAAGATAGAAGGGTCAGCTCCTACCAAGCCGTAAAGCGGTACAATTACAGGCTTGAGCACATCGGCCAAGAGCGGAGCAATCACCATAATCCCAGCCATGGAGAGAGCCAAAGCTCCCATAGCCATGATTCCTTCTTCAAATTTTTCACTCAGTCCCAGCTTACCGCCGATACATTTATCCACAGCACCAGCCAGCATAAAGAGGACCATAATGTAAATGATAATTTTATCTACACTCATAACTTTACCTTAGTTTCTAATTATTCTTCATCACTTTGATATTCGACCTTGTCGATAATCGCCACTACGACCATATCTACCGGAATATTGGCCTTATTCAGGCTCATGCGGGCAGAACTGCCGGTTGTGACCATGACCTGATCGCCTTCGCCTGCACCGATGCAATCAGCTACAATAACCAGAGCTGGGTCGCTTTGATGTTCATTTAGCTGCCGTTCGACCACTAAAAATTTCAGACCGTTCAAATTTTCATCTTTTCTAGTAGCCCAGAGGCTTCCTTTCACTTTACCAACAAACATCCCTACCAACTCCTTTATTCTATTATTCTAATTTTATGGCGCTTGAGATAATCTCTGGCCAGAGCCGTCACAATCATGCCCTTGTCCATCCGGAATTCGTCCCCTTGGCGCAGACCCATTTCCTTCAGCCTGCCCTCTGTTATCAGACGGGTCTTGGCAGCAGGACCGCTGCAAGCCGAAGCAGCTGCCTGCTGTTTTTCCTGACTGGGCGCCAGAACAGCTAAGAGGCGGTCCTTTTCATAAAAGCACAGGCCATACCGTTCCAGCTTAGCTTTCTGCTGCTGCAGTTCCCGATAGAGGAGAGCCTTGGCAGACTGTTTGTACTGATTGACACGGAAGGATTCAAGCGGTGCCAACACTTCCTTGCCAGCCAGCAGAGCGCTCAGCAGGAGAGTTTCTGCTTCATTGATTGGACAGAGCGAGGCAATTCTCAGATAAGCATCCAAGCTCAGATTTTCCGCCAGCAGGCAGTCGGCCTCTTCCGCATCCTGAGTCAGCTGGTAGCCCTCACTCAGCAGCAGCGAGGCTGTGCTTTCCTGGCCCAGCAGATAGATGCGCTTGGCCTGAGACGCCTGCTGAAGGTTTTCTAAGAGACGGTCTGTAATCAGTTGAACAAGTTTATCAATATTTTCCATTCTGATAACCCTTTCTCCCAGCCGGCCTCACTTTTTCTTGATGATACGGCCGCGCATTCCCTTTTTGAAACCGCAGGCATTAGCTTCATCATAGTCAATATGCATATAGGTTGCAAATTTCGGGCTGACGCGAATCACGACATCATCAAAAATCAGCGGTCGGTCGCCTTCTACCTTAACCTGAACGATTTCATGGTTTTCAACATTGGCCTTTCTGGCATCCTCTGGCGTCATATGGACATGGCGCTTGGCAACAATCAAGCCCTTGTCCAGCGCAGTGCACTTGTCGCCGTAGGCCAAAACGACACCCGGTGTTCCATCAATATCACCGCTTTCGCGAATCGGTGCCTTAACGCCCAGCTGCAGGCAGTCGGTCAGGGAAACTTCCACCTGCGAATGCTGGCGGACGGGACCCAAAATAACAACATTGTGAAAGGCCCCCTTGGGTCCTACAAGAGTCACCCTTTCCTGACTGGCAAACTGTCCCGGCTGTGATAAATCTTTCGCTTTTGTTAATTGATAGCCAGGACCAAAGAGGGCCTCTAAATCGCTCTGACTCAGGTGTACATGGCGCCCGCTGGCTTCCACTTCAAAGCTGCCCTGCAATTCTTCCTGAACCTTATCAATTACCTTATTTACCAAATTTTCTAAAGACATTGCTGTTCTTCTTTCTCTCTTTATCTTAGAACCTGTATTCACGGAGGTGATGCTGGCACCTAATGGTCTATTTCCGTCATTCGAGGCAAGGTTTTGCAGGAATACGGGGCGTATTCAAAAAACTCTAACGAAGAATGGCGGAAAAGAGACATTTAAATCCAAATAGGATCTATGAATAGAGGTTCTGACTCTTTGAAAATCTCTTCAGGCCTGCCGGCTAATACTCAATGAACATCATCAGCAAACTGAAAGTCTATATCAGCTTGCTATCAGCCACAGCAAGACTTCTATTGATTTCAATAACTGCGTAACCTTGCTGGCAAATACATCCCTGTCAGCTGCCAGTTCCTGCTCCAATTCCTTGCGCAAAAGGCTTGTTTCAATATAGGATTCATAGCAGGTCAGCTGCCAGAGCGGCGCGTCATAGTTCATCATGACAGCCTCCTGATCCAGCTGCTTGCTGACCCGGACAGCCTGCAGATCCGCATGACTGGCCAAATCGGCCTGGTAGTCAGAAATATCATCCAGAATACGCTGACCGACCATGTTTTCCAAGACCGACAGCAGAAGTCCCATCTGCTCACATTTTTCATCCTGAAAAGCAAGGTGCAGTTCTCTCTGATTCTTTAAAAAATAAGTATACAATTTGGTCAGTTTAAATAGTCGTGGATACACAGCAGAGTCTTCAAGTCTTGTAATGGGCATCCTGATGCCATCATCGGCTGAAGTTGCTTTTTTAGGCTGATTAGAATACACAATCTGAATATGGTGGTCCTTGAGAAAGCCTCTGGCCGCCGGCGTCAGTTTTTCATTGTTTTCTAACTCAAAGATGCCCTTGTCGGCAAGAGCTCCTTCTCGACGGAGCTTTCTAATCTTAGCTTCTGTAAAAACTGACATGTATTCACATCCTTCTACATATGGTTTTTCATCAGAGACAGGGAGCAGGATTCGAGCAGGCGCTGTCTTGACACTTCCCTGCGGAAGTTTTATTTCCAGTCTCTTTGCCACGCTTTCCCATTTCTGGGCTCGGGCTGAGACTGTCCCGCTCTTATCCTGTCTGCTCCCGCTCAGTGTGAATTCTCATAGCCTGAGTATCAGATTACTTAGGCAGAATCACTTCGACTTCTGCGTGCGGACGTGGAATGACATGGACAGAAACCAATTCGCCGACATTTTCAGCAGCTGCTGCCCCAGCATCGGTCGCTGCCTTCACAGCGCCCACATCTCCGCGGACCATAACGGTTACCAAGCCGGCTCCGACTTTTTCTTTGCCGACCAAGCTAACATTAGCTGCCTTGACCATTGCATCGGCTGCTTCAATCGCGCCGACCAGTCCTTTTGTTTCTACCATTCCTAATGCATTTGCGTTTGCCATG
>NZ_QFAY01000016.1:14435-67761 GCF_017884005.1 Streptococcus panodentis
GACCATTGCATCGGCTGCTTCAATCGCGCCGACCAGTCCTTTTGTTTCTACCATTCCTAATGCATTTGCGTTTGCCATAATTCTTTCCTCCAAAATGAATCGTTTATTCTTTAAATAACTTGCTTAAAATTTCCTAGTCCTGCTGCGGCAGAATCACTTCAACTTCTGCGTGCGGACGCGGAATGACATGAACAGAAATCAGCTCGCCGACATTTTCAGCAGCGGCTGCTCCGGCATCGGTCGCTGCCTTCACAGCGCCCACATCTCCGCGGACCATAACGGTTACCAAGCCGGCTCCGACTTGTTCCTTGCCGATTAATGTGACATTGGCCGCCTTGACCATTGCATCGGCTGCTTCAATCGCGCCGACCAGTCCTTTTGTTTCTACCATTCCTAATGCATTTGCGTTTGCCATGATTGTATCCTCCAATTATAAGTTTTTAATTTTTACGCTTTTATTTTTTCCAGTACCCGTTGGACCAGAAGATTGACCAGCTGATCTTCATCAGCCCTGTCTGCTGCCTGCTGCAGCTTAGGTTCTTCTTCCGCCATGTTTTCTGCCTTGCGCAGATCAGCCAGCTCGACTGTTCCATAGGCCACGCGGCGGATATTGAAGAGATTGAGCGGACTGACATTGTCAGAAGTCGCACTGCCGCCGACTGCACCGCACCCCAGAGTAAAGGCTGGGAAAAGACCCGTAGTGGCTCCTACACCGCCCAGAGCTGCCGGCGTATTGATCAGCAGCCGGGAAACCGGTTTTTTCAGAGCAAATTCACGAATGATATTTTCATTCTGACTGTGAATTGCCAGAGTGTGGCCAGCTCCTTCATGGTGCAGAATTTTGATGCTGAGCTCGCAGGCTTCCAGCCAGTCCTTGACAGTATAGAAGCCCAGAACCGGCGCCAGTTTTTCCATGGAGTAAGGATATTGCTTGCCGACACCGCTTTCTTCGGCAATCAGCACTCTGGCATCCTCCGGTACATAGATACCGGCCAGCTGACCGATGACCTGCGGTGTTTTTCCGACCATTTTCGGATTCATGGCCCCGCTCGGAAGGATGATGAAAGCGCCCAGTTTTTTAGCATCTTCTTCCGGAACAAAGTAAGCACCCTGTTTCTTAAATTCTGCTACGACGGTTTCTTTCATCTCTTCTTCAACGATAATGGACTGCTCAGAAGCACAAATCACACCGTTGTCAAAGGTCTTTGAATCAAGGATCTGCCGGACAGCCTTTGGAATATCGGCTGTTCTCTCGATGAAAGCCGGACCGTTTCCGGGACCGACACCGATAGCCGGCGTACCGGATGAATAGGCTGCCTTAACCATGGCATTGCCGCCGGTGGCTAGGATCAGGTTGGTATCCTTATGCCGCATCAGTTCGTTAGTGGCCTGGATTGATACCCGGTGAATCACTCCGACAGCCCCTTCCGGACAGCCGGCTGACTTGGCAGCCCGATTGATAACATCCACCGTTTCCTCAATGCTCTTAAGAGCATTTGGGTGAGGGGAGAAGACGATACTGTTTCCGGCCTTGAGAGCAATCAGGGCCTTATACATAACCGTTGAGGTTGGATTGGTAGAAGGAATGAGGCCAGCGATAACGCCGACAGGCACACCGACTTCCATGACCTTCTTTTCCTTGTCTTCCCGCAGGATACCCACGGTCCGCATATCCTTGATTTCTTCCAGAATCCCCTTGGAAGCCAGAGCATTTTTCAGTACCTTGTCTTCCCAGCGGCCGAAGCCCGTTTCCTTGGCGGCCATCTTCGCCAGCCGCTCGCGTTCGTCATAACAGGCCTTGGCCACCACTTTTACAATCGTATCAATCTGTTCCTGACTCATCTGCGCCAATTCCTGCTGCGCTTTCTTAGCAGCGCGGATCAAATGGCGCACTTCCTGAATCGATACCAAATCTTTATCTTCTAAATACATCCGCAATTACTCCTTTCCTAACACTTCCATCAAGGCCTGAATCAAGACTTTCTTGTTGGCAAACTTAATCTCTTTCTTGCTGAGACCAATCTCTTTCTGACGGTAGGCAAGGCTGCGTAATTCGACAACTTTTAAGGTTTCAAGTTCTTCTCTGGCGTATTTCCTTGTCTCTCCTTCAAATTCTTCTGCTGATTCAGCCGGACCTTCCTCTGGAAATTTGGGCTGATTTTCATTTTGTTCTGACGGGGCCGTATCGGCTGCGGCTTTTACAGCTGCAGCTGCTGCCTTGCTGTTTCTCTTTGGCACAAAGAGAAGATCGGTCTGCTGATCCAGCCGGGAAATGACATGGCTGGCCAGATAATAAGGCTCATCCTGTACTAAGTCGACCGCTGCATCCACAGCCGAACGGACAGCACTGACATCGCCAATCAACTGTACGGTATTCAAACCGGATTTGACAGTTTCAATATTCAGCAATGACACATTGGCTGCCTTTAAAGCTGCATCCGCCGCAACCACAGCACCGAGATAACCTTTTACTTCAATTAAACCTAGTGCTCTATTTGTCATTTAATCAACCCCTACTCAATAATTTTTGGGATCATTCGCTACGGCAATGACCGCATTCGCAAAGGCATCACAGGCAGCACGGCAGGCTGACTGAGAGCCGACCAAGAGACCGCCGGCAAAGTTGGTTTCACTAGGCGGTCCGTAAAAGGCTCCCACCGCCACATCAGCTGCTTTCAGCGCCGCATCAAGCGCCACCATAGCTTCTGCCGGAGGGGCAATCAAGTAAGCGATCGCCGTTCCCTCTTCAGCATTGGCTCCCTCAGACAGGTAGGAGCCCGCCCGGGAAATGCAGTGGGCAAAGTAAGGAATGCTGTCATCATCATTGGCACTGTAGAAGCTGGCTCCATTTTCGATTTCATAAACAGCCACATCCAGCCCGCTGCGGACTTCTTCCGGATTGGGGCCGGCTAAAATACCGATGACCTCTCCCGCTAGTTTTGTTGAGGCATTGCCGGCACCGGCATACATACTGCGGGCGTAGACCACTTCCACATCAGCCGCCTTGGTCGCCTCATCCAGAGCCACATAGGTCACATCATCGCAGTCAGATGTGACGATGCCCAGGCTCCTGTGATAAGGCTTGAGTTCCAAAGAAGCTGCCAAACCGGCATCTACATTGGGAATCAGCAGGGCACTGAGTACATTTGCGCCTAATCGTTCATTTTTCAAAGCCACTACCTCCTATTATTTCAAATCAATTCCTGACTTCTTATTATCAAGAATCTTCTTAATGATTTCTGCTACATAGGCTCCTGCCTCAACGGCCGGTGTACCGCCCTTGTGAATATTGGAAACGACCGTCCGCTTGGCTTCCGGCATGCCGACTGTCGGCTTATAGGCCAGATAGGCACTCATGGACTCAGCCGTCACCAGACCGGGACGTTCGCCGACCAGCATACAGATGACTTCCGCTCCGGTCAGCTCAGCGATTTGGTCCATAGCAGCCACCCGGGCATGCTTGATAAAGAGCACTTCATCAAAGTCCAGACCAAACATCTTGAGACCCTGTTTCAGAGCCGGCAGAAAATCCTTGACATTGGCCTCGATTGCTGAAGAACTGAGACCGTCTCCGACCACAATCTGCACTTTAGGATTGTGCTTGCAGTTTTCCTTGATAAAGGCCTGCTGCTCTGGGGAGAAGATTCGGCCCAAATCCGGCCGGGTCAGGTATTCATCCTTGCTTTCAGCCATGGTCTGAACCGGAATGAAGCCCATTTCCTTGACAAAATCATCAGAAACATAGGAGAAAACCGCATCCTGAGCAGCCGCATGGTCCGCTCGGAAACGCAGGACAGACTGAGTTTTATAGCGATTGCCTGCCCGCCACAGGCCCAGCCGGGCCGGAGTGAATTTCTTAATCTTCCGATAAGCTTCCTCGTTGATAGCATGGGGAAGCAGGAACTGCTCCTGAATGTCTACTTCGGTAATATCCGGAATAACCCCATCCTCAATGACTGAGGAGTCCTGTTTGACCTCTGCCTGCAGAGAACCTGCCGGTTCTGTCCCCTGCGCTGGGGCCGCTGCCGGCTCAGCAGCCTGGTCGCCGCTCATTTCATTGAGCAATGAGCGAATCATTTCTTTTAATTGCAATTCATCCACAATGACATCCTCCTTACTAATTTGATTTCATAAATACAGAACCGTCGCCGCCGATTTCTGTCAAATGGCCGTCTTTCATCAGGCCCATCTTTTCCATCCACTCTTCAAATTCCTTAATCGGACGTTTATTGAGCAAATCACGCATGGTAGCCGTTTCGTGATAACCGGTCGTCTGATAGTTGAGCATGATGTCATCGCCGTGAGGAATAGCCATGATGTAGTTGACATTGGCAGCTCCAAGGAGAACCAAGAGATTTTCTGCATCATTTTGATCAGCCTTCATGTGGTTGGTGTAGCAGATATCACAGCCCATGGAAATACCGGTCAGTTTGCCCATGAAGTGGTCCTCCAGACCAGCCCGGATGACCTGCTTGGAGTCATAGAGATATTCCGGTCCGATAAAGCCGACGACCGTATTGACCAAGAATGGGTCAAAGCGTTTGGCAAAACCATAGCAGCGGGCTTCCATCGTCACTTGGTCTGCTCCATGGTGAGCATCAGATGAAAGTTCAGAACCTTGACCGGTTTCAAAGTACATGACATTCGGTCCGGCCGCTGTACCGACCTTGAGGGCTGTGTCCCACGCTTCCTGAATTGTTGCCGCATTAAAGCCAAAAGCTTCATTCCCTTTTTCCGATCCGGCGATAGACTGGAAGACCAAGCCGGTCGGCGCTCCCTGATTCATGGCTTCAATCTGAGTGGTAACATGGGCCAGTACACAGTGCTGGGTCGGAATCTTATATTCTTCAATAAAGTCATTGAATTTATGGAGAATCCGCTTGACACTTTCTACCGAATCATCTACCGGATTGAGCCCCAGAAGAGCGTCCCCGCAGCCATAGGCGAAGCCTTCCATGGTCGAAGCCATGATACCGTCAGGATCGTCTGTGGTATGGTTGGGCTGGAGACGGGATGAGAAGGTTCCGGGCATACCGATGGTGGTATTGGCATGTTTGGTAATGACAATCTTATTGGCCGCCACAATCAAGTCCAGATTGGTCATGAGCTTGGCTACAGCAGCGACCATTTCAGAAGTCAGTCCGCGGGAAATCCACTGAATATCCACATTTTGGGTCTTATTGTCCAAAATCCATTCCCGCAGTTCTTCTACGGTCCAGTTTTTAATCTTTTCATAGGTCCGCAGATTGACATCGTCAATGATAATCCGGGTCACCTCATCTTTTTCATAGGGGACCACCGGATTATTGAACAAATCGGACAGCTTGAGCTGGGCCAGCACGACCTTGGCTGCCACCCGCTCTTCTGCGGATTCAGCAGCAACGCCGGCCAGCTGGTCACCGGATTTGTATTCATTGGCCTTGGCCAGAACTTCTTTTACGGATTTAAATTCATAAAGCCGGCCAAATAATTTTGTTTTCAAAATCATTGATTCCTTCCTCCTTTGTATCAATTAAACACCAATGTTTTGACGACAATCGGCAGGACAGAGCCCTCAATCACCGGATTGCCGATGTCAATATAGTCTCCATTTTGAACATCCACCGAGTCAATGCAGACGAAAGGATAGCCCTCTGGCAGCTGGGAGAACAGACACTGGCCCAAAACCTTGGCCATATCTTCTCTGACGACAACCAGAAGCGGGATTTTCTTGTCGATGCTTTCCTTCATGCCGCCGACAATGGCTTCAGCATATTCCAGAACACGGGCGAAGCTAGGGCTCTTTTCTCCATTGATAGCCAAAGCCACCTGCTGGACTTCATTTTCCAAAGTAAACCAGCCCACCTTATCCCTGATGATCTGCTGCAGCCCTTCCCTGCCTTCCAGCTCATCCGAAGCAGCCAGCTTGAGCACCGGGATGTTCTTGATTGGCAGAATGTCTGAAATGTAGGTAATGGTGCTGCCGCTGACATCGGTCGTGTGACTGCCGGCACCGACAACGGTGGCCCGAATGGTCTCGGCCGGCTGAATAACCTTCTTTTGCTGGAAAATCTTTGACTGCCTAATCGCCCGGCCCAGCAGGATACCGATGTCGCCGTAGCGAAAATCATCATCCGCAGCAGTGTCAGCATAGATCCCATCAGCCACTCCGCCTGAGAAAGAGACGCAGCGCAGCTCATAGCCGAGCTTGAGACCGTGATTGGTCTGCAGCAGTTCGTAGTAGGGATTGGGATGGTCAATGCCTAGAGACTGCTCTAATACGGAGACCATTTCCTGAATCAGCCTGTCCAGATCAGCCCGATTGACTGTCTGGCCGACCGCCAGCTGCAGGTTCTTGTCTGCAATAATGGTCTGGAGTTTGGGGGCAATATAGCTAATCCGCTGGCTTTGCGGATCCAGCCTAATCAGCCGGCCTCCGATATCAAAGCAGCCCGTATCCACCACATCTCCCTCCCGGAAGACTGCCAAGTTGGAAGTCCCGCCGCCAATATCAATATTGACCACCGAAGTATGGTGTTCCTGAGAATACTGATGGCTGCAGGCCCCCTTGCCGGCAATGATGCTCTCAAGATCCGGACCGGCCGTCGCAACGACGAAGTCCCCGGCATAGCCGCTCAGAGCCTCAATCACCTGGCTGGCATTCTCCTTTCGAGCTGTTTCACCAGTAATGATGACCGCTCCCATTTGAATATCTTTCTTCTGGATGCCAGCCTTGGCGTATTCATTCAGCACGAACTGTTTGATCTTCTCCACTTCAATCAAAAGCTGATCTGAAATTGGTGTAAAAATAATATCGCTTTTATACAGAACTTTCTTGTCTGTAATATAGACACGAGGAATAGTAAACACAGATGCGATATTCTCAATGGTCAGCTCGGACAGGATCAGCTGTGTAGTCGCTGTCCCGATATCCAGCCCCACACTCAAAATTCTATCTGACATACTAAATACCTCCAAAAAAAAGACGCTCAAAGCCATGCAAACAAAAGTGAATTCATTTGCATTCTTCAAGCGTCATTGCTTTTTCGACTGACATCATTGTTAGTCTGTAACTATCTTATTTATTGTTTAAATCGAATGGTTGTTACCGTCCCAGTATCATCCGACTGGATGGATAACCTGCCTAATAGCTTGCTCTGAACAAAGCGATCAACCAAGAGCAGGCCCAAATGGTCGTCAAAGGATTGATCTGCCTTGTAACCGCTGCCATTATCACTTACTTTTAAATTGATTATATCATTTTTAAGTCCGACCTGCAAATGAATCTGCGGTTTTTTAACAGCCATCTTGTCCTTAAAGGCATGTTCATAGCTATTCTGCAGCAGTTCATTGACAATCAGGGCCAGTGATGTGGCCCGGCTGCTGTCTAAGCAGATGTCAGGCTCCAAACTATAGGTCAGTGCACTGTCCAAATGGCCGGAAAAACAGCGCTGAACATTTTCAATAACCTTTTCCAGCAGCTGCTCTATCTGGATGCTGTCGTCCTGCTGAGAGGACAGCAGCTCGTGTGTCGCTGCGATGGAGAGCACACGGTTCATACTATCGCTTAAGGCTTTTTTGGTCGCAGCTCCCGGGCTCTGCTGAGCCTGCAGCCGCAGCAAGGACACAACAGTCTGTAAGTTGTTTTTAACCCGATGGTTCATTTCACGAATGGTCGCCGTATGGCTGAGAAGCTGCACTTCCTTTTCCTTGACATCCGTTATATCCTTGCAGATCATGACCAGATTGCCGTTCTCAGGCAGCAGATAGCGCTTAACTGAAAAACAGTAGGCACCGTAATGAACCTCGACTTGATGAGGGTTTTCTTTGGGCGCTTCCCCGCCCTTTTGCCAAATCTCCTCAAAAGGCAGGCTGTCTAAAACCAGATTGCTGTAGTGCATACCCTCGATGGAGTCCATATAGCCCAGCTTATTGCGGTAGGCTTCAGCTGCCGCCTGATTGAAATACATCAGATAGCCGGCCCGGTCAAAGATCAGAAAAACTTCATCAATATAATCAAAAAGGGCCAGTTCTTTCTGTTCAACGCTTGCAGCAGCGTTCCTTCGCTCAGAGACTGCTGCACGCTCCTGCTCCAAAGAAAAGTGAGCAGGCAGGCTCTGCGGAGCATTCCTTTCGATAATCAGAGTTCCGATGACCCGGTCTTGCCTTAAAATAGGAAAAACCGTTTGGTGGATGGCCAATCCCTCCTGTGACAAGGCGGTTAAGCCGATTGAAGGTGCACCCGTTTCCAGAGTGCGAATCACGCCCGGCTCATTTTCCAGATAGGCCATGGCACCCACTACCGAATTTTCATAGAGGCTTTGATTGCTCTCAGGCTTCTTATGAAAAATGACAATTGCGTGCTCTGAATAGATGTTCTTTACGTCAATAAAGACATCTTCATTGGCATAAGAAGAACTCTTCAGCAGCTCATCAGCCTGCCGCACAAGATACTCAATATCAGCTTCATCTAAATTGGTCTGTTCCTGACAAAGCTGCTTTATCTTATCTTTATACTTCATGTCACATCATCTTGGAGCACCAATAATTTTGCAATTTCAATCATGGGCACCCTTTTCTGCATACTAATTGTCCGAATCCGCTTAAAAGCTTCCGGCTCAGATAAATGATCCCGGGCCATGAGCAGCCCCTTAGCCTTTTCAATGACAATGCGGTCGTCAATTTTTTTGGACAGCTTGACCATTTCATTGGACATCTGCTGCAGCTGACGGCCTTTTTCGATGCAGACTTCCACCATCGGAATCAATGATTTGGAGTCCAGCGGCTTGACCAGATAAGCACTGATGCCGTTTGCCTTAGCCTTTTGAACATAGTGCTCATCGCTGTAGGCTGACAGCAGAATGACACTGTAAGCCAAAGCGTCTTCCAGAATCTTTTTCCCAGCCGTCAGACCATCCAGCAGCGGCAGCTTAATATCCATCATGACCAAATCACAGCGATATTTCTGGCACAGATCAATGGCCTCAAAACCATCGGAAGCCTCGGCTACCACTTCATAGTCTGCTGCTTCTAAAATTCGTCGAATATCCAATCTCACAATCGGATCATCATCAACAATGAGTATTCTGCCCTTCATACTTCCCCTCAACAGTCTGATTGATTTTTTATACTCTTTGAAAATCTCTTCAAACCACATCCGCTCCAACAGTTCATGTATGGAAAGGAGAGAGCGAGGCAGAGAGTGCAGACAGAGAGCAGTCTGCGTCAAACTGGTCCTGCTCTTTGATTTAGTCAGTTCCTTTTACTTTTATCGTCTTTCAGTTTGCTTTTAGTCGCCAAATGGTCTGGGGGAGTAAAAAGGTTCGGGGAACCTTTTTAGCCCCTGCCCAAAAATTCAAAAGCAGGGAAGGTTCGGGGAACCTTTTTAGCCCCTGCCCAAAAATTCAAAAGCAGGGAAGGTTGAGACAAAAGTCCTTCAGTTTCGCTTTGTTTTGGTAAAAAACTCTTGACGCGGTAGCTGATTGGACTTTTTGTTCGTCTTTTAGACTCCAAAAAGCTCCTAATCATCCTCGCGGGGCTGGGACAACGAACTAAATTTTTAAAAATTTAGTTCTGTCCCACCGCCTTTTAGCCCCTGCCCAAAAATTCAAAAGCAGGGAAACTTTCAGCCTATCATCTTGAAATAAGAAAATGACGGGCAAACGAATGGACTATACTGACTTGGTCATCCTTATGACAGCCTCGAAGCAGTGCCCGCCGCTTTCTCTCGAAAGCTCCGTCTGCCGCCTCAAAAACCTCTGCGGGGCTTTTTTGAGCGACTGGCTCCTGCCTGATTGCTGATGATTTTCGCTGAGCATTAGGTCCGTGTTACAACGGTGCTGGAAAAGCCAAGAATCTCCTCCAGACCCTGCAAAACGGCAAGGAGAGCTGCTTCAACAGAAGAAACATCGCCGGTCATAACAACCGACCCGCTGAAACGATCCACAAAACCAACTTGAACATCCGCAGCCTTGGTTGCAATATCCACTGCAATAATGGCTGCCTCACTCGGAGTGATCGTCAAGATTCCAATCGCATCCTTTACTTCAGCCTGCAAGCCCAATTTCTCGAAAATAACTTCTTCAGGGTTGGCGATAAGATGCGCTAAGGTCACTTGTTTCCCAGGAACGTATTCCTGTATCATTCTTTGTTTTTCTTCCAATTTAGTAAACCTTCTTCATTTTATTTAAAGTTTAGAAGTGTACCGCATGCTCTTAATTATTATACTATAAAATTGCCAATCCAGCAATTTGGAAGATTAAAAGGCATTCTCCAAAACACCGAGAAGTTCTTCTGCAGTAGGGACTCTTGGATTGGTCACGGTACAGCCGTCGCGCAGAGCAGCTTGGGAAATTTCTGTCTTATGCTGAGCAAAAGCATCCGGTGCTACACCATAGTCTCTCAGAGAAAGCGGCATGTCCAGCTTGCGCTGCAGCTTCCGGATCGCATCTGTCAGCTGCCTTACTCCCAAAATCGGACTGGAAGCACTGCATCCCAAGAGCTTGGCAATGGCCTGATAGCGTCCGGCCACAGCCTTATCAGGAGCCTGTCTGCCCCGGTTTGAAAGACTGACATTCGCATTATACTGAATGACATGGGTCATCAGAATGCTGTTGAGACGGCCATGAGGGACATGGAATTTTGCTCCTGCAGCATGGGCAAGACTGTGATTGACCCCCAGCGAAGCCGTATTGAAAGCCATGCCGGCTAAGGTGGATGCTGCGTGCATTTTCTCACGCGCTTCCACATCCTGACCATCCTTGTAGGCCCGCGGCAGGTATTCAAAGACCAGCTTAATCGCCTTTTCTGCCAATGCATCCGAAAAATCAGTAGCCTTGGTAGAAACATAGGCTTCAATAGCATGAGTCAGAACATCCATACCCGTATCAGCCGTGATATTGCTCGGCAGAGACAGGACTAAGTCAGCATCCAGAATGGCCACATCCGGCAGAATTTCACTGGTCACCAGCGGGTACTTGGTCCCCTTTTCTGCATCGGTAATAACTGAAAAATCCGTCACTTCCGAGCCGGTGCCGCTGGTCGTCGGGATAGCAACGAGGAGAGCATCCTGAAAGGCTCCCTGCTTCTTGGCAAAATAATACATAGCCTTGGAAGCATCAATGGCTGATCCTCCCCCGACCGACAGAACCATGCTGATGGGACTGTCGCCGGCACTCTGGATACCGGCCACAACGGTTTCAATCGGCGGATCCGGCACAATATCGGTAAAGACCACAATCTCATTGCTGGCATCCAAATTGGCCAGAATAGCATCCAGCTGACCCGATTTCTTCAAAAAGGGATCCGCCACCACTAGGATGTGCTCATTTTTATAATGGCTTAATTGCTGCAAAGCGCCTTTGCCTACACACAATTCAGTCTTATAGCAAATTTTATACATGTTTTCTCCTTTCTATCACATCATTTGTAAACAAAATAAGCCATATGAAACAACACTACTCCCCTACACAAGGCCTAGTATTTTCATATAGCTGCATTGCTTATATGCACTCTTGGAAAGTCAAAACATCCTCCGCCGGCTGCTCCTTAGCTCACTGGCACAGTTTTTCCTGACTTTCGCTGAGTATCTTCAGTACCCCTTTGTACTATATAGGAATTATAACACAAAAGCGCTTTCAAGGCAATAAAAAACTCATTAATATAAGAAGTTTTTCAGTCTGCCCTGAAAATCCTCCGAAAGGAGAATTCTTGCTGCATTCTCATCAAAATTGATTCAAATCTCTTGTAATTCCCTGACAAAGGTGTTACAATTTAGATACTAGGAAATTGATTTTAGTACTTTTAAGGATATGGAAGTTTGGTGCAAATCCAACGCGGTCCCGCCACTGTGATAAGCTTGCTTACAGGCTTTAAGTCAGGTCTTTATTCTTAAATTTTAGTAGATTTCATGCCTCGATGTAAGGTAGTGATGTCAGTTTGGAACATTCATTTTAGCATAGTTTCCATTATTGACTCTACGTTTAAGTACGTTAATTTTCTAAAGATGAGGCTTGTCCTGATCTTTCTGCAAAGGAGCAGAGTCAATAATCGGAAAGCTACTGCTAATCAAAGGCGCTTAGCAAGAAGTTACAAAGAAGTACAAGCAGCTTTCTCTTTTATTAAAATCAAAACAGGTTCTGTCTTTCCAGCCGCCGGCAGGGGAGGGACAGGACCTTTTGTCTGCATCCCGTCAGCTTCGTATCTTTCTATCGCTTGATTGCAAGATGCAGTGGTTGAGTGGCTTCTAATTCGTTGATAAATCAACTCTTACAAGTCTGCTCAACTGTGCGGAGGCGGGACGACAAAATCGAAGACTCCGCCTTACCGATTTTTTATACGGTATCTTCCAAAAGATAGCTCCCTCTGTTCTGTGGGTGAGGGCGCAGCCATCATGAGAGTCTTATACGGTATCTTCCAAAAGATAGCTCCCTCTGTGGGTGAGGATACAGACATCATGGGAGTCTGTCCCACCGCCACTACTAAAAGCAAAGGAAAAGACTGTAAAACAAGCAAAAAACGAATCAAGGGCGGTGCGCAATTTCCAACTGCCCTTGATTCGTTTTTTCAGTACTAGCTGCAACATACCGCTTCTTACATCCGCCTGCATTAGCTGCGCTTGCTGGCCCATCTTTCTACATCTGCCTTGTTAATATTGTGAAAGACCTTGGCTCCGCGTTCGTAGGCAATGTCTTCCTGGTGTTTGCTGAAATTGACTACCCGCGCCAAAGCAAAGAAATAATCAGACAGGCGGTTGACAAAAATCAAAACATGGTTATTGATTTCGGCTGTCCACATCGTTGCGACAATATGGCGCTCGGCCCGTCTGGCAATGGTGCGGGCCACATGAATCATCGATGCAATTTCATCTCCGCCCGGCAGGATGAATTTTTCCAAAGCAGGAGGAATATCCGCATAGGTGTCAATCCTTTCCTCAATCCAGTCAATCAGCTTCTGGTCTACCTTATAAGGATAGACGCCCTGAGGGGTTGACAGGTCCGAGCCGCAGTCAAAGAGATAATGCTGCAGCTGAAGCAGCTCATCTCTCAGCTTGTCTTCTTCCTTCATTTTACTGATGGTGTAGCCAATCCAGGAGTTCAGCTCATCGATGGTGCCGTAAGCATTGACCCTTTCTGCATCCTTGGCCACACTTTGGCCGCCGACCAGCTTGGTCAGGCCTTTGTCTCCTGTTTTTGTATAAAGTTGCATATCCTACCTCCTCTAGCTTATTGGTCGCGAATATCAATATAATCTTCTTTTTTCAGTCTGCCTTCCTCAAAGGTCGGCATGTGTTCCATGGTATAGACGGCATTTTCCAGCAAAAAGAATGCCAAAGGACAGCCAGAGCCTTCGCCCAGCCGCATCTCCAGCAGCAGCATGGGCTCTAAGCCCAAATGGCGGCTGACAATCTGATAGCCGGGCTCAGTCGAAGCGTGTGAGGCAAAGACATAGTCCACTACAGAGGGACTCAGCCGGCTGGCTATCAAAAGGCCGGTCAGGGAAATCAGGCCGTCAACAACGCAGGGCAGCCGATAGCGGGCGCAGGCCAGATGAGTCCCGGCCATGCCCAGCATGTCCAGCCCGCCCAGCTTAGCAGCTATATCCAGAATGTCCCCATAAGGAGCATGCTGCTTGAGACACTGTTCGATGACAGCCGTCTTGTGAGCCTTCATGGCCTGAGTCAGCCCAGCTCCGTAGCCAGTCACTTCTGCTGCAGGCAGGCCCAGAGCCGCTGCAATCACAGCCGCTGATGTAGTGGTATTGCCAATCCCCATTTCTCCGGTTCCAAAGAGCCGATAGCCCTGACCGATGAGGCTTTTGGTCTTCTCATAGCCGACTAAAACAGCCTCCAAAGCCTGAGTGCGGGTCAAAGCCGGCTCCAGCAGCATATTTCTGCTTCCGGCGCAGACCTTATCTCTGCTTTCTTTAAAAATATCTTTTTTGCAGCCGATGTCCACCAGGCAGATATCCGAGCCCACATGGTCTGAGATAGCACAGAGACCCGTTTTGCCGGCCAGAATATTGCTGGCCACAGTATAGGTGGTCTCCTGAGGATTGGCAGATACACCTGCTTCTGCAATACCATTGTCTGCCACATAGACCAGAACGATTTTTTTCGCCAGGTCAATCCGGCCGTCAAAGATGGCAAAAAGCCGCGCATAGGCACTTTCTAACTTGCCCAAAGCACCGAGAGGCTTGGCCAAGCTGTCGCAGTAGGCATGGCCCGCCTGCAGCTTGGCTCTGTCCAGCGGGACAATCTGTTCGATAATGTGTTCCAATTCATTCAAATGATTCTGTCACCTCCCTGACTGGCTGAACCCCCTCATACATCAGCTGAGAAAGGCTGCGTTTCTGATAATAGTCCGAAACAGCCGAACGGGCCAGTCTTGCTTCCAGCTGAGGCAAAAGCTCCAGCTCTTCTGGCCGCAGCAGGAGACCGACAAGAGTTCCGCTGTGAGCAATATTCAGACCCGGAAAGCTAAATTCCTCCGTCAGCCTCATCAGCTCTTTTAGATAAGGCTTGGGCAGACGCTGATCGTTGAGCAGGGCACTGTAAGTTGCCAGCTGTCCGACCTGCTCCACATCTCGCTGCCGGCAAGCCTTCTGAAAGAGGGGCAGAAGCTGCTGGGACTCTGCGGCTGGATAGCTGCAGCAGTCCTTCATCCGGACCAGATCAAGCGTAGCCTGCTCTTGGGCCGGCTCAAGGATATACACGTAGAGGTCCGGCCGCCAGTCTGTCTGCCAGATAATCTGCCCGGACAGGGGATTGATAGCTGTCCAGTCCGCAAAAGCTACCGAATCTGTCGGTTCAATACAGGCACAGAGCCGGGTCAGCTCCGCAGCTGTCAGGAGCTGACCCCTTTGGACAGCCGCCGCCTGCAGGCAGCTGATCATATCAGCCGTACTGCTGGAATAACCCTTGCCGACCGGCAGATTCGACTCCCGGCAAAGAGCCAGGCTGTCACCTTCTGCCAAAAGAGCCACTGCCTGCCGGACTTTCTCCCCCGGCAGCTGAACCGACTCCGGAGCGTCTGCTGCCTGCAGAGCAGCGCAGCTTCTTCTGTCAATGCCGTAAGAGAGCAGCACTTCCTGCTCCCCGAACAGTCCCTGAAACAATTCGCCGCAGGAGCCCGGACAGGAAATCTTAATCTCTCGCATCGTCAGCCTCTTTCATCAAGACCGCTGTCAGGGCAGCCAGCAGCTGTTCATTCTCTTGACGGCTGCGAATGGCTACCCGGTAATGACGGTCAGTCAGATTAGGATAGTTTTGACAGGAGCGGATAAAAATTTTTCTTTTCCGCAGTTCCTGACGCAGGTCCAGCGGCCCCAGATACTCAAAAAAGATATAATTCACACTGGGCCGGACCGGCCGCAGCTGTGCCACAGCACTCAAACCCTGATACAGAAAGGCCTGCTCCGCTCTCAGCCACTGTCTGGTCGCCTCCTGATAGTCTCGGTCCCCCAAAAGGGCCGGCACCGCCTTGTCCGCCAAAGCATTGACTGACCAGGGTGCCCGGCTGCCTTCAACAGCCTCAAAGCAGGCCGGATGGCAGCTGAGGGCATAGCCCAGACGCAGGCCGGGAATCGCATAAAATTTCGTCAGCGAGCGCACGACTACCGCATTGGGAAAATCCTTGAGAGAGTAAGTAAAACTAAAATCCCGCTCGTCCTCCAGAAAGTCCATGAAGGCTTCATCCACAATCAGCACCATCTCGCGCTCCTGCAGAAAGGACGCCAGCTTTTCCAGCTCCGACCGCCGGCTTAAAGAGCCCGTCGGATTATTGGGATTGCAAATCAGAACGGCATCGCCCGCTGCCAGTGTCTCCAAAGCCGGGAGCAGCTGCTCAAAGCTCCAGCTGTAATCCGGAGCTTCTAAAACAATCCGCTTTGTCTCAGTCTGGACCTGTGCAAAGGCTTTTTCATACTCCATAAAGGTCGGACTGAGCGTCAGCAGGGTCTGCGGATGAAAGAAGCGGGCCAGATCATAAAAGAGCTCCACCGCACCATTGCCCAAGAGAACCTGAGAACTGTCCAGCCCATGGTGGTCCCCCAAAGCCTCTCTGGAATGCCGGTAGACACTATCAGGATAGTGCACCAGCGCATCATCCAGAGCATCCAGCAGGCAGTCTCTGAGCCGAGGGGACAGGCCCAGCGGATTGATATTGGCACTGAAGTCCAGGCAGTCATCCAGAGAATAGCCAAAGGCCTCTGCCAAAGCTGCTGCATTTCCTCCATGCTCTACAATCATAAAGTCTCACTCTCTTTCTCTGCTGATTTTATCGTCCTTTAGTTTATCTTTTATTCCTTTGTTAGCTCAAGCCGGGACAACAGTCCTCAACTTTGTATCTTTCTATCGTTTGACTGCAGGACACAGCGGTAGGGAGAGCTTCTGTGCTGACTTTGGTCAGCCGGCATCTCCCCTGCCCAGTTCATTAGGCGTTTTATACTTAAAGAAAATCAAAAAGCAAACTAACAGACTCTACTCTAAGTATAACACAAAAGCCCCTGCCCCTGATACAAAAGATCAGTCATCAGCCGTCAGGTATTTTTTCAGCTGCTCCACTCCCTGATTCTGGGTCGAAGAAATCTCAAATATCTGACTTGCTCCGGCCGCTCTGAGCTGCTGCCGGGCTTTTTCAAGCGCTGCTTCACTCTCTGCCAGATCAATCTTAGTCACAATGCCGATTACTTCCTGATTGAAGAGAGAGGAAAACCCCTGCGGAAAAGTGTGCATCTGATTTGACGCTTCCACCAAGAGTCCAATCACATCTGCCTCTGTCGCAGTCACGCTGAGAGCGTTGTAGTATTTCCTATGCTGCAGAAATTCCCCCGGCGTGTCAATAATGGCATCGTAAAACTGAATGGCCTGCGTTTTATAATAGTTCAGCTCCAGTCCTTTGAGCCGCTGGGTCAGGGTCGTTTTTCCAACCCCGACTGGACCGACAAACATGATTTTTTTCATCTTCTATTCTCTTTCTCTTTTTTACAGCCGTTATTGCTGCTGAGGACCTGCAGCCAGCAGGAACGTCTGCCTATCTGGTCAGCTGGGCTTCCGTGCCGTCCAGCTTTATGGTTTCTCTGCCCTTGAGCAGGACTCCCTTGTTTTCGTCCCGGCCCTGCAGATAGTAGAGTTCATCTTCCCGACCATAGGTTTCAATGGCCTGGGTAGCTAAAAGACCGATTCCCTTGCTTGGGTCTCTCAGAAGATTGAAGATAATGCCCATCTGCAGCTGAGGAAAATCTTTCAGCATAGCGTAGTCGCCATTGCTGTCACCGGCAATTAAAATCGGATCCTGATTGCCGTGATTCACTGCAATCAGCTTCTTAATCGTTTCTGTCTTGCCTTCTCCCTGAGTCTGAGCATAGCGGCTGTCATACTCTGGCTGGATGATTCCATCGCTATCCTTTTCCAGCCGCATAGCTGTGATATGATCTTTGGGAATATTGTAACCGTATTTAGAATTGCTGGCATAAGGGATGATCACATCGATATAAGAGGCGGAACAGATATAGACATCTATCCCCTGAGACATCAGCGTCTGATAGAGATTCTGCATTTCTTTGACAGAACGCACTCCCCTCTTGAAGGTTACGCTGACCTGGCCTGCCTGCCCTTTCAAATCTGCCGGGCTTTCCCAAGTTTCAGAAGTCAGCTCATCTGTCAGTGCCTGATCAATGGACTTTTCAGCCAAAGCCTGCACCTCTTCAGAGGTCATCCCGGCATAAAGATAGGTCACCCAAGGATAGCTGATATCAGAGCTGAAGGTATCCCCGATAGCTTCATAAAGATAGCGCAGTTTAGCGGCAAAATCCTGATATTCATTGGTCTTGCGGACAGCTTCCAGCGGCTGATTCCCATTCATACCGGAATAGCTGTCGTAAAGAACGGCGTAATCGTTCAGCAGATCCTGGGCAATCCGGTCAATATTAACAGGCTGGCCATCCTTATTATTGTATTCTCCGGCAAAATCATCCGCCGGCAGATTGGTCCGAACAGCCTGATTAAATTCTTCCGGCGTCATTTTAAAAGCCAGATTCTCAATCTGATAGGTAAAGGTCGCTTCTCCGATGTCATTGATGACCGAAGTATTATCCCAGTCAAACACAGCATAGGGCTTCTTATCAGCCTGATAAGCTGCACTGCCCTTGCCATTATCCTCAATCAGCTTAGACAGACGGCTGTATAATTTATCTTCCCAAGCCCCCTGCTCCAGAGTTTTAGCTTTTTCTGATGACTGACTGCTGCTGGCAGCCGAACTCTGCTCCGTCTTATTGTTACCGGCCTGACAGCCTCCCATCCCCAAGAGCAAGACCAAACCGCAAAGCAACACAATTCCTTTTTTTCCCATAGCTGAAACCTCCTTTTAAATCTGATGCCTTCCTTCCTTTCAGCAGCAAAAACCAGCAAGACTCCAAAAGAGTCCTCTTACAATCCTCTCGTTCGCCTTGAACATCAGCCTACCATCTTGATAAAAAACGATAGACAGCGAGGTGCTCAAAAGAGCCACTGAGGCTGTTGAGGTGGCAGATGAAAGAGTTTGCTCTGATGATTTTATGGCTGATGCAGGCTGCAGCAGCCTCACAGACTTGATGAAAGTTGAGAGTGGGACAAAAATCGGTCAGACGGAGTCTTCGATTTTGCCGCCCCAGTCTCTTGCTACTCTCTGAAAATCATCAGCAAAGAAGAAAGCTGACCGCAGGCAGCACTGACGTAGTTTGAAGAGATTTTCGAAGAGTATGATCTGCCACCTCTAACAGTCCGGGGACAGTTAGAGCAAACCAAGCTAACGGCGGAATATCGTCATTTAGTTTATCTTTTATTACTTTGTTAGCTCGCCTTGCCGTACGCCAGTACTGTCTGCGGCTCGCTGCCTCGTACTAAAAGCAAACTAAAAGACTATAAAAGAAAAAGGAAATGATCAACAAGCTGGCTGACAGTGAAAAAAGAGAAAGCACCGAAAAATGGGACAAAAAAATGACATAGTCGTCCTGCTGATACTGAAACGTCCGCTTCATTGCGATTCTGCAGGCTCCTTTGCCATAACTATATTATGATGATTTAATAAAATTATACCTTTTCTTTCCCTTCCAGTCAACTATAAACCGCTTTCATTTTTGATATAGTCTTCCGTTTGCTTTTAGCAGGGAACTGGTCTGAGGGACTGTTTTGACACAAACTGCGTTTGTGCTATCCCCAGCCTCCAACAGTCCGGAAGGACTGTTGGAGCAAGGCGGCGCTGATCTCGCTTGAAGAGATTTTCGAAGAGCACAAATGACGCTGCTCAATGAAAATCATCAGCAAACCAGGCAGGAACAGACTGGCCTGTCAAACCGCAAAAAAAGCTCTGGCGAGCTTTTTATGGATGTTCTTTTTTATACTTTTCTGCTTCAGCTTTATTAGCCCAAACATAGTGTCCCGGACGGATTTCCACCATCTCCGGCTCATCCGTTGAATAGTCATGCTGGTTAGGGTCATAGACTTTCAAGATCTTCTTGCGCTCCAAAATCGGATCCGGAATCGGCACAGCCGACAGGAGAGACTGGGTGTAAGGATGGACAGGATTGTTAAAGAGTTCTTCTGTTTCGGCCACTTCCACAATCACCCCTTTATAAATAACGGCAATCCGGTCCGAAATAAAACGGACAACAGACAGGTCATGGGCGATAAAGAGATAGGTCAGCCCCAGCTCTTTTTGGAATTTCTTCAGCAGATTGAGAACCTGCGCACGCACGGACACATCCAGAGCCGAGATGGGTTCATCGGCGATGACAAAATCCGGCTGCATGACTAGGGCCCGGGCAATCCCTATCCGCTGCCGCTGGCCGCCGGAAAATTCATGGGGATAGCGGGTCAGATGCTCGGCCAGCAGACCGACCTCATTGATAATATCCTTGACTTTCTTCTGACGTTCTGCTTCATCTTTAAACAAATGATAATTATAAAGACCTTCAGAAATAATATAGTCCACCGTTGCACGCTCATTGAGGCTGGCAGCCGGGTCTTGGAAAATCATCTGAATCTTGCGAATCAGCTCTGCTTCCTCTGCCTTGGACTTGCGGCCATTGATCTTTTTGCCTTCATAAAGAATATCCCCTGCGCTGGTATCATTGAGACCGATAATGGCCCGGCCGATAGTCGTCTTGCCGGAGCCGGACTCTCCTACCAGAGAGAAGGTTTCTCCTTTATTAATGAAGAAATTTGCATTTTTGACAGCGACAAACTTCTTGCTTCCTTCACCGAAGGAAATTTCTAAATCTTTAATTTCAACTAATTTTTCAGTCATTTCCTTCCTCCTAAGCTTCTAATTGATTGAAGCCCATTTTTGAACGAATCTTCTCGTGCAGATTCTCAATAATCTCGGGTTTGGCCACCTCAGGTGCATCTTCATGCAGCAGCCAGGTCTTGGCCCAATGAGTGTCCGAAACCTTGAAAGCCGGTGCCTGTTCTTCAAAGTCAATTTCCATGGCATAGTTCGAACGCAGGGCAAAAGCGTCACCCTTGATGCTGGAATACAGAGAAGGCGGCGTCCCCGGAATAGAATAGAGTTCGCCGTTTGCAGCTGCCAGCTGAGGCAGACTGGACAGCAGGCTCCAGGTATAGGGATGTTTAGGATCATAGAAAACTTCTTCAACCGTTCCGTATTCTACGATTTCACCAGCATACATCACCGCCACCTTATCCGCGATACTGGCCACAACACCCAAATCGTGGGTGATGAAGATAGTCGTGAAATGGTATTCCTGCTGCAGGGACTTGAGCAAATCAATAATCTGAGCCTGAATGGTCACATCAAGAGCTGTTGTCGGCTCGTCACAGATGAGAATATCCGGACGGCAGGCCAGCGCAATAGCAATCACAATCCGCTGCCGCATCCCGCCGGAATATTGGAAAGGATACTCCTCAAAGCGTTTCTCCGCATCAGGAATCCCCACCTTGGTCATGTAGTCAATCGCCAGTTCCTTGGCTTCTTTGCCTGTCTTTCCCTGGTGTTTTACAATCACTTCGGTAATCTGGCTGCCAATAGTATTGATGGGGTCCAAGCTGGTCATCGGATCCTGGAAAATAGTAGCAATTTTAGCACCGCGAATCGGTTCCCAGTCCTTATGGCTTTTCAGAGCTGTCAGGTCTTGGCCCCGATAGTCAATCTGACCTTGGGCAACTCGGCCGTTTTCTTCCAGCATACCGGTAAAAGTCTTGGTTAAAACGGACTTGCCAGAGCCGGACTCACCCACCAGAGCCAGCACTTCCCCCTCTATCAGCTCAAGAGAGACGCCGCGAATGGCTGTCAGGACTCGGTCGCGGACATCAAATTCCACGACAATATCGCGAGCAGTCAATATTACATTTTCATTTTTTGTCATATTTACTCCTATCTATGTGTACGTGGATCACTTGCATCGGCTAAGTTTTGACCAACGACAAAGAAGGTCAGGGATACCAAGATCAGGGTTGTCAGCGGAATCCAGAAAAGATAAGCATTGGTGGTCACATTTTGTGAATAGTCAGAAATCAGCCGTCCCAAGCTCGGCACTGTCACCGGAAGCCCCAGTCCAAAGAAGGACAGGAAGGCTTCATAAGAGATAAAGCTCGGCAGCAGCTGCGAAGTAGTCGTCACGATGACAGACACCAGCTGCGGCATGATATTCTTAGTAACAATCTTCATGGTCGGAGTTCCCAACGTTCGGGAGGCCAGATTGTATTCCAAATCGCGGTAGCGCATAATCTGCACACGAATAGAATAGGCGATGCTGATCCATTGGGTGATACACATTGCAAAAATCAGATTCCAGAAACCGGCACCGATAGAGTAAGTCAGGACGATAACAATCAGCAAGGGAGGAATATTGGAAATAATATTATAAACTTCCATCATGACACGGTCGACAGACTTTGAAATTCCCCAGATACCGCCGACGATAATCCCGATAATCAGGTTGATAAAGGTTGAAATTACAGCAATCAGAATCGAATTGCGGGCACCGAACCAGACGCCGTCGAAGAGCGACTTGCCGTTGCTGTCTGTTCCAAACCAGTATTCACCGCTCGGTTTGATAAAGCGCATGCTGAAATCATTGACCTTGCTGACATCGTTGAAGTCAAAGTCTGAGAACATAGGATAAATGAAGCTCATGAGGATAATGGTCGTCAAGATTGCCAACATGATCAGAGTTGATTTTTTCTTCAGAAACTGGCGCATCACCGACTTCCAGTAAGAGTAAGCCGGAGCATCAATCGTTTCAGAGGCAAAATCGTCACGTTTGACAAATTGGAATTTGTTTTTATCAATTGCAGCCATTATTTACCTCCTTTTGATGTTAATTTAATACGTGGATCCAGCACTGTCATCAGAATATCACCCAGCAAGAGAGCGAAGATAGAAAGACAGGTGAAGATAAAGACGAGGCCGACAACCATGGAGTTGTTAGAAGCCTTAACAGAGTCAATCAGCATCTTCCCCATACCTGGAAAGGCAAAGACCGTTTCCGTCAAGGTTGCTCCTGTGATCACCCCGACAATAGAAGCCGGAATACTAGACACCAGCGGCACCATGGCATTCTTGAAGATGTGCTTGTTGGAAATTTCCTTTTCAGAGAGCCCTTTGGCACGCGCAAAGCGGACAAAGTCCTGAGACTGCAGGTCAATCATGTAACGGCGAATCCAGACAGCTGTCCAAGGAGCGCTCAGCAATCCAAGGATGACGGCCGGAAGGACATAGGAACGCCAGTCGCTTGCTCCCAAAATCGGGAAGGAGTCCGGCAGACCGACAGCTGATCCAGCCAAACGAACGATGTAGACCAAGGCGATGGTCGGCAGCGACATCATAAAGGTCAGGGCAGCCGTTGAAAGGCTGTCAAACCAAGTGTCCTTGAGCCGAGCCATATAAGACCCCAGGGGCACAGCAATCAGGTAAGACAGGGCAACACCAATCAAGCCGATAATGGCTGAGCTGGTAATCATGGATGGGTTCTGATAATTGCTTTGGGTCGCCGTATAGGCATCGCCCTTGCCATACTTGGCAATATCCTGCGAATCAGCCTTGCCAGGTGACTTGTAGGTCCGGGAGTAGATATTGACAGACGAGGTTTTCTTGCCTGTCGGGAACTGTACTTCAGCAGACTTGGTCTGTCCCTGTCCCTGCGTAATCACCTGCAGAACAGGGATATTGGCATAGGTCGGATAGGAGTTGCCCAGATTAAAGGTAATGAAGTTCTGATGGATAAATGGGAACTGTCCGTTGAAGTAGATCAGGTATTTATGCTTGGTACCAGATCCGACAAGAGCCCAGCCGACAGACGGATCATTTTCAATACGGATATAGCGCTCCAGATTTGGATTATCCTCATCCTGAACAGCGTTGGGGTGGTCGATCTGAATCAGATTGGCATAGAACTCAAGAACACGCTCATAGACAGGCACTTCCCGCACAGCATAAAACTCTTCGCTTAGCGGCAATTGCTGCAGTTTCCAGCCATTGCCAAGCTTATCAATATACTGCTGATAAATTTTTTTGTTTTCTTCCGACACTTCTGTCGTCACAGAGGAATTTTCCTTGCTGGCTTTTTCCTGCAGTTCCTTGGTGTCATAATAGTCAATATAGCCCATCCGCTCATAGATGGTATTTTCATAATTGGTCTTCTTATCTTTGTCGGTGGCTATTTTATTGTAGTTAGGGTCCTGCTTGAAAATCAATCTTCTTGGAACCAAGGTATAGATAATGGTATAGGTCAAGGTTGTTACCAAGAAAATCGACACGATGGAGCGTAAGATACGCATCAAAATATATTTTTTCATTTATCGTTTCCTTTAAATCCCAAAAGAACTTTCTCCTCTAGTAGAGAAAGTTCTCTTGACACGTTTATTTCACATGGTCAGCTAATTCTTCCTGAGCCTTTTTATTGGACTCAATCCGCTCTTTATTCCATTTTTCCTGCGCCTTGCTGTACTCCTCAGCTGTTACAGGTGTATCCTGAAGTTTCAGGTATTTATAGGAAGCCAAATCGCGTCCTTTAGCACCTGACCAGGCAAAGGGAGCAGTAAACGGTACAATCTTCGTGATGACCGGTGTACCAGTCTTGGAGTTGATTGGTGTGAGCAGGGCACTGTCTGTCAGCCAAGCCTGCGCTGCCGCATATTTTTCGTAGCGCTTGTTGAGATCCAGCTTTTCAGCTCCAGCTTCATCCACCAATGCAGCATAGTCGTTCAGGCCGACCTGTGCTGCCGCAGCATTGTCTGTTCCTTCAAAGCCTAAGAAAGTCTTGGTGTTTTCACCGCCGGGCTTGATGATTTCAAGATAGGTTGACGGATCCTGATAGTCCGGAGACCAGCCGACATTATTCGAAATATCCCAGTCTTCCTCAGCTGCTGAAGCTGCATAGTAAGTGATATTCAGGGAGTCGTCTTTGCTCATCTGCTGCACATCAACGACTACATTATCTGTTCCCAGTGTTTCCTCGATGGACTGCTTGAGTGACTGAACACGCTGAACCTTGGTTGTAGCGGTTTGGTCAACCGGGATATCCAGATGAATAGGGAATTCCACTCCTTCTGCTTCCAGAGCTGACTTGGCCTTGGCAAATTCTGCCTTAGCCTTGCTGGCGTCATACAGGCCGTCCTGAGCATCTGAAAAATCAACATTTTTCCACTCATCACCGTAAGCCGCCATCTTTGCAGTCACCAGATCGCCAAAGCTGCTGTCTCCAGCCTGCACAAAGGTCGGCGGAATATAGAGATTGCGCAGAATCTTGTCTGCCCCTTCTTGGCCATTGATTTGAGAAGCATAGGACTGGCGATTGAAGGCAAAGGTCAGAGCCTGACGGAAGTCTTTATTCAGCAGGGCTTTCTTGGTTGAAGACTTTTGCGCATCGGTCGTCTTAGACGTATGGTTGTAAGACTGACGGTCAATATTGGTACCCACTAAGAACGTCGCTGCATCCTGAGGTGTGTAGACAATATTGTCCTTGTATTTTTCCTCGATTTTAGCATAAGTCGGGCTGGTCGGAAAGACTCTGGCAACGCTCAAAGCGCCTTGGTCAAACTGTTCAGCCGGTTTGCCCTGGTCTTGTCCGTCAAAGAAGGACAGCTTGACCGTATCTACGTGGACATGTTCCTTGTCCCAGTAGTTTTCATTTTTGGCAAATTCGATAGATGATTTTGCTGTGATGGATTTAAGCAGGAAAGGACCATTGTAGAGCAGGCTGGTCGGGTCTGTTGCCTGAGCAAATTTGTCCCCCTTAGACTCCAAAAATTCTTTGTTGACCGGGTAGAGAATCCCCATAACCGTCTTCGAATTCCAGAAGCTTTCTGCTTCATTCAGCGTGTACTGGACAGTGTGGTCATCCACCGCTTTGACGCCTACTTCAGAGAAATCTTTGATTTTGCCGTCGATATAATCTTTCAGCCCCTTGACAGAATTCTGAACCAAATACAGGGTTTCTGATTTGTTATCAGCCGCATACTTGAGACCGGTCACAAAATCTTCTGCTTTGACATCGGCATATTCTTCGCCATCAGATGTGTACCATTTAGCGTTTTTACGGAGTTTGTAGGTATAGGTCAGTCCGTCTTGGGAAACAGTCCAATCTTCCGCAATAGATGGCACCAGATTTCCATAAGTATCATTTTCCAGCAACCCGTCAATCAGATTAGCAGTCAAATCTGTTGTGGAAGCCTTGCTTGAAATCAGGTAATTCAAATTTTCAGGGTCAGCTTCATACAGGTAATTAAAGGCTTTTGATTCGCTGCTTGAACTGGAGCTAGAGCCAGAGCATGCCGCAAGGAAACCAGCTGCAAGGAGAGCAGCCCCTGCTAAGGCAAGAACTTTGCTTTTTTTCATATGGGTTCTCCATCTGTTATATTTTTAGATTTAATTAAGATTATAGCATATCCGCAATCAAAAGTAAACTAAATTTTCAGAATATTATGGTATCTCACTAGCCTCAGCAGCTGAGCTGCGGCTTTTCTGATATACCCTGAGACTGGCAGAGCCTGTTGACTTGCTGGCGATTTTCATCAAACACAAGACTCCCACCGCTGCTAGGATGGGAGTCTCTTTTTATTTCACATGTTCCTCGGCCTCTTCTTGGGCTTTTTTATTGGATTTTTCTTTTTCCTTCAGCCACTTTTTGCGCGCTTGTTCAAATTCTTTGGCCGTCACTGCTTTGTCTTGGATTTTAACATATTTAAAACTGTATTCACCTTTGCTTCCAGTCCAAGCAAATGGCCCTGAGAACGGAACAACCTTACGAACGCTTGGTGTTGCACCGGATGACCAAGCTGGAATCAGAAGGGCACTGTCGGTCAGCCAGGCCTGTGCTGCCGCATATTTTTCGTAGCGTTTGTTAATATCCTCATTTTCTGCAGCGGCGTCTTCCAAAAGCCTGTCATACTCTTCAAAGCCAGCCTGTTTAGCGGCTGCATTGTCCGTCCCAGAGTCAAAACCAAAGTAGCTATCGGCACTTTCCCCTGTCTTGGAATTTGTAATTTCCAGATAAGAAGATGGATCGTTATAATCCGGCGACCAGCCAAGATTATTATTCAAATCCCAATCTTGCTGAGACGCTGACGTTGCAAAGTAGGTGATATTATTGAGCTCATCGTCCGTTATCTGCTGAATGTCAATCACCACATTGTCTGAGCCAAGGTTGGCTTCGATGGACTGCTTCAGCGACTGCACACCCTTAACGCCATTGGTGTCTGCCGAGCTGACGGGAATATCCAGATGAATAGGGAATTCTGCTCCTTCGGCCTGAAGAGCTTCTTTGGCTTTGGCAAGTTCCGCCTTGGCCTTGTCTGGATTATAAAGGCCATCCTGCGCATCGTCCAGTGTGACACCCTTCCACTCATCACCGTAGCCGGCTAGATTTTCCTCTACGATGCTGCCAAACTCTTGGCCATTCGCCTGAACAAAAGTCGGCGGCACAAAGGTGTTGCGAAGCTGCTTGTCTGCTGCTTCTTCTCCGTTAATCTGAGCAGAGTAGGCGGTCCGATTAAAGGCAAAAAGCAGAGCCTGACGGAAATCCTTATTGAGCAGTGCCTTCTTGGCAGAAGATTTCTGCGCCTCTGTGGTTTTGGAGGTGTGCTCATAAGACTGACGATCAATATTCGTCGTGACAACGAAAGTTCCTGAACCTTGAGGCGTGTAGACGATATTCTCACCATACTGTTTCTTCACACTGGCAAAGTTAGAGCCATTTGGGAAGACCCGCGCAATGGTATAGTTGCCGTCAGAAAAGCCGCGCACGAGCGATTCGGTATCCTGACCGTCATAGTAAGAAAATTTGACATTGTCAACGTTCACCTTCTCCTTATCCCAGTAATTTGGATTTTTCTCCAAGCTGATCTGAGATTTGGAAGTGATGGATTTCAGGATAAAAGGGCCGTTGTAGAGGACACTGGTCGGATCCGTCCCTTGCGCAAACTGATTGCCTTTTGATTCCAGAAACTCTTCATTGACGGGGAAGAGAATCCCCATAGTGGTCTTTGAATTCCAATAACTTTCCGGCTGATTCAGGGTGTATTGGACTGTCGAGTCATCCACCGCCTTGACGCCCACTTGGGAAAAGTCTTTGATCTTCCCGTTGACATAATCATCCAGACCCTTAATCGATTTCTGAACGATGTAGAGGCCGTCAGACTGGCTGTCTGCCGCATGCTTCAGACTGGTCACAAAGTCCTGAGCAGTCACATCTGCATACTCTTCACCATCAGAAGTATACCATTTCACTCCCTTACGAAGCTGATAAGTATAAGTCAGACCGTCTTTTGAAACCGTCCAATCCTCTGCTAGAGAAGGCACCAAGTTCCCATACTGATCGTTTTCCAGCAAACCATCCACTACATTAGCCATGATCTCGTTGGTTGCTTGCTTATTGGACACAGTGTAATCCAGCGTATCTGGATCTGCGGTATAAACATAACTATAGTTTTTTCCAGATGAATTGGAGCCGCCAAACGAACAAGCTGCCAGAATCCCCGCAGAGAGAACCATCAGCCCAGTCGCTGCAGCTAACTTAGATGCTTTCATAAACTTCCTCCAGTTTTCCTAAAGATTACCTTCATTATAGCACGTCCCTCAAGATATGTAAACGCTTTAACAGACTGAAAAATATGCAAAAAAGAGCTGGAGACAAGGCTGTCTCAAACTCTTTCTTGCTTTATTTGATATGCTTTTCAAGCTCTTCTTGGGCTTTTTTATTGGATTTTTCCTTTTCTTTTTCCCACTTCTCAAGAGCTGCTTCGTAGTCTTTGGTCGTTACAATGTCTTCTTGGATCTTCATATGTTTGAATACATAGATATCCCCTTTGATTCCGACATAGGAGTATGGTTTTGTAAATGGCGTCACCTTCTGAACCATAGGAGAAGCACCGGCAGAAACGCTCTGAATCACAATCGAGCTGTCTGTCAGCCAAGCCTGTGCCGCTGCATACTTGGTATAACGGCTGTTGGTATCTTGCTTTTCTTTATCAGCCGCATCCAACAGATCTTTATAGTCATTCAAGCCAACTTTGGCAACGATATCCTGATTTTTCCCTTTTTCCAGACCGATATTATCCAAAATATCACCTGTTTCCGGATTAAAGATGTTCAGATAAGTTGACGGATCCTGATAGTCTGCTGACCAGCCGGACATATTGAGGTCATAGTCTTTTTGGGCAGCCGTTTCCGCAAAGTAAGCTGCATTGTCGTAGTCATCTGTCGACAGTTGCTGCACATCAATCACAACATTCTCCTGACCAAGCGCTGCTTCCACAGATTGTTTGAAAGAGTTGGTCCGCTGTACGGCAATCTTATCTGACTGGTCCACCGGAATATCCAGATGGATAGGGAATTCAACTCCTTCTGCCTGCAGAGTTTCTTTGGCTTTGGCAATTTTTGCCTTGGCCTTATCGGCATTATAGATGCTGTCTTGGGCATCAGCCAATTTCACACCAGACCATTCATCGCCGTAAGCAGAAAGCTGACTTTCAACCGCATCAGAGAAATCTTTGCCGTCTACTTGAACGAAGCTAGGAGGCACCAGGAGCGTTCGGATAATCTTAGTCGCCCCTTCTTCTCCGTTGATCTGCGCTCCGAAGGACGTGCGGTCAAAGGCAAAATTGATAGCCTGACGGAAGTCTTTATTTTGGATTGCAGCCTTGGCAGCAGCTTTTTGTGCATCTGTTTTAGAAGAGTGGTTGTAAGACTGACGGTTTAGGTTAAAGCTGAAGAAATAACTGGAAGAGTTCTGCGGTGTAAAGATAATATTGTCTTTGTACTGCTTTTCGACAGAAGTATAGTTAGAGCTTGTCGGATACAGCCGAGCCTGCGTGTAGGCTCCATCTGAGAAATTGCGGACCAGTGATTCCTGATCTGACCCGTCATAGTAGGTCAGCTTGACATCTTCGATCTCGACATTGTCCTTGTCCCAGTAGCTTTGGTTTTTAGAATATTCAATGACAGACTTAGAAGTATAGGCTTTCAAAATATAAGGCCCATTGTAAAGCAGTCCGGAAGGTTTGACAGTACCGAACTCTTTACCAGAAGATTTCAGAAATTCTTCATTGATAGGGAAGAGAATGCCCATGGTCGTCTTGGAATTCCAGTAGCTTTCAGGCTCGTTTAAGGTGTATTCAACCGTGTGGTCATCTACGGCTTTGACACCGACCGTCGAAAAGTCTGTTGACTCGCCCTTGACATAAGCATCCAGGCCTTTGATCGAAGACTGCACAATCGGGAGAGCTTCTGATTTTTCATCTGCAGCATGTTTCAGACCCGTCACAAAGTCTTTGGCCGTCACATCAGCATATTCTTCACCATCTGATGTATACCATTTGGCATCCTTGCGCAGCTTGTAGGTATAAGTCAGACCATCCTTGGAAACGGACCAGTCTTCCGCGATAGAAGGGATAAGATTTCCGTATTCATCATTTTCCATAAGACCATCTACCAAGTTTGAAATAATATCAGCAGTAGAAGCCCGATTTGAGTTGACATAATCCAATGTATCAGGGTCTGTCTGATAAACATAAGAATAGGTCTTGACTGAACTGGAGCTTGAACTACCGCAGGCCGTCAAAAAGAGGGCTGATGCAGCTACAAGGCCAGTAATGGTTAGCCATTTCGATTTTTTCATGAGCGATCTCCTTCTCAATTTGTATTGTATTATTATACAATATTTTTTTATAAAAACAAATGCTTTATGTAAAAAAATAATAAATTTCTATTTTTTAGTTCAATTAACTGTGTTTTTCACATAATTTTTCAAAAATACTATCATATTTATTTTAAAGCCGCTTTATAAAAATTCGTTTAAAGCAAACAGTCTATTTCATATTTGTGAAAGAAAGGAGATTTTTATGATACAATGGTTATATCTTGTATGAGGGGAAAACTATGAAACGATTTTTTCTATCTATAATCCTGCTGATTGCCCTGACCGCAGGCAAAGCAGCCGCTGATGACTACAATGCAGCCGCCAAAAGCGCTATCGCAGTCGATGCAACTTCCGGAAAGATTCTCTATGAGAAAGATAGCAGCAGCCCCATTGAGGTAGGCTCTATCACCAATCTCCTGACCGTCTATCTGGTCTATGAAGCGATTGACAAAGGGCAGCTGACGGCCGATACTTATGTGGATATTTCAGACACAGCCTATCATTTGTCGGTTGGCACCGATATTAGCAATGTCCCTTTGGAAGCCAGACGCTACAAGGTCAAGGACCTGATAACTGCTTCTCTGGTGTCCAGCGCCAATGGCGCAACGCTGGCCTTGGCCGAAAAAGTAGGCGGCAGCGAGGAAAATTTTGTCCAAATGATGAAAGCCAAGCTCAAGGAGTGGGGAATCGAAGATGCTACTATCGTGAACTCTACCGGGCTCAACACTCTGCTGCTGGAAGAAACAGCCGAGGAAGAAAGCTCTGCCAGCACCGCTGCTCCTCAGACGCAAAAAAGCAAAGACACAGAAAACAAATTCAGCGCTTATGATATAGCTGTAATCAGCCGGCATCTGATTCTTGATTATCCGCAGGTAACCGATATTACTTCCAAGGCCACCGTGAAATTTGCAGATATGAATCTAGAAAGCTATAATTTTATGCTGGAAAATCAGACAAACTTCCGCTCAGGCGTGGACGGACTGAAGACCGGCGGTTCGGATAAGGGGGGCTCCTCCTTTGTCGCCAGCACCAGCGAAAATGGCATCCGAATGATTACCGTCGTGCTGGGCGTGGAGCAAACGGACGGTGACCCCTACGCCCGCTTTGTGGCTACAGCTGCTCTGATGAATTATGTTTCGCAAAATTTCACCCAGACGACAATCGTTGCGGAGGGCGAAGCTTATAATAAAAGCAAGGCCACTGTCATTGATGGCAAGCAAGAGACTGTGACAGCCGTCGCCAGCAAGGACTTTACCATTGTTGAGCGCATCAGCAATCAGGCCGAGCATAAGATTGAATTTTCAACGGACAAAAAAGGCTTTCAGGCACCGCTGAAAAAAGATACAGAGGTCGGAACCCTGACCTATACAGACCCAGAACCAATCGGCCAGGGCTACCTAGAAAACAAATCGCCTTCGGTCACCATGGTCGCAGGCAATGATGTAGAAAAAAGCATTTTCTTTAAGGTCTGGTGGAATGATTTTGTCCGCTATGTCAATGAAAAACTATAGAAAAGATTGCGAAAAAGCAAGAGCGGAAACCGGCTCTTGCTTTTTTTATCGTCAGTTAGTTCATCTTTTATTGCTTTGTTAACTCGCTTTGCTCCAACAGCCCGGAAGGACTGTTGGAGGTTGGAGATAAAGGGAACAAAGTTCCCGACTTTCGTTCAGTCCGGGGGAATGGGAGTCTTATACGGTATCTTCCCAAAGATAGCTCCCTCTGTGGGTGAGGGCGCAGCCATCATGGGAGGCTGTCCCAGCCTCAGCCCGAACCTAGAAACGAGATAGTGAGGCAGAAAGGTTTCCCCAACTTTTCTAACCCACCGAACCTTCCATTTCGTAGCTAATCAAGCGGTTAAGCTCAACAGCATATTCCATGGGCAGCTCCTTGGTGAAGGGTTCAACAAAGCCCATGACAATCATCTCAGTCGCTTCGGATTCGGACAGGCCGCGGCTCATGAGATAGTAGAGCTGCTCCTCCGAAATCTTAGAAACCTTGGCTTCGTGTTCCAGAGCTACCTGAGAATTGTGAATTTCATTGAAAGGAATGGTATCTGACGCAGAAATATCATCCATGATAATCGTATCACACTCGATATGGCTGACGGACTTCTGCGATTGCTTGCCAAAAGTCACCTGACCGCGGTAGTCTACCTTGCCTCCGCCCTTGGCAATGGACTTGGAGACGATAGAGGAGCTGGTATGCGGCGCATTGTGAATCATCTTGGCTCCTGTATCCTGGTGCTGATTGGTATTGGCAAAAGCGATGGACAGCATAGTCCCACGCGCTCCGGGACCGTCCAAATAGACAGACGGATACTTCATGGTCGTGCGAGCGCCCAGATTGCCGTCAATCCACTCCACAGTGGCATCCTTCATAGCCCGCGCCCGCTTAGTCACCAGATTGTAGACATTGTCCGACCAGTTCTGAATGGTTGTATAGCGCATATAAGCGCCATCCAGAGCAAAAATCTCAACAATAGCCGCATGCAGGCTGTTGCTGGAATAGGTCGGCGCTGTACAGCCTTCCACATAGTGCACGCTGGCCCCCTCATCCACAATAATCAAGGTCCGTTCAAACTGGCCGGAATTTTCATTGTTAATCCGGAAATAGGTCTGCAGAGGAATATCCACCTTGACTCCTTTGGGCACATAGATAAAGGTACCGCCCGACCAAACAGCTGAGTTGAGAGCTGCCAGTTTATTATCGGTCGGCGGAACCAGCTTGGCAAAATACTGCTTGAAAAGCTCAGGATATTCCTTGAGTGCAGAGTCGGTATCGGTAAAGACAATCCCCAGCTTCTGAAATTCTTCCTTCATATTGTGGTAAACCACTTCGGATTCGTACTGGGCTGCAGCTCCTGCCAGATAGGCCCGTTCCGCTTCGGGAATCCCAATCTTCTCAAAGGTTTCCTTGATTTTTTCCGGCACCTCATCCCAGCTTCTAGCTGGCTTATCAGAGGCCTTTTGGTAGTAAATCAGGTCGTCAAAGTTAATCTCTGACAGATCCGGCCCCCACTTCTGCATGGGCATTTTCTTGAAAGCCTCATAGGATTTGAGCCGGAAATCCAGCATCCATTCCGGCTCCTCCTTGGCTGCGGACAGCTCACGAATCACCGCTTCGCTGAGCCCCTTACCAGTCGATAGGACTGGATCGACATCATCATGAAAACCAAATTTATAATCACCGAGATCAATCGGTTTTGGCTCTACTCTTTCTTCTGACATATTTTCCTTTCATATCCTTAGATTTATACGCAAACTATTTTGAATGCCCGCTCGGAAAGGAGCCGGCAGACGAGCAGATCCCCCATCATGGCAGAAGCACTCCAAAGGGGCTTTCTCTGACTCCTGCACAGCGGCTTATAGGAGGCGAATCGTCTCAACACACCCAGTATCGAAAACGAGCGCAGGCTGCCCGAGGCACTGCTTTGAGGCTTTGGATACCAAGCCAGTATCCAAAGCATAGAGCGGGTGAGGCTGAGACAGCCTCCAACAGTCTGGCAGGCTGTTGCTAGCAACACCATCAAAGATAAACTCAATGACTCTATTCACCTATTTTCAGCGTCTGCAGCGATAGCCCGCTTGAGAGCGTTCCAGCCTAAAGTCGCGCATTTGATTCGCTGCGGAAATTTGGCAACACCCGCCAAGAAAGCAGCATCTCCCAGCTCTTTTTGACGCGGGTCAGACTGCCCCTGAACCATGAGAGAGAAAATCTCTGCCAAGTCCAGAGCTTCTGCTTTGGTCTTCCCCAAAACGGCATCTGTCATCATACTGGCTGAGGCCGTAGAAATGGTGCAGCCGGAATTGACAAAGGCAAGATCTTCAATCCGGTCCTGATCATTAAATTTAACAGACAGGCTGATGACATCCCCGCAGGTCGGATTGTTGAGACTGACCTGCTCGGCATCTTCCAGCCGGCCCTGATGGTGGGGATGGGCGGAGTGGTCTGTCACCACCGCCTTATAGAGACTGTCTAGCTTAGAAAGTGCCATTGAAAAACTCCTTTGTCTTTTCCAAGGCCTCCACCAGTTTGTCGCAGTCAGCCTTGCTGTTATAGATATACAGACTGGCCCGTACAGCCGCTGCCAGTCCCAGATGGCTGAGCAGAGGCTGGGCACAGTGGTGGCCGGCCCGTACAGCAACTCCCTCATAGTCAAGAGCCGTCGCAACATCATGAGGGTGGAGCCCTTCCAGATTAAAGGCGATGACGCCTGAGCGCTGGGACAAATCCTGCGAACCATAGATGGTCAGCCCTTCCACGGCCTGCAGCTTAGGAAAGAGATAGGCCAGCAATTCCTGTTCATGCTGCTCAACTGCATCCAGACCGAGTGCTTCCAGATAATCAATCGCAGCAGCCAGACCGATGGCACCGGCCATATTGGGCGTTCCTGCTTCAAATTTCCAGGGCAGCTCCTTCCAGGTTGCTTCCTGCTCATAGACAAAGTCAATCATCTCGCCGCCAAATTCTACCGGTGACATCTCCTCTAGCAGCTCTTTCCTGCCGTAGAGAACCCCAATACCGGTGGGCCCCAGCATTTTATGGCCGGAAAAGGCAAAGAAATCAGCACCCAGCTCCTGAACATCAATGCGCATGTGGGGAGCGGACTGAGCACCATCCACCACCAGAAGACCTCCTTTTTGATGCACCAGCTGGGCAATTTCTTTGATTGGATTGATTACTCCCAGGACATTGGAAGCATGAGCCAGAGCCACAAACTTGGTCCGCTCGCTCAGTTTGTCCTTTAGATCTTCCAAATCAAGCGCTCCGTCCTTGAGATAGACATAACGCAGCTGGGCTCCTGTCCGGCGGCAGGCCTCCTGCCAGGGGATGAGATTGGAGTGATGCTCCATGACGGAAATCAGCACTTCATCGCCCGGCTGCAGCTTTTGTGCAGCAAACTGCGCCGCCCAATTCAGTCCCGTCGTGGTCCCTCTGGTAAAGAGCACTTCTCTGCTAGAGGCCGCATTGATAAAAGAACGCACCCTTTCCCGGGCTGCTTCATAGGCTGCGGTGGCCCGCTCAGCCAAGGTATGAACGCCGCGATGGACATTGGCATTGTCCTTTTCATAGTAGTCCCGCATGGCTGCCACCACCTGCTTGGGCTTCTGGGTTGTCGCAGCATTGTCCAGATAGACCAAGGGTTCGTCGTTGACGATTTGGTCTAAAATGGGAAAATCCTTCCGGATCAGTTCTGCATCAAATCTAGCCATGGTTGCTCCTATCTATCAAATGAACAGGGGCCTCCGCAGTGCTTCTTAAAGCAGCCGCAGCCCCTGCCTGGTTTTTATTTCTTAGCGAGAATAATATCAATATTCTCAATCATCTCATCACGAACTTCCTTGACCGGAATTTCCACAATGACAGAGCCTAAGAAGCCACGGACCACCAAGCGCTCGGCCGTGGCCTTGTCCAGCCCCCTGCTCATGAGGTAATACATATCTTCGGGATCCACCTGCCCGATTGAGGCCGCATGTCCGGCTGTCACATCATTTTCATCAATCAGAAGAATCGGATTGGCATCTGAGCGGGCCTGATCAGACAGCATCAGCACCCGGCTTTCCTGCTGGGCATCCGCTCCTTTGGCTCCCTTGATAATATGGCCGATACCATTGAAGGTCAGGGTTCCCCTCTCCAGAATCACTCCGTGCTGCAGAATATTGCCGATGGAATTGCAGCCGTAGTTGGTCACTCGCGTATCAATCCCCTGCACCTGCTTGCCGCTCGATAGGGCCACGACTTTCATATCTGCATGGCTGCCCTTACCATAGAGGTCGCTGTCAAAGTCAGCTACCACATTGCCTTCATTCATAACCCCGATAGCCCAGTCAATCATGGCATCATGGTCCAGCTTGCCCCTGCGGCTGATATAAGCAGTAACGTTTTCACCCAAGCGGTCAATGGCAGAAAACTTAATCTGCGCACCGGCCTGAGCAATGACTTCCACCGTGATATTGGCCGTCGCAGGTACAGTGCCTTGACCGTAAGTCTCCAGGCGTTCCAGATAGCTGAGTTTGCTGTGCCGGCCGGCAATGATCAGAATGTGCTTGTTAAAAGGAACAGCGCTGTCACTGTCCTGGTAAAAAATCCCTTCTATAGGCTGGTCAATTTCAACATTGTCAGGGATATACAGAACCGCCCCGCTGTTGAAATAAGCCGTATGGTAGGCTGCCAGCCTGTCCTCATCAAAACGGACGGAGGACATAAAATGCTTTTCGAGCAATTCCGGAATTTCTTCCAGAGCTGAGTGGAAGTCCGTAAAGACAACCCCCTGCTCAGCCAGATCTGCCGGCAGCTGTTCCAGAACAGTCTGAGTGCCGACCTGAACAAGTTTTAAATGATTGTCCAGAGCTGTAAAATCCGGAACGCTGGCCAGCGGCTCGCTGTCAGAAATGGTGCCGTCGCCTAGATTCCAGCGGTGGAACTTAACCCGCTCAATATGGGGCAATTCCAGCTCATCCATCTTGTCAAAAGCTTGCTGCCGCAGGCTGAACAGCCAGTCAGGCTCGGCATGGAGCTGTGAAAATTCTTGAATCGTTTCTTTGGTCATGTCATTCTCCTATCTTTTATCAAGTCAAAAGAATGCTGACTAAGCTTCTTCTTGGTAGTTAAAGCCCAGTTCTTCGGCCAGCTGAGCATAGCCTTCTTTTTCCAAGCGAACTGCCAGTTCCGGTCCGCCGGAAAGGACCACCCTGCCGTCCATCATGATATGGACCACATCCGGTGTGATGTAGTTGAGCAGCCGCTGATAGTGTGTGATAATCATAGCGCCGAAGCCTTCACCGCGCATGGCATTGACCCCTTTGGAAACGACTTTCAGGGCATCGATGTCCAGACCGGAGTCGATTTCATCCAAGAGCGCAAAGGTCGGCTCCAGCATGAGCAGCTGCAGGATTTCATTGCGTTTCTTTTCACCGCCGGAGAAGCCTTCGTTGAGGTAGCGCTCGGCCATTTCTTCTTTCATATTGAGCAGGGCCATTTTCTCATCCAGTTTCATGATAAAATCACGGACAGAAATCTTCTCCTCTTCTTCCTTGCCGGCATTCATGGCTGCCCGCAGAAACTCTGCATTGGTAATGCCAGGGATTTCACTGGGGTACTGCATAGCCAGGAAAAGCCCCATACGGGCCCGTTCGTCCACTTCCAGCTCCAGGATATTGACACCGTCAAAAAGGACCTCCCCCTGCGTCACCTCATAGTTGGGGTTGCCCATAATGGCAGCCGACAGAGTGGATTTCCCCGTTCCGTTGGGCCCCATAATGGCAGCTACTTCTCCGGTTCTCAGGGTCATATTGACTCCCTTAAGAATTTTCTTGCCTTCAATTTCTACATGAAGATCCTTGACTTCTAATACAGACATTGCTCTGTTCCTTTCTTTTTTGCCTTTCAGCCCTTGGTATCGCTCTCGTCCGCCCCTTCGCTGCAGCACTCTGCAGATGGCCATCCTGCCGTCTTCTTCCCCTTGCACAGTTCATTAGGTGCTTGAGCGCCAAGAAGCACTGCTGAGCGGCTGCTCATTCGCTGAACCATCAAGTCTTACAGACCGCTGCTCTGACATCAAACTTGGCTTGCCTTATCGACAACCAGCAGAGGCTCTGCAGGGCAGTCCAAGCGGCTGCTATACTCTCTTTAGTATACCAAAAAAAAGCCTAAAAGGCTTTGATTTTGTTTAGAATAATTCTTATTTATCCTGTTTGTTCTGCCACTTGCGGCGAATCTCTTCCCGATAGGAAGAATTGCCGATAAAGCGGAGAATATTGAGCAGAGGCGTCCGATTGGGGCCTAAAACCCCGACCAGCTCAGCAAAGAGCTCCACCCCCAGCAACAGGCCGATTATCAGCAGCACGCCCCCAATCCGGCTGGAAACATTGAGCAGGAGGGAAATCATGGCAAAGACCAGAGATATACCGTAGATGACCAGCACCGTCCCCCGATGGGTCAGTCCCAGCGACAGCAGCCTGTGATGCAGATGGTGCTTATCCGGAGTGTAGAATTTCTGACCGGACAGAGTCCGGCGGATAATAGCCAGAAACGTATCGGTAATAGGAACGCCCAGAATAATCATAGGCGTCACGACTGCAACAGCGGTGGCATTTTTCAGCCCCTGCAGAGACAGGACCGCAATCATGAAACCGATAAAAAGCGCCCCTGTATCCCCCAAGTAAATAATGGCCGGATGGTAATTGTAGGGAAAGAAACCGGCAATGGACATGACCAGAACAAAAATCGTCAAAGTCAGAAAGAGATTATGCTGAGGCAGGAAAAAGTAAGAAACAATCCCCATGGTTACCAGCGAAATGATCGAAACCCCGCTGACCAAGCCGTCCAGACCGTCGATCAGATTGACAGCATTGGTAATGGAAATAATCCAGACAACTGTCAGAATATAGGACAGCCAAGGCTCAAAGTGAAGCATGGGGCCGCCGAAGGGAATCTTAAAATCATCCAAGCGGAAATCTGTCAGCCACCAGATGAGACTGGCAGCCAGAACAATCCCGCTCATTTTCAGGACCGGAGACAGCTCTTTTATGTCATCAATCAAACCGGTCAGGGCGATAATAGCGCCGCCCAGCACGACCGGCCAGACATAATCTACATAAGTCTGCCCCAAAAACTCAAGATGGATAATCGGAGGCATTAAAAACAGAACAGAGACAGAAAAAGCCGTGACAATAGCCAAACCGCCGCTGCTGGGCATGGGTTTTTTATTAATCCGCCTGGCATTGGGATAGTCAACAGCACCGATTTTAAAAGCTAAGAGCCGTACCAGCGGAGTCAGAAAGACTCCGATAAAAAAGGTCCCCAGTAAAACCAGAATAAATTTCAAAGGAAAAGCAATCATAAGCATTCAACCTTTTGCAGATTTGGAATGGCATCCGTCACCAATAAAAGATGGCCGTGCTCCTGCAAAACTGCCCGCGTAATATCTGAATCCTCTGCAAATTCACGCATTTTTGCTAAAAGCCAAGCCGGATAAAGCTCTGGAAAACCTTCTACATCAACCAAAATAGTCAGGTAATAAGCCGAATCATACTTGTATAACTCCGACAGATCGGTCTTATAATCGACTGTTTTGGCAAAGGCAACGGCCTCCCTCACATCCGCAAAGCGCAGAATGTAGTAGATATACCGCTCTCCGCTGTCAGACCGGCCGTCCGCCGGCTCCTCGGAAAGCTGATTTTCCTCTGCTGCTTCCGCAGTTTCCAGAGACTGGACGGCCTCTATGTCCTCCTTGCTCTTTTCAAAGATGCTTTTTTCCAAGGTCTTTAAAAATTCATCCGGAGACATATGTGACAGCTCCTCCATGTCCGGCAGGTCCGCCAAATCCTCAAAACTCAGGTTTTTATCCAGTTTGGACTTGGTGACAAATACGTCTACTTTGTCAGGCTTGGGAGTCACCCGAAAGCTGAGCATACCGCTGTCCAGAAAGTTTTCCGGCATCTCCAGTTCATCTAAAATCGTATAAAAGAATTCCTCGGTCTTTTCCTGCGGAACCAAAAAATCCGCCATTTCCATACCGCGCTCTTCCAAGTCCTCCAGCTGAATCGTAATCTTAATGGTTGATTCACTGATCTGTTTCATTTCCATATCTCTACCTCATACTCTTCTAGTCTTTCCATTATACTAAACTTTCCCCTTTATTTCAAAAGATTGCTTGCGTCAAAGACAGGGTTTCCAACTTTCGGAACATTTCATCCTCTTTGAAAATCGACGATGACCAGACTGAGGCAAAAAAAGAGGCTGGGATTTCCCAACCTCTTATCAGGCAAAGAGAGCCTTAATGGCTGCATACACTAAGAGCAGAGCCCCTAAGCCAATCCGATACTGACCGAAAATAGTAAAGTCGTGCTTTTTGACATAGTCTGTCAGGAAGCGGATGACATACAGGCTGACCCCGAAAGCAACGCCCATAGCCACCAGCAGCAGAAACAGCTGGCCCAAGCCCAGCGTATTGCCCTTCAGTATGAACTTGAGAATCTTTACGCCGCTGGCACCGAACATGATGGGAATGCCCAGATAGAAGGTGAACTCTGTCACAACCGAGCGGCTGACACCATTGAGCAGACCGCCGACAATGGTCGCACCAGAACGGCTGGTCCCCGGAAAGAGGGACAGCACCTGAAAGAAGCCGATGTAAAGAGCGGTTTTATAAGGCAGTTTGGCCAATTCTGTAACAGCCGGCTCCTCATGCTGGCGCTTCTCCAGATAGATGAACGCCGCACCGTAAATAATCAGCATCAGCGACACAGAAACCAGATTGTAGAAATGAGCCTCAAACCAGTCATCCAAGAAGAGACCGATAAAGGCTGCCGGAAAAGCTGCCACAACAACTTTGGCCCATAGCTGCCAGGTCCTGCGGACTTCCCGTGCGGACTTGCTGGCTTTAAAAGGATTGAGCTTATCAAAGTAAATAACCACAACCGCTAGAATGGCACCCAGCTGGATGACGACATTGAACATTTCCATGAAGGCCGGATTTTCATCCTTGTACTTGATAAAATC
This sequence comes from Streptococcus panodentis, assembly GCF_017884005.1. Taxonomy (GTDB): domain Bacteria; phylum Bacillota; class Bacilli; order Lactobacillales; family Streptococcaceae; genus Streptococcus; species Streptococcus panodentis. Next base: position 55,050 of record NZ_QFAY01000016.1, read on the forward strand.
CTGAATGAGAATCAGGTGGCCGGTACTGGAAATGGGCAGCCATTCCGTAATGCCCTCGACCATTCCGTAAATAATCGATTTTAAAATTTCAATAATAAACATTAGATTACTCCTGCAACAGCTTTAACATTTATTATATCACATTTTCAGCCGAAAAAGGCTTAAAAACTGTATTTCTGCATAACTTTACCCACTAAAAGACTTTGGCCGTCATGCGCTTTTCAGGCTGTCTGAAGATTGATTCGGAAGGCCTGCAAAACATTGCCTCGATTGACAGCAAGCGCGTCCTCCGTCTGGCAAAGCCGCCGTCATTTTCTGGATTTTGGTCAGTTTGGGCAAAAGGCAAGCCGGGAGTTAGAAAGCACCCCCGCCGCCACCGCCGCCGCCGCCGGAAAAGCCGCCGCCAGAACTGCCGCTGGATGAAACAGAGAAGTTGCTGGCTGTCGAGGCCACATGCCCATAATTGGAGAAGCTGTGAGAAGTGCTGTAAAAGAGAGTATAGAGATTGGCCTGCACATAACTGTCCATTGACGGGTTTTGCAGGCGGATCTGGCGCAGCCTCATGACCTTGCTGACACGGTCGGCATAGCCGAACAGCGTTGCATAGACCAGCAGGCGGTTCCAGAGAATAATTCCCTCAATCTCCGTCTTGTCCAGATGGGCAATATCCCGCAGCATATTGGAAAAGCTGGTCCAAAGATGGTAGTCATAGGCCCCCTTCTCATTCAGAATACCGTCCCGATAATAACGGCTAAACTTGGCGAGCAGAAACAGTCCCAGCAGCAGGGCCAGCAGAGCCAGCGGAATATAGTACCAAACAAATCCGCCCTTAGACAGCAGGAAGAAGAAAGAAACAACCGAGAGAAGCAAAGAAATGCAGCTAAGGGCAAGGGCGGTCCCCAGCCTCCTTTTTTCTGATTTGCTCAGCGGGCGGTAGTGATTGAAGAGCTTCAGACGCTTGATTTCAGAGCGTACTTTCTTAGACAGGCTGCTCAGGCTGCTGCCAAAAATTGATTTGATCCGATTGCCAATCTGCCGAACCCTGTCTTCATCTGCTGAAGACTTATGCTTATACAGGTCTTCGGAAATCTGATACTCTGCAAACAGCTCCTTGACACCGGACTGCTCCTTGCTGCCGAAGGCCATTTTCAGAAATTCCTGCTCAAATTCAGCCAGGTTCTCACGGGAAGCAATCTGCAGGACTGGATTGTCAGCATCACCTGCGAGCTGCAGATTGCCCCGGTCCAGCAAATCCAGCAGACTAGCCTGCACCATGTTTTCAAAACTGAGCGCAGCCCCGACGCTTCCGGAAGTTGGATTGACCTCCTGCATATCCACCGAATAGACATTGGCCGCCAGAACCAGAGGCGCCAGGTCCTGAGGCGCTTCATACAGGCGGGCATTCTTAGGAAAAGATTGTTTGGGTTTGATTTGATGGGCAAAAAACAGATAAACCGAGCCAGCAGCCAGCAGCAACAGCAGGCCCAGCAAAGGGAGATAGATTTCGCCCAGCTGACGATAGAAGACCGTATCACGGGCAATCTTGGCCTCCGTCTGCTTAAAGGTATCCAGATAATTACTGCTGCCTTCAGCTAGAGGCACCTGAGAGAAGGCCTGACGGTCCCAGTAGCCATGGAGTTCCACATTGTCCCCTGAGCCCAAACCGCTCAGCTTGACCTCATAGTCTCCTTGCTTTTTCTCAATCAGAGCCGGCCGGCTGAAATAGCCGGTATGGACAAAGAGGTCGGTCTGATTAAGGCCCGACGGCAGACCGGAAACGGTCAGGGTCACTTCCCTCATCCCCTGATCCCAGTCACTGATCGGTGTCCAATTCAGCTCAGCAATATCCTTATGCAGAAACAGCAGATTGTTCAGCTGCCAAGTCACTGTGACGACGACGCTGTCGCCATCGCTGCCTGCATTGTAAATCTTGACCTCATAACCGTCACCCAGATCTTTGATCTCCGGCCGGATATCTCCGTCAGGCTGCCCATTGGTCTCCGCGCTCACCAGAGGCTGCGCATCAATAGCAAAGCCAGCAGGCATCTTGCCGGCCGAACCCAGCGAGACAATCTGTCCATTGTAACTATCATTGAAATGATAGCTTACCCTCTCTGTATAAGTAGCCGTATTGTCCGCATGCAGCTCCAAATCCCCCTGATAAGCCGTAATATCATAATCTACAGCGGATACCCTGCCAGCGAAGAAGAAAGTCAAAAAGAAGACCAATCCGTACAAATATTTTTTCATCGAAACACATCCTTTCCATACACTTTGCTCTATTATATCATTTTTATCAAGTAAGGGTTTACCAAGATTGAAAAGTGCAGCATTTTTCGGTAGAATAGAGGGAACTCTCATTAGATAAGCAGGAGAAATCCATGAAAAAAATTTTTATCACACTGTTTACAGGCCTCCTCATCGCCTTAGGAACTGTAACAACCATTCAGGCAGACGACTACCTCCGTATCGGAATGGAAGCTGCCTACGCCCCATTTAACTGGACTCAGGATAATGATGCCAACGGCGCCGTTAAAATCGACGGAAGCAATCAATATGCCAACGGTTACGATGTGCAGATTGCCAAGAAAATTGCCGAGAAACTGGGCAAGAAACCGCTCGTTGTCAAAACTTCCTGGAACGGCTTGATTCCAGCCCTGACCTCCGGCAAGATTGACATGATTATCGCCGGGATGAGCCCGACGGCTGAGCGCAAGAAAGAAATTGCCTTTTCTGACAGCTACTACACCAGCGAGCCGGTTGTTCTGGTCCGCAAAGACGGCAAATATGCGAATGCTGAGACCTTGGAAGATTTCAGGAACGCCAAGATCACCTCTCAGCAGGGCGTCTATCTCTACAATCTGATTGAGCAGCTGCCCGGCGCTAAGAAAGAAACCGCCATGGGAGACTTTGCCCAGATGCGCCAAGCCTTAGAATCCGGCGTCATCGACGGCTATATCTCTGAACGGCCGGAAGCCTTGACCGCTCAAGCAGCCAACTCCAAATTCAAGATGATTCAGTTTGAACAGGGCTTTGCAGTCGGTCAGGAAGACGCTTCAATCGCCATCGGTATGCGCAAGAACGACAGCCGTATAGAGCAGGTGAATGCTGCCATTGCTGGCATTTCAGCGGAAGAGCAGGTCAGCCTCATGGATGACATGATTGCAAAACAGCCCGTAGATACGAATACTGCAGACTCAGAGGAATCTTTCTTCAGTCAGGTCGCCAAGATCCTCAAGGAAAACTGGCCGCAGTTCCTGCGCGGAGCTGGTCTGACCCTGCTCATTTCCATCACCGGTACCATCGCAGGTCTCGCCATCGGACTCCTCATCGGCGTTTACCGGACCGCACCGGCTTCTAAGAATAAACTCCTCGCCCTGCTGCAAAAGCTCTTCGGCTGGTTCTTAAATGTCTATATCGAAATTTTCCGCGGAACCCCCATGATTGTTCAGTCCATGGTCATCTACTACGGAACAGCTCAGGCTTTCGGCATTTCCATCGACCGGACTATCGCTGCTATTTTCATCGTGTCTATCAATACCGGTGCTTATATGAGCGAGATTGTCCGCGGCGGTATCTTTGCTGTTGACAAGGGGCAGTTTGAGGCTGCAACAGCACTGGGCATGACCCACGGCCAGACTATGCGCAAGATTGTCCTGCCGCAGGTTATCCGCAATATCCTGCCGGCAACCGGCAACGAATTTGTCATCAACATCAAGGATACTTCTGTCCTCAATGTTATCTCCGTGGTAGAGCTCTATTTCTCCGGAAATACCATTGCTACCCAGACCTACCAATATTTCCAGACCTTTACAATCATCGCCGTCATTTACTTTGTCCTGACCTTTACAGTCACGCGTATCCTGCGCTATGCTGAACATCGCTTTGATACAGACAATTACACAACTGGTGCCAATCAAATGCAGACAGGAGAACTGAAATCATGACAGAAACCATCTTAGAAATCAAACACCTGAAAAAATCCTACGGTGAAAACGAGGTCTTAAAGGATATTTCCCTGACCGTTCACAAAGGGGAGGTCATTTCCATTATCGGCAGCTCCGGAAGCGGAAAATCCACCTTCCTGCGCTCGATTAATCTCTTGGAGACACCGACGGATGGAGAAATCTTCTACCGCGGCAAGAATGTTCTGGACCAGAATTACGACCTGACCCACTATCGGGAAAAGCTGGGCATGGTGTTCCAGTCCTTCAATCTCTTTGAAAATCTCAACGTTCTGGAAAATACTATCGTGGCCCAAACGACCGTTCTCAAAAGAGAACGCTCTGAAGCAGAAAAAATCGCCAAGGAGAACCTCGACAAGGTTGGTATGGGGGAGCCCTTCTGGCAGGCCAAGCCCAAGCAGCTCTCAGGAGGACAGAAACAGCGGGTCGCTATCGCCCGGGCCCTTTCCATGAACCCCGATGCTATTCTCTTTGATGAGCCGACTTCTGCTCTGGACCCTGAAATGGTCGGAGAGGTCCTGAAGATTATGAAAGATCTGGCTCAGGAAGGGCTGACCATGATTGTCGTCACCCACGAGATGGAATTTGCCCGCGATGTCTCCAGCCGGGTCATCTTTATGGACAAGGGGGTCATCGCCGAAGCCGGCAGCCCTCAGGAAATCTTCAGCAATCCTAAAGAAGAACGGACCAAGGAGTTCCTGCAGCGTTTCCTGAAATAATACAGCCGTTCAGCTTGTCTTTTCTCACTTTGTTCGCTTGAGAGCGGGACAGACTCCCATGATGGCTGCGTCCTCACCCGCAGAGGGAGGCAGCTTTTAGAAGATACCGTACAAAAAATCAGTCAGACGGAGTCGTCGATGCTGCCCGCAAATCCTCGTTTCTAGCTGCTGACCTGAAAGGCGGTGGGACGACGGAATAAAAGATAAACGAAATGACGATAAAACAAAAAAATAAGACGATGAGCAATCATCGCCTTGTTTTTTTATTTAATGAGCATCAGGCTAGGCCTGCTTGAAGATTAGTCTTCGAACTTTTCATGGTTTTTGTCGTAGAAATCAATCAAGCCAAGGGCTGTTTCAAAAGAGATGTTCTTTACTTTTGCACGTCCTTGAGCAAGAGCAATAATAGACATCTCACGTGCGTTTGTTTCTTTACTAATACGGTAGCCAGTGATTTTCTTATCACGAACCCAACTAACAACTGATTCTACTTTATCAAAATTTGATTTCGCCATTTCTTACTCCTCTCTATTCTAGTTACATTAACAACTATAATTGTTTTTATACAGTTTGTCAACTTAAATAAACTAGATTCAAACAAATTAAATAATTCTGAATATTCTTTATTTTGCTTTGAGGGCTGAAAGTATCTGCGTTCTGATGCTTTCGACCCCTTCTGGATTAGCAGGAAGGAAGAGGGTATTGCTGTTAGGATTGTCCGCAAAATTGTTTAAAGTATCCAAATATTGATTGGTCAAAAGAATGGACATAATCTGTTCTTCTGACAGTTCAATATTGGCCCCTTTCAATTCCTTGATGGAATCTGCCAATCCGTCAACAATTGCTTTCCGCTGCTCTGCGATACCGACCCCGTGGAGACGGTCCTTTTCAGCTTCCGCAGAAGCTGCTGTGACAATTTTAATCTTGTCTGCTTCTGCCAATTCCTGAGCAGCCACGCGCTTGCGCTGGGCTGCATTGATTTCGTTCATTGACTGCTTGACTTCAGCGTCAGGCTCAACCTTGGTAATCAGGGTTTTGACAATGATATAACCGTAAGTCGACATTTCTTCTGCCACCTGCTTTTGCACTTCCAGGGCAATTTCGTCTTTCTTTTCAAAGAGCTCATCCAGAGTCAGCTTGGGCACTGAGGAGCGCAGAGCATCTTCGATATAGGATTTGATTTGAGCTTCGGGCCGCATGAGTTTGTAGTAAGCATCAATCACGTTATTTTCATTGACACGGTACTGGGTCGCAACATTCATGGTTACAAACACATTGTCCTGCGTCTTGGTCTCAACGATAATTTCACTTTGCAGCAAACGCAGCTGAACCCGGGCTGCTATTTTGTCAATTCCTAAAGGCAGACGAAAATTAATCCCACTGCTGCTGGTCTTATTGTAGCGTCCAAAGCGCTCAATAATCGCAACAGACTGCTGGCGGACAACATATACTGAACTAATCAGCAACAGCAGAGCAATCACCAGCAGTATGACAAAGAAAAATGGGATAAAAAACATATTCAAGCCTCCTTGATTCAATATAGTATATTCTAGCACACTTAATTTCAAGTTTCAAATAAAAACATACAAATTAGGCTAAAATATTTTGACAGTCTGACATCTAGACCAGCATATTGTACAGCGTCTCATTTCCATTCAGATTGATAAAGGAAGGATCAAACTGTTCAATGCGGTTAATCAAGCCGGCATAGTCATGTTTGTCAGCCAGAGCAACCCCAATCAGGACCGGCCCAGTCCCCTTGCTGGCCCGCTTGATGTATTCAAAACGGGTAATGTCATCATTAGGACCTAAGATATCATTGACAAACTCACGCAGGGCCCCCGGCCGCTGCGGAAAATTGACAACAAAATAATGCTTAATCCCATCGTAGATCAGAGCCCGCTCCTCCATCTCCGGCATGCGGTTGATGTCATTGTTGCCGCCGGAAATGATGCAGCAGACGGTCTTGCCCCTGATGTACTCGCGCAGCACTTCCAAAGCTGCAATACTGGCCGCTCCGGCTGGCTCCGCTATAATCCCCTGCTTAGAGTATAGATCCATGATGGTCTCTGAAATCAGTCCTTCATCAACCCCAATCAGGTTTTCTACATTTTTCTGCGTAACCTCATAGGTAGAAGCTCCTACCTTCTGTACAGCAATACCGTCAGCAAACTTGTCGATATCCTTCAGCTTGACCGGTCCGCCTGCCTCAAAAGCAGCCTTCATACTGCGGGCACCGTTGGCTTCTACACCGATAACCTCTATCTCCGGCCGAGTATCCTTGATATAAGTAGAAACCCCCGAAATCAGACCGCCGCCGCCAATCGGCACGAGAACTGTATCAAAATCAATAGATTCCCGGCCGGCTTCGTCCAAAATCTCGTAGGCAACGGTCCCCTGTCCAGCCTGAACATCTTCGTTATCAAAAGGATCAATGAAGGTGCGGTTTTCAGCTCTAGTGTAGTCAATGGCCGCTCTGGCTGAAGCATCAAAGGTGTCGCCTACCAGCTTGATTTCTGCAAAATCGCCGCCAAAGAAACGAACCTGACTGATTTTCTGCTGCGGTGTCGTAATGGGCATAAAAATGGTTGCCGGAATCTCCATTTCCCTGCAGGTATAAGCCACCCCCTGAGCGTGGTTGCCCGCAGAAGCACAGACAACCCCTCGCCTGCGCTCTTCTTTATTCAGCTGGGAAATAGCATAGTAGGCACCGCGGATCTTAAAGGAACGAACCCGCTGCATGTTTTCTTTTTTCAGATAAATCTTGGCACCATACTTCTCCGACAGGTAATGATCGTAGTCCAGCGGAGTATTGACAACAACGTCTTTTAAGACTTTATGAGCATGAACAATATCTTTTGCCCTCAGCATGTTTTTTCCTTTCTGGGATATTTGTTTTTACTGATTCCAAGCAAAACAAGGGGCTGGGAATTTCCATTCCTACCCCTTTTTTGTATCGGTTGGGACTGTTGCCCGGAACGATTTTTCGCTGAGAATCTGTATTTAGAAATAAATAGCGGTTCTTAGTTGTAAATTTTGAAGGCGTCGTCATCATTTTTACCGACAAATGGCATAGCTTTGCGCAGTTCTGCCCCGACTTTTTCGATTTCAAGATTGGCAGCCTGCTCACGGTAGGCTGTCAGTTTTGGACGGCCGGCCTTATAGTCATTGACAAAGTCGTTGGCAAACTTGCCGTTTTGGATATCCGCCAAGACCGCCTTCATGTTTTCTTTGACTTGCTCAGTAATCACGCGCGGACCAGATACATAGTCTCCATACTCAGCAGTATTTGAGATGGATTGGCGCATTTTCTTGAAGCCGCCTTCGTAGATCAAGTCGACAATCAGCTTCATTTCGTGCAGCACTTCGAAGTAAGCCAGCTCAGGAGCGTAGCCTGCCTCGGTCAAGACTTCAAAACCAGCTTCGATCAGGGCAGTCAAACCGCCGCAGAGAACCGCCTGCTCACCAAAGAGATCTTCTTCTGTTTCTTCCTTGTAAGTTGTCTCAAGCAGTCCCACACGGGCTGAACCAACGCCTTTACACCAGTCCATTGCGATGTCTTTGGCATTGCCAGTAGCATCTTGGTAAACCGCATAAAGAGCCGGCACACCAAAGCCTTCTTCGAAGGTCCGGCGGACCAAGTGACCTGGTCCCTTCGGTGCACACATGAAGACATCCACATCAGCAGGAACCTTGATAAACTCAAAGTGGATATTGAAACCGTGAGCAAAGCCGACAGCATTGCCAGCTTCCAGATTAGGAGCGATTTCTGCTTGGTACAAATCCTGCTGGATTTCATCCGGAGCCAAGATCATGATGACGTCAGCCAGCTTAGCCGCTTCTGCGACAGTATAGGTGTCAAAGCCGTCTTCTTTAGCCTTGTCAAATGACTTGCCGGGACGAACACCGATGATGACATCGTGGCCTGTATCGCGCAGGTTCTGCGCATGAGCATGGCCTTGTGAACCATAGCCGATGACCGCGATTTTTTTGCCGTCAAGCGCTGCTGCTTTTACGTCTTTTTCGTATTCCATTGTTACTGCCATAGTGTTACTCTCTTTTCTATTTTTTTCTTGCCTGTTAGGCGGTTTTAACAAACTGAAGGGACATCCTAATCGCGGGTAAAGCCGGTTGCTCCGGTCCGGGCGATATTGCGGATGCCGTAGGGACGGATAACCCGCAGCAGAGCTTCGCTCTTTTCTGCGTCACCGGTCATCTGGATGGTAATGGAGCTGGGCGCGACATCCACCACGGTTGCCCGGAAGGGCTGGATAATGGCCAGAAGCTCCGCCCGCTTGTCAGCAGGAGCCGAAACCTTGATCAAAATCACCTCGCGCTCCAGATGGGGATGGTCGGTAATATCGCGGACGCGAATGACATCAATCTGGCGGTTGAGCTGCTTGATAATCTGCTCCACCTCTGCCAGTGAAGCCACATCAATGATGATGGTGATACGGGACACCTCTGGATTTTCTGTCGTTCCGACCGAGATACTTTCGATATTGACCTGACGTCTGGAAAGGACACCGGTGAAGCGGTTCAGAACACCTGAGCGGTTTTGAAGTTTAGCTGTCAACATTCTACGCATGGAACTTCACCCCCAACATCTCATGATTGCTCTTGCCGGCCGGCACCATTGGAAGCACATGCTCCTTGCGGGAAATATCCACCTCAATGAACATCGGTACATCCTCTTTTATGGCTTCCAAATCCTGCGCAATGGTTTCCGGATTGTCAAACTTATAGGATTTGACACCGTAGGCCTGGGCCATGAGCTGAAAGTCCGGCAGGCTGTCAAAGACCGACTCGGAAGTCCGGCCTTCATAGAAAGCCTCCTGCCACTGGCGCACCATTCCCAGCGAATGGTTATTGAGCATAATCACCTTAATAGGGACCTGATAGATATTCAGGATGGCCATTTCCTGATTGGTCATCTGGTAGCCTCCATCGCCGACAAAGAGAACGACTTCCTTATCAGGATTGGCAATCTTAGCCCCAATCGCCGCCGGCACACCGAAGCCCATGGTCCCCAGACCGCCGGATGTAACCAGCTGGCGTTCATTTTTATAAGGGTAGTACTGGGCTGTCCACATCTGATGCTGGCCGACATCGGTCACGACGATAGCCTCGCCCCGAGTCAGCTCACCCACACGCTCAATGACAGCCTGAGGCTGCACCACGCGTTCCTTCTTATCATAGGAACGCACGCGGGCTTTATCCTGCGTCACCTTATCTACCCATTTGCTGGTATTGTTGTGGACCGTTTCTTCCCTGAGCAGCATTTGCAGAGCTTTCTTAGCATCGCCGACAATGGGAATGTCTACACTGATAATCTTCCCGATTTCAGCCGGATCAATATCAATGTGGGCCACCTTGGCGTTTTTGGCAAAGGTCTTGGGATTGCCGGTCAGACGGTCATCAAAACGGCAGCCGATGCTGATCATAAAGTCCGCTTCGGTCATGGCAATATTGGCCGCGTAAGAGCCGTGCATACCGCCCATACCGAGAAAAAGCGGGTGATCCGTCGCAATCGTCCCCTGTCCCAATAAGCTGGTCACCACAGGAATCTGATAGCGCTCCGCAAAGGCAACCAAGTCAGCCGCCGCCTCTGAGTAGCTGATACCGCCGCCCGACAGCAGAACCGGCTTTTTAGCCTTAGACAGATGTTTGAGAATCTTCTTGATCTGCAGCTCATTGGGAATAATGGTCGGCTGATAGCTGGGGATGTGCAGCTTGCTGTCGTAGACAAAGTCTGTATCCAGAGCCGACACGTCTTTCGGCAAATCAATAACGACCGGTCCCGGCCGGCCTGTCGTCGCAATGTGAATGGCCTCCGTAATAATCCGCGGAATCTCGGCCGTTTCGCGCACCTGATAGTTGTATTTGGTGATGGGAGTCGTAATGCCGACAATATCCGCTTCCTGAAAGGCATCCTTGCCGATGCCGGCCTTGGCCACCTGGCCTGTAAAGACCAAAAGGGGAACGCTGTCGCTCATGGCATCCGCAATGCCGGTGATGGCATTGGTGGCTCCCGGTCCGCTGGTGACGACCGCAACGCCGATTTTTCCAGTGGATTTGGCATAGCCTTCTGCCTCATGGACACAGCCTTGCTCATGGCGGCCCAGAATATGGCGAATCCCGTCAAAATTATAAATAGCATCATAGAGCGGCAGCACAGCGCCGCCCGGATAGCCGAAAATCGTATCCACACCCAGATTTTTCAAGGTTTCCAAGACAAGTTCCGAGCCTGTCTTAGGAGCTTCTAATGTGATTTTCTCCATTCTTCCCCTTTCATTAATTTACAATTTTCTAAAAATTCAAAAAGCTTTCTACTATAATAACATTTTTGAAAAAAAATGCAAGCCATGCAGAGAAATTTTCTGATTTTTTTAACGATTTCACAATCAATGAAAAAGAAAGCAGGAAACCAGCCAAAGAAGCTCATTGTTTGACTGTCAATACAAACAGCGCCGGAATCGCTCACAGCACTGCTCGGAGGCAGCGGATAACCGATTGCTGGGAAGTCTCAGCTGTAGCGGCCTATAGCTTACGGCGGCGGAAAACCGGAGGACTGTTGGAGGACAAGGATAAAACTAAATCCAGTTTGTGCCTTCCAGCCCAAGGAACTGATAGAGCAGGTCAAAGCTGCCGACCGGGCGACTAAAAAATCGAAAGAACAGCAAAATACTGGCGCAACAGCCTTCCCTGCAAAAGCAAAAAAGGAAAGAGAGGGGGAAGGGCCTCCTCTGCCTGCGGACTGGAAGCAGCGGAAAATGCTTTTGGTTCTGGACTTCCTTATTCTTTGGTGGTATAATAAGGCTATCATCTATCCTTGGAGGCTGACGATGGAAAAATTTACCAATATTTTTAAGAGTTTAGACCGTTCTTGGCTCATCCGCCATTATCTCTTCAGCTTTGCTTTTTTCGCGCTCCTGGTCTATCTGACGGTCTCGAATCCCCGCCCCTCTTATCCAGCTCTCTTCCTTTTTCTGCTCTTTAGTCTCTTTTACCCCTTTGCTATGTTTGTCTATGAAAGCATCGTCAAGCTCGTCATGGGGGACAGCATCTTCCTCATTCCGATATTGGTCATACTGATTTGGAAAATTGTCCGTTTCTTTATGATTTGGCTCTTTTCTCTGCCCATCGGGATCATCGGCCTGATTTATCTCTATTTCGCTGTTAACCGCAAAACTGACTAAAAGCCGATAAAAAAGGCGGTGGGACAGAACTAATTTTTTAAAAATTTAGTTCTGTCCCAGCCTCCTTTTTTTATATACTCAATGAAAGTCAAAGCCATCAGCTGCTTCTATCCAGCCCTTCTCCCGGCCAATACGGACTGCCTCCGTGCGGTTTTCGGCATCCAGCTTGGTCAGAATGGCAGACATATAATTGCGGATGGTGCCGTTGGACAAAAAGAGTTTGTCGGCGATTTCTTTGTTGGACAGGCCTGCAGCTGCAGCCTGCAAAACCAGCTTTTCCTGCTGCGAAAGCGGATTGCTGCCGGTCATCAGGACTTCCATAAGCTCGGGCGAATATTCCTTCCGGCCGGCCAAGACCGTCTGGATGGTCTTCATCAAATCTGCAATACTGCGTTCTTTCAGCACATAAGCATCAACATCTGCCTTGACCGCCCGCTCAAAATAGCCCGGCCGCTTAAAGGTTGTCACGATAATGACCTTTAGCGAGGGGAAGGCCGTCTTGGCCCATTCCAAAACATCCAGAACAACCTGCTCCCCCTCTCTAAAGAGCAGCAGCTGGCACTGCCTGGCCTCAGCATGCTTGATGATATTGGTGGCCAATTCCAGCAGAATCATGCTGATGGCGGACTGCAGGCCGGGGGCCAGGCTGGCCATATTGAGCTGATTGTCCAGCAGAACCCGGATACCGCTCATCTCCAGCATGGACTGAACCGTTGCCAGCTCATCACCCAGAGTGCGCGTCTTGAGGTTGTCAATGAATCAATAACCCTGTAGCTATTTTTGTTCCTGCTAGACTGACCGCTTCTCATTTCGGCCTGACTCTAAGATT
>NZ_QFAY01000017.1 GCF_017884005.1 Streptococcus panodentis
CCGAACACAGCAGTTAAGCCCTAGAACGCCGGAAGTAGTTGGGGGCTGCCCCCTGTGAGATATGGAAGTCGCTTAGCTTTTTTCCGCCATAGCTCAGTTGGTAGTAGCGCATGACTGTTAATCATGATGTCGTAGGTTCGAGTCCTACTGGCGGAGTATTGAAAAAGAGGTTATAGTTACCTCTTTTTTCTTGTTCTAAAGTTTTTGGCATTTGATACTCATCAAAAATCAAAAAGCAGTCACGGAATTCCTTCGGGGAATGAGCTCTGTTACTGATGCCTTAACATACTGTTTTCAGACTAAATGACTATAAATGTTTTTTATCAGATCCAGAGCAAGGCGATACGGAAACCCGTTTATTCAGTTTTTCCAAAAGAGACATCTCTCTGTAGGTAAGGGTGTAGTCATCATGGGAGTCTGTTTCACTCTCAATGGCCCGGGCTAGACTAAGAAGAAAACCTTGTCTTCTTAGTCCAGCTTCTAACAATCCGAATGAAGCGACAAAGTCGGTTGTTTACAGCCTCATTAGCTAGCTAAGGCAATCTTGACTCAAAACAGAATTTTTGAACCAGCTTCGTCCGTTATTTTTCTGTTTTTGGTTCAAAAAAGGCACGGTAAAGGGCTCGGATAGCTGCTTTTTCCTGTTCTTTATTGACAACGAACATAATAGAGACTTCGCTTGAACCTTGTGACATCATCTGAATGTTAATTTTGTTTTCTGACAGGGCCTTGGTTGCAGTTGCTGTAACCCCGATACGGCTTTTCATTTTTTCGCCGACAATCATGATAATAGAAAGGTCATGCTCGATTTCGGCGTGGTCAACCTCAGCTTTCTGGAGCAGCTGGCGAAGGATCTCTTCTTCTTTGATTGGTGTCAGTTCCCGTTCGCGCAGGATAATGGAAAGGTCGTCAATTCCTGTCGGCATATGCTCCCAGCCGATATTGAGTTCCTCAAGAATTTGCAGAACTTTTCTACCAAAGCCGATTTCCCGGTTCATCAGATATTTGGACATATTGATGCTGACAAAGCCGGCATCTCCGGCAATTCCAACAACAGGGAGATGTTCACTGCTGTGCTGATGGACGATTCTTGTTCCTGGATGGTCGGGATTGTTGGTGTTTTTGATAACCAGAGGGATTTTGCCGCGATAGGCTGGAAGCAAGGCTTCATCGTGCAAAACGGTAAAGCCGGCATAGGCCAATTCCCGCATCTCCCGATAGGTCAGCTCGGAAATAGAGTGGGGTTTATGGACAATTCCCGGGTGGGCAGCAAAGATGCCGTCAACATCAGTGAAGTTTTCGTATATATCTGCTTTGACACCTGCTGCAATAATGGAACCGGTGATGTCGGATCCGCCGCGTGAAAAGGTGCAGATTTGCCCATCTCGGGTAACGCCAAAGAAGCCTGGGATAACTAGAACTTCCTCAGAATTGTTTAATTCTTCGATTTTATCATAACTGGATGGCAGGATGCGCGCATTGCCGGGTTCGCTGGAAACGAGAAGACCAGCTTCCTTTGGATGGATATAGCGGGCAGGAAGGCCGTTTTGGCTGAAAAAGGCTGCAATCAGTCGGGCGTTATTGTCTTCACCGGCAGCTAGAAAGCTGTCATAGAGAAATTCATTGTCATCAATAGGGAGGCTTGCCAGCGAGAGGATGTTTTTTGAAATTCTCTCAAGAACGGAGGCTTTGAGTCCCAGCTCTGTGACGATATCTGAATAGCGCTGGATGATCCACTGCTGATGCGGAGCCAGATCGTTTCCGGCCAGATAATCGCGGTAATACCGTATCAGGGCATCGGTCACTTTCATATCGCTGCCATCCCGCTTTCCTGGAGCAGAGACAACGACAAAGCGGCGTTCTTTATCCGACTTGACGATATTTAGGACTTTTTGTAACTGGGTTGCAGAAGCAAGCGAACTTCCGCCGAATTTTACGACTTTCATAGTGGCTCCTCATTCTTATTTAGAAAATTATAACAAAATTCTGAAAATTTTTCAAACGGGATTCTACTTCATTTTTTTGAACGATTTCAGAGATTTTTTAAGCAAAATCCGAATATAATTTCATTTTTTATGATTTTTATTTTCTTTGTCTTCAATTTTATGATACAATAAGTTACGAGTTATAATTTGATTATCAAATTATTTAATCATAAAACAAAAACGGCTGCTGTGGTTCGGCCGGGAATGGAGTTCGAATGGCTTTTAAGGGTATTCTCTACAATGTGACTGACGAGGTAGCAACGATTACTTTCAATCGTCCGGAAGTTTCCAATGGTTTTAATATCCCCATGTGCGAGGAAATACTGGAAGCGATAGAGCTGGCGGATAAGGACGAGTCGGTAAAATTTTTAGTCATCAATGCCAATGGTAAGGTTTTCTCTGTCGGCGGTGACTTAGCAGAGATGCAGCGGGCAGTCGGTGAGGATGATGTCCAATCACTGGTAAAAATAGCTGAGCTGGTTAATGATATTTCATTTGCGATGAAACGCCTGCTGAAACCAGTGATTATGAGTGTGGATGGTCCAGTCGCCGGAGCGGCGGCCAATATGGTTGTGGCTGCTGATTTCTGTATTGCTACGGAGAAATCCCGCTTTATTCAGGCCTTTGTCGGTGTCGGTCTGGCTCCTGATGCGGGGGGGCTCTATCTGCTGACCCGTGCTATCGGTGTGACCCGGGCGACCCATCTGGTCATGACAGGTGAGGCTCTGACAGCTGAGAAGGCGCTTGATTACGGCTTGCTCTACAAGGTCTGCGAAGCTGAAAAGCTGACCAAAACGACAGAGCAGCTCCTCAAGAAGCTGAAGCGCGGTTCGGCCAATTCTTACAGTGCTATGAAGCAAATGGTCTGGAAGAGCCTTTTCAGCGGCTGGCAGGAATATGCCGAGCTGGAGCTGGAACTGCAGAAATCTCTGGCATTCACAGAAGATTTTAAGGAGGGTGTTCGGGCTTATTCTGAAAAGCGCCGGCCCAATTTTACTGGTAAATAGTGTTCAATGACGTGTTCTTTTAATATTTGTGCAAAAGCAATAGAAAATTATTTGAAAATCAAAATATTTTTCAAAAAGACTTGCAAAATGCTGTCCTATCTGATAAAATTTGATTGTCAAAGTATTTTTCAAGGAGGTGTAGAGTTTGGATTTCCAATTAGTAAACGATTATTTAACTTCGATTTTTAATAACGTCTTGGTTATTGAAGAATCGAGCCTCCGAAGCAGCCGTTTCAATGATGTTTCTATCAAAGAAATGCATACCATTGATGTGATCGGCTCAACCCCCAATGCAACTCCCAGTGATATTTCAAGGGAACTGATGGTGACTCTGGGGACTGTCACGACCAGCTTGAACAATCTGGAGCGCAAGGGCTATATTGAACGTCGCCGTTCAGAGGTTGACCGCCGTGTAGTGCATCTGAGTTTGACAAAGAATGGGCGGCTTTTGTATCGTCTTCATAAGCGCTTCCACAATCGCATGGTGATGCAGGTGATTGACGGGATGAGCTCTGAGGAGAGACAGGTGATGCAAAAGGGCCTGCAAAATTTATATAGTTTCCTAGAGGATTTGAAATAATGAACTATGCTAAAATTAGCCAAGTGGCTCATTATGCTCCCAGTCAGGTCATCACCAATGACGATTTGGCCAAAGTGATGGATACCAGCGATGAGTGGATTTCAAGCCGGACAGGAATTAAAAAGCGCCATGTCTCGGTAAATGAATCAACCAGTGACCTGGCAGCCAAAGTCGCCGAGCAGCTGCTGAGTAAAGCCGGCATCTCTGCCCGGGAGCTGGACTTTATTATCGTTGCAACGATCACGCCGGACTCTCTCATGCCTTCAACGGCTGCAAGGGTGCAGGCCAAGATTGGTGCAGCTAAGGCCTTTGCTTTCGATCTGACCGCAGCCTGCAGCGGCTTTGTCTTTGCTCTGGCAGCCGGCGAGAAGTTTATTGCTTCCGGCCGCTATCAGAAAGGATTGATTATCGGCAGTGAAACTCTCTCCAAGACAGTGGATTGGTCAGACCGTTCAACGGCTGTTCTCTTTGGAGACGGCGCGGGCGGTGTGCTGCTGGAACGTGCTTCAGAGCAGCATTTTCTGGCAGAAAGTCAGTTTACAGACGGTTCCAGAGGCGACAGTCTGACCTGCGGGACAGTTGGTTTAGCTTCTCCTTTCTCTGATAAGGAGGAGAATCAGATCTACTTGACTATGGACGGCCGGGCTATTTTCGATTTTGCTATCCGTGATGTTGCCCAGTCTATCAAGCAGACGATTGAGGACAGCCCAGTCACAGCAGAAGAGATTGATTTTTTGCTGCTGCATCAGGCCAATATCCGTATCTTGGATAAGATGGCCAAGAAGCTTGGGGTGGCAAGGGAGAAATTTCCGGCCAATATGATGGAGTATGGCAATACCAGTGCGGCCAGTATCCCCATTTTATTATCTGAGTGTGCAGATCAGGGTCTGCTCAAACTGGACGGCAGCCAGACAATTTTACTGTCAGGTTTTGGCGGAGGTTTGACATGGGGCACGCTTATTGTTACAATTTAGTTAATCATGTGGAAACACAATGATAAAAAATATTTTATTTTTAAAGGAGTCTATCCATGGCAGTATTTGAAAAAGTACAAGAAATTATCGTTGAAGAACTCGGTAAAGAACCATCAGAAGTGACACTTGAGTCTACTTTCGATGATCTTGAAGCAGATTCACTGGATTTGTTCCAAGTGATTTCAGAAATCGAAGATGCGTTTGACATCCAAATCGAAACTGAAGAAGGTTTGAACACAGTTGGTGACTTGGTTGCTTACGTAGAAGAAAAAACTAAATAAACAAGGCACTGAGAGTATCGAGAGATATTCTCTCTTGTTTAGGTAATAGTTTGACTGTCAAAGTAAAGAAAATACATCTAGCATGTAGTAGTTTGGAATCAAGCTATTACTTAAGCAATGGTAAAAGGAAGGTATTATGCAAACACGTATTACAGAACTATTGAATATTCATTATCCTATTTTTCAAGGCGGGATGGCCTGGGTCGCTGACGGTGACTTGGCCGGTGCTGTCTCTAAGGCCGGCGGTCTGGGAATTATCGGCGGCGGCAACGCTCCTAAGGATGTGGTCAAGGCCAATATTGATAAAATCAAATCCCTGACTGACCGTCCTTTCGGTGTCAACATCATGCTCCTGTCTCCCTTTGTGGAAGACATTGTGGATTTGGTCATTGAAGAAGGTGTTAAGGTCGTGACCACTGGGGCCGGCAATCCAAGCAAGTATATGACCCGTTTCCATGAAGCCGGCATCACGGTGATTCCGGTTGTGCCAAGTGTGGCTCTGGCCAAGCGGATGGAAAAGATTGGTGCGGATGCGGTTATTGCTGAGGGAATGGAAGCCGGCGGCCATATCGGGAAGCTGACCACGATGTCTCTGGTCCGTCAGGTTGTCGAGGCTGTCTCTATCCCGGTCATTGCGGCCGGCGGTATCGCTGACGGCTGCGGTGCAGCAGCTGGCTTCATGCTGGGTGCAGAAGCTGTGCAGGTAGGGACTCGCTTTGTCGTTGCCAAGGAATCCAACGCCCACCAAAATTATAAGGACATGATTCTCAAGGCCCGTGATATTGATACCACCATCTCTGCCCAGCATTTCGGCCATGCAGTCCGGGCTCTTAGAAACAAACTGACCCGTGATTTTGAAAAGGCGGAAAAAGAAGCCTTCAAGCAGGAAAATCCAGACTTGACTGTCTTTGATAATCTGGGTGCCGGTGCTCTGGCCAATGCGGTTGTCCGCGGAGATGTGGAAAACGGATCGGTCATGTCGGGACAAATCGCCGGTCTGGTCAGCAAGGAAGAAACAGTCGAAGAAATTCTGAAGGATATTTACTATGGTGCAGCTGAGAAAATTCAGCAGGAAGCAAAACGTTGGGCAGGAGTAAGCAGAAATGACTAAAACAGCTTTCCTATTTGCCGGTCAGGGAGCACAGTACTTAGGGATGGGGCACGACCTCTGCGAGCAGTATGAAGCAGTCCGCTCCACCTTTGATGAAGCCAGTCAGGTGCTGGGGTATGATGTCCGGGCTTTGATTGATGAGGATGAAGAAAAACTCAACCAAACCCGTTATACCCAGCCGGCTATTCTGACAACTTCGGTGGCAATCTATCGGCTCTTGGCTGAAAACGGCCTCCACCCTGATATGGTGGCCGGTCTCTCGCTGGGAGAGTACTCTGCCTTGGTGGCAGCGGGAGCGCTGGATTTTAAAACAGCGGTCGCTCTGATTGCCAAACGCGGCGCCTTCATGGAAGAGGCAGCTCCGGCTGGTTCTGGTAAGATGGTGGCAGTTCTCAATGCTGACCCGGCTCAGATCGAAGCGGCCTGTCAGGAAGCCAGCTCCTTGGGGGTGGTTTCTCCGGCTAACTACAATACCCCCAGTCAGATTGTCATCGGCGGGGATATTGCAGCGGTAGATCAGGCTGTGGAGCTTTTGAAAGCTGCCGGCGTCAAGCGCCTAATCCCGCTCAATGTATCAGGCCCTTTCCATACAGCTCTTCTCAAGCCTGCCAGTGACAGACTGGCTCAGGCCTTGGAAGCCGTTGAATTTTCTGATTTTGCGCTGCCCTTAGTCGGCAATACAGAAGCAGACATCATGGAAAAGGATAGAATCAAGGAACTCTTGACCCGGCAGGTCATGGAGCCGGTACGCTTTTATGACAGCATTGCAAGGATGCAGGCAGCGGGTGTGACGGATTTTATCGAAATCGGTCCGGGCAAGGTCCTGTCAGGTTTTGTCAAGAAAATTGATAAAACGGCCTCTGTCTGCCAAGTTGAAGATGTTGAAAGTTTCTTAGCACTTCTAGAAAAATAATGAGGATCATCATGGAACTACAAAATAAGAATGTGTTTATTACTGGCTCCGCCCGCGGAATCGGTCTGGCAGTTGCTCATAAATTTGCCAGTGTCGGCGCCAACATCGTTTTGAATGGACTAAGAGAGATTTCCGATCAGGTGCTAGCTGAATTTGCCGGCTATCCCGGCAAGGTTGTGGCAATCAGCGGAGATGTTTCCCAGTCTGAGGACGCAAAACGGATGACAGAAGAAGCCATTGCAGCTTTGGGTTCTGTAGATGTTCTGGTCAATAACGCCGGTATTACGCGGGACAAGCTGATGCTGAAAATGACCGAAGAAGATTTTGAGCAGGTGCTCAAGGTCAATCTGACAGGAACATTCAATATGACACAATCCGTCTTGAAACCGATGACAAAAGCCCGTCAGGGTGCTATCATTAACCTATCTAGTGTCGTCGGTCTGACCGGCAATATCGGTCAGGCCAACTACTCGGCTTCTAAAGCGGGACTGATTGGTTTTTCCAAATCAGTTGCCCGCGAAGTCGCTGCTCGCAATATCCGCGTTAACTGCATTGCCCCCGGCTTTATAGAATCAGATATGACAGATGTCCTGCCTGAAAAGATTAAGGAGGCATCGCTGGCGCAAATTCCTATGAAGCGCTTTGGGAGTCCGGAAGAAGTAGCTGATGTTGCTATTTTCCTAGCCAGTCAGGAATATCTGACGGGTCAGGTTATCACCATTGACGGCGGATTTACCATGCAGTAAGGTTAAAGAGAAAACAGACTGAAGATATTCAATCATCTAAATAAAGGAGCTCAAAATGAAATTAAATCGAGTTGTTGTAACAGGGTACGGTTTAACCTCGCCTATCGGAAATACTCCAGAAGATTTTTGGAATAACTTGAAAGAAGGAAATATCGGCATCCGTCCCATTAGCAAGTTTGATCACAGTGCATTTGATGTTCACAATGCCGCAGAAATTCAGGATTTTCCTTTTGATAAGTATTTTGTCAAAAAAGATACCAACCGCTATGATAACTACACGCTTTATGCGCTCTACGCTGCTCAGGAAGCAGTCAATAACGCTCACTTAGATGTTGAAGCGCTGGACAAGGACCGCTTTGGTGTGATTGTTGCTTCCGGTATCGGGGGAATCAAGGAAATTGAAGATCAGGTAGTGCGCCTGCACGAAAAGGGACCTAAGCGCATCAAACCTCTGACGCTGCCCAAAGCTCTGCCAAATATGGGAGCCGGCAATGTAGCGATGCGCTTCGGTGCAAATGGTATCTGCAAATCGGTCAATACAGCCTGTGCTTCTGCTAACGATGCAATCGGTGAAGCTTTCCGCTCCATCAAGTTTGGCTATCAGGATGTCATGCTGGTAGGCGGTTCAGAAGCTTCTATCACACCGTTTGCAATCGCTGGCTTCCAAGCTCTGACGGCCCTGTCTACGACAGAAGACCCAGAGCGCGCTTCTATTCCTTTTGACAAGGACCGCAATGGCTTTGTCATGGGAGAAGGAGCTGGTATTTTGGTGCTGGAAAGTCTGGAGCATGCTGAAAAACGCGGCGCAGCCATTCTGGCTGAGGTAGTAGGCTACGGCCATACTTGCGATGCCTACCATATGACCTCTCCGCATCCAGAAGGCTTGGGAGCAATCAAAGCGATTAAACAAGCCATTGAAGAGGCAGAGATTGAGCCTAAGGAAGTGGCCTATGTCAATGCCCATGGTACCTCAACACCGGCAAATGAAAAAGGAGAGAGCGGCGCCATTGTTTCCGTTTTGGGCAAAGATGTGGCGGTCTCCTCCACAAAGTCCTTTACAGGCCACTTGCTTGGTGCAGCCGGTGCTGTAGAGGCTATTGCAACAATTGAGGCCATGCGCCACAGTTTTGTGCCCAAAACAGCCGGAACCAAAGAACTGCCGGACTATATTGAAGCCAATGTCATCTATGGCCAAGGAAAAGAGCAGGAAATTCCATACGCTGTTTCCAATACTTTCGGCTTCGGCGGCCATAATGCCGTACTCGCCTTTAAACGCTGGGAGGCTTAATAGTCTATGAATATCAATGAAATTAAAGATTTGATGGCGCAGTTTGACCAATCAAGTCTGCGTGAATTTTCTTATAAGAATCAGAGCGATGAGCTGACTTTCAGTAAGAACGAAGGACAGGCCGCTGCTTCTGCTGTCAGCGCAGTGCCGCAAGCCGCACCGATTCAGGCTCCGGCAGCTCCTGCTGTCCCAGCAGCTTCCGCAGAAATTGCTGGGCCGCTTCCGGCAGAGGAAGCCGCTTCGGCAGACAGCCCAGCTGCAGCAGCCGAAGGTGAGGTCGTTGAAAGCCCTCTGGTTGGGGTTGCTTACTTGGCAGCCGGCCCAGACAAGCCGCCGTTTGTAGCTGTCGGGGATCAGGTCAAGAAAGGCCAGACCCTGATGATTATTGAAGCCATGAAAGTGATGAATGAGGTACCGGCACCGAAAGACGGCCTCGTCACAGAAATTTTGGTCCAAAATGAAGAAATGGTTGAATTTGGGAAAGGGCTGGTACGTATCAAATGATTGATATCAATGCAATAAAAGAAGCACTTCCGCATCGCTATCCCATGCTCTTGGTTGACCGGGTTTTGGAAGTCAGTGAAGATGAGATTGTAGCTCTGAAAAACGTCACGGTCAATGAGCCTTTCTTTAATGGGCATTTCCCTCAGTATCCGGTCATGCCGGGTGTGCTGATTATGGAGGCCTTGGCTCAGACAGCCGGTGTGCTGGAGCTGTCGAAGGAAGAAAATAAGGGCAAGCTGGTTTTCTATGCCGGTATGGACAAGGTTAAGTTCAAGAAGCAGGTCGTTCCCGGCGATCAGCTCATCATGACGGCTAAGTTTGTCAAGCGCCGCGGCACTATCGCAGTGGTGGAAGCTAAAGCAGAGGTGGATGGCAAATTAGCAGCCAGCGGCACCCTGACTTTTGCAATCGGCCAGTAGAGAAGAGGAGATTTCACCATGTTTCGTAAAATTTTAATTGCCAACCGTGGGGAAATTGCGGTCAGAATTATCCGTGCAGCCCGCGAGCTGGGAATTGATACAGTAGCCGTTTATTCAACGGCTGATAAGGAGGCTCTCCATACTTTCTTGGCTGATGAAGCGGTCTGTATCGGACCAGCCAAGTCCACTGATTCTTATCTCAATATGAATGCAGTTCTGTCAGCAGCTGTTTTAACAGGTGCAGAAGCCATTCACCCTGGCTTTGGCTTTTTGAGTGAAAACTCCAAGTTTGCGACCATGTGCGAGGAAGTCGGCATTAAGTTTATCGGACCGTCTGGTGCTGTTATGGACCTAATGGGGGATAAAATCAATGCCCGGACGCAGATGATTGAGGCCAAGGTTCCGGTTATCCCAGGCTCTGACGGAGAAGTTCATACTTCTGAAGAAGCCCTGCAAGTAGCTGAAAAGATTGGCTATCCTGTCATGCTCAAGGCTTCTGCCGGCGGGGGCGGCAAGGGGATTCGCAAGGTCGAAAAGGCTGAGGATTTGACAGCGGCTTTTGAGTCTGCTTCCAGTGAAGCCAAAGCGGCCTTTGGCAATGGTGCCATGTATATGGAGCGGGTCATCTATCCAGCTCGGCACATTGAGGTGCAGATTTTGGCCGATCAGCAGGGTCATGTCGTGCATCTGGGGGAGCGTGACTGTTCGCTGCAGCGCAACAACCAGAAAGTCTTGGAAGAAGCACCGTCTGTGGCTATCGGCAAGACTCTCCGCCAGCAAATCGGGGCGGCTGCCGTTCGGGCGGCTCAATCAGTCGGCTATGAAAACGCCGGCACGATTGAGTTTCTGCTGGACGAGGACAAGGGTGAATTTTACTTTATGGAAATGAACACCCGCGTTCAGGTGGAACATCCGGTGACAGAATTTGTCACTGGTGTGGATATTGTCAAGGAGCAGATCCGAATCGCAGATGGTCAGGAGCTGTCCTTTTGTCAGGACGACATTGAAATCAAGGGCCATGCTATTGAATGCCGAATCAACGCTGAAAATCCTGCCTTTAACTTTGCGCCCAGCCCGGGTAAGATTTCCAATCTTTACCTGCCGAGCGGAGGAGTGGGCCTGCGTGTAGACTCAGCGGTCTATCCCGGCTATACTATTCCCCCATACTATGACAGTATGATTGCTAAGATTATTGTCCACGGGGAAAATCGCTTTGATGCCCTGATGAAGATGCAGCGGGCCCTCTACGAACTGGAAATTGACGGTGTCGTGACCAACAGCGGTTTTCAGCTGGATCTGATTTCCGATTCCAATGTTATTGCCGGCGACTATGATACCGCCTTTTTGATGGAAAAATTCCTGCCGGCTTATCAGGAAAAACAATAAAGAACTTCAAGTGACAGGGTCTTTTCTGATTTCTGCCTGTTCGCTGATTTGTCGGTTTCATACTCTTCCAACCATGTCAGCTCCTGCCGAGTGTGCTGATGATTTTCATTGAGTATAGGCTGCCGGCTTTTACCAATCAAAGACAAGACGCTGGCGTGAAATGAAAAGGCCAGGCTCAAACGATGGGAGTCGTCTGAGCCTCCAAACTTGAAAAGGAGAAAAGGTAAACGATGGCTTTGTTTTCAAAAAAGGATAAATATATCCGAATCAATCCCAACCGGGCGAGTCGCGAGAAACCTCAAGCGAAGCCTGAGGTTCCTGATGAACTCTTTTCAAAATGTCCCGGCTGTAAGCACACCATTTATCAAAAGGACTTGGGGGACGATCATGTCTGCCCTAACTGCGGTTATACTTTCCGTATCTCTGCCTTTGAGCGGCTGCATCTAACAGTGGATGAGGGCAGTTTTGAGGAATTGTTTACAGGGATTGAAACCAAGGATCCCTTAAATTTTCCTAATTATCGTGATAAATTGGCTGCGACCCGCCAAAAGACCGGCTTGGATGAGGCTGTTCTGACTGGAACAGCGGTGATTAAGGGGCAAAAAACTGCTCTGGGAATCATGGATTCAAACTTTATCATGGCGTCCATGGGGACAGTTGTCGGAGAAAAGATCACCCGCCTTTTTGAGTATGCGCTGGAAGAGGAGCTGCCAGTGACGCTGTTCACGGCTTCCGGCGGTGCCCGCATGCAGGAAGGGATTATGAGCCTGATGCAGATGGCCAAGATTTCGGCTGCAGTGCAGAAGCACTCTCAGGCCGGTCTTTTCTATCTGACGGTTTTGACGGATCCGACGACTGGCGGCGTGACGGCTTCTTTTGCCATGGAAGGCGATATTATTCTGGCGGAAACACAGGCCTTGGTTGGTTTTGCAGGCCGTCGGGTGATTGAGTCTACTGTGCGGGAGAAACTGCCGGATGATTTTCAAAAGGCAGAATTTCTGCTGGAACACGGCTTTGTTGATGCGATTGTCAAACGCGGTGATTTGCGGGCGACGATTGGCAGTCTCTTGGCATTTCATGGAGGAGAAGTATGACAAGAATTACTCGGATTATCAAAGAGGCACGTGATCAGGGGCGGATGACTGCACTGGACTATGCGCAGGGAATCTTGGATGGCTTCATCGAGCTGCATGGGGATCGCTCTTTTCGGGATGACGGTGCAGTGATTGGCGGTATTGGAAGCTTAAAGGGCCGTCCGGTGACGGTAGTCGGTATTCAGAAAGGCCGCAATCTGCAGGACAATCTCCGCCGCAATTTCGGTCAGCCGCATCCGGAAGGCTATCGCAAGGCTCTCCGGCTCATGAAGCAGGCTGAGAAATTCGGCCGTCCGGTTGTGACCTTTATCAACACTGCGGGAGCTTACCCCGGTGTCGGTGCAGAGGAGCGCGGTCAGGGAGAAGCCATTGCCCGCAACCTCATGGAAATGAGCAATCTCAAGGTACCAATTATTGCCATTATCATCGGTGAGGGCGGCTCTGGCGGAGCTTTGGCTTTGGCGGTTGCTGACAAGGTCTGGATGCTGGAAAATTCCATGTATGCTGTGCTCAGTCCGGAAGGCTTTGCTTCTATTCTTTGGAAGGACGGCAGCCGGGCCATGGAGGCTGCAGAGCTGATGAAAATCACGTCTCATGAGCTGCTGCAGATGAAAGTGGTGGATAAGGTCATTCCTGAAAGAGGCTTTAATAATCATGAATTGCTGGCAGCTGTCAAGGAAGAAATTGCAGCTGAACTGGACAGCCTTTCACAGCTGCCGCTGGAAGAACTGCTGGAAAATCGCTACCAGCGATTTAGAAAATACTAAGAGGGAGCCGGGAGGCTTCTTTTTTTGTTGCACTCCATTTTCCTCTGATAGTCTTTTCCTTTGCTTTTAGTAGTGGCGGTGGGACAGACGCCCATGATGGCTGCGCCTTCACTCACAGAGGGATGGATCTTTTGGAAGATACCGTATAAGAACTAAATTTTTAAAAATTTAGTTCGTTGTCCCAGCCCCGCGAGGATGATTAGGAGCTTTTTGGAGTCTAAAAGACGAACAAAAAGTCCAATCAGCTACCGCGTCAAGAGTTTTTTACCAAAACAAAGCGAGACTGAAGAACTTTTGTCTCAGCCTCAGCCTAAAAGCAGGAAAGCGAGGGAAGGTCATAGGGATGAAACAGAAGGCTTATAATATTTTAGTTTGATAATAAGGGTTAAATTCTATTTATCAAGCTGATATAAAATATATATTATACAAGTTTCTGCTCCTATGTTAAGATAAAACTTAAACAAAAGAAATGAGGAAATTTTATGCCAGAATTTACAATCCACACGATTGAGTCCGCACCAGCCGAGGTTAAGGAAGTTTTGGAAACAGTCCAAAAAGACAACGGCGGCTTTATTCCAAACTTAATCGGTCTCTTGGCCAATGCGCCGACGGCTTTGGAAACCTACCGCACAGTGGGAGCCATCAACCGCCGCAACAGCCTGACACCGACTGAGCGGGAAGTGGTGCAGATTACGGCTGCTGTAACCAACGGCTGTGCTTTCTGTGTGGCTGGTCATACTGCTTTCTCGATTAAGCAGATTCAGATGAATGATGATCTTCTGGAAGCCCTCCGCAACCGGACACCTATTGATTCTGAGCCAAAACTGGATACTCTTGCAAAATTTACCATTGCAGTTATGAATACCAAGGGGCGGGTCGGTGAGGAAGCCTTTGCGGACTTTTTGGAAGCAGGCTATACTCACGAAAATGCTTTGGATGTCGTTTTGGGTGTCAGTCTGGCAACCCTCTGCAATTATGCCAATAATCTGGCCAATACACCGATTAATCCAGAGCTGCAGCCGTATGCTTAAGTCAAGGAGGTCCCAATGACATTTTTTTCAGAAGAATTTATCACTTGGTTGGATGAGCATGCAGACCAAATTGATAAGGAATCCTGTCAGGCAGCTGACCAGCTGGTCGAACGGATTGCTGCCGAAGGAGCTTATCGCGTCGGTGTTCCTGAGGAACTGGGAGGCAGCGGCGGCAATGATGCCGACGTCATCGAAGTCCTCAAGGAACTGGCCCGGCATTCTCTGACTGCTTCTTTCATTTCTTGGGGGCAGAGAACCTTTATTGACAATATTATCAAAAGTGACAATCCTTATTTTAGAGAGCATTATCTGGAAGGGCTCCTGTCCGGTGAATATGCCGGCGCTACTGGTCTTTCCAATGCAGTCAAATTCCTGTCTGACCTGGAGGAGCTGAATGTCAGTATTGTGGAAGAAGAGGGGCAGCTCTATCTGCAAGGGCGTTTGCCTTGGGTAACCAATGCTCGCTCTGACCGTTTTATCAGTGTTTTTGCTGCTGATTTCGAGAAGGGCGGCCGCAAGCCGTTGGTCATTGCTGTGCCTTCTGATGCAGAAAACTTCTCTCGCTCAGCAGATTTGGAATTTGTTTCCCTGCAGGGCGGCAATACGGCTTCTCTGACGTTTAACCGCGTCCCTCTGAAAGAGGAATGGGTTCTGGCTCAGGATGCTCAGGCCTTTCTGGCCCAAAATCGGCCGGCCTTTCTGGGCTATCAGTTTGGCTTGGCCCTTGGTTTGGCGGAGCGTTCGCTGGCTGAGGTAGAAGCCAATCTCTCCGTCCGCTCTGTTTTAAGAGAAGAGTGGGAGGAGCAGCTGGATGCCCTGACTGCTATTCAGGAAGCCCTTTATAGCGGATTGTTGAAGGAGGGCTATTTTGTCCAGCATCCCCGGGAACTCTTTCAACTACGGATTGATATTGTGGATGTAGTGGCCCAAAGTCTGCTTTTAGAATTACAGGCTGGCGGCGGCCGCGGTTATTTCAGCAATTCCACATCCGGCTTTATCCGTCGGTGGAATGAAGGAGCCTTTCTGCCGATTGTCTCGCCCAGTGCGGTGCAGCTGCGGCATATTTTAGAAGTTTCTTAAAGGAAGGAACATGCTGCTAGAAAATGAGCGAGACTGATTGTAGCTGTCAGCTCGTTCATTTTTGCTCTTCCAGCTCATTTCGTACTCTTTGAAAATCGAAGATGACACTTCTTTACGGAAGACCCATCCGCCGGAGTCTTATACGGTATCTTCCCAAAGGTACATCCCTCTGTGGGTGAGGGCGCAGCCATCATGGGAGTCTGTCCCACCGCCTATCTGCATCGGGTTTGCCTTGTCATCTTCGGTTTTCTTTGAGTATCATTGCCAAAAGACTATAAGGAGTGTATCTGTGAAGCTAAGTCGTCCGCCTCTGCTCTTATCTGGTCTGATTTTGGGGCTTTTTGGCTTGGCCAATCTTTTATCAGCCTATCATTCTTTCTTTTTTCATTTTTTTAACGGTTTGGCTCTCTTGCTCTGGCTTTATCTGACAGCTGCTTTTTTGCTCTTTAGGCAATCATATTGGCTGGACCTGCAAAAGCCGCCGCTCTGTTCCAGTTTTGCCACCTATCCTATGGCCAGTATGCTGCTGGCTTCCTATCTGAGCAAGCTGGGCTGGGTGCGGATAAGTCAGCTGCTGTGGTATGCGGCCTTGCTGCTGCACCTGTGGCTGATTGTTTTTTTCACTTGGCGGTATCTGGTCAGGGCTAAACAGTGGTCAGTTACGCCCAGCTGGACGGTTCTCTATGTAGGGCTTGCTATGGTCGGTCTGACCAATGGAGTTGTCCAGCAGCCGATGCTAGGCTGCCTGTCGATTGTTTTTGGCCTGCTAACGAGCCTCTTGCTGTATCCCTTGATCTTTTGCACTTTGAGAAAGACCGGTCTGCCGGACGCTCTCAAGCCGCAGTGGGCCATCTACTGTGCACCTTTCTCGCTTCTCTTGGGAAGCTGCATCCGCTTAGCGGGTGCTGACGCGAAGGGCTGGTTTGTCGTCTTGCTGCTTTTTCTCTCGCAGGCTTTTTACCTGCTGGTCCTTTTTCTCCTGCCTAAAATCTTTCGTTTGGGCTTTCAGCCTTCCTGTTCAGCTCTAACCTTCCCTTTGGTTAATACAGCCTTTTCCCTGAAACTGGGGATTGACTTTCTGCAATGGAAAAGCCTGGTTTGGCTCAGTCATCTGGAAGCCGCCTTGGCATGCGCTGTGCTAGTTTTTGTTTGCTGGGGGTACATTGGCCTTTTATTCCTAGAAAAAGACGGGACATCGTTCTAAATATAGACAAAAATCCGAGCGGACTCGGATTTTTTATCTTATAGAGGCTGAATGATTTCCAGTCCGCCCATGTAAGGACGGAGGACCTCAGGAACGGTCACGGAGCCGTCTTCATTTTGGTAATTTTCCAAGATAGCAGCTACTGTGCGTCCGACAGCCAGTCCAGAACCGTTGAGGGTATGGAGAAGTTTGACCTTGCCGTCTGCTTCATCGCGGTAGCGGATTTGCGCCCGGCGGGCTTGGAAATCTTCTGTATTAGAGCAGCTGGAAATTTCACGATAGGTATTCTGAGCGGGGATCCAGACTTCCAAGTCGTAGGTCTTGGCAGCAGAGAAGCCCATGTCTCCTGTGGAGAGAGCAACCACGCGGTAAGGCAGATTCAGCTTTTGCAGGATATTTTCCGCATTGGCTGTCATCTTTTCCAGCTCTTCATAGGATTCTTCCGGCTTGGCAAACTTGACCATCTCCACCTTATGGAATTGGTGCAGGCGAATCAGCCCGCGGGTGTCACGGCCGGCAGAGCCAGCCTCAGAGCGGAAAGAAGGGCTCATGGCAGTGAAATAGATAGGCAGGTCCTTACCGTCCAAAATCTCATCGCGGTAGTAGTTGGTCAGGGGAACCTCAGCTGTCGGGATGAGCACAAAGTTGGTATCAGTCAGCTCAAAGGTGTCTTCCTTGAACTTAGGATATTGACCAGTCCCAAACATAGAGTCATGGTTGACCATGTAGGGCGTGATGACTTCTGTATAGCCTTCTTTGCCATGCTCGTCCAGCATGAAGTTGTAGATGGCGCGTTCCAGTCGTGCGCCCAAGCCCTTATAAAAGAGGAAACGGGCCCCGGTGACTTTTGCCCCGCGTTCCCAGTCTAAGATGTTCAAATCCTCACCTAAATCCCAGTGAGCTTTAGCTTCAAAGTCAAATTGGCGCGGTGTACCCCAGCGACGAACTTCAACATTGTCATCTTCATCCGCTCCGATTGGCACGCTGTCATGGGGAATGTTGGGCAGGGTGGTGGTGTAGTCGATCAGCTTGTCATCGATGGCCGCCAGCTCAGCATCCAGAGCCTTGACCTCGGCAGACAGCTTCTGCATGGCTGCAATCTTATCATCTGCATTTTCTTTGTTGCGTTTAGCTTGTGCAATTTCGGCGGAAACGGTATTGCGCTCAGCCTTGAGCGACTCAACCTTGACCAGCAGCTCACGGCGTTCTTCATCGAGTGCCTTCATTTGACCAAGCGTGGCTGCATCCACCCCGCGGCTGGCTAATTTTTCAGCGACAGCATCAAAGTCTGTCCGAATGCGTTTTAAATCTAACATAGTACCTCCAAAAGAAAAGCACGCCCATGAAAAGTGTTGGAGCGGCAGGGCCGCGGTTCCATCCAACTTCACAGGTGTGCGCTTGATTGATTATTCATTTTTATGCTAACGGTAGAATTTCCTATTTTCCCCCTATCTGCTCACAGCCGCCGCAGACTTTCTGAAAAGCGTCCAATAGTACTTATCCGTTGATACGATTATACAAAAATTATGACTTTTTTGCAAACAAATTTTTAAACTTTTTCCCGATAGTCTGGACTAGAGTCGGCAGCTTGATCACCTTGTCATTGCCGAGATGCTCCCGGGCAATTTTGAGGATTTTCCCTGAGTCCTTGGAGGCAAAGAGAAACTTGCCTTGGTCGGTAAAGATTTCAAAGTGGCGGCTGACCCGCCGGCCGGAGACATTGGCCCCAATCTGCTTGATGGCTGTCCATGGAATTTGAATGAATTGTTCTACATTGACATCGGGATAAAATTCAATTGCTTCATCTCCGATTAAAAATTTCCCCACTTTTCCGCCAATGGCCATGTAGGAAACGCCTGTAGTTTGAAATTCAACTGATTTATTTAAAGACTGTGCCATAGCTGCTCCTTTATCATAAAAACTGTCTCTATTATACCACAATATAGTCTTTTAGTTTGCTTTTAGTACTAGGCAACGAGCCGCAGGCCGCACTGGGGTACGGCAAGGCGAGTTAAGGACGGAATAAAAGATAAACTAACTGACGATAAAAAGAAGGCCGAAACCTTCTTTTTGCTTACATAATACTGAAGTAGCTTGCAATGATACCGACTATAAAGAGTCCGATAATGATGGTGATTGGTGATACTTTCTTCTTTAGCAGCCACATACAGAAGAAGGTCAAAAGCAGTCCCATAAGACCAGGGATAAGGGAATTCAGCTGGCCTTGGAGGGTGTCAACTTGAATCTTATCAAAGCTCAGCCCTTCCTGAACCTGACCGAGGATGGTTTTTAATTGTTCTCCATTGACAGCGCCTTTAGGCCATTTGATATAAGCACCTTCAGACAAAATCTTACCAGGAAGATTGACAGTGAAGACGATGGATACCCAGCGTTCGACCAATACGGCCAAGATAAACATACCGAGGATAGAAGCGCCTTTGGTGATGTCTTTCAGGATACCGCCGGACATGTCCTTGGTGATTTCTGAACCAGCACGATAACCAAGCTCTTGAGTATACCAGAGGAAGGCCATCCGGATCAGGTTCCAGCCAATGAAGAAGATGAGCGGACCTGCGATGTTACCAGATGCAGCCAAGGATGCACCGAGAGCTCCGAGGATAGGACGTACAGTGAACCAGAAGACAGGGTCACCGATACCGGCCAGAGGTCCCATCATCCCGATTTTCACCCCTTGGATAGCAGCGTCTTCAATCTCTGTACCATTGGCTTTTTCTTCTTCCAGGGCCAAGGTTACCCCCATGATAGGAGCTGCAACGTATGGGTGGGTATTGAAGAATTCCAAGTGGCGTTGAAGAGCGGCAGCTTGATCTTCTTTTTTAGTGTAGAGTTTTTTGATAGCTGGAATCAGGGAGTAAGCCCAGCCCAGGTTTTGCATCCGTTCATAGTTCCATGAACCTTGCAGGAATTGCGAGCGCCACCAAACCTTTTGACGGTCAGACTTGGTAAGAGCTACTTTTCCTGATTCTTCAGGTTTTACAGTATTCAATTCTGTCATGATAGTCTAGCTCCTTTCCTAGTAATCTTCTAAGATATCGCCAATTGGGTCGCCTGAACCTGAAGAGGTTCCGCCGCCATTACCGCCGCCTTGTTTAGAGAGGTTGAGGTAGATGAAGGCAAGAGCAACACCAATCGCACCAAGGGCGATCAGGGTCAGTTCGCTGACAGCTGCCAGAGCAAAACCGATGGCGAAGAATGGCCAAACTTCACGGGTTGCCATCATATTGATAACCATAGCATAACCAACGGCTACGACCATACCGCCGCCGACAACCATACCGTGGTTGAGCCAGTCTGGCATCATGCTAAGAGCGCCTTGGACTGATTTGGCAGGGATAGCCAGCAGGAGAGCAGCAGGAACCGCGATACGCAGTCCTTGGAGAAGGAGGGCAAAATAGTGAGCGCGCTCCACACCTGCAATGTTGCCGTGTTCGGCGGCCTTATCAGCAGTGTGAACCAGCGCAACAGAAGCAGTACGCACCAGCATGGTCAGGAAGAGGCCGGCAACGGCAAGGGGAATAGCTGTCGCAGTCGCAACACCGATACCTTCTTGAGAGAAGTTTCCGCCCTTAACCATAATGATGGCAGCGGCTACAGAAGCGAGAGCAGCATCGGGAGCAACGGCTGCACCGATGTTGGCCCAGGCGAGGGCAATCATTTGCAGGGAACCACCAAGCATAACGCCTGCAGTGAGATTACCAGTTGCTGCACCGATCAGAGTACAAGCAACGAGCGGTTGGTGGAATTGGAATTGGTCGAGGATACCTTCAAGACCAGCAAGGAAGGCAACAATTACGACCAAGATAGCAGAAATAATTGACATATTCTAAATCCTTTCATAAAGTCTAAGCAGAAGGAGCAGATTATTGCACATCGGCTTTTTTAATCAGCTCGAACAAATCTTTCTTAGAATCATTTGGTACCTTGCGGACGTCAAATGAAACGCCCAGATCACGCAGCTTTTCAAAGGCAGCAACGTCATCTTTATCCATTGATAATACGTTGTTCACCATTGTTTTTCCAGTTGAGTGAGCCATGGAGCCGACGTTCAGCTCCTTGATCTCAACACCGCCTTCAACAGCCCGAAGGGCGTCTTGGACGGTTTCAAACAAGATCAGTGCATGCGTATTGCCAAAGCGGGGGTCCTTAGAAGCATCAATCAGTTTTTGAATAGGGACAACGTTGGCTTTGACACCGTTAGGTGCCGCTTGTTTGATCAATTCTTTACGCAATTCATCCTTTGCAACATCATCTGATGCAACGATGATACGGTCTGCTTTCGATGCAGGAGTCCAGTTGGTAGCAACCTGACCGTGCAGGAGTCGTGTGTCCAAGCGAGCCAAGTTGATTTTAAGTTTGCCGTCACCGATGACCGTTCCTTCTGGAATAGCAGCCTGAGGCGCGGCTTCTGGAGCAGGAGCACTTGCAGCTGATTCTTCAGCAGGGTTGAGCTCTTCCGGAAGAGCTTTGACGCCTTCCTTGGCTTCTTTGATGATATTGGCAACGACAGCATCGACGCCGGCATTCGCATCCATCATCCTTTCTGTATAGGCCTGAATCAGCATGGGCAGATTCAAACCAGTGATAATGGCGAACTTGCGGTCAGGATTTTCTCCCATGACACGGCTGGCCTGATTAAACGGAGAACCGCTCCAAAGGTCAGCCAAGACCAATACCTCATCGTCCGCGTCAAACGAAGCCACAGCGTCATTGAATTTGGCATATAAATCATCCGGTCCTTCATGGGGCATGAAAGTCACAACTTGAACTTTTTCCTGCTCGCCGAAAATCATGGAACCTGACTGATGAATACCAGCGGCAAATTCACCATGGCTAGCAATAATGATTCCGATACTCATTATTGTTTTTCCTCCTTATAAAATGTTTGACTCAAGTTTTAAGAAAACTTTAAGGCAAGTTTATTATAAAACGTTTTCATGAAAAATGCAAGCGATTTTATCAAATTCTTTCAAAATGAGCTGGCTGAGGCAAGATACTGAAAAATCATGGTTTGCCAAAAAGCTGTTTGCAGAATTCTTTGGCCCAGCCACCCAAAAAACGAAATTTAGATGATTAACATATGAAAGAAAATGAAACAATTTGAAAGAAACGCCTGAGGTATGAAATAGAGGCATTTGTTTGAAAAAATGTTCGTTTGCAGTCTGGCAGATCTGTTCGGAAAATTTCTCTTTCCCCGTCACACTTGCTTCAAGCTTTTTGAAAGATTAGCGGTATTTCTGCAAATTTTTCCTGGATTGACGGGAACAGGCCCCCAGATTTTCATGAATAGAGATTTTAAAAAATTCCCAAGCTTTCGTCCAGCTTGGGAATGCGGTCTGCTTAGTTCGTGAAGTCCAGTACCATCCGGCCCTGAATGGTACCGGCCTGCATTTCATCAAAGACTTGAACAGCATCTGCAAGAGGGCGTTTTTGGACCACTGGAACGACCAGGCCTTCAGCGCCGAACTGAAAGGCTTCTTCCAAGTCTTTCCGAGTACCCACAAGGGAGCCGATGACCTGAATGCCGTCCAGAACGGTTTTGACGATGCTGAGGTCCATCATTTCGGACGGCAGACCGACTGCCACCACACGGCCTCCAGCCCGGACAGAGTCTACAGCCTGGTTAAAGGCAACCTTGGAGACAGCGGTGACCACGGCAGAATGCGCACCGCCTGTCTTTTCCTGAATCAGTCCCGGCACATCCGCAATTTCCTTGCCGTTGATGATTATATCGGCACCGACTTCCTTGGCCAAAGCCAATTTGTCAGGATTGATATCTACCGCAACAACATGGGCATTGAAAACTTTCTTGGCATACTGTACAGCCAGATTGCCCAGTCCGCCGGCTCCGTAAATAACAATCCACTGACCGGGCTGCAGCTGTGCTTCTTTAATGGCTTTGTAGGTTGTGACACCGGCGCAGGTAATGGAGGAAGCCTGAGCTGGATCCAGTCCATCCGGTACCTTGACTGCATAGTCCGCCCTTACGATACACTGCTCCGCCATACCGCCGTCAACGGAATAACCGGCATTTTTAACAGAGCGGCAGAGAGTCTCACGGCCAGTGGTGCAGTATTCACAGCAGCCGCAGCCTTCGAAGAACCAAGCGACACTGACGCGATCGCCAATCTTGAGGTTGGTGACACCTGCTGCGATTTCTTTGACAATGCCGATGCCTTCGTGTCCCAGAACACGGCCCGGAACCTTTCCGAAGTCGCCGTGAGCAACATGCAGGTCTGTATGGCAGACTCCGCAGTATTCGATTTCAACCAGCGCTTCGCCGGTTTGGAGCGGCCGGAGTTCCTTATTTTCAGTAATTTCGACTCCGTTTCCTTGAGCATTTACAACAACTGCTTTCATGATGAGTTTCCTCCTGTTGTACTAAATATGATTATGTTAATTATATCACAAAGTCAAACAAAGAGCAAACGCTTACAGAAACTCTTTGAAAAGATGCTTAACTGGTTTTCTATCCGGAGCCATAGGACGCAGGGACAGACTCCCATGATGGCTGTGTCCTCACCCACAGAGGGATGCATCTTTTGGAAGATACTGTATAAAAAAGGCTTCAACTCATGAAAAAGGCATAAGGTGAGGAAAACAGAGTTTTCCTCAATGTAGGAGCTTTTTGGAGTCTAAAAGCTATCCGTAACCTCAAAGCAGTGCTTTTGTTTGTTCCTCTTAGAAGCTTTATCTATAACCACAAAACCTCCACTGGAGCTTTTGAGCAATCAGCTGCCGCGTCAAGAGTTTTTTACCAGAACAAAGCGAGACTGGAACGCTTTTGTTCCAGTCTCCAAAGTGTCTGATTTATAAAAATAATTTATTTAATTCATGGGCCACACCATCTTGGTCGTTGGTAAAATCCAGCTGTCTGTCGGCATAGGGCAGCAGATCAGTGCTGGCGTTTTTCATAGCATAGCCGGTGCCGGCAAAGGACAGCATTTCAGTATCATTATGCTCATCGCCAAAGGCAATCAGATGCTGGCGGTCTACATTAAGGAGGTTGAGCAGATACTGGAGAGCAAAGGCTTTATTGACACCTTTGGGGGCACATTCCAGAATATTCAGCGGACCGCCCCAGGTATTGATTGACAGCTCATGCTGGTAAAAGGCATTCATTTCCTCGGCTAGGGCATATTTGTCATTGGCCCGGGTCTGCAGGAGGATAGCATTGGGATTTTCGGTGACCAGATGCGACTGAAACTGATTTTCCGGCTTGAAATTTTCAATGCCAAAGAGTTTGGGGTCGGCAATTTTTTCGTTGGGGTCGGTGATATAGAATTTATTGCGGTATTCGCCTGCGATAAAATCGGCCTCGATTTCTTCTTTGCGCTCTACCATGTCTAAAAGGAAAGATTTATCCAGAGTCAGAGACTGTTCGTGCGGCCATTTTTTTTCAGGCAGATGGGTCAGAGCGCCATTGAAATTGATCATGGGGGTATTGAGCTCCAGCTCCTTGTAAAACTTCAGAGCCATGCGGTAGGGCCTGCCGGTGGTAATGACAACCTTATGGCCTTTGGCTGATATTCTTTTGATGGTTTCTTTGGTGAAATCTGACAGCTGGCTGTTAGAGTCCAGCAAGGTTCCGTCCAAATCCACGGCAATTACTTTTTTAGTCATGTTCATCTCTTTCCAAGTGATAATACAGACTATTATAACAGAAATAGGCCTAAATAACACGACTTATGTTATAATGAAGCTTCAGTCAGCCAAAGAGCTGTGTCAGATGAAGGAGGTTTTTCCCATGCGCAAGCCGCTGTTGATTCATGCTTTTTTTCTGTTCATTTCATTTTTTATCTATTTCCAGTCTTCAAACGGCGGTCCGACCTATCTTATCTGGAATATGACTCTGGCCCTAATTGCTTATGATTCGGCAGTTTTGACTCTTTTATTTAAAAAACAGAGGTGGCTCTATCCTCTTTTCCTCATCGTCTGGCTGGGATTTTTCCCCAACACCTTCTATATGATAACGGATTTGGTCCATATGACTTGGGCGGCAGATGTTTTATCTCAGCCCAACGTTCTGTTACTCTTTTTTGCCTTTGTTTTCAGCATTTTCTTTGCTGTGTTCTGCGGCCTGGAGAGCTGGACTCTGGTCAAGGGGCGCTGGCAGCTGAGCTGGTATCTGGAGCTGCTGCTGACGGCCGGCCTGTCTTTCATCTCTGGTCTGGCAATTTATATCGGCCGCTATGATCGGCTCAATACTTGGGATTTGCTCGCTCAGCCCCAGCTGGTTCTGCAAAAGCTCTGGTCTGCTCTGCAGCAGGAGCGGCTGCCTTTTGTAGCTGGTTTTGCTCTTCTGCAATTCATGTGTTTGGTATTTTCAGCCAAAGAAAATAAAAAATAAGAAAAAAGAAAACATTTATCTTGAAAAAGTGAATGTTTTTTATTATAATCATATTATCGTTCGTAAATAGCGACGTGCAGCTTATAAATGAAGTTAAACAGAACTTGAACAGTTTTTGGGCAAGTTTGCTGTTTTTTTGTTTTCGAGTCTTGAAACACTCAGATCTTTTCAGCAAGGAGATTATTTCAATCATGGATAAACTTTTTAAACTGCAGGAGAATGGTACGACTGTCCGTACAGAAATTCTTGCCGGCCTGACGACTTTCTTTGCCATGAGCTACATTCTTTTTGTCAATCCTGAAATGCTCAGTCAGACAGGAATGCCAGCTCAGGGAGTCTTTCTGGCTACGATTATCGGGACGGTGGCCGGAACACTGATGATGGCTTTTTATGCCAATATCCCCTATGCACAGGCTCCCGGCATGGGGCTGAATGCCTTCTTTACTTATACTGTCGTCTTCGCTTTGGGCTATACCTGGCAGGAAGCGCTGGCCATGGTCTTTCTCTGCGGTCTGATCAGTATCATTGTGACTTTGAGCAGCATCCGCAAGACGATTATCCGGGCCATTCCAGATGCCCTGCAGCACGCTATCTCAGGCGGGATTGGTATTTTTTTGGCCTATATTGGGATTAAAAAAGCCGGTCTTCTGCAATTTTCCATTGACCCGGGAACCTATACGGCAGCAGGAGAAGGGGCAGACAAGGGGCAGGCGGCTCTTACGGCCAATGGTATGGCTACGCCTGCTTTGGTTGATTTTGACAATCCGGCTGTGCTGGTGGCTCTCTTTGGCATCTTTTTGACCATTGTGTTGGTTCTGAAGAAGGTCAGAGGCGGTATTGTCCTTTCTATTGCAGCCACAACGATTGTGGCTATTCTGAGCGGAGTGGTCAATCTGGGCAGCATCAATTTTGCTTCAAACAATCTGGGCGCAGCTTTTAAGGATTTAGGCACTATTTTTGGTGCATCCTTGGGAAAGGACGGCCTGGTGTCACTGTTTTCTAAGCCTGAGCGGATCCCAGAGGTCTTGATGGCTGTCTTGGCTTTCTCCATTACGGATGTCTTTGATAATATCGGGACTCTGATCAGTACAGGCCGCAAGGCGGGAATCTTTAATGTGGCAGATGAGGAAGCGGCGCGTGATTCATCCGGCTTGCAGACCAAGATGGATAAGGCTCTGTTTTCAGATATGGTCGGAACGACTGTCGGAGCCGTTGCCGGAACTTCCAATGTGACGACTTATGTAGAGTCAGCAGCCGGTATTGAAGCCGGCGGCCGGACCGGGCTGACCGCTCTGGTGGTAGCTCTGCTCTTTATCGTTGCCAGCTTCTTCAGTCCTTTGCTGGCGATTGTGCCGACAGTGGCAGTAGCCCCTATTCTGATTATTGTTGGCATCATGATGCTGTCCAGTATGACTGACATCAAATGGAATGACCTTTCAGAAGCAGTGCCGGCTTTCTTTACCTCTATCTTTATGGGCTTAACCTACAGCATCACCCACGGGATTGCAGCTGGCTTTATCATGTATGCCCTGGTCAAGGTCATCAAGGGCGAGGCCAAGGAAGTCCACCCGATGATCTGGGTGCTCAATGCCCTCAATATCCTCAACTTTATCAGTCTGGCCTTGGCCTGACAGGTATAAAAAGCTGGCTTTATCTGGCCGGTTTTTTTGTGGACAAAATGTGAAAAATGAAGCAGAAAATAAAAACTTTTGATATAATAGAAGAATGTTTAGTCATAATGAGCAAGAATTGATAGAGTGGGGGCGCCGTTTGGGTCTCCTACTGAAAGAACAGGATGTTCTGATTTTGACAGGTGATTTGGGTGCCGGAAAGACGACTTTTACCAAGGGGATTGCACGGGGATTGGCTATTGAACAAATGATTAAGAGTCCTACCTACACCATTGTCCGTGAATATGAAGGACGCCTGCCTCTCTATCATCTGGATGTTTACCGTATCGGTGAGGATCCAGACTCCATTGACTTAGACGACTTTCTCTTTGGTCAGGGGGTTACAGTGATAGAGTGGGGAGAGCTGCTGGCTTCCAGTCTGCCTGATGATTATCTGAAATTAAGCCTTCTGAAAAGGGAAGACGGACGGGAGTTAGTCTTTGAAGCCAAGGGTCGGCGGGCTCAGGAGCTGCTGGAGGAGCTGAAACATGGCTCAGTTTGATCTATCGCTGCGGGAAGCAGAAAGGGCGGATGCTGCTGATTTGATTGCTTTTCTCAATCAGGTCGGCTCTGAGTCGGACTATATGACTCTGGATGAGGCAGGGATCTTGATGAATGAAGCGGAAATGTCCTCTTTTATCGAGCGCCAGGCCGATTCAGCCAATCAGCTCTATCTCTTGGCGCTTCTCAATGATGACATTGCCGGCCTTGTCAGCATTACGGCTGATTTTCACGAGCGGATCCGGCATATCGGTCAGGTTTTTGTCGTAGTGAAAAAGGCTTTTTGGAATCAGGGGATGGGCCGGATACTGCTGGACGAGGCGGTTGCCTGGGCTCAGGAATCCGGCATTCTCAGACGGCTGGAGCTGACCGTTCAAGTCAGAAACGAGCGGGCTGTTCATCTTTATAAAGATTTAGGATTTGAAATTGAAGGGCTGCTAAAAAGAGGAGCCTATCTAAAAGAAGGGAAATTTCTTGACGTTTACCTCATGGGAAAGCTGATAGATAAATAAAGAAATATGTTAAAAAAAATTGTACTGATGTTTTTGACTCTTGTTGCCGTTACCACAGCAGGAATCGGTGCCTACGCCTGGACCATTTACCAGCAGTCAGCGGATACCCTGTCTAAGACCTACAAGGGTCTGGGCAATGAAACCGATGTTATCTCTGCGACCAAGCCGATGACGATTTTGCTGATGGGAGTGGACACCGGCAGCGGCTCGCGTGAGGATACCTGGGTCGGCAACAGCGACACCATGATTCTTCTGACGGTCAATCCTAAGACAAAGAAAACCGTCATGATGAGCTTGGAGCGCGATATTCTGACGCAGATTGATGAAAATGGTCAGACTGTGGAGGCTAAGCTCAATGCGGCCTATGCAACCGGCGGCGCGGAGCAGGCTATCTCAACCATTGAAGGGCTGATGAATATCCACATCGACCGCTATGTCATGATTAACATGCAGGGCTTGGTCCAGCTGGTAGATGCTGTCGGCGGTATTGAAGTCAACAATACCTTTGATTTCCCTATCTCTATCGAGGAAAACGAACCCGAATACACAGCGACCGTGGAACCAGGCAAGCAGACGATTAACGGCGATCAGGCACTGGTTTATGCCCGCATGCGCTATCAAGATCCGGAAGGCGACTACGGCCGGCAGAAACGCCAGCGGGAAGTCATCAAGAAAGTCGTTGAGAAGGTTCTCAGCCTCAACAGTGTCAGCCATTATCAAGCTATTCTGAAAGCTGTCAGTGACAATATGCAGACCAATATTGCTCTTGATTCGCAAAGTATCCCGCAGCTCTTGGGCTATCAGGATGCCTTTAAGAATATCCAATCCGAACAGCTGCGCGGAGAAGATGCCACTCTGGCAGATGGAGGGAGCTACCAGCTGGTGACCTCAGAGCACCTGCTTAAAATGCAGAACCTTATCCGCAAGGCATTGGGCAAGGAGACCGTTGACAGCCTCAAGACCAACGCTGTCCTTTATGAGGACATTATGGGCGGAACCAGTCTGCGAGATAGCAGCAGTGCCAGCTCTGCTGACAGCAGTACCGCAGACACTTATGGCGGCTACAGTCAGCCGGCTTATAATAACGGCTATGATACCTATTCTTACCCGAGCACAGATACCAGCGTGGGCACCGAGACTGCGCCGGTTTCTTCAACAGCAGCTGTCACTGATACTGCCACAGTTTCTTCGGCTGTGACAGGCGAAGATCAGTAAAAATCAGCCAAACTCCAGACAAGAGAGGGTCTATTCATCATCTGTTATGACAGTGAACAGATTCGCCCCAATACTTAATGAACATCATCAGCCAACCAGGCAGGAGCGGATATGATGGCAGCGAGGCTGTTCATCATGTCTGCTCCTGCCTGATTTGATTTCGCTCTTCTTTGAGCAGGAGTATCGCTCTAGCCTGTTTTTGCTTTCTTGTTCATTTTTGGGGGAAATTCTGTGAATTCTTTAAAAAGATATTTACCCTGCTGTTCAGGTGTGATAAAATA
The DNA here is from genome assembly GCF_017884005.1 of Streptococcus panodentis. Lineage (GTDB taxonomy): Bacteria > Bacillota > Bacilli > Lactobacillales > Streptococcaceae > Streptococcus > Streptococcus panodentis. The sequence continues at coordinate 28,918 of NZ_QFAY01000017.1, forward strand.
AAGAAAATTTATGTGAGGGAGAGACCATAAGTGCGCTTGACTGCTGATTTGGCAGCCTGCTCTTTTGTTTTCAGACCGGATTATAGGGTTTCTGGCAGCGAAAAGGGCTTGGCAAAAGCAGATCAGCCATGATTAAGCAGAGCTAAGTTTAAGGGAGGGGAGCAGCAAAATTCTGGACAGCGTTTCGCTCTTCTTTTTTGATAACTGTCGGAGCAGGGCCTGACAGCAGTTTTTGACTAAATACAGTCATCCGAGATTTATAAAGAGCAGAAGGAGTCAGCCATGAAAACATTCTATAATAAACTGATACAGACCCGTCACTATCTTCATCAGCATCCGGAGCTGTCCGGTCAGGAGTTCGAAACGACTGAATTTCTGCGCCGCTATCTGCAGGATTTGGATATTAAGATTTTGGATTCGGGTTTGGCCACTGGTCTGATTGCGGATATTGGCAGCGGCCGGCCGATTGTCGCACTGCGCGCTGATATTGATGCCCTGCCTATTTTGGAAAAGACCGGTCTGCCTTATGCCAGTCAGAATGCGGGAGTCATGCATGCCTGCGGCCATGATTTTCATCAGACCAGCCTGTTGGGGGCAGCAGAACTGCTCAAGGCCATGGAAGATGATTTACGGGGCACTGTCCGCCTGATTTTTCAGCCGGCGGAGGAGATTTCGCAGGGAGCCTCAGCCGTTCTGGCCACTGGACTTTTAGACGACGTCTCTGCCATTATTGGCTTTCACAATATGCCGCAGCTGTCTGCAGGTCAGCTGGCCCTTAAGCCGGGAGCGATGATGGCCGGTGTGGAAAAATTCAAGGTGACGGTCCGTGGTGTCAGCAGTCATGCAGCCAGACCGGATTTGGGAGTAGATACGGTGCTGGCGCTGACCAGCATGGTTCAGAATCTGCAGGTCTTGGTTTCCCGTACAGTCTCCCCTTTTGAGCCGGCGGTGCTGTCGGTGACCCATATCGAAGCCGGGGCGACTTGGAATGTGCTGCCTCAAAGCGGCTTTTTTGAGGGGACTATCCGCACTTTTAATCCGGACCTGCAGCAGCGCCTGAAGGCTGATTTTATACGGATTGTGGAAAATACGGCTGAGAATTTCGGAGCTCAGGCAGACATTGCTTGGGATTGGACCCCGCCAGTCACTTACAATGACCCTGACTTAGCGGAGCTGCTTTTTAAAAACTCGCAGGATTTTGCACAGCTTTTAGAGGCTGAGCCATCATCTGCTGGAGAGGATTTTGCCTTCTATCAGGAGCAGCTGCCGGGGGTTTTCGCTTTTATCGGCTCAAACGGAGCGGAGCATGCGCCGGATCTGCATCATGACAGCATGATTATTGACGATCAGGCCTTTAGAGTCTCTGTCCCCTATTATGTAGAAAGTGCCCGCTTTCTTCTTCAGCACTATCAGAAGCTGTAGCTGCCGCTTGCTTTTACATTTAATAGACTTGTTCGGAAACCGGATGCTGAGTCTCTTTGCCTTAAGCGGCCGGCACACAAGCAGACGGCTCCGTCCTGTCACTGCGAAAGGCGGCGGCACAGCCATCATGGGAGTCTTATACAGTATCTTCCCAAAGATACATCCCTCTGTGGGTGAGGGCACAGCCATCATGGGAGTCTGTCTCAGCCTCTTTGCCGCCCTAGGCCAATGAGACGCTTGATTGCCCATGGACCTTGCTCTTAGCCCTTGTTCTCTTTGATTTTCTTTGAGTATAAGCAATAACTATGAGAGTCTATAAAAAATAGATAATGGGCAAGCGGCCTTTCTTTTGGTATGATAGAACAACAGGTGCGTTGTGTCAGAGAGCAGACAGACTCTGATAAAGAAAAGCTATCACTTCCATAGAAAATATATAATAGGCAAACGGTCTATTATTTGCTATGATAGAGAAAGACTTTTTTAGGAGGAAACAAAAACGTGAATTTGAAAAAAACCTTTAAATACCTTGCTTTGACAGCAGTTGGAGTCCTTGCAGCAGGAGCATTGGCTGCCTGCTCTTCATCCAATAAAAAAAGCGACAGCGGGAAAACAACGGTAGAAGTTGGTACGGTAGGAACGACAAAACCGTTCTCCTACGAGGACAAGGAAGGCAGTCTGACCGGTTATGAGATTGAGGTTCTGCGTGAAATCTTTAAGGGTTCAGACAAGTATGAAGTCAAATTCAACAAAACGAAATGGGCTTCTATCTTTTCAGGTTTGGACAGTGACCGCTACCAAATCGGTGCCAACAATATCAGCTACTCGGAAGAACGGGCTGGTAAATATCTCTATACCAACCCTTATGCCAAGAATCCGACCGTTTTAGTGGTGCGCAAAGGCGTTGATATCAAGTCGCTGGATGACATTGGCGGCAAGTCAACTGAGGTTGTCCAAGGGACTTCGACAGCCCAGCAGCTGGAAGACTACAACAAGGAGCATACGGACAATCCGACAAAAATCAACTATACAGACGGAACCATTCAGCAAACCTTGGTGAACTTGAATGACGGCCGTACAGATTATAAGATTTTTGAGCGTATCACAGTAGACTCCATCATCAAAGAGCAAGGGCTGGAAAATCTAGAAGTGATTGAACTTCCAAGCGACCAGCAGCCTTATGTCTATCCGATTCTTGCCCAAGGTCAGGAAGACCTGCAGGAGTTTGTCAATAAGCGCATCAAGGAACTCTACGATGACGGTACGCTGGAAAAACTGTCCCAGGAGTTCTTCGGCGGTTCTTATCTGCCGGATGCGAAGGATATTAAGTAAAGGAAAGTGCGAACGGCTGAAAAAGGCGGCGAGAGGAAGCTGAACTGGCAGTCTTGCCTCCGAGGAATTCTATCTTTTCTGATCTTTTGATTCGAACGCAGCTACTAAATTTAAAACAAGGAGCAATCTCATGAAATTGAAAAAATGGTTTGGTGCAGCGGCTTTGCTGGCTGTTGCAGCATTTGGACTGGCGGCATGCGCCTCTTCATCTGCCAATAAGGAAGAAAGCAAAAAGCAAGATGACGGCACTGTTAAGGTTGGGGTGATGAGCCTCAGCGATACAGAGCAGGCACGCTGGGACAAGGTGCAGGAAATTCTGGACAAGGAAAATTCCGGCATCAAATTGGACTTTACTCAGTTCACAGACTATTCTCAGCCCAACCGGGCATTGGTTGACGGTGATGTGGATATCAATGCTTTCCAGCATTACAACTTTTTGGAAAACTGGAATAAGGAAAACAATGCGGACCTTGTAGCGGTCGCAGACACTTACATCGCCCCAATCCGCCTTTACTCAGGCACTGAAGACGGCAAAAATAAATACAGCAGCGTCAAAGACATTCCAGACAATGGAACCATTGCGGTGCCAAATGATGCCACCAATGAAAGCCGCGCCCTCTATCTCCTTGAGTCTGCTGGTTTGATTAAACTGGATGTTGAAGGAAATGAGCTGGCGACCGTTGCTAACATTAAGGAAAACAAAAAGAACCTGACGATTTCTGAATTGGATGCAGCTCAGACAGCGGCTTCCCTGACTTCTGTAGATGCAGCCGTTGTCAATAATACTTTTGTCCGCGAAGCCAAGCTGGACTACAAAAATGCACTCTTCAAGGAAGAAGCCAATGAAAATTCCAAACAATGGTACAACCTGATTGCAGCCAATAAGAATTGGAAAGAATCTGACAAGGCGGCAGCCATTGAGAAAATTATCAAGGCCTACCATACCGATGAAGTCAAGAAGGTCATCGAAGAATCATCTGACGGTATGGACCAGCCAGTCTGGTAAAGAATGAAGGCGTCCGGAATGAAACGGTCTGACGGACCTTTTCAGCCTCCGGCCTGCAAACAAAGGAGCGGGATACTGTTTTTTTGCAAATCATGAGTTTGCCGCCCGCTCCCTCTATAAACTGAAGATAAGAAGGGCGGAGATTCATTTCTCCAGCCCTTTATCTGCTGTTATCCTCTTTCTGTCTTTCATTCATCCGATTTTATCGTCATTTGATGTCTCTTTTATTGCTTTATTAGCTTCAGCCGTCCGGAAGAGCAATGAATGGACGGAGCCGTTTGCTTGCGGGCCGACCGCTTAAGGCGGGCTGACTCAACATACGGTTTCTGAATAAATTTAGTATAAAATCGTTTGAGTATTAGCCGGTCCTCTGCTGTGAACGGTCTATCGATACTGATAATATTGGGAGTTGCTTATGCCTTTCTCGACTGAGAATGAACAAATCAAAAAATTTGAAAACGACGAAGTGGCCCAGCACTATTTTGAAGTGCTGCGGACCCTGATTTCTAAAAAATCCATTTTTGCCCAGCAGATTGGTCTCAAGGAAGTGGCCGAGTATTTGGGGGAAATTTTTACAGCTGCCGGTGCCAAGGTAACGGTGGATGACAGTTATACAGCCCCTTTCGTAATGGCTGACTTTAAATCAGACAATCCCGATGCCAAGACTATTATTTTCTACAATCACTATGATACGGTGCCGGCTGATAATGATCAGCCCTGGACCAATGACCCCTTTACCCTGTCTGTCCACTACGGCGTCATGTACGGCCGCGGAGTGGACGATGACAAGGGGCACATCACGGCCCGGCTGACAGCTGTCCGTAAGTATATCCGTGAAAAGGGGAGTCTTCCGGTTCATATCATTTTTATTATAGAGGGAGCTGAGGAGTCTGCCTCTACCGATTTGGATCAGTATCTGACCAAATACAAGAAACATCTGCGGGGAGCAGACCTGCTGGTCTGGGAGCAAGGCACCCGCAATCATCTGGGCCAGCTGGAGATCTCCGGCGGCAACAAGGGGATTGTCACCTTTGACATGGCAGTCAAGAGTGCGGATGTGGATATTCATTCCAGCTATGGGGGCGTCATTGACTCAGCTTCCTGGTATTTGCTCAATGCCATTTCCAGTCTGCGCGGCCAGGACGGCCGTATCTTGGTGGAGGGGATTTATGAGCAGGTGCAGGAGCCTAATGAGCGGGAGCTGGCTCTGATGGAGCAGTATGCTCTGAAGACGCCGGAGGAACTGACCGATATTTACGGCCTGAAACTGCCTGTTTTGAAGGAGGATCGCAGGGAATTTCTGCGCCGCTTCTATTTCGAACCAACCATGAATATTGAGGGGTTTGGCTCAGGCTATCAAGGGCAGGGCGTCAAAACCATTCTGCCCGCAGAAGCGCAGGCCAAGCTGGAAGTCCGTTTGGTGCCGGGGCTGGAACCGCATGATGTCTTGGACAAGATCCAGCGGCAGCTGCAGAAAAACGGTTTTGATCAGGTAGAGCTGACCTATACCCTAGGTGAAATGAGTTACCGCAGCGATATGAGCGCTCCTTCCATTCTCAATGTTATCCAGCTGGCTAAGGACTTTTATCCAGAAGGTGTATCTGTCCTGCCGACGACGGCCGGTACGGGACCGATGCACACGGTTTTTAAGGCGCTTAAAGTTCCTATGGCAGCTTTTGGGCTGGGCAATGCCAACAGCCATGATCATGGCGGCGATGAAAACGTGAAAATTGCGGATTACTACACCCATATTGAATTAATCAAGGAGTTGATCAGAAGTTATGAGCAATGACATTATCAAATTAGAGCATATCGATGTAACCTTTCATCAGAAAAAACAGAAAATCAAGGCTGTTGAAGATGTGACCATTCATATTGAACGAGGCGATATTTACGGTATCGTGGGCTACTCTGGAGCAGGGAAATCAACGCTGGTGCGGGTGATCAACCTGCTTCAGGTCCCTTCTGCCGGTCAGATTACGGTTGATGAGACGGTTCTCTACGGCCAGGGAGCTGTTCAGCTCAGTGCAGCCCAGCTGCGGGAAAAACGCAAGGATATTGGGATGATTTTTCAGCATTTTAATCTCATGGCTCAGATGACTGCCAGAGAAAATGTGGCTTTTGCCCTCAAGCATTCCCCTCTGTCTGCTGCTGCCAAGGCGGAAAAAGTGCGCAAGCTTCTTGAGCTGGTCGGTCTGGAAGACCGGGCTGATAACTATCCGGCTCAGCTGTCCGGCGGTCAGAAGCAGCGGGTAGCGATTGCGCGGGCTCTGGCCAATGATCCCAAGATTCTTATTTCTGATGAAGCGACATCCGCTTTAGATCCGAAGACAACCAAGCAAATTCTGGCTCTCCTGCAGGATTTGAACCAAAAATTAGGTCTGACGATTGTGCTGATTACTCATGAAATGCAGATTGTCAAGGATATTGCCAACCGTGTGGCTGTCATGCAGAATGGCCGGCTGATTGAGGAAGGCTCTGTGCTGGAAATTTTCAGCAATCCGCAGAATGAACTGACTCAGGATTTTATCACAACAGCGACAGGCATCAACGAAGCCATGATGAAAATCAATCAGCAGAAGATTGTGAAAAATCTGCCGTCTGACTCTATTCTGGCCCACCTCAAATATACGGGTGCAGTGACGGATACAGCCGTTATCAATGATATTTACAAGCAGTATCAGATTTCGGCCAATATTCTTCATGCCAATATTGAAATTCTGGCTCATGTGCCGGTTGGAGAAATGGTGGTTATTTTATCTGGAGCAGCAGCCAGCCTTGAGGCTGCCCAGACCAGTCTGAAGGAAGCAGGAGTAGAGCTGAAAGTACTGAAAGAAGGGAGCAGCGAATGTTAGAATTAATCAAGACCTATCTGCCCAATGTTTATAGGATGGGCTGGGGGGGTCAGGCGGGCTGGGGAACAGCTATTTACCTGACCTTCTATATGACCATTATCCCCTTTTTGGTTGGCGGGTTTTTGGGCTTTATTGCTGGCTTGCTGCTGGTTTTGACCGGTCCCGGCGGTATTTTGGAAAATAGACCTGTCTTCTTTATTTTAGATAAGGTCACTTCCATCTTTCGGGCGATTCCTTTCATCATCCTGTTGGCTCTAATCAACCCCTTCACCCGCATGCTGGTAGGAACAGGGATTGGTCCGACAGCGGCTCTGGTTCCCCTGTCATTGGCGGTCTTTCCTTTCTTTGCCCGTCAGGTGCAGGTGGTTCTGTCGGAGTTGGATAAGGGAGTTATTGAGGCGGCTCAGGCCAGCGGCGCTACTTTCTGGGATATCGTCGGCGTTTACTTGCGGGAGGGACTGCCGGATCTGGTCCGTGTCACAACGGTGACCCTCATTTCTCTGGTCGGAGAAACGACCATGGCCGGAGCTATCGGAGCCGGCGGTCTGGGAAATGTTGCTCTGGCATACGGCTTCCAGCGTTATAACAACGATGTCACCGTTCTGGCGACTCTCTTGATTCTCTTTTTGATTTTCTTCATCCAGTTTGTCGGAGACAGCATCACCAGAAAAATCAGCCATAAATAAGAGGCTGTCCCACTGCCTGAAGGCCTCTGTGAACACAGGGGATAAAAACTGCGGCTTCCTTTTGGAAGTCTTTTTTATAGTTGCTGATACTCAAAGATAAACTAAATGACGATAAAGCCCTGCTTTTGTGGCTTTCTGTCAGAAGCACTAGTCACAACCTCAAATAGTTTCTTGGTCTATTTGAGCAGCTGCGGCAAGCTCTTTCGCGAGGCCAGTCACTTGTCTGCAGCCTTGTATAAATCCTCGTGGTTTGAGCACCAAGGGAGAAGCAGGACTGCCAAATCGTCTGAAAATTTAATTTACTTTCCCTCGGCAGAGTGATATAATGAATAAATATAGGAAATTGTCATCTGTGCAGTTCTGAAACCCTTTCTATTTTAATCCCGCATGTTTAAACTCACTGCCGCTAGCTCACTTTGTTTCAATAACTTATACCCAAAGTGAAGATGACAGGGGCGAAGAGCAAGGCCAACGGGCAATCAATCGTCTCCTTTACCTTACGAGGCCGGGACTGAAGAACTTTTGCCTCAGCCTCATTTTAAGCTGCAGATAAAGAGGCTGGGACAAGAGCCCCCAACTTCGTATCTTTCTATCGTTTGACGGCAAGACCCAGTGGTGGAAGAGCCTCTGCTGACTTTGGTCAATTAGGATCTCTCCTGCACAGTTCATTAGGCGCTTTGGCGCCAATCAACCACTGCTGAGCGGCTTGTCATTTCTTGGACCATCAGCCCTTACAAGCCGCTGCTTTGACAGTCAGCTTTGCTGGACTGTATTCACAAGCTCAGACCATCATTCCCTGCTTGTCTGAGCGGTGCGGAGATGGGTTGAAAATAAAACTGACAAAGTAAGTGTCAAAAACAGCCTGGGGTTAGGCTGTTTCAGGTCAGCAGCCAGAAATGAAGACTTGCTGATGAGATTGGAGCCTCTGTCTGACCGATTTTTGTTCCCCTCTCAACTTTCGTCAGGTCTGGGAGGCTGTTGCGGCTGGCGTTAGCCGTGACCGTCCGTGTCGCTGGGCTGTTGCGCCTCAAAGCAGAGCTTTTGAGCATCTTGCTGTCTGGATTTGGAATAGTTTGGTGCAGGAGCGCGGGAGCAGGCTAAAAAACTATATAAGGAGAGACAATGGCACAGGAGCGAGAGAAAATTTCACGGGCCAGAAAGAAAGAGCTGACAGCCCGCTTGAACGAGCAAATCAAGCCTAAAATAAAGCTGGTCTATCTATCAGCCTTTTTGTCTTGGATTCAGTTTCTTATGCGCATTGCAAGCTTTGCCCTGCTGGCTAAGCTGCTGTCAGACCTCTATGAAGGGCGGCCGGTCTTGCTCCTGTCGGCGGCCTTCTGGCTGCTGCTTTTTAATGGTTTAGGCTTTGGAGTTTCACTCTTAGCCAAGCAGTATCAGGGACTGGCTTCCCAATTTGCCCGAGACAGGCTGAAAGCTGCCTTTTTTCAGGCTTTCATAGATAAAGACGGCAGCTTTCAGGAGGGCCGGACAGCTGCGGACATCCTAACGGTCGCTTCGCAGGGCATTGACAGTCTGGATACCTATTATTCCTACTATCTGACTCTCCGTCTGCGGACCTATTTTAACTGTCTGACCGTTCTGCTTCTCGTTTTCCTGCTTTTTCCGCTGGGCGGCTTGATTTTTCTCCTGTCTCTGCCTTTGATACCGGTGTCTATCATGCTCATGCAGAAGCGTTCGCGCAGTATCATGAATCGCTATTGGACCTCTTATATGGATGTAGGCAATCTCTTTCTGGATGATTTGAAAGGCTTAAATACCCTTTATTCCTATCAGGCTGATGCCAAATATGAACAGGAATTTGCTCAGCAGGCAGAGGAGTTTCGGGATGCGACCATGGAGCTTTTAGGCTTTCAGCTGCAGTCTGTTGGTTACATGGATACAGTCATGTACTTGGGAATCGGCATCTCAGGTTTTGCGGCGGCTTCTATGCTGGGGTCCGGACAGCTGACACTCTTTACCCTGATTTATTTCGTCCTTATAGCGACGGAATTTTTCAGTCCGATTCGGGAAGCAGGCTATGGCATGCATCTGGTCATGATGAATACTAAAATGGCTGATCGGATTTTCAGTTTTTTGGATTCGGTCGATAGGCAGGCCGCAGCGGATAGGGAGACTCTGCCGGCATTTGATGAACTGAGGGCAGAGGATTTGACGGTTGCTTTTGACGGCCGGAACCTCTTTGAACATCTTTGTTTCAAGGTTCGGCGCGGTCAGGTCTTTGCCCTTGCTGGTGAAAGCGGCCGGGGGAAAACAAGGCTGGCGAAAGCGTTGCTGGGAAAAGCAGGTCTGCAGGAAGGTTCAGTCTTTTTGGGGTCAAAGGACATTGCAGGCCTGCCTCAAGCCGCCATTTACCAGCAAGTCCTGTATAGCTCCTCTGACAGTCAGCTCTTAAATGCCTCTATCTTAGAGAATCTGCAGTTGGCTGCAGACTGGTCCCGCACCGACTTGGAAGCGTGGCTGACTGCAAGGAAGCTGCTGACCTTTACCGATCAGCTGCCCCAAGGATTGGACACTCCGGTCGGTGAGAATGGCAGCTACCTGTCGCCGGGACAACGCCAGCAGATTATCTGTGTCCGGGCAATCTTGGCCCAGCGCTCGCTTTATATCTTTGATGAGATCACATCCAGCGTAGACAAGGAAAATGAAGCCGTTATTGACGAGCTGCTGGACTTGCTGGCTCAGGATGCTCTGGTGATTGAGATTACTCACAAGATGAAGCGGGTGGCCAAGGCGGGCCAAGTCCTGTTTATGGGCCGGCATGGCTTTGACTTGGGCAGTCCTGAGCGCCTGTACGAGGAAAATGAGGAATATCGCCGGCTGGCGGATACCCAGCAAGCTTTGGAGGGACTGACAGATGGAAACTAAGCAAACTTACTCAACCCGCCTGATTCTCTCCCGCCTTTTCAGACTGATGAGGCATTTGCTGCCTTTTATCGGACTGGCTGTCTTTTTTGCCCTTCTGGGCTTTGTAACCACGACAGCCATTCCCAGCCTTTTGATTCAGCTGGGCTTTACAGTTCTGGCCGGGCAGCCTCTGACAGTCTGGCCGCTGCTGTTTCTGATCAGCCTTGCGTTTGCTCGCGGTCTTTTCCGTTATGGAGAGCATTATTTCGGACATTTCGTGGCCTTTCATTCCTTGGCGGATCTGCGCAAACTGACCTTTGCTAAGCTGCGCCGTTTGGCACCGGCCAAATTAGACCGGCAGGACAGCGGCCGGCTGCTTAAAATAATAGCTGAGGATATTGAAGCACTGGAAGTCTTCTTCGCTCATACCATTGCCCCTGTCTGCACAGGAATTTTGTCAGCTCTTTTGATGGCCCTTGGTCTGGCGGTTCTGTCTCCCTGGCTTGCTCTGACAGCCTTGCTGGCCTATCTGTTGCTAGCAGCAGTTCTGCCCCGCTATTTTGCGAGACAGCTGCAGGCAGGGATGGAGGAGCAGCATCGGGTGCGCTCAGCTTATCTTTCTTTCTTTTTGGAAAGTCTGAAAGCGATGGGAGATTTGGCGCAGCTGGGCAAAACACAGGCGCGCTTTGCCCGTCTGACTGAGCAGAGTCAGGCAGTCAACCGTCTGGAACTGCAGACAGCTCAGAAGCAGTTTCTGCAGCAAGCTTGGAGCTTCTTGGTTTTGGGCCTTTCTCTGACGGTTTTTGCTTTGCTGGCCCTGCTTCAGGCGGAAAGAGGAGAGCTGGAAGTGCAGACGGCTGTTCTGGCTCTGGCCGCTTTTTCAAGCTCCTTTGCCCCTTTCTTAGAGTTGGGGCGTCTGCCTTTGGGCTTTAAGCGGGCCATGAATGCCGGCCGCAATGTTTTTGCCCTTTTGGATGAGGCCGAGCCTGAGCTGACAGGGAGTGAGCAGCCTGTTCTTCTGGATGATGTGCTGATTGAAAATCTGACCTTTGCCTATGAGGGGCGGGAGCGGTCCGTTTTTACAGACTTATCGGCTCGTTTTGATAAGGGAAAGATTATCGGCCTGCTTGGTGCCAGCGGCAGCGGCAAATCCACTCTGATGAAGCTCATCATGCGCTGGTATGATGCGCAGACAGGCCATATTTCCTTCAGTGGGAAAGATTCCAGAGACATCAGCCGCCAGCATCTGCAGGCTTTCTTTGCCTATGTTCCGCAGACTGCACAGCTCTTTCACCAAAGCTTGAGAGAAAATCTGCTCTTAGGCAGGACCGACATCAGTGATGCTGATATCTGGGAGCTGGCAGAAAGGTGCCGGCTGAAAGAGCGTTTGGAAAAACTGCCGCAGGGGCTGGACACGGTGATTGACGGGGAGGCGGATTTCTCAGCCGGAGAATGCCAGCGTCTGGAGCTGATGCGGGCTCTGCTCAAGGATGCGGACTGCTATATTTTTGATGAGCCAACCAGCAATCTGGATTCGCTTAACGAAGCGGCCTTTCTGGCGATTGTCAAGGAGGAATGCCGCGGCATGGTCTTTCTGATTTCCCACCGTCCGTCAACGGTGGCCTTGGCAGATGAAATTTATGAGTTAGAAGCTTCACATATAAAGAGGATAAAATAATGAACAAATTAAAAGTAAAAGATATTATGCTGACTGGGGCTTTTGCAGCTCTCTATTTTCTCTGTGTTGGATTGGGGACCTTTTCCAGCATTCTCTTTGACCGCTCAGGCAGTATGATGTATGCGCCTGCCTGCGCTGCAGTGCTGGGAGGAACGGTTTATATGCTTCTGCAGAGCAAGGTCAGGAAGTTTGGCGCTATTACCCTGCTGGGGCTGGTTATGGGAGCTTTCTTCCTTTTGTCCGGCCATTTCTTTGCTTCCTTTCTTCCGGGGATGATTTTCGGTCTCTTGGCCGACGCCATTGCCAAACAGGGAAACTATGAAAATAAGGTAATCAATCTCCTGTCTTTTGTCGTCTTTTCCTTTGTCAATTCAGGACCGATTATCCTTATGTGGCTGGCGCGTCAGACCTATATCAACAGCCTGCTGGCGCGCGGCAAGACGCAGGAATATATCGATCGGGTTATGCTGCCGGTAGAGGCTTCAACCGTTGTCTGGTTTGTCCTGACGGTCGTTGTGGGGGCGCTGATTGGCGGTCTTTTTGGCCAGTATCTGCTGAAAAAGCACTTTGTCAAAGCAGGGATGGTGTCATGAGTTTGGATGTCCGCAGCAAAGTTCTTTTAGTCCTCTTTGCCAATATGGCTTTCCTCTTCAGGGTTAAGGGCTGGCTGGAGCTGGCTCTGGTAGGGGGGATAGCCTTCATTATCTATCTGGTCGGCAGAAGGAAAATGGCCCTGCATTTTCTGGTCATTTTCGCCCTCTTCTGGCTGATTGATGCTGCCTTGCTGCATCTGCCGGCCGGTCAGTCTTTTCATGTGCTGACGACTTTTGCGGCTGCCGGCCGCTTTATGCTGCCTTCCATCATGGCTGGCGCTCTGCTGCTTGTGAGCTCCACGGCTTATGAGCTGGTTCACGGTCTCCGAAAATGGCGGCTGCCTGAAAGCCTGCTCTTAACCTTAGCTGTGATGATGCGCTTTCTGCCGGCTATCAAAGCAGATGCCAACACTATCAACCGCAGCCTGCGCCTGCGCGGTATTTTTCTCAGAAAGCGGGATATCCTCCTGCAGCCGCTGCGCTATTTTGAGTATCTGATAATCCCCCTCTTGATGTCGCTTTTGCGAACAGTGCAGGACCTGACCATTGCCTCCCTGACCAAAGGGCTGGCGCTGGGCCGCAAATCAACAGAAACCTTCGCTTCCAGATTTAGACTAGCAGATTGGAGTGTGTGTGCATGGATGTTAGGCATGATGTGCTGGATGATCAGCCGTTAATAGCGGCGGACTCACTGGCATTTTCTTATGACAATAGCAGAGCGGAAAGCCTGCAGATTGGGGACCTGCAGATTGCAGCAGGAGAGTTCCTTGTCCTCTGCGGTCCGAGCGGCAGCGGCAAGTCCAGCTTTCTGCGCCTGCTCAACGGCCTCATTCCGGACTATTATCATGGACAGCTGCGCGGACAGCTGCGCGTGGACAGTCTGGAAGCCGGTCAGAAGCCGGCTGAAGAGTTTTCATCCTCTGTCGCCTCCGTCTTTCAGAATCCAGCCAGTCAGTTCTTTCATAAAATCGTCAAGCATGAGCTGGTCCTGCCCTGTGAAAATCAGGGGAAACCTGCGAAGCAGATTCTGCAGCAGCTGGAGCAGCTGACCGCAGAGTTTTCGCTGTCCGGCTATTTGGAGCGGGAAATGCTCAGCCTGTCGGGCGGTGAAAAGCAGCGCATGGCCCTGCTGACCGCTATGATGCAGGATACACCGATTCTGGTCTTAGATGAGCCGACAGCCAATCTGGATCGTGGCGGAATCGAGCAGGTGGCCAGTCACTTGGCTGATTTGAAGGCTAAGGGCAAGACCATTATTGTAGCCGAGCATCGGCTGGACTATCTGCAGGATCTGGCAGACCGCTATCTTTACTTTGATCAGGGCCGGCTGCTGACAGATTATGGGCGGGAGGATTTTCTGGCCCTGTCGGATCAGGAGCGGCATGAGCGGAGCTTGCGCAGCCTGCACCTGCCGGCTTATCCAGCGGCAGCGGAAAAGACAGGGCCTGCTCTGCCATTTCCCGAAGAAAGTCTCAGTGTAAAAAATCTAAGACTGAAAGCCGGGAACCAGGATTTGGCCTCTATCGAAGAGGCCGTCTTTGGCCGGGGGCAAATCACAGCTCTGGTCGGTCCCAATGGTGCCGGCAAGTCGACTCTGGCAGCCTATCTGGCCGGACTTTTGGATGACAAAGAAGCCGTTTTCAGTTTTAAAGGGCAGGCCTTGTCAGCCCTTCAGCGTCTGCAGCAGACAGCCCTGGTCATGCAGGAGGTCCGCCTGCAGCTCTTTGCTGACAGTGTGGAAAAGGAGCTGCTGCTGGGGGTCAAGGAGGCAGTTGATGCGGATGCTTTGCTGGCAAGGTTGGATTTGCAGGATCTCAAGGACCGTCATCCCATGACCCTGTCCGGCGGTGAGCAGCAGCGGCTGGTTATTGCCAGCCAGCTCCTGTCCCAAAAGGACATCTTCATTTTTGATGAGCCCAGCTCAGGTCTGGACTATTTACAGATGCAGCATGTAGCCGGCTTGCTGCAGGAGCTGAAGAAGCAGGGCAAGGTGGTCGTTTTGATTTCTCATGATGAGGAACTGCTGGAACTGACAGCCGACAGGCTCTTTCATCTAGGAAAATAAAAAAGCATTTCTGGAGGGTATATCTTTCAGAAATGTTTTCTTATAAGAATTACCTATGACTGAAACTATAGCGAAAGCCCGCTATTTTTGGTAAGATTAGTAGACATGCGAAAATCTCAGGCAGCCCATGAATGCTGGCCTGAAAGGAGAAAAACAGTCATGAATAATTTGTTAGTGCTCCAGTCGGACTTCGGTCTGGTAGACGGAGCTGTTTCTGCTATGATCGGGGTGGCTTTGGAAGAATCACCGACCCTGAAAATCCATCATCTGACCCATGATATTACCCCTTATAATATCTTTGAGGGCAGCTACCGCCTTTTTCAGACGGTTAATTACTGGCCGGAGGGAACGACTTTTGTATCCGTCGTTGACCCCGGTGTCGGCTCCAAGCGCAAGAGCGTAGTCGCTAAGACCAGTCAGGGACAGTACATCGTCACTCCTGACAACGGCACCCTGTCTTTCATCAAGAAGCATGTAGGCATTGAGGCCATTCGGGAAATCTCTGAGGTGGAAAACCGCCGCAAGGACACCGAGCATTCCTATACTTTTCATGGCCGTGATGTTTACGCCTATACAGGTGCCAAGCTGGCCAGCGGCCATATCAGCTTTGAAGAAGTGGGACCGGAGCTGAGAGTAGAGGATATTGTTGAAATCCCGGTTGTGGAAACCACCATTGCTGACAGCTATGTCAGCGGAGCGATTGATATTCTGGATGTGCGCTTTGGCTCTCTCTGGACCTCCATTACCCGTGAAGAATTCTATACTCTGAGTCCGGAATTCGGCGATCGCTTTGAAGTGACCATTTATAACAATGATATGCTGGTCTATCAAAATCAAGTCACTTACGGCAAATCCTTTGCTGATGTCCGCATTGGTCAGCCGATTCTTTATATCAACTCCCTCTATCGGGTCGGTCTGGCCATCAACCAAGGTTCCTTTGCCAAGGCCTACAATGTCGGTGTCGGCGCCCAATGGCACATTGAAATCAAGCGAATTGAAAATTAAGGAAGAAGAGAATGAAAAATAATACAATCAGAAACGTAGTCGCAACAGGGATTGGAGCAGCCTTATTCGTGGTTGTTGGTATGATTAATATCCCAACGCCTGTGCCCAATACGAGCATCCAGCTCCAGTATCCTTTGCAAGCCCTTTTTAGCATTATCTTTGGCCCCATCGTCGGTTTTCTCATGGGCTTTATTGGCCATGCAGTTAAGGATGCTATGAGCGGAGGCGGACTTTGGTGGTTCTGGATTGCCGGCAGCGGGGTTTTTGGCCTATTAGTCGGCTTCTTCAGAAAATTTTTCCGAGTGGAAGACGGTAAATTTGAAGTGAAGGATATGATTCGCTTTAACCTGATCCAGTTTGGAGCCAATGCAGTCGCTTGGCTGATTGGTCCCATTGGGGATGTCATTGTATCAGGTGAGCCGGTCAATAAGGTCATTGCTCAAAGTATTGTAGCCATTCTGGTAAATTCTGCGACTGTAGCAATTATCGGAACGGTCTTGCTGACTGCCTATGCCCGTACCCGCACCCGCGCAGGAAGTCTCAAAAAAGATTGATTACATCAAAAAATGAAAGATTGGGAGAATTCCTGATCTTTTTTTGTAAAAAATAGCTAAAACTGTAAATTTTGAAGTTTGAATTCAATGCTATTTTTCAATCAAATAAATTGCCTCAGTTCTCCTCTAGCGTTATAATAAAGAGATGAATTAAAAATTCTGAAAATTTTATAGAGAAAAGAGAGTTGAAATCTTATGGCAAAAGATATTCGTGTCCTGCTTTACTACAAATATGTTCCCATTGAGAATGCTGAGAAATTTGCAGCTGATCATCTGGCCTTCTGTAAATCCATCGGTCTCAAGGGCCGTATCTTGGTGGCAGATGAGGGAATCAATGGAACGGTTTCTGGTGATTATGAAACCACTCAAAAATACATGGATTATGTGCACAGCCTTCCGGGCATGGAAGACCTTTGGTTCAAGATTGACCAAGAAAATGAGCAAGCTTTCAAGAAAATGTTTGTTCGCTACAAGAAAGAAATCGTGCACTTGGGCTTGGAAGACAATGATTTTGACAACGACATCAACCCATTGGAGACGACAGGAGCTTACCTGTCGCCTAAGGAATTTAAGGAGGCGCTGCTGGACGAAGACACTGTTGTCCTAGATACCCGCAACGACTATGAGTACGATCTGGGCCACTTCCGCGGAGCCATTCGTCCAGACATCCGCAACTTCCGTGAATTGCCGCAATGGGTCCGTGATAACAAAGAGAAGTTCATGGACAAGCGCGTGGTTGTTTACTGTACCGGCGGTGTCCGCTGTGAGAAATTCTCCGGCTGGATGGTGCGCGAAGGCTACAAGGATGTCGGCCAGCTCCATGGCGGTATCGCGACTTACGGAAAAGACCCAGAAGTTCAGGGTGAGCTGTGGGACGGCAAGATGTATGTCTTTGATGAGCGTATCTCGGTCGATATCAACCATGTTGATCCAGTTGTGATTGGGAAAGACTGGTTTGACGGTACTCCTTGCGAGCGCTATGTCAACTGTGGCAATCCAGAGTGTAACCGCCGCATCCTGACTTCAGAAGAAAATGAAGACAAGTACCTCCGTGGCTGTTCTCACGAATGCCGCGTTCACCCTCGCAACCGCTATGTGGCTGAAAACGGCTTGAGCAAAGCAGAAGTGATGGAGCGTTTGGCTGCGATTGGAGAAAGCTTGGAAACATTGGTGGCTCAGTAATCTCATAGTAAAGATCAAAAAACTTTAGACGATTCAAGCGTCTAAAGTTTTTTTCATCATTTATTTACAGATAAAAAGCTTGTTGGATAGGGATTTGGGAAAGCAGACTATTTACTCATGTTCTTGGGACATCTCGCGGAGTATTACTTGCTTTCTGGTTTTCTTTCCGCGGTTTTGATTTTTTGTCCTTTCTTTATGATGTGATATAATGAGCTTAATAAATGGGAAAGGAGCAAGTCTATGTCTAAAGCTATCATGGAAGAAGTGGCAGCCTATCTGCGTCAGCATGCAGCTCAAGAGCTGAGTCTGACCGATTTGGCTCAGCATTTCCATTATAGCCCTTCCCATCTATCCAGAACTTTTAAGAAAAAGATGGGCTTTTCTATCAAGCAATATGTGGAAGCTCTTAAGATGGAAAAAGGGATTCAGGAAATTGTGGAAGGCCGGCAAAATGTGACCGAGACCTCTATGGAAGCTGGTTATGATAGTCTAGGCAGTTTTTCTAATACTTTTAAGCGGCATACTGGACTTTCGCCTAAAAAATATTACCAGGAATCAACCAAGGCTTATGATTTTATGGTCAAACAGCTGGATGAGAAGGGAGCTTTGTTGCATCAGGATCCCGACTGTAAAAGTGGCAATCGCTTGACTGTGGCGCTATCTTATCCTGAGGGGTATGAACCACGCATTAGCTGTGTCGGGCTTTTTAAAACCCGCATTCCCAAAGAAGAGCCGGTTATCGGAGTAGCACTGAGTCAGGAGAGCCGGTTTATTTTTGAAAATGTTCCCGATGGTCGCTACTATCTTTTGGCCTGTGAGTTGCTGGAGGATTTACGCCTAACTAAAAACTAT
The DNA here is from genome assembly GCF_017884005.1 of Streptococcus panodentis. Lineage (GTDB taxonomy): Bacteria > Bacillota > Bacilli > Lactobacillales > Streptococcaceae > Streptococcus > Streptococcus panodentis. The sequence goes on from NZ_QFAY01000017.1 coordinate 47,010, forward strand.
GTCTTGAAGCATAATTTTCGCTGGGGCAGCGATGAGCCTCTCACTTTTTCAGGCGATAGCATCTATCAGGAGGAAATCAGCATGCGCAGGCCCTTGCTCAGCGATCCACCTATTACAGTTAATCTTCCGGTTTTAATCATGCGTTCCCTAGCCAAACAAGCGCAATTGAGAATAAGAAAATTTTTATCCTAATTGATAAACTGATACTAGAGATTTATTCTCAGATATAAGAAATCGGAGGAACAATAATGAAATTAGATGTGTTTTTAAGTTTTAATGGTCAGGCCGAAGAAGCTTTTCGTTTTTATGCAGATCTTTTTCAGACAGAGATAAAGGGACTTGCCCGAGCCAGTGAGATGATAGATTCAGCTGACCTTCCTGCAGAAAAACGAGATAAGATTGCCTGGATTGCCTTAGATACGGAGAATCTGACACTCAATGGTGAGGATTTAGGCGTTTTAAACGACCTATCAATTCCTAGCAATCATCAGCCCAATCAATGGTTGGTTCTGAGCCCAGACAGTAGAGGAGAAGCTGATGAGCTCTTTGCTAAGCTTGCTGAAGGTGGGCAAATTCTCTATCCTTTAGAGGAACAAGCTTTCGCAGAGTTTTATGGCCGCTTGATTGACCGCTTTGGTATCGGCTGGGATGTGATGAAATGAGGTAGAAGGATGGCTTATAGTGAATCCTTAGCCCAGCAAGTCCGTACCATTTTAGTTACTGAACTTCCTCCTCATGTTTTTGAAGAAGAGGCAGCAGAGAAGAAGATGTTTGGTGGCTTGGCTTTTATGATCCGCGGTAAGATGACCGTTACTGTGAGTTCGAGAAGTCAAGAGCTTGTCATGGTCCGCATCGGTAAGGAACTGGAAAAGCAGGTTCTGCCTAAAAATGGTGCCAGTGTCACAGTGATGAAAGGCAGGCTTTATCATGGTTATATTGATTTAGATGGCGAAGGACAAAAGGAACTGTCTTACTGGATCAAGCTAGCCTTGTCTTACAATCAGGAGCTGACGCAGCAGGATAAAAAATAAGAAGTGCTCAGAAGGAGTTTTGCTTTCTTAGAAGTTTATTCATTGCCTTTTTATGAAGTTCAAATATATTGTTAGAATCTGTACTGATGAAGCTTCCGGTCGGAAAATCTCTTCATAGCTGCAGATTTTTTCGTCTTTTCACTCCAAAAATGTTATACTCATACTATAGACTTTTTTCGAGGAGGCTGTTTCGTATGAGTATTTCGTTTTACGTTCAAAATCGTAAGGGGCTCTTTGGCTATAAGGGAGTGGAAACACCCCTGTCTTTGGTATCAATGGTTGAGGGGCTGGAAACTTTTGGTCTGCAGGGCAGGCAGGGCTATCAGTCTCTGGAGCATCTGGGCCTTTTTTTGGCAGTCTACCAAGAGTCAGCCGGCCGCGGTTTTGAAATTGCCTATCTGAAAGAGCGGGAAACCTATCAGATTCGTCTCCTGACTCCTTCGACGGTGGGCGACTGGAAGGGGGCAATCCTCTTTCTGAGCCGCTTGGCCCAGAAAATGAAAAATGATATTGTTGATGAAGTCGGCAGGACCTATACGGCTGATGGTATTTTCAATCTCGATTTCGAAGCGGACATTCTTTATGGCCTGAGTCATCTCAAGGAGCTGGATGTGGCTATGCACTGCTTCCCCGGCTATGCCCATGATCTGTATTTGACCCATGAAAAGGCCTTGGAACTGCTGGAAGCAGACGATCCGGTGGAGGAATTTGGCAGGCTCTTGGCTGAGATGCAGCAGGTTCCCAGTTATTTTGCTAAGCCTAAATACTATCGAGACCAGTCCGGCGCTTATTTGGGCTCTTATGTTCTGACAGAGGGAGTGGATATAGTTATTCCGACGGACCCTGTTCCCGACAGTTATGCAGCTCAGGAAATCAACAGGACTTCCTCCTTCAAAGAGATAGACTGGAAGCTCAATATCGTCGTTGAGGATGCGTCCAGTCCCGAAGGGTACAAGTACCTGACAACGACTGATTTGAAAGACTTTTTAGCCCGTATCCCTGAGCAGCGCTATGTCTATCTGGATTCCAGTCAGATTCGCATTCAGCCGCTCAGCCGGCCGGAAATTGAGCAGATTTTAGCAGAACTTCCTGCAAAGAAAGGCCTCTAGTCTTCGATTTGACCGGCTGCATCCGCGCAGGCGGTGGGAGGCTGGAGATAAGGGGGACGGAGTTCCCGGCTTTTGTCAAGTCTGGGAGACTGTGAGAGCTTGCAGATGAAGAAACGGAGGTTTCGTCAAAGGGAGTGCTGCTGTCTTTCATTGCCCGGACTGAGCTGCCCTGTTTTTTGTCTGAACTCAGGTTTTCTCACAATTTTGTGATAGATTGCGTTTTTGTAACATTTTTGAAAAAAACTTGAAAATTCCGAGAAAGAAGCATAAAATAGAGGACAGTTTTATATAGAAAAGGAAGTTTTGATGAAAGAAAAACACATGTTAATTTTGGGTTGGGTAGCTACTTTTATGTCAGTAATGATGTATGTTTCCTATATTCCGCAGATTGTAAACAATTTGGCCGGAAATAAAGGGGACTTTATCCAGCCATCTGTGGCAGCCCTTAACTGCACTCTCTGGGTGATTTACGGACTGTTCAAAGAAAAACGCGATATTCCTTTGGCTGCGGCTAATATGCCGGGCATTGTTTTTGGCCTCATTACAGCCGTGACGGCCTTGCTATAAATCAGCTGCGTCTTCTGGCTGCCTGCCGCACTTCTGAGATTGGGAATGTTCCAGTCTCTTTTTTTGAAGAAAAAATGGCAGAGCAGTGGTATACTATAACTAGCAACCTCGTACTCTATGAAAATCGAAGCTGACACTTTCTTACAGAAGCTCTGTCCGCAACGAAGTCTCTTTGATGGAGCCAAGATGACACAAACTGCCTTAGCTGAAGCTGCACCGGTTTGCGGCAGTTTTTGCTCCATCGCCTAAGCCCATGAGACGATTTATCGCCCCTTGACTTTACGCTTATCCCCTGTTATCTTCGATTTTCTTTGAATATCAAATAAGAAAAGGTGAAAAATGACTAGAAAAATTGATGTTTTTGCTCATGTTCTGCTGCCGGATTTCTACCAGCAGATGCTGCAGATTGAGCCCAAGCTGCCGGCACTCTTTCCTTTTATCCGGCATCCTCATCTCAGCGATTTGGAGCTGCGGCGCAGCTTTTGGGACGGACAGACCCAGCAGATAATCTCCTATGTCAACATCAATCCGGAGGACTATGTCAGTCCGGAGACGGCTGCAGTTCTCTGCCGGCAGGCCAACGCAGAGCTGACGCGGACCGTTGAGGAGAATGCGGATATCTTTGCAGCTGGGGTGGCGATGATTCCCATGAGTCATCTGGAAGCGGCAGTTAAAATCCTGCAGGAGACAGCTGAAAATCCTTACTTGGCTGGAGTTCAGCTTTTTACGCGGGCTCTGGGCAGGTCCATTGCCGACCCGGGATTTCATGTCATTTTTGAGGCCTGTGCCCGCTTGGGGCTGCCCATCTGGCTGCACCCAATTTTTGATGAGCGCAAGCCGGATAATAACATGGTCTTCTCTTGGGAGTATGAGCTGAGTCAGGCTATGCTGCAGATTGTCGAGGCTGGTCTTTTTCAGGAATTTCCCCAGCTGAAAATCATCGTCCACCATGCAGGAGCCATGGCGCCTTTCTTTGCAGAACGCATCCGCCATATATTGCCGTCTAAGCAAACGGAGGATTTTCGTAAATTTTACGTCGATACAGCTATTTTAGGCAACCCTAAAGCTTTGGAATTGACGATAGATTATTTTGGAGTTGATCATGTCCTTTTTGGAACGGATGCACCCTTGGGCATTGCACCCAGCGGTGCAACCGCCGCTATTTTGGCGGCTATAGACAGTCTGCCCCTGGCTGACAGTGAGCGGCAGCAGGTGCTGGCCGGCAATGCAGAACGTTTAATAGTAAAGGAGCAGCGCGATGAAACCCGTCATCCATCTTTTCCGTCTGACTGTAGCAGCAGATAATAGAGAAGCTTTCCGGCAAATCGGTGTCCGGAATCTGACGATTTCCCAGAAGAATGAAAGCGGGACCTTGGCCATGTATGCCAGTCCTGTCAAGGGGCAGCAGGAGACCAGCTATGTCTTTGAAGCTTATGCCAGTGAGGAGGCTTATCAGATCCACCGGCAGTCGCCGCAGTTTCAGGATTTTGCGGCTCAGGGCGGGCCGCTTCTGACGGAGCGCGTGGCTTATGAGGCGGAGCCCCTCTTTTTGCAGGAGAAGCTGCCGAGCGGCCAATGGCTCCAGGCGGATGACTTTTATCTCAAATTCGCGCAGGTGGAGACCGAACCCTGCCGTGCCGTTGACTTTGAAGGCCATGTTTTGCATGAAATGCAGCAGTCCATGGACAAGGAGCCGGGTGTTTTGGCCATGTATGCCATGAGAGATGCGGACAGGAGCAGCCGTTTCTATTTCTTTGAAGTCTATGCCAGCGAAGCGGCTTATCTGAGCCACCGCCAAAGTCCGCACTTTCAGCACTATATCACGGAGACGGCGGCTATCGTCAAGGACAAGCTTTTGCTCGATCTGCACAATGGCACTGCCATTAGCAAAGGCGCCTTGCGTTATAAGATTTGACTATAGATAAAGCTAAACAGAAACTATGACGGTCGGGCCCGAAGCCCGGCCTTTTTGTGATACAATAGTAGTTTAGATGGAACCAAAACAAGATGTGCCAGAGACTGCAGAGGCAAGGGAGGAAGCACTTGATACTTGAAGAATTTGACCAGAATCCGAAGGCCATTATCAATCCCGAGGATCTCATTGAGCCAATAGCTAATTTTCCGGAAACAGCCCTGTCCTGCTTTGCCAGAGCGACCTTTGAGCGCCTGCTGGCTGATTTTGACCATGAAGTGCTGACCAGCACCAGCATGGCCAATATAGACATCCCGATTTATCGGATTTGGGTGGAGGGCAAGGCTTTGGCTCTTTTCAATGCCCCGGTTGGGGCTGCGGCCTGTGTCGCAATTTTGGAAGACTTGATTGCCTTTGGCATGAAAAAGCTGGTCCTCTTTGGCACCTGCGGTGTCCTGGATGAGGATATTGCTGCTGCTTCCATTATCCTGCCGACAGCAGCTATTCGCGACGAGGGGACCAGCTACCATTACCAGCCGGCCAGTCCTGAGCTGGAGGTTAATGTCGGACTGAAAGACTTTCTGACAGCTTTTCTGGACGAGCGGGGAATTTCCCACTGTCAGGGCAAGGTCTGGACGACCGACGGCATTTACCGGGAAACGGTCGGAAAGATGGCCAAGCGCAAGGCAGCTGGGGCTGTCTGTGTTGATATGGAATGCTCGGCTGTCGCTGCTCTGGCGGCTTTCAGAAACATCAAAGTCTGCCACTTTTTTTATGCGGCTGACCACTTGTCTGAGGAAGCTTGGGATATGCGCAATCTGGCCAACCACGCTGACCTCGATGAAAAGGATAAGATTGCCAATTTAGCGGTTCAAATCGCTCTGGCGGTATAGGAAAATAAAATGAAAAAAGCAATCATTCAATTTGAAGACTTTTCTTTTCAGTATCAGGCTCAGTCCGAGCCTACTCTGAAACAGATCAATCTGACTATTTATGAAGGGGAGAAAGTCCTGATTGTCGGGCCGTCCGGTTCGGGCAAGTCCACTCTGGGTCAGTGTCTGAATGGCATTATCCCCCATATCTATAAAGGGCAGGCCGGCGGTCAGTTCCTGATTGAGGGACAGGAAGCTTTTGCTGCTAGTATCTATGACAAGTCCAACCTGGTCAGCACGGTCCTGCAGGATACAGACGGCCAGTTTATCGGCCTCAGTGTGGCTGAGGATCTGGCTTTTGCTCTGGAAAATGACATGGTAGAGCTTGGAGCCATGAAGGACAGGGTTCAGACCTGGGCTGCGAAACTGGATCTGCAGACACTCTTGCAGCATCGGCCGCAGGACTTGTCAGGGGGGCAGAAGCAGCGGGTCAGTCTGGCTGGTGTGCTCATTGACGAAAGTCCGATTTTGCTCTTTGATGAGCCCTTGGCCAATCTGGATCCCAAGTCCGGTCAGGATACCATTGATCTCATCGACCAGATCCATGCAGAAGCAGGAACGACGACAATCATCATCGAGCACCGCTTAGAGGATGTCCTCTATCGGCCGGTGGATCGGATCGTCCTCATCAATGACGGGCAGCTTCTCTTTAACGGCCGGCCGGATGACCTGCTGCAGACGCAGCTGCTGGCTGACAATGGGATTCGGGAGCCGCTTTATATCACGACCCTGCGCCAGCTGGGCTTTGATGTGGAAAAGGCTGCGCACCTGTCCAGTATAGAGCAGCTGCAGCTGGAAGCTTTTGAGCAGCCGCAGCAAGTGATAGCTGCTCCAAATCCGCTTCAGCCTGAAGAGCTGATGAGGCTGGAAGCTGTCTGCTTCGCCTACAGCGACCGCCCGGTGCTGCAGGATATTAACCTGAGCATCCCCAAGGGCCAGCGGCTGGCCATTGTTGGTAAAAACGGTGCCGGCAAATCTACCCTGGCCAAGGCTCTCTGTCAGTTTATTGAGACCGAGGGCCGCTGTAGCTGGCAGGGGCAGGACATCAAAGGGGATTCGATCAAGGAGAGGGCTGAACGGATTGGCTATGTCCTGCAGAATCCCAATCAAATGATTTCGACGACCATGATTGTTGATGAAGTGGCGCTGGGGCTGCGGCTGCGCGGCGTTGCTGAGCCGGAGATTGAGGAGCGGGTCCATGCGGCTCTCAGGACCTGCGGTCTGTACGAATTTCGCAACTGGCCCATTGCTGCCCTGTCCTTTGGTCAGAAGAAGCGGGTGACTATTGCCTCTATTTTGGTGCTGAATCCGGAGATTATCCTGCTAGATGAGCCGACGGCGGGGCAGGACCAGCGGCATTACACGGAAATTATGGAATTCCTGAATGAGCTTCATCAGCAGGGGCATACCATTATCATGATTACCCATGATATGCAGCTCATGCTGGACTATTCTGATCGGGCGATTGTCGTGGCAGATGGGCAGATATTGGCAGATAAGCCGCCAGCTGAGGTACTGACGGATCAAGCGCTGATTCAGGCAGCCAATCTCAAGGAAACCTCGATTTTTGCTTTAGCCCAGAAAATCGGCGCAGATCCTTTGGCTCTGACTCAATTCTATATGCAGCACAAGGAGGACAGCCATGCTTAATCAACAGAAGTTAATCGGCTATCATGCAGGGACGACCTTTCTGCACCGTCTGTCAGGTGCCAGCAAGCTGATCTTTTTTCTGGTCGTTTCGGTGGCGGCTATGGTGAGCTATGATACGCGTTTTTTGCTCTTTATTGCGCTGGCCTCGCTGGCTCTCTTTCGGCTGTCTCATATCCGGCTCAGGGATATTTCCTTTGTCCTGGCTTTTGCTGGAGCTTTTGCGGCTCTGAATATCCTCATGGTCTATCTCTTTGCTCCTCAGTATGCGGTGGAAATTTACGGGGCAAAAGATGTCCTGTGGACAGGCTTTGGTGCCTACAATCTGACCAGTCAGGAGCTCTTTTATCTTTTGAATCTGCTGCTCAAATATTTCTCTACCATTCCGCTGGCGCTTATTTTTCTGATGACTACCCAGCCCAGCCAGTTTGCCTCCAGCCTCAATCAAATCGGTATTTCCTATAAAATCGCCTATGCGGTCAGTCTGACCCTGCGGTATATCCCGGATTTGCAGGAGGAGTTTTACCTGATTAAGATGTCGCAGGAAGCGCGCGGTCTGGAGCTTTCCAAGAAAGCCAAGCTGGCTCAGCGGGTCAAGGGCAATCTGCAGATTATCACTCCCCTGATTTTCAGTTCGCTGGAGCGGATCAATACCATTGCGACAGCCATGGAGCTGCGCCGTTTCGGCAAAAATAAAAAGCGCACCTGGTACACTTATCAGGCTTTCGGCAAGCTGGATTTTCTGGTCATGGCTCTGGCAGCGGCTCTCTTCCTGCTGAGCCTGTCTCTCTTCGCCGTCAATCAGGGACGGTTTTACAATCCCTGGGCCTAGAATAAGGGAGGAAAGACTATGGATAGTTACGCTTATCAAAAACCCTTGGGAAAGATTGAGGATCTTCCAGAGTTGAAGTCAGCCTTTATCGAAATTGATGAGCAGAAGACACATGAGGATATAGTTAGATTTTGCAGGATGTATGCTGACCACCTCTCTGAATTGACGGGCTTCTCCTTTACAGAAGAGATGTATCAGGGATTTGCAGCTATGGATGATTGGCTAGCTGGAAAGACCAATTATCATGCTGCGAGAAACAAGAGCTTTGAGGTCGGTCGTTTGGCAAAATAGGGAAAAAATCCAGTAAAGGTTAAATTTTATAGGACAATGGCGCAGATTTTAGCCAGCCCACATGTAAAATACCATGGGCTGTGGGCAGCAGATGTTGCCATTACATTGGTTAATAAGCTCTATCCAGGAAATCTTGAGAAAGTCAGAAAAGAAAGAATGAAGCAGATTGAGTTGTTAGAATAAGTGCAATCAAAGAAAGGAAGCTGTGATGCAGGAATTAAGAAAACATAATTTAACGGGAATTTTACTGATTTACATGGCCTGTTTCTCGTTTCGGATTGCGGAATACTTATTTTTAAGAACCGATCAGACCATTCTGGGCGAAGCCTTTGTTCATAAGCTGTTAGGACTTGGTTTCATGCTGGCAGCCCTTTATGTATACAGATTAAAGCTTGAACAGATTGGCTTTCAGAAAGAAGGTTTTATCCGCAATACGCTTATCGGCTTTATCTGGGGGCTGATCGCCTTTGCCTTGGCTTACCTGCTGGAAATGGCAGTGCTGATTAGCCAAGGCGGTTTTCGGGGGCTTGATTTTTATGTCTCTGCCTACTCCGTCAGCGGTAATATCGGCCAGCACAGAGAAATGATCTTCGTTTTGCTCTGTCTTGCAGGCAATCTGATCAATGTCCTTATGGAGGAAGGAATTTTCCGCGGTCTCTTTCAAAAACTTTTTGAACGGAAACACAGCTTTATGACAGCAGCAGTCTGCTCCAATATCCTTTTTGGACTTTGGCATATCATGGCACCGCTCAGGAGTCTTCTGGATGGGGAAATGAGCCTGACCGGTTTTTGGTTTAACAGCCTGATTTTGGTTGTGACCAGCTTTCTTATCGGTTTCCAATTTTCTCTGATGACCAAGCTGACAGGCAGTCTTTATATGGGGATGGCTGCGCATTTTGTCAATAACACGGTGGTTAATCTCTTTCATGTGCTGTCAAAAAACGGAGCCGACCAGCTGTTGACCGTTCGCATTAGCATAGCCCAGACCCTATCCCTTCTTGCTCTCTTGATTTACTACCGTCGTTTAGTTTATCTTTTATTGCGTCGTTAACTCGCCTTGCCGTACCTCAGTACAGCCTGCGGCTCGTTGCCTAGTATCGTCCTTTAGTTTATCTTTTATTACTTTGTTAGCTCGCCTTGCCGTACGCCAGTACTGTCTGCGGCTCGCTGCCTCGTACTAAAAGCAAACTAAAAGACTATACTAAAAGTAAACTAAAAGGCTATACCACCTACTAAAGAGAAAAAGCAGGCAATCTTGAATTGCTTGCTTTTTCAGTTATAGAGGCCGTTTAGTGGGCAGGCCGGCTTTACGGGGGTACTTATTAGGTGTTTCTTTCTTCTTCTCAACCACTGTGATAAAGCGAGGATCGCCGTTAGGCAGGGCATAGCTGCGGTTGTCCTCGACCTTGCTGAAGAGAAGGCTGAGGGCATTTTTGGCTTCTTCTAGCTCTTCTGGGGCGTTGGAAGCCTTGAGAGCCAGAAGCTTGCCGCCGACCTTGAGGTAGGGAATGGTCAGCTCAGCCAGTACCTGCATGCGGGCAACAGCCCGTGCCGTCACGATGTCAAACTGGGCCCGGAAGGCCTTGTCTTGGGCAAAGTCTTCTGCACGGCCGTGGTAGAAGTGCACCTGCTCCAGACCGAGCTCCTCTGCCAGAAGTTTAAGAAAGTTAATCCGTTTATTGAGTGAGTCGATGATGGTCACGTCCAGCTGGGGACAGAGGATTTTCATGGGCAGGCTGGGAAAGCCAGCTCCGGCTCCGATGTCCAGCAGTTTCAGCCCGCGATTTTCAATCAGCCCCTGCAGAACAGGCGCAATCGAATCATAGAAATGCTTGAGATAGACTTCCTTTTTCTCTGTAATAGCCGTCAGATTGATCTTTTCATTCCAAGCGACCAGAAGTTCAAAATAGCGCTCAAACTGGGCTTTTTGATGGTTGGTCAGCTCAATCCCTTGCTGGCTTAAAATCTGGTAAAATTCTTGCGGTGTCATAGGCTGTCCTTATTTCTGAGTAGTGGTTCTATTATACCATAAAAAGCGGGTCAGAAACAGGGCTCAAAGATTTTATCTTGGCAGGAAAAAGCTCCTGTCTGGCAAGCAAATAAAGGACAGGGAAACGGTTTTTTTATGCTATAATCAATTTAATATGAAAAGGGTTTTATATATTATCGGAGCGATGCTCCTGCTGGCTGCTGTTTTCCCCTCAGCAGAAGCAGTCAGATTTAGTGAAAATGGTCACGGATAAAGACCTGGCCTTTCTTTATGAGGATAAACTGGCTGAGTTTGACCTGCTGGCTTTGACCAAGCCGGCCGTTATTCAGTCCTATGAGATAGACCGAACTTCTGTTTCTGAGGAAGAGGGCAAAATCTCTCTGGCCTTGCTGGTCAACCGCTCTGCGGATTTAAAGCTGAATGTCACCTTGGAAAAGGACAAAGACGGTGATTTGGCCCTTACTTCTGCACAAGCTTCCAAGGCTTTGAAGAAGCGGCTGCAGCAGGAAGATTATAGCAAGGCTTTAGAAAAACTGCGGCAGCGAGCTGAAGCTATTGTCAGCAGAGATAAGTGGGATGCAGCCGTCAAAACGGCTTATTATGAGCGGGTCCGTGACAAGATGAAGCAGTCCTCCCTGCAGGATTTGCCGGCGAAGATGGCAGAGCTGGATCAGGAAAGTCAGGAAATCGGTTCGCCCCTCTACACGGCCTTTTTTATTCAGTCTGATTTGACCGGCCGGGAAAAATTAGCGCTGGTGCTGGACCACATGAAAGCGGAGATTGACCAGCATCATTTTCTGCAGATGAAGGGCGGTTACAAATTTTCCAAAAGCCTCAAGCCGACCAGTGATTTTTACAGTTTTTTCCGCAGGGAGATCATTGAAAGCTACACCGGCAAGGAAGGTTTAAAAGCAGACGAGCTAGGGGAAAAACTGCATTTATTCCGATCGCATATTGACAAGCAGGCCATCGACTATATTCGGGAAAATTATCAGGGAAAGACAGACTTTGATAAGCTGCTGGCTTATACCAGAGAAGAGAAGGTCAAGGTCGATTATACGACCGGGGCTGTCTTTCACAACCGCACCATGACAGAATTTGGCTATACCCAGAATATGAAAGTGCAGGTTCCGCAGGCGAATGTCAGTGGGGACTATGGTGTCAACAACGCCCGTTTCATTGAGTTTATTGTCAATATCGAGAGTGGGAAGTTTGTATCAGAATGGAATGTTTACCGGCAGCTGGAGGATGGCAGCTATGATTCGGATCCGGATCATTATGCTGTTGAGGAAGGCGGCGATGCAGCCAATACCGAATCTGCCAACTACGGTCTGTCTAAAGGCCTGAATTCTGATGTCCCAGCCTACCTGGCCCGAACCCACAGTTATCTGGATGTCAGTCATCCGCCGGATACAGACATTCGCCGCAAGATGACCAAGAAATGGCGGCCGGCTGTGCTGCTGAATAAAGGCGGGCGCTATGCGGATATTGTAAAAAAAGGAGGATATAGCGATTTTGAAAGATGGAGAGAAATTGAAGATGACGATCGGCTGGAAGCCTATAATGATTACATTGCTTCTGCTGATGTCGGGGACGGCTTTGATCGTTTTTATCAGCAATCAAACCAGCCCCAGTCAAACTGACAAAACCCTCTACCAAGTGCTGGAAGGGCAGCGTTTCTTTCATGTAACGGACGCATATGCCAAGAAACTGTATGGCTCCGATGCCGGTATGTCTTTTGATCTGAAGCATCAGGCCCTTTTCGGATCTGACATTGCAATCAAAGACAAGCAGCTTTTTGGCAATCAGCTGGACGATTTGACGGTTGAGGAATACTATAACAGCGAAGTGAATTACTCTCTGGAAGCCACTAAGGAAATTGCTTTTGATAAGGCAGCCATTCAGAGAGAGGGCTATCAGCAGCCCCTGGAGCTGAAAGAAGTCTGGAAGCATCTGAAAAAGACTGACAGCGCCTGCTATATTCTGGATGATTTTCAGCAGTCCAGTCTCCTTAAGCTGCGTATCAGCTACAATAAGAAATTTCTCCCTGTTAAGATAGAAGGTTTTTATAAGAGTGAGGATGAAAAAGGCTGGGTTGATCTTTTTTACATCAATTACCCTTATAAAAATCAGCAGGATTTCAATCAACAGCTGGATGCCTATATCAGCAGTCTGCCGGCAGTTTCGGAAGAGGAAGCAGAGGACGACTAGTTTAGGCAAGCGGCTGAAAATACAATCAAACGAGCAGAAGCTTAGTGATGCGGCTGCCCGTTTTTTTATACCGTTAATTATCGTCATTTCGTTTATCTTTTATAACTTTGTTAGCTCGCCTTGCCCTGCTTTTGAGACTTCCTCACGGAAGCTTTATCTACAACCTCAAAGCCTCTTTTTTGATGCTTCCTGCGGGAATGAGAGAAAGCCCCTTGGGATTTCTCGTGACAGAATGAGCGGGTGCCCCGGCCCTGTCTGTTCCTGCCTCTTCTGATTTCGATTTTCATTGAGTATAGGTGGACAGACTAGATTCCTCTCTTGCTCAGCTCTGTCAGCAGCAGCTGACGGCGGTCTTTCTGATCTGATTTGGCGTCAAAGCAGATTTGGCATTCTATCTGACCGTCCAGAATCAGCAGGACCTTATCCGCATAGGCAGCGGCATTGACGTCATGCGTGACCAGAAGGATACTGGCCCCCTGCTGATGAAAATCCTGCATCAGATCCATAACATCCCGGCTGGCCTGAGAATTGAGAGCTCCCGTCGGCTCGTCTGCAAAGATCAGCTGGGGCTGATTGATCAGGGCCCGGCAGATACCGGCCCGCTGCAGCTGGCCGCCGGAAACCTCATGGAGACTGCGCTGAGCAATATTTTCAATCCCTGTCAGAGCCATCAGCTCTTTGGCCCGCTCATAGGCTGCTTCCCGCTCCCTGCGGTGCTGGCCGATCAGGCTGGGCAGGCAGATATTGTCGATAATAGTAAGATTTTTCAGAAAGGTAGCCTGCTGGAACACAAAGCCAAATTCCTGCCGTCTGATTTGGTCCAGCTGTTTGCTGTCCAAGTGCAGCAGATTCTGCCCTTTATAGAAAAGCTGCCCTTGGTCAGGCTGATCTATGGTGGACAGGATATTGAGCAGAGTCGATTTGCCGCAGCCGGAGGGACCCATAACCGCAATGAATTGGCCGGCTTCAATGTCCAGCGATAAGTCGCGGATAATGGGCTCCTGATTTTCCTGATAGCTTTTGCTGAGATGTCTTGCTTGTATGAACATGGGATTCTCCGTAAATCTAGGCGGCTGCCTCTGAGCTACTGTTCTTTGAGGCAGCTGCCGATTTGCAGTCTTGTCATGGCCCTCAGGCTGATGACAGAGGCCGAAAGGGCGCTTGCCAGCAGAGTCAGAGGCAGGAGGAGGAAGGGAAGCAACGGATTGATGACGAGACTGAGACGGCTGATGCCAAAGCCGGACAGAAGCAGGCTGCAGACAGGCTGTCCCAAAATCAGCAGCAGCAGATAGGCGAGGCCTAGAGCCAGCAGACAGACAAAGGCATTTGCCAGCAAGTAGTAGGAGCGAAGCTGCCCGCTGCTGAACCCCAGCATGCGGCAGAGAGCCAAATCGCTCCGGTCCTTGGTGAAAATCATGTAGACAAAGAGGGTCATGAGGATAAAGACCAAAGCGCTCCCAGTCCAGAAAAGCCCGGTCTGAATCAGGCTGAGGCTGGCCAATGTACCGTCGAAAGTCTGGTGAAAGAAATCCTCAACATCGGTCAGTTTATATTCTGGATAGCGCTTCTGCAGTTCCTTGATTTTCTGAGACTTGTTCCTGCTCGCTTTCAGACTGACCGCCAGCAGGCTGGTCAGGGTCTGAGGGCGTGCGGTCTGAAAGCTGGCTTTGGCTGTCTTGCCGCCATAGGTCAGATCAGAATAGATGCCGGTCACGGTCAGTTTTTTTTCCTTGCCGTCTACCAGCAGGGTCAGGCTGTCTCCTGTCTGCAGCTTCAATTCATCGGCGTTGAGCTTAGAGAGAGCAATCTCCTGCTCGGATTTAGGCGATTGGCCTTGGCTGTATTTGACCGGATAAAGGCTGTGGCTGCCCAGACTGATCCGAAGCTGATGGGTTTGGCCTTTCCGGTCCAGATAGGAAAAATTCTGATTGCGATAGTCGCTGACCTGTGCTATCTCCTGATCTGCCTGCAGCTCCTTCAGCAGCTGATCTGTCTTGGCATCAATCTCCTCGGTCTGCGAAATATCAATCAGGAGATCGGCCTGTCCGGCACCCAGATACTGGATAAAGTGCCTGTCGGTCACGGTGCTGTAGAGAGCGGCAGGCAGGAGCACCAAGAGGCTGATAAGGCTGATAATCAGCAGCATGGTCAGATAGAGCTTTTTGTGACTGAAAATCTGCTGACAGGCGAAATAAGGCCCGTCCCACAGAGGGTGTTTGGGCAGGCCCAGACTCGGAGTCTGCTGTTTCTGAGTGGAATGGCCTGCAGCTGCCAGCTTCAGAGCCTGACTTGGCGTCAATTTCTTAAAAGAACTCAGCGGCCGTGAGGTCAGCCAGACTAGCAAAAGGCAGAGCAGCAGAGCGGTCATCGCTTCTAAAACGTAGCTGTAAAGCGGTGTCGGGCTTTTGCCCATGAAGATTTCCGTCTCTTTCTTGAGCGGTCCGGTCAGCAGAAAGGACAGAGTCCAGCCGCCAGCCAAAGCCAGAGCGATGATGCTGGTATATTTGGCCAGATAGACCTTTTTGATAAAGCTTTGAGGCAGCCCCATGACCTTCATGACAGCAATCTGCTCCAGCTCCTCCTCAATCTTGGTTAATAGGGCAAAGCGCATGCAGAGAAAGGTGATAAACAGCACTGCCAGCGCCAGCAGGCCCATGACCAAGATGACCAGAGCATCATTGAGGCTGTTGATCATCTTAATCGTCGGATAGCTAATCATAGGCGGGCCGTTGGACTCCAAACCTGCAGTTTTATAGGCCTCTTCAATAGCGCTGATTTGGCCGGCTTTGCGGACCCGAAATTCAATCAGCGCTTCAGCGGCAGCTGCGTTTTCTTGCTTCAGCCTGTCCAAGTCCTCCGGAGCGATGAGAAAACGTTTGGAAGAAACCAGCCCGGCATTCATCTGGGCATCGCGGATATAGCCCTGAACAGTCAGCTGAAGCGAACCAATCTGCAGACGGTCCCCCAGTCGGATACGGCCGCTGCTGTAATAGTAAAGGGGGATGTAGACCTGTCCGGCTTGAGGCTGGGCAGGACGATTGTCCTTATCCAGCAGGAAATCGAAAGTCTGGTTTTGACTGGAAAATCCATTGTCCTGCGAGCTGTCCTGCAGGGAGTCTCTGCCGTTGATCCGAATCTCGGAGCCGTCGACATTGACAAAGTCAGCAATCTGCCAGCTCTCAATCTGCGGGTGCCGGCGGACAAACTCCTGCAGGCGCTCCCGATTAATGCTGCCGCTGTGCATCTGCAGCAGATGAGGGCTTTTAGCTCGTTCCACAAAGCGGTCGACGGAGCTTGCCAGACTGACCGTCAGGCGAACAGCTGCAAAGCACAGCGTCAGCGTCAGCAGCAGGAAAACCGTTATGACCAGCACACTGACTTTATTGCTCTTGAAATCATTTTTTATCAAGCGTTGAAACATATTCCAGCTCCTTTACAGAAGGTACTCGGGAGAGCAGGTAAGCACCGATACTGATGGAGAGGCCGGCTAGGATAAAGAGCAGACCATAGCCTCTGCCTCCTCCGACACCGATGATTTTTCCGACAGAAGGGGCCAGCCAGCCGAAATAGGTCAGCGAAGGCTTGAAAAGGGTGTCCGCCACCCAGCCCATGCAGGCATAGGCGACTACGTAGCCCAGCTGAGAAATGATGCCGATTGTACCCCAGACCTTGCCCTGATCTGCCTTGCGGATATGGAGGCGCACCAGATAGTCAATGGCTGTATTGGCAAAGGGCAGGGCAGCAAAGAGCAGAAAGCCAAAACTGCAAATCCAGATAAGATGTTCCTTCATTCCCAGTCCAGCTATGAAAATTCCCAGCAGAAAGAGGGAGAGGCAGAGCATGCGGTGAAAATGCTGTTTGACGGCAAAGAATCCCAATACCAGACTTCCAACCAGCATGCCGCTGCTGGAAATAGTCATGACCCAGCCGGCTGTTTTGGCATCCGCAAAGGCTAAGACTAAAGGAGAGAGCAGGATTTGGACCGTTCCCAGAAAGAAAGAGAAGGCCGTGCCAGTCAGGACGAGAATCCAGATGCCCTTTTTCTCGTAGATGATATGAAAGCCCCGGAGAAAGTCAGCCCAGAAGCGGCTGTCGCTGGAATAGACGGGCACATGAATGGCCCGTCGGGCTATCAAAGTGCAGGCCACTGTCACGAAAATCGTTGAAAAATCCAGCAGCAGGATGGCAGCGATATGGCCGCCGGCCAATATCAAGCCAGCCAAGGCTGGTGAGATCAGATAGCGGGCAATGCCATTAATCTGGGACAAACCAGTCGCTTTTGACAGCTGGTCCTCAGGCAGCAGGTCAGAAATCGTCGCCCGAAAGGCTGGATTGACCAAGGCAGAAAAGAGGGAACTGATTGCAGATCCGATACAGATAAAGATCAGGGCTGGGTGATGCAGGCTGAAGTAAATCCAGAGAACGCCTAGCCCAGACAAGCCGTCTCCCAGAGCCATCAGAAGCCGGCGGTCGTATCGGTCTGCCAAAATCCCAGCCAGAGGGGTGACCAACAGTCCCGGCAGGAAAGCACAAAGAGTGACAAAAGACGAGACCGAAACCAAGCCAGTTAGCTGGTAAACATAAATTCCCAAAGCAAATGACGTCATACCGGAGCCGATTTCTGAGATGAGGCTCCCTAACCAAATGAATAAAAAGAGTCTAAAACCTGATTGTTTCATGGCCGCCTCCTTAGAATTGCCAAAGCAAACCAATTGCAATAGAGAAGTTTCTAACTATCTTGCGACTGAATCAGGGCCCGAAAGGCATCAAAGTAGCCTGCCTGACTGTGAAAGAGGGTTTCCAAAAGATAGAGAAAGGCCTGCAGTTTCTGCTGCTGTTCTTCTGGGGACAGCGCTTGAAAGCTGCTGCCAAATACTTGCAGCGAATAAGTCAAAATCATTTCCAGGCTTTCGTAAGGGTAATCAGTCTTCATATCCCCGGCAGCGATGCCGTCTTGGATGATGGGCAGGAGGATCTGAGGAGCCCGTGCCAGCAGGATTTGGTTTGTCTTTTCGTGCAGGAGCGCATTTTGCGGCTGATGGAGATGGAGCAGGACATCCTGTCCATTTTGATGATGGAGATTCAGTGCGGCCATACTGCCGGCCAGCCGCTCTAGGATAGTCAGGCCGCGATTGTCAGCAAAGGTCTGAGAAGCAGCAAAGGCTGCTTCAATCGTCCGCTCGATAATAGCATCCATCATCTCTTCCTTAGATGAAAAGTAGTAGTAAAGGGTACCGCGGGCAATCTGGGCCGCCTCTAAGATCTGAGAGATAGAGGTTTGGTCAAAGCCCTGCTCTGTAAAGAGTCGCTGTGCGGTGTCCAAGATAAAGTCTTTTTTATTAGCCATGAAGAGTTCCTAGTAAAACTTTATTCGACCGACTGTCGGTCTATTTCTGTTTTTATCTTACCTCTTTTTTATAAGGCTGTCAAGAATAAAGACACTTTCCGCTTTTTTTGTTATAATAATAGTAATAAAGCAATAAGGAGTGAAATATCATGCTATTTATTATTCTTGCAATTATCGTTGTTCTGGCGATTTTTGTGGTTTCTGTTTACAACGGCTTGGTGAAAAGCCGCATGCAGACTCAGGAAGCCTGGAGCCAGATTGATGTTCAGCTCAAGCGTCGGAATGACCTGCTGCCAAATTTGATTGAAACCGTCAAAGGCTACGGCAAGTACGAGCAGGCAACATTGGAAAAGGTGACAGAACTGCGCAGCCAGGTTGCTCAGGCCTCTTCACCAGCTGAGGCCATGCAGGCCAGCGATGCTCTTTCCCGTCAGATTTCAGGTATTTTTGCTGTGGCTGAAAGCTATCCAGATCTGAAAGCTAACAGTAACTATCTGAAACTGCAGGAAGAGCTGACCAATACTGAAAACAAGATTGCTTACTCACGTCAGCTCTACAATTCAGTAACCAGCAATTACAATGTCAAGCTGGAAACTTTCCCTAGTAATATCGTTGCAGGCATGTTCAGTTTCAAGGCGGCCGACTTCCTGCAAACACCGGAAGAAGAAAAGGCTGTTCCCAAGGTGGACTTTGGCAGCAGCGGTTTAGGTGACTGACATGCTCTTTGATCAAATTGCCAGCAATAAAAGGAGGACTTGGCTCCTCCTTATCGCTTTTTTCGGCCTTTTGGCCCTGATTGGTGCTGCTGTCGGCTATCTCTGGCTGCGTTCACCTCTGGGCGGCATTATCGTGGCTTTTCTTATCGGCGGCGTTTACGCGCTGGTGATGATTTTCCAGTCCACTGAGGTAGTAATGACCATGAATGGCGCGCGGGAGGTTTCCGAGCAGGAAGCACCTGAGCTCTACCATGTCGTGCAGGACATGGCTATGGTGGCGCAGATTCCCATGCCTAGGGTCTACATTGTAGACGACCCGTCCCCCAATGCTTTTGCGACAGGTTCTAAGCCGGAAAATGCAGCAGTCGCTGCCACGACTGGCATTCTGCAAATCATGAATCGGGAGGAACTGGAGGGTGTCATCGGCCATGAGGTCAGTCATATCCGCAATTACGATATTCGGATTTCAACCATTGCTGTTGCCTTGGCCAGTGCCATTACCATGCTGTCCAGTGTAGCTGGCCGCATGATGTGGTTTGGCGGCGGCCGCCGCAGCAACAATCGCGACAATGACAGCGGTCTGGGAATCATCCTCTTGCTCCTGTCGCTGCTAGCCATCATCCTGGCTCCCATTGCAGCAACCTTGGTCCAGCTGGCTATTTCCCGCCAGCGCGAGTTTCTGGCTGATGCTTCCAGCGTGGAGCTGACCCGCAATCCGCAGGGAATGATCAATGCCCTTTTGAAACTGGATCAGAGCGAGCCCATGGAGCATCATGTAGATGATGCCAGTGCCGCCCTCTATATCAGCGACCCTAAGAAAGAAGGGGGCCTGAAAAAACTTTTCTACACGCACCCGCCTATTTCCGAGCGGGTAGAGCGTTTGAGAAAAATGTAATCAAGCTGCCCCAGAAAGTCTACCGTCCACAGCCAAAGGCAGCGGTAGACTTTTTTTGATGGGAGCGGAAGTCTTATATGAGATTTTCCAAAAGCTGCCTCTCTCTGCGGGGGCGGGCGCAGCCATCATGGGCGTCTGTCCCAGCCTCACTCCCCCGGACTGAACGAAAGCCGGCGGTGGGACAGAACTAAATTTTTAAAAATTTAGTTCCCTTCGCTCTTTTGTTTCTAAGCTCAGGCTGAAAAGGTTCCCCAAACCTTTTCACTCCCAGCCCGCGAGGCTCTCACAGTCCG
>NZ_QFAY01000018.1 GCF_017884005.1 Streptococcus panodentis
GGGAGTGAAAAGGTTTGGGGAACCTTTTCAGCCTGAGCTTAGAAACAAAAGAGCGAAGGGAACTAAATTTTTAAAAAATTCTTATACAGTATCTTCCCAAAGATCCATCCCTCTGTGGGTGAGGACACAGCCATCATGGGAGTCTGTCCCACCGCCTTTTCTCACCGCCTCGAAACCTCCACTGGAGCCTTTGAGCGGCTCGCTGCCCTATCGTCCTGTATGTAAAGCGATAGGCTGTCCCAGCCTCACTACTAAAAGTCTAAATATAAAAGCTTTCCCTGCCTAGCAGGGTTTTCTTGTGTCTGTCCTGAAAAAGTAGTATCATGTAAGCAAAGAAAAAAGGAAGGTGCATGATGAAAGATTTTCATTTTGATGCCATTGCGGCTTTTGAAAATTATGAAATAGAAGAAATGAAGGGCGGACGGGTCGTCGTGACGACCAAGGTTGTGGACTCGTCGCTCAATTACTACGGCAATGCCCACGGCGGCTATCTCTTTACTCTTTGTGACCAGATCAGCGGCTTGGTGCTGATTTCCCAAGGTGTGGACGGTGTCACTCTGCAGTCTTCTATCAACTATCTCAAGGCAGGGCGTCTGGGAGATGTGCTGACCATCCGCGGACACTGTGTCCATGCCGGGCGGACGACTCGGGTCGTAGATGTAGTGATTGCCAATCAAGAGGGGGCTAATGTCTGCAAGGCGACCTTTACCATGTTTGTCACAGGTGAGCGCAAGGAAGAGGCTCGGGTGCGGATATAAGCTGGCGGAGCGACTAACATGCTCAAGGCAAGTTAAAGGAGGCTGTCCCGTGGCCTTGATTGACTGCCTCGGCTGATTTCGATTTTCCTTGAGTATAAAGACCGGTGACCAGTTAGGCTAAATCATTCTAAGATGACAGAAAGGAGCAGCATGGCTTACGTTTCAGCTGTTTTTAAAGAGGGGATGCCAAATTTGTCTGTCGGCTGCCTGCGGGGCGACCCCTATCTGTGGCGTTATCTGGCAGGCCATTATGCACATACGGCTGTTCCCTATCCTGTAGAAGACTTCCGGCAGGAAACTCTTGAGATTTACAGGGAGCTGACCGGCAGAGAGCTTAGGTCAGGGGCGATGGATTTTGTTGACGCTTTTCACCATGGCGGGATGTCTTCCGGCATGCTGTGCGCAGATTACTGGCTTGCGGCCCTTCCGATTTTGGCTGCCCGCCTGCAAGACCTCAATCAGGCAGAATGCTGATACTTTCCAAGCACTTGGGAAGTTCAGGACAAATTCTATATAGTTAAAGCTGAAAAAGACATTCCTGCGATGTCTTTTTTGCTTATCTTTTGCTGCAAGGTCAAGGGGGTGGCTGGTGTCGTTATTGACGGCAGCTGCCGGGATTCTCAGGATATTTACGACTTGGCCTATCCGGTCTTTGCTAGAGGCTACAATCCAGCTCCGACTATTAAGGAAAGTCTGGCTAAGACAAAGCTGCCTGTGACTGTCGGGGGAGTGACTATTCATCAGGGAGACTTGGTTATCGGTGACTGCGATGGGGTCGTTGTGATTCCGCAGGCAGACGAGGAGCAGGTGTTGGCCAGAGCCTTTCAAAAATTTGAGAAAGAAAAAGAAATTTTGGCGGCTATCCAAAGCGGCCAAACGACAGTGGACATCTATGGCTTTCATGACCTCATCAAAGCCAAACAAAATAGGTAGAGATTTAGAGCTGGCAGTTATGCCCGCTCTTTTATCATGAGCAAATCCAAGAATGGCTGCTGCATGAGTATTTCTGCTAAAAATGGTATAATAGGTCTATATTTTCTCTTGGAAAAGGAAGCTATGAAATTACTGTATACAGATATCCGTCATTCGCTGACGGAGCTTTTGACACGCGAAGCGGAGCAGCTGGCTGCAGCCGGAAGGCGGGTTTTTTATATCGCCCCCAACTCCCTGTCTTTTGAAAAGGAGCGGGCGGTTTTGGAGCAGCTGAACCGTCACGCTTCTTTTGCTATCACGGTGACGCGTTTTGCCCAGATGGCCCGCTATTTTGTCCTCAATGATGTGCAGCAGGGGCGCAGTCTGGACGACATTGGTCTGGGTATGCTTTTTTATCGGACGCTGGCTGAGATGGAGGAGCGGGAGCTGACGGTCTATGGCCGCATCAAGAAAGACCCGCAGTTTATCCAGCAGCTGCTGGAGCTTTACCATGAGCTGCAGACGGCTCAGATGTCCTTTGAGGACCTGCGGTATCTGGAGGAAGAGGAGAAGCGGGAGGATTTGCTGAAGATTTTCAGGGCAGTCTCTCAGGCCTTGGAGGATCAGGATTTTGATGCCAGCTCAAAGATTGCGGCTTTTGCCCGGCACATTGCGGCCGGTGACGTGGACAGTGAGCTGGCTGATTTGGCGCTGGTCATTGACGGCTTTACCCGCTTTTCTGCTGAGGAAGAATACCTGCTGGGCCTTCTGCACCGCAAGGGAGTGGAGATTGTCATCGGGACCTATGCCAGCCGCAAAGCCTATCGCTCAGCCTTTCGTGAGGGCAATCTCTATCAGGCCAGCGTAGACTTTCTGCTCAAATTGGCCAAGGACTATGGAGTGCAGCCCCAGAATGCAGTAGGAAAGGGAGAAGAAAAAGAGGATGCTTTCGGCAGAATTTCCAAGCTGTTGGAAAGCCGCTATGATTTCTCCCAGGCAGAGCTTGAGCTGAGCGAGGAGGACCGTTCCCGCCTGCAGATCTGGGCGACGATGAACCAGAAAGAGGAGCTGGAGTATGTGGCCAAGTCCATCCGCCAGAGGCTCCATGACGGGGCCCGCTACCAGCAAATCCGCCTGCTCTTAGGTGATGTAGAAGCCTATCGGCTGCAGTTGAAAACCATTTTTGATCAGTATCGGATTCCCTTTTATCTGGGCCGGAGTGAGTCGATGGCCCACCACCCGCTGGTCCAGCTTGCGGAGTCTTTGGAGCGGCTGAAACGCTACAATTTTCGGACAGAGGATTTTCTCAATCTTCTCAAAACCGGTCTCTACGGCAATCTGACACAGGATGATTTGGACCACTTGGAGCAGTATCTGCGCTTTGCGGATATTAAGGGAGCCGGTAAGTTTGCCCAAGACTTTACCATCAACAGCCAGCATAAATTTGACCTCAAGCGCCTCAATGAACTGCGGCAGCAAACGACTGCCCCCCTGCAGGAGCTTTTCAAGACCAGAAGTCAGACGGCAGCCGGTCTTCTCAAGAAGTTTTCTGACTTTATCCGTCAGGCCAAGGTCGGTGAAAATCTAAGCCGTCTGGCAGCAGGTGCCGGCCAGCAGGAGCAGGAGAAACAGGAGGAGGTCTGGAAGGCTTTCAGCCATGTGCTGGAGCAGTTTGCCCAGGTCTTTGCAGGTGGTAGGCTGGGACTGGATGATTTTCTGACCCTGATCCGCTCGGGGATGCTGCTGTCTCATTACCGGACAGTCCCTGCTACAGTGGATGTGGTGACGGTCCAGTCCTATGACCTGATCGAGCCCCTGACTGCTCCCTATGTCTATGCGGTCGGCCTGACTCAGGACCGCTTCCCAAAGATTGCTCAGAATCAGAGCCTGCTCAGTGACGAAGACCGAGAGCGGCTCAATCAGGCAACAGCAGAAGAAGCCGAACTGGTCATTGCCAGCAGTGAAAATCTCAAAAAGAACCGCTTTGCAGCCCTGTCCCTGCTCAATGCAGCGACCGAAGAGCTGGTGCTGTCGGCACCGGCGCTGGTCAATGAAGTGGAGGGCCGCATGTCTCCCTATCTGACGGAGCTGACCATTGAGCCGCTGTCCCTGCCGATAACGGTCAAAAAACCGCAGGCTTCGAGCGACGACATTGGCTCCTATCAGGCCCTGCTGTCCCGCATCATTGAGCTCCATCAGGAGGAGATTGACCGAGAGTGGACACCGGAAGAGCAGACTTTCTGGGCGGTGGCGGTCCGGGTCCTGCGTAAAAAGCTGGCTTCTCAAGGTATCCGGATTCCCCTGATCAGCAAGGAGCTGAAAACGGAAAGCCTCAAGGCAGATACCCTGCAGGCCCTCTATCCTCAAGGGCAGGCTCTGAAGCTGTCGGCCTCGGCTCTCAATGAGTTTTTCAAGAATCAGTATGCTTATTTTCTTAAGTATGTGCTCCGGCTGCAGGAAGAGTGGACCATTCATCCTGATGCCAGAAGCCACGGGACTTTCCTTCACCGGATTTTTGAAAAAGTCCTGCAGGATGACTCGGAAGCGGATTTTGACAGCCGGCTGCAGCGGGCTATGGCAGAGACCGCTCAGGAGGCCGAATTTGCCAGTCTTTATGATGAAAATGGCCAAAGCCGCTTTGCCCGCCGCCTGCTCTTGGATACGGCTCAGGCGACCGGCCGGGTCTTGGCCCAGTCGGATACGATTGAGACCATCGGTGAGGAGACCGCCTTTGGCTCGGCTGCTCAGCCTTTTCTGACGCTGGACAATGGCAGAGCGGTAACGGTGACTGGGAAGGTGGACCGGATTGACCGCCTGCTTCAGACAGAGAGTCTGGGTGTGGTGGATTACAAGTCCGGCGAGACCAAGTTTAGCTATGAAAAGTTTTTCAACGGTCTCAATTCCCAGCTGCCGACCTATCTGGCAGCCATTCGGCAGCTGAAAGACTATCAGGAAGAGAAGGGGAGCTTTGGGGCCATGTATCTGCAGATGACCGATCCCATCGTGGCTCTCAAAGATACCAAAGAGCTGGCAGATGCGGTCAGGAATGTGATGAAAACCCAGCAGTACAAAGGCCTCTTTCTGGCAGACCAGATCCAGGAATTGGGGGCGGCCTATGAGAAAAACAAGGCCAATCTGCTCAGCAGAGAGGAGCTGGAGCTGCTTTTGGCCTACAATGCTGCCCTCTACCGGCGGGCGGCTGAGAGCATTCTGTCGGGGCACTTTGCCATCAACCCCTATACGGAAAACGGCCGCAGCATTGCGCCTTATGTCGATCAGTTCAAGGCCATTACCGGTTTTGAAGCCAATCTGCACATCGGTCAGGCCCGGCAGCTGGAGAAGCTGGATGTGAACAGATTTGACCGGCGGCCGACCGGGGACAAACTGCGGCAGGCCTGGTTAGAAAAGATGAAGGAGGACTTGGGAAAATGAAGCAGATTCCCTTTTTAAGCAGCCAAGAAATTGCAGCCAAGCAGGCAGCTGAAGCTGCTTCTGACAAGGCTCAAAAGCGGACGCCAGAGCAGATAGAAGCCATTTACTCCTCCGGCCGGAATATTCTGGTTTCGGCTTCAGCCGGTTCTGGCAAGACCTTTGTCATGGTCCAGCGGATACTAGATCAGATTGCCCGCGGAGTGGCGGTCAGCCAGCTCTTTATCTCTACCTTTACGGTCAAGGCGGCCGGGGAGCTGCGGGAGCGGCTGGAAAGTGAATTGGAGCAGCGTCTGAGAGAGTGTGACGATGAAGAGCTCCGCCGCCACCTGGCCCGGCAGCTGGCAGATTTGCCCAATGCTGACATCGGCACCATGGACTCTTTCACGCAGAAGCTCCTCAGCAAGTACGGCTATCTGTTGGGCTTGGCTCCGCATTTTCGGATTCTGCAGGATGCCAGCGAGCAGCTGGTCTTGCAGAATGAAGTTTTTGAGCTGCTCTTTAATCGCTATTATGACAGTGAGAAAAAAGAACCTTTCAGCCGTCTGGTCAAGAATTTTACCGGCCGGCGCAAGGATATTGCTGGCTTTCGCCAGCAGATTTACAGCATTTACAGCTTTCTGCAGTCGACCAGCAATCCGGAAGTCTGGCTGCAGGAGACCTTCCTCTACGGCTACGAGCACAGCGATTTTGCAGCTGCTAAAGAGCAGATAGTGAGTGAGGTGCGGGAGGCTTTGCTGGAGCTGGTAGATTTCTTTCGCTTTCACTTGGACAATGACGGCCGGGAGTTTGCCGGTGCCAAGTATCAGGACCATGTACAGGCTGCTTTGGTCCTGCTGGATCCTGTCAGCCAGCAGACTGAGACGGACCAGCTGCTGCAGATTTTGCAGGAAATGACGGCCTTATCCAGACAGTCCAACGGTCAGGCCTTTACAGCCCGCGGCGGCAAGGATGAGCTGAAAAAAGAATTGGCTCAGGCTTATAACGAGGCCCGCAAACCCCTGATTGAAAAACTGCGCGAAGCAGAGACCAGGCTCTATCATCTGGACTTCATGGCAGAGCATCAGGCGGAGAGTCTGCCGCTTTTGGAGCTGCTGCGGGACTTTGTCAGAGACTTTTCCCAAGACTATCTGGAGCGCAAAAAGGAGGAAAATGCCTTTGAATTCGGTGACATCAGCCACTTTGCCATTGGGATTTTGGAGAATTTCCCGGAGATTCGGGCCTTTTACCAAGCTAAATACCATGAAGTCATGGTGGACGAATATCAGGACACCAACCACACCCAAGAGCGCATGCTGGAGCTCCTGTCCAAGGAGGATAACCGCTTTATGGTGGGCGACATCAAGCAGTCAATCTACCGCTTCCGTCAGGCTGACCCGCAGATTTTCAATGATAAGTTTAAGCTCTATCAGGAGCAGCCTGACCAAGGGCAGCTGATTATCCTCAAGGAAAATTTCCGCAGCCATGTGGAGGTGCTGCAGGCGACCAATGATGTCTTCAAACGCCTCATGGACGAGGAAGTGGGAGAAGTGGACTATAATGAAAGCCACTACCTGGTGGCCGGCAATCCAGCTAAGCAGGAGCCTGATCCTCACAAGACGGCAGAATTTCTGCTTTATGACAGCTCTGCGGCCAGCCCAGCTGAAGAGGAAAGTGAGAGCCAGCCGGCCAGCCTTTCTGCTGGGGAAATAGCGCTGGTCATCAAGGAGATTATCCGCCTGCACAATGAAGAAGGAGTGGCCTTCGGGGATATCACTTTGCTGACGGCTTCGCGGACCCGCAATGACCTGATTTTGGCTGAGTTTGCCAAGTACGGCATTCCCCTTGTTCCCGATGATGGCCTGAGCAATTACCTGCAGTCTGTTGAGGTCATGGTCATGCTGGATACCCTGCGGACGATCAACAATCCGCTCAATGACTATGCCCTGACCGCCCTGCTGAAGTCGGCCATGTTTGACTTTGATGAGGATGAGCTGACCCGGATTGCCCTGCAGGCTGCATCTGAGCAGTCCAAGGAAAATCTCTATGAAAAGCTGGGCAATGCCTTAGCGGGCCATGGGCTGCAGCCTGAGCTGATTCTGCCTGAACTGCGCAAAAAACTGCAGCATTTTGTGCAGACTCTGGACAGCTGGCGGGCCTACGCCAAGACCAATTCCCTCTACGACTTGATTTGGAAGATTTACCAAGACCGTTTCTACTATGATACAGTGGGGGCTTTGCCGGGCGGCGCCCAGAGGCAGGCCAATCTCTACGCCCTTTCCCTCAGAGCCAATGACTATGAAAAGTCCAGCTACAAGGGCCTGTCCCGCTTTATCGGCATGATTGATAAGATAATCAAAAACGAGCATGACTTGGCCAGTGTCCAGCTGGCTGCTCCTAAGAATGCCGTGCATCTCATGACCATTCATAAGAGCAAGGGCCTGGAGTTCAAGTATGTCTTTCTGCTCAATATGGACAAGCCCTTTAACCGACAGGACAGCAGCTCTGCTGTTATCCTCAGCCGCCAAAAGGGCATTGGCATCAAGTATGTGGCAGATGTCGCTGTAAAGACGGAGGATGCTCATGCTCCGGAGCAGCTGCGGATTTCCATGGATACTCTGCCCTATCAGCAGAACTTAGAGGAGCTGCAGCTGGCCAGTCTGTCTGAGCAGATGCGTCTGCTCTATGTGGCCATGACCCGGGCTGAGACCAAGCTCTATCTGGTCGGCAAGGGGCAGGAAAGCAAGCTGAGTGAGCGCAAATGGGGAGTCCGTCAGGATGGTCGGCTGCCTGTCAGTCTGCGCAGCCGGTTAAGCTCTTTTCAGGACTGGCTCTATGCCATTCAGGCCGTTTTTGAGGGGGACAGTCTGGCCTTTCGGACCCGCTTTGTGACCGATGAGGAGCTGACAGCGGAGAAAATCGGCAGCCTGGCGCAAACAGATCGTTTTGAAGCAGATGTGCTGGCGGATAATCGGCAGTCCGAGGATATCGGCCGGGCCCTGGATGTGCTGGAAAGCGTGGACCGGCTCAACAGCCTTTATCAGGCAGCTATTGAGCTGCCCAGCGTCCGTACTCCCAGCCAGATTAAGAAATTCTATGAACCAATCATGGACAGCCAAGGGCTGGATATTATGGATCAGAGAGAAGGCTATCGGCCGTCTCCGGATTTTGAGCTGCCGGACTTTGGCGGAAAGAGCCCAGTCACCGGCGCACAGGTCGGCAGCGCTGTTCACGAGCTCATGCAGCGGATTCCTCTGCAGGAAAAGCCGAGCAGGGCTGTTCTGCAGCAGGCTCTGTCACAGGTGCAGGCAGATGATGCAGTCAAGCAGCAGGTCAATCTGGATAAGGTTGCTGCCTTCTTTGACAGCGACTTGGGTAAGCTCCTCATCCAGCATAAGGACAAGCTTCGCCGAGAAGCGCCATTTGCCATGCTGAAAACAGATGATGCCAGCGGCCAGAAATTTGTCGTCCGCGGTATCTTGGACGGCTACCTGCTCTTTGCTGACCGCATTGTCCTCTTTGACTACAAGACTGACAAATTCCGGCATCCTTCCGAACTGACAGAGCGCTACCGCAGCCAGCTGACCCTCTATGCTGAAGCGCTCAGCCGCTCTTATGGGATTTCTGCGATTGAGAAATACTTGGTTCTGCTGGGCGGCGAAGAGCTGCAGGTGGTCAAGGCGGAGTAGTGCTCTTTCTCTCTCAGTCAGCCCGGACCTTCGAAAATCAAAACCGACCGTCGGCCGACTCAAGCCGAGGCTGACGCTTCCTTGCAGGAGTTTATCTGCCGCCTCAAAGCAGCGCCTTTGCTGCACTCAAAAGGAAGTATCATGTTGATGTGCAAAGACTGGTCGGTTCACAGAAAAGCAGAAGCTGGGACGAAAGTACCCAGCTTCTGCTTTTCTATCCTTTGATTGCAAGCCTCGGGACTTGGGAGGATTTCTGCTGACTTTCGTCAGCCAGCATTTCCTCTGCACAGTTCATTAGGCGCTTTAGCACCATCAACCCCTGCTGAGCGGCTTGTCATCTCAATGAAAATCATCAGTGCAGCAGGAAGCTAGCTGCTCAAAAGCTCTGGTGGAAGTTTTGAGGTGGTGGATGGAGCTTCTGAGAAGTACGGTAAGGCGACGCTGACACGGTTTGAAGAGATTTTCAAAGAGTATCATTTGTTGACCCATCAACTCTTACAAGCCGCTGCTTTATTTGACTGTATTGACAAGCTCAGGCCGGCAACTGGAAACGAAGACTCGCTGACAAAATCGCGGACTCTGTTTCCGCGATTTTTGTCTCCGCACTCTTGATGATATTTTCAGAAAAAAATAGACTTAGTCAGCTAAATATGGTATACTGTAACCGTAAACATTACACCTTGTGATGAAAATCACATATGAAACAGAAACTGAAAATCAAAGGAAAAGTCTTGATGCCATCGGATATTCGCCGCCCTGCAGCTAGCGGCAGAATGATTCATTGATGATTTTCCTTTCACATTGTTTTTCAGTTATGATGCAGCTGACGAAAGGAGTATATGCAAAAAAGTAATCAAACCTATCTTCCGCTCATTGGCAGTTTGTATATCAATTACTTATTTCAAGGGATTGCAGCTATTGCCATTTCGCAGAATCTGGCTCTCTTTCAAAAGCAGTGGTCGGCCAGTCTCAGCCAAGTGACCTTGGTCATCAGTGCGATTGGTTTAGGCCGGATTATCAGCCTGAATTTCTCGGGCTGGTTTTCAGACCGTTTCAGCAGAAAGCAGACGGTCTTGATTGGCGTCATTGCCTACTGCCTTTTTTTCTTTGGAATCGTATGGACAAACCACTATCTGCCAGCTTTTCTGGTTGCCTTGCTGGCAGGAGTCGGAAATGCCTTCTTGGATACCAGCACCTATCCAATTGTCGTAGAGTCCTTTCCGTCGGAAAATGATAACAGTGCCTTAAGTGTGCTGAATAAGGCTTTCATTTCCATTGGACAGTTTATTTTTCCTTTTATCACCCGCTGGACCATACAGCAGCATCTTTATTTCGGCTGGACCTTTCTGATGTGTGCTCTGGGACTGCTGCTCAACCTTTTCTTTTTAAGGCGCTTTGCCTATCCGGATAGGCAGGATTTGGCGGAAAAGAAACCAATCAGGAGCCAGCTTCCTCGGGCAAAGATAGGAGCAGAAGGAGCGGCACTCATGCTGTTTTCCTTTGTGTCGGTCTCCCTTTTCAATGTCTTTATCCTCTGGATTCCCAGCTTTTCTGAGCAGGTTTTATCCATCAAAAATGAAGACAGTCTGCTCTTTGTCAGCATCTACAGTATCGCTTCCTTTGTCTCGGTTTTTTTAACATCCTTTATCGTTAAAAGAAAGGCAAATATTGCCAAACTGATCCTGATCTGTCTGCTGGCTACAGCCTTGTCCTTAGGCGGTATGCTCCTATTCCCCTCGCTCCAGTCTATTGTCCTGGCCAGTCTGACAGTCGGAGTCTTTGCGGCCGGCGGGATCTGGCAGCTGGGGCTGGCACTTCTGCTGGAATTCTTCCCCCAGAGCAAGGGGATGGTCACCAGTTTCTACTCGCTCACCACAGCCATCTCCGTTATGGTCACACCTTATCTGACTGGGCTCATGGCTGAGCGGTCCATTTATCAAGTCTTTGCCTACGATTTCTTTTTGGCCCTTGTCGGTTTTTTGGCCATCTTGCTTGTCAAATACCGCTATGAAAAGGTCTTTTCCAAAGAAAACGTCACTATTTAACATTTAAGAAATGAGGTATCTCTTATGTCAGAACGTTTAAACGGTCATACGCTCTTGGTCAGCTTGATTGCGACCCCTATCCGCCACAGTCTTTCACCAACCATGTGGAATGAATCCTTTGCCCAAAAAGGCATGGACTATGCCTATCTGGCTTTTGAAGTCGGCAATGAAGACTTAGCCGGTGCTGTGCAGGGCATCCGCTCACTGAAGATTCAGGGTTCCAATGTTTCTATGCCTAATAAGCAGGCCATCATTCCCCTGCTGGATGAGCTGTCCCCTGCTGCTAAGCTGGTCGGCGCAGTCAATACGGTGGTCAATAAGGACGAAAGCGGCTATTTGATTGGCCACGTCACCGACGGAACCGGTGCTATGAGAGCTCTGGCCGAAGAAGGAGTAGATATCAAGGACCGGATTGTGACTCTGACCGGCTGCGGCGGCGCCGGCACAGCCATTGCCATTCAGGCAGCCTTGGACGGTGTCAAAGAACTGCGCATCTTTAACCGTGATGATGAATTTTACGCCAATGGCCAAGAAACGGTCAAGAAGATTTTAGAAAATACCGACTGCAAGGCCAGCCTGACTCCGCTGGAAGATCAGGCAGCCTTCAAGAAATCCATCGCTGAATCCTCAGTCTATATCGATGCGACCAGTGCCGGTATGAAGCCGCAGGAAGACATTTCTTTGATTAATGACCCAGAGGTCATCCGCCCTGATTTGGCCATTATGGATGTGGTCTATGCTCCGGCTGAGACCAAACTGCTCAAATTTGCACGGGAAAATGGGGCCAAGATTGCCTTCAATGGTCTGGGCATGATGCTCTATCAGGGAGCAGAAGCCTTCCACTTGATCACCGGAGAAGAAATGCCGGTTGACTATGTTAAGTCTGTGCTCTTTAAATAAACAGGACTATTAGAAGGGGAATATGTATGAAAAACCGTTATTTACCGACCGCTCTATCTCTCTACCTCAACTATATTATTCATGGGATTGGGGTTGTCATTATTTCACAGCATAGAGATCAGCTAGGTCTCCAGTGGGGAGCCGATGCGGCTGCTGTTATGAATGTTGTGTCGATGCTTGGGATTGGCCGTTTGATTGCCATTCTCATTTCTGGCCGTTTGTCTGATATGTTTGGTC
Source organism: Streptococcus panodentis (assembly GCF_017884005.1). GTDB lineage: Bacteria > Bacillota > Bacilli > Lactobacillales > Streptococcaceae > Streptococcus > Streptococcus panodentis. The sequence continues at coordinate 11,950 of NZ_QFAY01000018.1, forward strand.
GTAAGCCATTTGTTATGTTGGGAGCGGCGACTTACATTCTGTATTTCTTGGGACTGATATACAGCCCCAACACCTTAGTGGCCATGATCTTGACAGTTTTGGCGGGGATTGCCAATTCTTTCCTTGATTCAGGAACTTATCCGGCACTTATGGAATCATTTCCAGAACAAGCAGGGACAGCCAATGTTTTGATTAAAGCAGCTGTTCAGATTGGACAATTTATCCTGCCATTTATCATCATTGCAGCTTCTGCTATGGGCTTTTGGCAATTAGCTTTTTGGATTGCGGCAGTTGTACTTTTCTTGAATATGTTCCTTATCTGGAAGCTGCCATTTCCTGATGCTGACGCTAAGGAAGATGCTGAGAAGGGTGAAGCAAAAGAAGCTGTCGTTTCAGCGGTGACTTTTAAATCCCAACCAAAAATCTGGTTGGAAGGTGTGGCCTTCATCATTTATGGTTTTATTTCACAAGCAACCTTCTATTTGATTTCTCAGTATATCTCTGTTTATGGTCAAAAAGCGGCAGGCATGACAGAAGCGGCTTCTAAATTGCTGCTTTCTAGCTATTCAACAGGCTCTCTCCTTTGTGTGGCCTTCACAGCTATTGTTGGATTGAAATTGCGGTCAGTCAATCTTGTTTTGGTTTATACTTTCATGTCCTTAGTTTCTATCGCTTCTATGTGGCTGTTCCCAAGCCCATTTGTGGTTCAAGTCGGTACGGCAGCTGTTGGATTCTTTGCGGCTGGCGGCGTTATGCAGCTTGGCTTGACTGTTATGGGGGAAATGTTCCCAGCTGGTAAGGGGACCATTACAGGTATTTTCTATACCTTTGGTTCCATTGCTTCTTATGCAGTGCCAAATCTCATTGCTATGACTGAAAAGACAAGTGTGCACAATGTGATGTTGCTTGATACCGTCTTTGCAGCTATTGGTTTTGTCATTGCTATTATCGTTTATATTCGTTATCATCAAACCGTTGATACCTCTAAAAAATAGGAGAATCTTATGACAGCAACTGTTACTGTTGGCAATGTCACTCTGGGTGAGGGACGGCCGAAAATTATCGTACCAATCGTTGGACGGACAGAAGATGAAATTTTAGAAGCAGCAGCTCAGGCGAAAGAGCTAGACTGCGATTTGATTGAATGGCGCATTGATTTTTACGAAAAAGTGGAAGAAGCTAGCCAAGCAGCGGCTCTTTCCCATAAGGTTAAGGCAGCGATTCAAAAACCACTTCTGGTCACTTTCCGTACTAAAAAAGAGGGCGGTGAGCTGGAACTTTCTGACCAATCCTACTTCGACATTTACCGAGAAGTGCTTCATCATGGCGCGGCAGACCTGTTAGATGTGGAACTGTTTATGCCTGATCAGCCTGTGCAGGAAACGATTGAATTGGCACATCAAAAAGGTGTCAAAATTGTCATGTGCAACCACGACTTTGACGCGACACCTAGTCAGGAAGAAATCGTCCGCCGTCTCAGTCTGATGGAAGAAAAGCATGCGGATATTTGTAAGATTGCAGTCATGCCAAATTCCAATCAGGATGTTTTGACCCTGCTTCATGCAACGGCAGAGATGAAAGCCAAGGCGACCCGGCCTCTGATTACCATGTCAATGGGAGCCTTGGGTATGGTCAGTCGGGTCAGCGGAGAAGTATTTGGCTCAGCTGCAACCTTCGGTGCAGCCAAAAAAGCTTCGGCTCCCGGTCAGGTGCCGGTATCAGTCCTGAGAGAGATTCTGGATACGCTGAAGCTGGAAGCCTAAATCTGATAAGGTCCTGGCCAAGCGCATATACTAGGACCTTTTATAGACGAAAAAATACAAGGATAAAAGAGATGACAAAACATTTATTTGACAGGGTTGCATTGCCCTCAGGAGCCAGTCTCAAAAACAGAATCCTCATGGCCCCTATGACGACAGAGTCAGCCTATTATGACGGCAATCTGACCGATGAGCTGATTGAGTATTACGCCCATCGATCAGGACAGGCCGGGGCTGTCATTGTTGAAAGCGCCTTTGTGGAAGACAAGGGCCGCGGCTTTTTCGGTGCCATCGGGATTGACACAGATGACAAGATTGAAGGCCTGACCCGTCTGGCAGAGGCTATCCGGTCCAAGGGTTCTAAAGCCCTTATTCAAATCTATCATGCCGGCCGCATGGCCTTTCCGGAAATGAACAAGGGCTGTCTTCCCATTTCAGCAAGCAGTGTAGCAGCGCTGCGGCCTAATGCCCCTATTCCTGAGGAGATGACCCACCGGGAAATCTTGGATATGATAGAAGCTTTTGCGGACGGAGTCCGACGGGCTATTCGGGCCGGTTTTGACGGGGTAGAGCTGCACGGTGCCAACACCTATCTGATTCAGCAGTTTTTCTCGCCTCATTCCAACCGGCGCTCCGATGCCTGGGGCGGAACGATTGAGAAGCGGGCGAAATTCCCGCTGGCCGTTCTGGAGGCAGCTAAGAAAGTCATTGCTGAAGAAGGCGCTGAGGACTTCATTTTGGGCTACCGCTTTTCTCCGGAGGAGCTGGAGGAGCCGGGCATTCGCTTTGAGGATACCCTCTATCTGCTCAATCGCCTGGCAGAGCTGGGACTGGATTATTTCCACTTTTCTATGGGGATTTACACCCGCAATTCCATTGTACAGCCAGATGACCCTGAGATGCTGATTGCTAAGTTCTTGGCTGGCCGCAGTGAAGCTCTGGCCAAGATTCCGATTATCGGTGTTGGGGGCATTCTGCAAAAGACCGATGCCGAAGAGGCTCTTGAGCTGGGCTATGATTTAGTGGCTGTTGCCAAGGGATTCCTAGTGGAGCCCAACTGGGTTGAAGCCGTCAGAGACGGCCGTAAAGTCAAGGGATTTGCTGATATCCATGACCGGAAAAATCTAGTCATTCCGACCCCGCTCTGGAAATTTATGGATGAGAGCTTCCAGCTGGTCAAGGATGCTGATGCGGAAATGAAGAAAGCCGAGCGGCTGATTGAGCTCATGGGAAAAGAGCTGGAGTTCAAGGAAGGCCAGTACCATGTAGCTGCCAAGGGGCATAATAGCGATCTGCCGATGGTGGTTACCTTCAGCAAACATAAAATCACCGGTATTGAAATTGACAGCACAGGCGAATCCGAAGGCCTGTCTGACATGGTCTTTGAACGCCTGCCGCAGCAGATTATTGATTTCCAAACCCTCAATGTTGATGCAGTTTCCGGAGCCTCAACGACCAGTCAGGGAGTAGTGGACGGTGTGGCGGACGCTGTGCTGCAGGCCAGCAGTCAGGATGCCGTCGATGTCCTCAAAGCCCGTCAGAAGCCAAGTGTTGAGCTGTCCAATGAAGTGCTGGAAGAAACAGTTGATGTGGTGATTGTCGGTGCCGGTGCAGCCGGCGTAGCTGCGGCTCTTCGAGCAGAAGAGCTCGGTTTGTCCGTCATTTTACTCGAAAAATTAAGCTTTATCGGAGGGGCAATCTCCGTATCAGGCGGCAATCAGGTTGTCATGGGCTCACGGCTGCAAAAAGAAGCCGGTGTGACGGACGATACGGCTGAGCTCATGGTCGAAGATTTTCTGGCCAATGGCAATCAGGCCAACGTCAGAGAGCTCCTGCAGCTCTTGGCTGACAATATCGGCCAGACAACGGACTGGGTGCATGACTATGTCGGTGTTCAGTACGATATGAAAGGCGGCCTCCATGTCCTGGCCGAATACCGCAAGGACCGGGAGCTGGCTTATGATCATGGCGGTCATGGCTTTGCTGCGGCTGTCCGCAGCAAGGTAGCGGACTCAGCCGTGCAGCTCCTTCTGCAGACCAAGGCTCAGCAGCTTCTGACCGACGGCGAAGGCAATGTCACCGGCTTGGTGGCAGTCGAAGACAGCGGCAGGACCCACCGGATTTCGGCCAAGGCTGTGGTGCTGACGACCGGCGGCTATGGCAACAACAAACAGCTGCTGCCTAAGCGGCTCAAAGATGTCCTCTTCTACGGGACTCGCTCCTCTATGGGAGAAGGCCTTCTCATGGCCCAGGCCCACGGCATTGATGCTGCGACGGTCATGCTGGATCAAGGAAAGATCTACCCCAATGGTGTAGAAGTAGCTCAGGGCACAGCTAAGTCGACCATAGGAGGCAATATTGCTGTCCTGCGTGAAAACGGTCTGTTGGTCAATACCAACGGCCAGCGGGTCATTAATGAGCGGGCCAGCAATCATGATATTCTGGACGTTCTGATGGAACAAGAGCCCAAGGTTCTCTATCTGCTGCTGGATCAGGAACACTTCTCTATTTTCCGTGAGGAAGTGGCTGAAGGCGGTATTTCTCAGGCGGATATTGACCAGTGGCTGGAGAATAACGGTTCCAGGACCCCTTATTTCTTCCATGCAGACAATCTGCAGGCACTGGCTGATTTGGCCGGTATGGACCGGCAGGCACTGGCTGCTACTGTCGAGCGCTACAATCACTTTGTAGAACAAGGTGTCGATGAAGATTTTGGCCGTCAGAGCCGATTCCTGCAGAAGAAGGTCGGGCAGGGGCCTTACTATCTCATTGAGCAGAAACCGCGCTTTGCCACCACGATGGGCGGCTTGGTTGTCAATAGCCAGCTGGAAGTGCTCAATACGAAAGGAAAGGTCATCCAAGGCCTCTATGCTGCTGGCGAAGTCGTCGGCGGTGTCATGGGGACGGACTCTCCATCCGGCGCCAATAATGCCTGGGCCCTGACCTCTGGTAAGCTGGCTGCCGAAAGCATTAAAGGGGATTAATTCCCTCTACTTACAGCTTTTCATTGTATCACTCCGAGCTTGTCTCGGGGTGATTTTTAGACTGTCTGTCTTATCTTATATAGTCATTTAGTTTGCTTTTGGCAGGGAGAGTGAGACAGCCTCCCATGATGGCTGTGTCCTCACCCACAGAGGGATGTATCTTTGGAAGGATACTGTATAAAAAGACGATACTCTCCGAAAATCTCTTCACACGGTGTCAGCTCTCCGGACCGTTGGTGCAATGCGAAACCGACGGCAGCTGCGTTCGCATTTTGAAGTGTCCGTTCAGCCGCTGCCTCGCTTGACATTGCTTAGTCAGAGTCCATTTGTCCGAAAATTTGCTGAAAGTTCTGAAAGTTATTGAAAAAGTCCCGGAATTTTTTAGAATTTCTGGGGCTTTTATGATAGAATAGTAATAATGAAAGAAGCTGCGAGGAATTCTATGGAATTAACAACCAATGCCAAGGGCTTAAGGGGCACTCTGCGGGTGCCGGGTGATAAGTCAATCAGCCACCGCTCCATCATTTTTGGCAGTTTAGCCAAGGGAGTGACCACTGTTCATGATATCCTGCGTGGGGAAGATGTCCTTTCGACCATGCAGGTTTTCCGTGATTTAGGGGTGCAGATAGAGGATGACGGCCGGACGGTCAGGATCTTCGGCGTCGGCTTTGACGGCCTGCAGGCTCCTAAACATAAGCTGGATATGGGCAACTCGGGGACCTCTATCCGCTTGATTTCCGGTGTTTTGGCCGGCCAGGACTTTGAAGCTGAGATGTTCGGCGACGACAGCTTGTCCAAGCGGCCCATGGACCGTGTGACCATTCCCCTGCGGCAGATGGGGGTGCAGATCTCCGGCCAGACCGAGCGCGACCTGCCGCCTCTGACCATTCGCGGCAGCAAGACCCTCAAGCCTATCCGCTATCAGCTGCCGGTGGCTTCTGCTCAGGTCAAATCCGCTCTGATTTTTGCTGCTTTGCAGGCTCAGGGTGAATCTGTCATCATCGAAAAGGAGCTGACCCGCAACCATACCGAGGATATGATTGTCCAGTTTGGCGGACGGATTGCTGTTGATGGCAAGGAAATCCGCGTAGAGGGCGGTCAGCAGCTGCAGGCTCAGCAGGTAACGGTACCGGGCGATATTTCCAGTGCGGCCTTTTGGCTGGTAGCGGGCCTGATTGTCCCGGATTCCAAGATTGTTTTGGAGAATGTCGGCATCAATGAAAGCCGGACGGGCATTTTGGATGTCATCCAGGCTATGGGCGGCAGGATTCGCCTGTCCAATGTGGACCAAGTGGCCAAGTCAGCTACCATTACGGTTGAAAGCTCTGAGCTGAAAGGGACAGACATCGGCGGCAGTATTATCCCGCGCCTGATTGATGAGCTGCCTATTATCGCCCTCTTGGCGACGCAGGCTCAGGGAAGGACAGTTATCCGGGACGCTGAGGAGCTCAAGGTCAAGGAAACCGACCGCATTCAGGTGGTGGCTGACGCTCTCAACAGCATGGGCGCAGCGATTGTCCCGACAGAGGACGGCATGATTATCGAGGGGAAAACAGCCCTTCATGGTGCGGCGGTCAATACCTTTGGCGATCACCGCATTGGTATGATGACGGCGATTGCAGCCCTTTTGGCAGCAGAAGGAAAGATGGCACTGGAACGAGCAGAAGCTATCAATACCAGCTACCCAAGCTTTTTTACTGATTTGGAGGAACTACTACATGGCTAAAATTTTACTAGGATTTATGGGAGCGGGTAAGACTACGGTCGGCCGTCTTTTGGACCCCAATTTCCATGATATGGATGAGTTAATCGTTGAAAAGATCGGCATGTCTATCAATGACTTTTTTGCACAGGAGGGAGAAGATGCCTTCCGACGTCTGGAAGCAGCCATGCTGGAGAGCTTGCTGCAGGATGAAGTGGACATCATTTCTCCCGGCGGGGGTATCGTGGTCAATCCTCATAACCGTGAGCTGCTGGAAAAAAATCCGCATAATATTTACCTAAGGGTTGATTTTGATACCCTCTATGAGCGGATCGAAAATGATGTGGCCATGCAACGGCCGCTTTTCCTCAATAACAGCCGTGAGCAGTTTAAGGAAATTTTTGAAGGACGTCTGCCTTTCTATGAACGGATTGCTACCCATGTTATTGATGTAGCAGATAAGAGCCCAGAAGAAATTGCGGAGCTGATTCGATGCTTGTAGGATACCTAGGACCCAAGGGGTCTTTTTCTCACCATGTCGCCCAAAAGGCCTTTCCCCAAGACGATCTAGTCCCTTATCAGAATATTACTGAGGTTATGAAGGCTTATGAAGCCGGTCAGGTGGATTACTCGGTCGTTCCGGTGGAAAACTCGATTGAAGGCAGCGTCCATGAAACGCTGGACTATCTCTTTCACCAGTCGGAGATCCAGGCGGTAGCTGAGGTTATCCAGCCAATCAAGCAGCAGCTGCTGGCTGTTGAGCTTGGCAGGCCTATTGAGAAGGTCTTTTCTCACCCTCAGGCCATTGCTCAGGGGAAAAAGTATATCCGCCGGCACTTTCCCCATGCCCAGTTTGAAATGACGGCCAGTACAGCCAATGCGGCCCGCTTAGTGGCTGAGCATCCGGACCGGCAGTATGCAGCCATCGCACCGCACAGTGCGGCCGATGAGTACGGCCTGCAGGTAGTGGCCCGGGACATTCAGGAAATGGAGGAAAACTACACCCGTTTCTGGATTTTGGGCCATCATCTGCCTCAGCTCAGCCTGCCTCAGCAGGGAGAGAAGCAGACGCTGGCTCTGACCCTGCCGGACAATCTGCCCGGAGCTCTTTATAAGGCCCTGTCAACTTTTGCCTGGCGCGGTATTGACCTGACCAAGATTGAAAGCCGCCCTCTGAAGACGGCTTTGGGCGAGTATTTCTTCATCATTGATATTGACAATGGACAGAAAAATTTGGCGGATTTTGCCTTTCAAGAGTTGACAAGTCTGGGAATTACTTATAAAATTTTTGGTAGCTACAATGTTTTTCAAATTCCAGAGAAATAGATTGGAGAAGAGATGAAAAAATCAGAAAATCTTAGCCATCATGAGCAGCTCCGCTTGGATTATCTCTACAAGAATTACTATTATCTAAACGACAAAGAGAAAAAAGAATTTTCCTATCTGCGCCAGAAATCAAAAGGTCAGGCTGTGCCATCCGGCAGTCCCCAAGCCAGCCGCTATGAGGAGCCGTCTGCGTCCCAGTCTGCTGCTCCGGCAGAAGAGCCGGCTGAGACAGACTCGTCAGGCCTGTTGCCCAAATACCCTGAGCAGCCTTCACGCAGCCGCAAAGAGCGAAAGGCACAGCAAGCGGCCGCAGAGACAGCATCCGGAGGGCAGCAGCCCAAGAAAAAAGGCAAGAAAATCCGCTTCAAACGAATCCTTCTCTGGCTGGGAATTTTCCTGCTCATGGTCTTGGGCGGCATGATTTTCATGTTTATCAAAGGACTGACCACAGCCAATAACGGCAATTCCAAACCGGCTGAGACCGAATATTTTGATGGCCAGGATACCAAGGATGGCGTCAATATCCTCATTTTAGGAACGGACGGCCGGGTCGGAGAGGATTCGACGGAGACGCGGACCGACTCGATTATGGTCTTGAATGTGGGCAATAAGGACCACAAGATTAAGCTGGTCAGCTTCATGCGCGATACCCTGATTCATATCGATGGCATCAGCAATGAATACAGCGACCCTTCGCAGGCAGATTACTATGACCAAAAGCTCAATTCGGCCTATACGATTGGCGAGCAGAATCACAATCGCGGGGCAGACTATGTCCGTCAGATGCTCAAGGATAATTTTGACTTGGACATCAAATACTATGCCCTGGTGGACTTCCAGACTTTCGCGACAGCCATTGATACTCTTTTTCCCAATGGTGTCAGCATGAATGCTCAGTTTTCAACCATTGACGGTGAAGCAGTGTCGGAGGTAGAAGTGCCTGACGATCTCAATATGCAGGACGGCGTCGTACCCAACCAGACCATCAAGGTCGGCCAGCAGCAGATGGACGGCCGGACCCTGCTCAATTATGCCCGCTTCCGCAAGGATGACGAGGGGGACTTTGGCCGGACCCGCCGCCAGCAGGAAGTCCTGACGGCTATCTTCCAGCAGGTCAAGGACCCGACCAAGCTCTTTACCGGATCAGAAGCCCTGGGCAAGGTCTTTGCCCTGACCTCGACCAATGTGCCTTACAGCTTCCTTTTGACCAACGGTATTTCGCTGGCAGCAGACTCCCGCAATGGGGTTGAGCGCCTGACAATACCGGAAAACGGTGACTGGATCGATACCTATGACATGTACGGTGGCCAAGGCCTCCTGATTGATTTTGACGCTTATAAAGAAAGACTGCAGCAAATGGGTCTCAGATAAGATATATGATATAATGAAAGGTAGGACGATGTCTTGCCTTTTCTTTTGGAAATGGCAGAGTATAAAGAGCAGAAAGTGAAGAATATGTTAAAAAAGAATGATGTGATTGAAGTTGAAATCGTGGATCTGAGTCACGAGGGAGCTGGAGTTGCCAAGGCAGAAGGCCTGGTTTTCTTTGTGGAAAATGCCCTGCCGGGCGAGCTCATCCGCATGCGTGTGCTCAAGGTCAACAAAAAAATCGGCTTTGGCAAGGTGGAGGAATTTCTCCGTACTTCAGACCAGCGCAATCAAAATCTTGACATGGCCTACCTGCGGACCGGCATTGCGGACTTGGGGCATCTGAGCTACCCAGCCCAGCTGGACTTCAAGCGCAAGCAGGTCAAGGACAGCCTCTATAAGATTGCCGGTATTGCGGATGCAGAGGTCCTGCCCACACTGGGCATGGATGAGCCGCTGCACTATCGCAACAAAGCACAGGTACCAGTCCGCCGGGTCAAGGACCAGCTGGAAACCGGCTTCTTCAGAAAACATTCCCACGACCTTCTGCCAATCGAAGATTTTTACATTCAGGATCCGGTCATTGACCAAGTTATCCTTTTTACCCGGGATTTGCTGCGTCGTTTTGACATCAAACCCTATGATGAAAAGGAAAGAACCGGTCTCATCCGCAGTCTGGTGGTCCGCCGGGGGCATTATTCAGGGGAAATCATGGTCATTCTGGTGACGACCCGGCCTAAGATTTTCCGCATTGACCAGCTGGTGGAGCGCTTGATAGAAGCTTTCCCAGCTATCAAGTCTATTATGCAGAATATCAATGACCAACCTGGCAATGCGATTTTCGGAAAAGACTGGCGAATGCTTTATGGTCAAGACTACATCACCGACCAGATGCTGGGAAATGACTTTCAAATTGCGGCACCTGCTTTTTATCAAGTCAATACCGAGATGGCAGAAAAGCTCTATCAGACAGCGATTGACTTCTCCGGACTGACCGCAGAAGATATGGTGCTGGATGCTTACTCGGGCATTGGCACAATCGGCCTGTCAGTCGCTAAGCAGGTCAAGCAGGTCTATGGTGTGGAGGTGATCCCTGAAGCTGTCGAAAATAGCCGAAAGAATGCGGAAATCAACGGTATTACCAACGCCAGCTATGTCTGTGCAGCGGCTGAAAAGGCCATCCAAGACTGGCTCAAGGAAGGCATTCGTCCCAATGTCATTCTGGTGGATCCGCCGCGAAAGGGCCTAACTGCAAGCTTTATCAAGGCTAGCTCAGCCATGCAGCCAGACAAAATCACCTACATCTCCTGCAATCCTGCCACCATGGCGCGTGACATCAAACTCTACCAAGAACAGGGCTATACACTCAAGCAGGTCCAGCCAGTGGACTTATTCCCGCAGACGCATCATGTTGAGGCAGTATCACTGCTTATACGAGCTGATTCATCAGCAAAGTAGAAGTAGATGTTCTGCCCATGCGATAGGACTCGTAGAATGAGGAGATAAAGCGACGAAATGATACGATAAGTCCGAACCGCTGAGTGTGCAGCTCTGCTGGTGAAAGCCTAGAAATCTTTTAGCGAAAAGTTTTATGAAGTCACTGGAAACAGTGGCTTTTTAGCCTTAGTGCGGATGTATCAAAGTAACCATGAACCTAATCCAGTGCGAACAAAACCCATTCACCTGCAAAGTATTCTGCAAGGAATGCGGAGGTCTATTTGGTCGAAAGAACTGGACAACCAGTAGAGGAAAGCGGCCTGTCTGGCATTGCAATAACCGCTACAAGGTAAAAGGAGTCCAGGGGTGCACTAATCGCTATATTGATGAAGAAACCCTGCAGCAGGCTTTTCTCAGAGCCTTAGAAATTTTGAGGGAAAACAAGGACACGCTTTTAGAAAAATGGGCCAACTTTAGTGAGGATCAAAAGCTGGAGAAGTACCATTCGGAGCAACTGAAGAAACTAGTTGAGAGTGACCAGACTGCATTTGATGGACGAAGGATGTGCCAGGTGTTAGAGAAAATAGCACTCGGGGAAGACGGCTGCATCAGTATTAAATTTTTAGAAGGAACAGAAGTTGATTTATAGGTTTGTGACAATAGGAAAGAATAGATACTATATATTTATCTTCATTCCTATTTAGAGATTAAAATTTGTATTTTTTGAATAATATATTTGGAATTTTAGAATTAATCGTGTTACAATTTAAAGAGGAATCAATAAGAAAAGGAAATACAAACGTGGGTATACTATTAGCAACAAGATTAAAAAATAGACGAAAAGAATTAAAAATGTCTCAGAGAGAACTAGCTGAGGGGATTTGTAAACAAGGTCAAATTAGTCGGTTAGAGAGTGGGGAGTTTACTCCTGGAGCTGATTTTCTGCATGCTTTGGCTAAAAAATTGAATGTTAGTATGGACTACTTTTTCGATGATCAGATTGTAGAGGAAATTAATGAGTTATCAGAGTTTAAAAAATTGGCGAAAACTTTTATCACAAATCGAAATTATGAATCTTTGAAATATATATATGAATTGGAAAGTGTAAAAGCTCATCGCTTATCTCTAACAGATAAGTTTTATATGGAGTGGATAAAATCCTTGATAGATTTTTATTTTTACGGACAGAAAGAAGAGGCAATTACACAATTAGAGAATATGCTATCTCAGTTAAGTGTATCTGACTTGAACTACCTTCAAGTTTCAAATACTCTATTCAATTTTTATTATGATATTGAAGATTTAGAACGTTTTAATGAGATTAGAGACAAGCTAGAGCATCAAGTGAATCAACTTAATTTAAACACAATTGAAGAGTTAGAACTATCTATTAAGTTCAATTATAACGTTTGTCGATACCTATGGTTACAGAAAAATGTTGAAGAAGCTATAACCAAAATAACAGCTACGATAAAGCAGTGTAGTGACTATAGAACAACTTATCTTTTGGCTGATTTGTATTTATTGATGGGAAATGTCAGTGAAAGTTTTTCTTCTAAAAGTTCGGTAAAAGAATATTTTGAGATAGCTCATTTCCTCTACAAACTTGAGGAAAATATGTCAATGACTCTGAAAGTCGAGCACTACCTTGCAGATGTCACATAATAATGAAAACAATGTTCAACGAAGAGCATTGTTTTTAATTGCATTAGATACATAAAAGTATTAAATTAAAAAAAATAAAAAAATTATAAAAACTCTAGACAAGATAATTTTGAAGTGATAAAATAAATGTAAGAAAACAAGAGGAGAGACATATGAAGAGTTTGTTTAGGAAAACAGTTGCTTTGTTAGTTATGGGTTTAATCCTATTAGGAATTGCAGGAGGACCTCGAGTCCATAAGATGACTAGAGGTATCGATCTAGGCCCTGCAAATGGAAAAATTTTTTAACTATTCAGTAATCTATAACGCCAATTATGAGGTTTGATAAGATTTGTCCTCGCAGGATAAAAATCTTAAATATATTTATGAAAGGATAATACATACTATGGAAAATACAGATCTTACTCTAAAACAAGAAAATGTTTCTATCGATGTTGATGATATTGATGTAGCTGCTCTCTTGATGGGAAGAAATCAGCCAAGTCAGCATAAATGCTAAAGTACATTTTGTTGAGTCGGGGGGGATAATCATTATCGCTCCTGATTTTTATTAGGTTATTTTTATTAAAGAAGTTACAAAGAATCTCAAATGAAAAAATATTTTTATCAAAATCCTTTTTTAGTAGGCCAATTTTTAATAGTAAATATCATTGGCGCAATTTCTGTATTGAGCTTAGCTTTTGTTCTAGAAGGTATCATTGATTCTATTTCAAATGTTAACTCAGAAACATTCATATTCTACGTAGTGTTGTTATTAGTTTATATAGTTTTTGATTCCTTAATGGAGTATTGTGTTGAAGTTTCAAATCAGAAATTGATTCAAAAAATTTTACATGATATACGAAGTGATTTGACTGATAGTAACGGAGGAAAGTCCTTGCTTGCTATCTATCGTAGCAATCCTGAAATGTATATTTCAACCTATACTAATGAACTAGAAGTCTTAGAAAAACAATACTTAGAACAAATTATTAGTATAACTAATGATATTTTGGTTTTTGTTTTTGCTTCGATCATATCTTTATTTTTACAACCGTCTTATACTATCATAATGGTTATTTTGAGTTTACTCCCTCTTTTTTATCCTTTGTTAACTCAAAATTCTTTACAAAAAGCAAGAGATGTGAGCGTAAAATCAAAAGAAAACTATTTTAATGTGGTATCAGATTTTTACTTTGGTTTAAAGACAGTCAAGCTATTTGAAGCAGTGCACTCTTTCACTGATATTGTGAATTCAAAAAGTAAGCAGTTGAGAAAATCAAACGTGGCTTATTATAGAAAAGCAAATTCAATAGAAGCGATATCATATGCAATAACAATGATTGTAAACCAGGGAGCTTGGGTAGTTGGAGGATTTTTTGTCCTTAAGGGGAGGCTTTCTCTAGGAGAATTTATTGGACTCCGTCAATTAGTGATGTATATTACTTATCCAATTACTAACATGAAGCATAGCTATACGGATATCTTATCTTCAAAGAAATTGGTTAATGATTTAGTTAAAACGATAAAGCAAGTACCAGCTGAAGCATCTAATAGGGAAAATATAAAAATTGATACAATCGAACTGGTTAATTTTGGAATATTAGGAGAGAAACAAAATATATTACAAAATATAAATTTAACATTTGAGATAGGTAAAAAATATCTCATTGTTGGAAAAAGTGGAAGTGGGAAAAGTACACTTTTGAATTCTTTGATAGGTTTGATACCAGATGGTTTTAATACTACTGGGAGCATTTTAGTTAATGGGCAGGATTTTACTAGTATCAAGTTAGATTACTCATCAGTTGCTTATGTGGAGCAGAAAACGTTTATTTTTGATAAACCAGCCATTGACAATTTAACAATGTATAAAGATTATGATAAAGGTCTACTTCATCAAGTGTTGCAGAAGGTCAGTTTAGAAACTATTAATTTAGAGGATGAAATCAAAAATAAGTTATCTGGTGGGCAAGAGAGGAGGCTAGATTTTGCTAGATCTCTACTTGCTAATAAAGAAATTTTACTTTTGGATGAGGTTACATCGTCTTTAGATAAAGAAAATAGATTGCGTATTGAAGAATTAGTAGCCTCATTGCAAGGAAAAATGATTATTTGTATTGCTCACGAACCATCAGATAATTTTATCTCAATGTTTGATGAAGTGTTAACTCTTGAAGAAGGGATGATTAAATCAAACTCTTAATTATAAGATATAATAATCTAGACTTTCCATACTTTTATTGCTATACTCACTATCAGTTGAACAGGAAATAAGTAGTTACTTGTATAATGAAATATTCTGCATATTTGATAGCAGTAGAGATTGGAAATATGATGATTTATATCTTTGTCGCGGTTATGCAGGGATGAGTGTTATGATGTGTGCATTCAACTATATAGGAAAAAATAGAATGTTTGTAAGAGAGAAGCTTTATGAAGAATTACAAAATAGTAAAAATTTACTTGGTAATCTAAATGAATCACCAAATATAATAGAAAATTACTTAGGAGTTGTATTGGCTCTTATTAACGATTATTCTAATAAAGTAGACATTCTGAACAAGATTATGTTAACACTATGAAAACTGAGTCAATCTCAGTTTTTTGTTTATTTAAAACATATAACTGTTGCTTTTGTCACATTAAAAGTATATAATAAACAGAAAAAGCACAAGAAGGTAGTAAAATGAGGAAACAGGAGCGATTAGATGAGATTGTGAACCTTGTCAATAAGACGGGAACAATCTATGTTCGAGATATTATGGAAACCATGAACGTCTCAGACATGACATGTTGAGGCAGTATCACTGCTTATACGAGCTGATTCATCAGCGAAGTAGAAGTAGATGTTCTGCCCATGTGATAGGACTCGGAGAATGAGGAGGCTTGGCCAACGAAATGAATCGCAAAGTCCGAACCGCTGAGTGTGCAGCTCTGCTGGTGAAAGCCTAGAAATCTTTTAGCGAAAAGTTTTATGAAGTCACTAGAAACAGTGGCTTTTTAGCTTTGGTTGGGATATACGTTTAAGATGAAGAAACGCTTCAGCAAGCTTTCCTCAGGGCTATAGAGGTTCTTCGAGAAAATAAGGAAAAGCTAGAAGAGAAGTGGGAAAGTTTTAGTGAAAAACAAAAGCTACAGAAGTACTATGCGCTTCAACTAAAAGAACTCCTTGATAATGAGCAGCAATCATTTGATGGAAGAAAGATGTGCCAGATTCTTGAAAAAATTAACCTTGGAGATGAAAACTACAGATTTTCCTATTTTGGATTACTTGGGTTATATTAGTAATTTATTTATGATGATTAAAAAACCAAAACTTTTCTAATATTTGAAATATTTATTGATTTAATAGCTTATTAGCAGTATAATTGTCATGAAGTAAAGCACAAAGGTAGAGAGGTGCCAAAATGAACTCAATTAAATGTCTATTCAGAATCCATTATTACAATACATTAAATTGAAGCAAGTGATGGACTGAACTCAGGATTGTCATGATTTCGATTTATATAATTATTGGTTCTCTATTTTTATGGATTTTGAATTACATTTCCCCAAATAGGAATGCTGGAGTTGGTTTACGATTTCCAAGCGCTTTTCGTACTTTAAAACAATGGCAGCAACTTCAATCTCGTTTTTATGTAATTATAATAACAGCAAACATATTGATTTTACTTTATTCACTTGTTACAAATACTAGTGAGGAGAAAGTTATTGCATACTCAATAGTTAGTGTTGTAATTTCTGGGTTAATTTCTTTTCTTTTATCTTTAAAAAAATAGATTAAATCTACATTTTTAGGGTATTGATTTCTCATTTCAGAAGGAACAGGGACGATATTTAAGGGCCATAGTAAAGAGCGAAACTACTCTAACTGTGGACTATTGGAGCACCTCGCTGCCTAGTACTAAAAGCAAACTAAAAGACTGTACAACCTGATAAATCTGTAAATACAAAAATATTAAAAGAGAACTATTTTGAAGAATTTGATAAGCGTTGGTCGGACTTAGCCGTTTGATAATCAATATACTCATGTCCCCATTTCTTTAGTTGGAAGAGAATGGGTTTGAGAGTATCTCCAAATTCAGTCAATTCATAGTCTACTCTGGGCGGAACCACAGGAAAAACAGTTCGTTTGATAATCCCGCATTCTTCCAGTTTACGCAGCTGATTGGTCAGCATACGTTGGTTGATACCGGGAATCCGTTTTCTAAGTTCACCAAAACGCAGAATCCCCTCATCTGCGAGGTGAAACAAAATAGCCCCCTTCCAGCGTCCGCCAATGACATCCATCGCTATTTCTACAGTACAGCCAAAAGGGCAGCCTTCTTGTGTATCTCTCATTTCATTACGCTCCTTTAGTTACGTTTTTGTTAGTATAAGCGAAAAAAGTGCCTACTTGTTCAAGTATAACATATCTGCTATACTGTAAGCAAATCATCAATGATGGTGTTTATACTCTTTGAAAATCAAATGTTGACTGTGTTAAACCTCTTTGATGAACTCCAGTTCTATCTGCATCAGTTTGCCTTGTCATCTTTGATTTTCTTTGAGTATTATTATCACTTTCAAGGAGGTAATACATATGAAAGCATTGCAAATTACAGACTATCGTGGTCCTGAAACGATGCTCTATCAGGAGACTGAACGTCCAACTGTTCAAGAAACAGAAGTCCTTATCAAGGTTGACTATTCAGGTGTAGGACTAATTGATATCATCTTCTCCAGAGGGTTCGGAGCTCTGCCTCTTCCAGCAACACCTGGACTTGAAGTAGCAGGAACTGTTGTAGACATTGGAAAAGAGGTGAGAAATTTTCAACTAGGGGATCGGGTTGCGGGATTAACCATCAATACTTTAAAAGGCTTTTCTGAATTGGTCAGCCTTCCTGAAGATTATGTGGTTAAAATCCCTGAAAACTTAGGGATTGATAAAGCAACTGCAGCTTTAACCAATACGGCAACTGCTTTGGTACTTTTAAAGGAAATAGTCCGACTTCCAATCGGTGCTAACGTACTTGTTTATGGAGCTACAGGAGGTTTGGGTGCTCAGGTTGGCCAAGCAGCAAAACTCTTAGGTGCTAAAAAAGTTGTTGCAGCCGTCAGCAATGAGACCAAATGTCAAAATGCGCTAGAATTAGGCTACGATGCTGCTTATTTGCGGGAAGAATGTTTCATTTCTTCTGAAGAAAAATTTGATTTAATCGTAGACCCCGTCGGTGGCGTGCAACGTAAAGATAATCTAGGAAAACTTAATCCATATGGAACACTGGCTATTGTCGGCAATGCTTCACAAGAAGAACGAGCAGATATCAATCCCGATATCTGCTGGCTGAACAATCTCAATCTTACAGGTTTTAACTTTGGTGGTTATTGCTCACATCATATCCAAAAGGTAAACGGCTACTTAATCTGGGCTCTGGAATTAGTCGCAAACAATCAAATCAAACTTCCCAAACTTTATAAAGCTCCTATTGATAATGCTGTTCAATCTTTGCTGGATTTGGAAGAAGGAAAAATCAATGGAAAATTATTATTAAAACACCCTTAGTTAAAACAGCAGATATAGTCTTTTAGTTTGCTTTTAGTACTAGGCAGCAAGGTGCTCCAATAGTCCACTGGACTATTGGAGGTGGTGAATAGAGCTTCCGTGAGGAAGTGTCAGCTGTACTGGCGTACGGCAAACCGAGCTAACGACGTAATAAAAGATAAACTAAATGACTGTAAATGGGAATTTTTCCCATAGCACATTATCAAGGAGAGTAAGATGAATAGTATAAATCAGTATTTTCAATTAGCAGAAAAGCCTTCTATGACCATCCGCTTTATTATAAAGGGAATCACCTTTCATTTCTAGGTGATAAGGAAGCGATTGCCTTTCCTGAGTATGCAGCTCTAAAAGACTACGAATTAGAAGTCGGTATGATTATTACAAAGGAAATTCGTGATGCGACAGAGCAGGAGGGCCTGGATGCAATTGGCGCTTTTTGTATCTTGAACGATTTTAGTGCTCGGAATGTACAATATGAAGAAATGAATTCAACAGGTCCATGTAAATCAAAAGATTTTGCCAGCTCCATTTCCAATACAGTTGTAACTGCAGATGAAATTCCACCCAGTTTATATAAGCTGAAAACAACTGTGATCATAAATGGCAAAGTGGCTGCGACTGGTTCGACTGAGTGTTTTCAACATTCCTTTGGAGCAGCTGTTGCTTATGCTTCCAAGGGAGAGAATGTTTACTCTGGTGAGTTTATTGGTTCGGGAACAGTCGTAAATTGCTGCGGTCTTGAAAATGGAATTTTTCTGGAAACAGGCGATACAATCCGTCTAGAAATTGAACGCTTGGGAAGCCTGACAAATACAATCGTATAGAGGGACAATCGGATGAATTTGAAATTACCGCCCGTAAAATCAACCACACCAAAGTGTAAGCTCACTCTGATGAATGCGGGTTTTTATGGCACAAAATTAAATATGATAAAAAAGGGGAACCCTAGAAAGCATATTTGGGGTCCAGCCTTTTGGTTTATTATTGAGCATCCGGCTCAGGGAATAATCCTATTTGATACGGGCTATCATTCCCGATACTATGAAGTGACGAAAAAATTTCCATACAATATGCTAAATTGGATTTTACCCGTAAAAATTCAGCAGGAAGAAGATGCAAAGCAGCAACTGGAAAAAAGGGGAATATCTCCTGATGAAGTCACTATTATATTATCTCATCTGCATATCGACCATACTGGAGGTATCTGTGACTTTCCAAATGCACCGGTCTATATTTCAAAGGAAGAGTGGGAGCTTGGACAGGAAACGGATCTACAACTGCTCAAAAAAGGCTATCTCAAATCCCTATTTTCTATGCTGAAGCAGGAATAGGTGCAGATTGTCGATTTTGAACAAGGAACACCTTACGGACCGTTTCGTAAAAGTATTGATATTTTTCAAGATGGCAGCTTAATCCTGCTTCCTTTATTTGGCCATTCAGCAGGACAGATGGGGCTGATTGTCAATTGCTCTGAGAGTGAGCGCTATTTCCTGTGTGTGGACGCTGTCTATTGCAGGGACAACTATGAAGAGATGGCCTACGGTTCGATTCTTACAAATGCTGTGCATGCAAATATAAGGCAATACCATGATTTATATAAGGTCTTAAATAGGATTTGGAAAGCAAATCCAGACTTAGAAATCATACCTTCGCATGACCCAGATATTTATAGAGAATGTTTTGGACCGTTACCGAAATGAGGAGCAAGAAGCGGATGAAGACGCAGCCATCATGGGAGTCTCATACGGAATCTTCCAAAAGGAGAGCGCAGCCACCATGGGGTCTTATACGGTATCTTCTAAAAGATCCATCCCTCTGTGGATGAGGGCGCAGCCATCATGGGGGTCTGTCCTAGTACTTTTGACTGCAATTTACCTTTCGAAAATAAAGGCTATTTCTTGGCTAAAGCTTGAAATGTCTTTTGGATTTTGCTTGTGCCAGGCGATGCCATAGGATAGGGCAGGTAAGTCTTTGACAGGTATGGCCTGCAGCCGATCGGAATGCTGGACGGCAAAGCGCGGCATAACAGCAAGACCGACTCCCCCTAAAATCATGGCCTGAGCTATCTGAGCAGAATCTGCATAATAGATCTGTGGCTCTGTCAGGGAGTGTTCGATTCTATTCTGGACTTGCGCCAGTTCGGGCGGTGTATTGAGAGGGTCCAAGAATACTAAGCTTTCTTGCTGGAGCTGCTCTAAGCAAAGCTGCTCTTGCCTGCTGAGCGGATGGTCCTTTCTGAAGACGCAGACAAACTGTTCTTGAAACAGTTCTTGGAATTGAATTTCCGAATAGGCCTGAATATTTTCTGAAACAGTGAAAATCAGATCCAGTTCTTGGTTTAGCAGGCTTTTTTTGCTGCTTTTATAGTCTAAATTTTTTAAAAATAAGCGCAGGGACGGAAACTGCCTATGGTAATGAGCAATCACCTCGGCCATCCAGACCTGCTCTTTTTCATTGCCCTCGTAGGCGATGACGAGGCTGTCTGTAAAAAACTTGCCTTGACTTTTGGCCTTGCTGACAGCAGCGGTTAGCTTGGGGTAAATCTCCCTCATATCTTGGTAAAAGGACTGCCCTGCCGGTGTCAGTTCAACCCGTCTTTTATTTCGCAAAAAGAGCTGCAGTCCCAACTCCTCTTCTAAGCTCTTGATTTGGTGGCTGACAGCCGGCTGACTGATATAGACTAATCGGGCTGTGGCGTTAAAATTCAGTGTTTCAGCCAGATGGATGAAACATTCTAATTGTCTGCTGTTCATGGCTGTCCTTTCTGATAAAAACCTTTTATTAATAATAACATAAAAGAATTTCTAATTCAGCTATAAAACTGTTAAAATAATGATAAAAATAAAGAAATATTATCAATGAGGTGTGCAATGAAATATATTATTACTGGCTGTGACGGTCAGCTGGGCGGCCGTGTCACAGAAAACATGCTAAAAGAGGTCAAGGGAAGCGATCTGATTGTCACTTGTCCCTTTTTAGACCGTTTGGATCCTGAGAAGAAGGAACGCTGGGAAGGCTTGGGGATAGCCGTTCGTCAGGCCAATTATGACAATCTGGAAGAAATGACGGCTGCTTTTCAAGGCGGGGACCGCATTTTTATCGTATCTGCTGTGACCATTGGTGCCATTCGGATTCAGCAGCACAAAAATGTGGTTGATGCAGCGATTCAAGCAGGGGTTCAGCATATCACTTATACCTCCTTCTTGGGAGCCAGCGATCCTGCCTATGCCCATGTCTATGTGACCCCAGACCATACGGCAACAGAGTCTTACATTCGTGAAGCGGCTTCTGTCCACGGAGTGGATTATAATTTTATGCAGGACAATCTCTATCTGGAAAATTATCTGACGACTTCTGTCATGCTGGCCCTCATGTCAGGCAATAAATGGTATACGACAGCGGGAGAAGGGCGAGGAACCTTTATCCCCAAGGACGATGTGGCGCGTGTGGCGGCAGCCTTGCTGTTAGGGAAAGGTCAGCCAGAGAAAACCTATAAAATCTGCGGTTCAGAATCCATCTCTCAGCGTGATATTGCTGCCATCATCAGTGACTTGTCAGGCATTTCCATCGAATACTGTCCTGTCAGTCATCAGGAATTTTATGATTACTTGGATTCCATGCATATCCCGAGAGAGGCCACGGGCGATTATTCTCAGTCGCCTGTTCCTTGGTGCGGCAATGATATGGTCACAAACGAAGCCAGCATTGCTGAAGGCTTGATGGATGTGCCATCTGACGATGTAGAAATTCTGACGGGACAAAAACCCATGACCGCACGTGAATTGGCCAAAAATTATGCTTATATCTGGGAAGAGAAGATCTGCAACTGGAAGGATATACGATAGATGATTGACCAAAGGCAGCTGAAGGGCTGTCTTTTTATTTTTCCTTGACATTAGAATTGTCAGAATTTATAATAGAGGTAGAAAACTGATAACAGTGTTATCAAGATGGAGTGAGGGCAGTAATGGGAAAAGAAAGCGATCTTTTAAATGAGAAAATTTTAGCCAGCGCTCAAAGCGAGTTTTATACTTTTGGCTATCAGAATGCCTCGCTGCGGCGTATCTGCCGCGGTGTTGGGCTGACGACAGGGGCGCTTTACAAGCGCTTTTCCAGCAAGGACCAGCTCTTTAAAGCTGTTCTTGCACCGACCTTGGAGGCCCTTGAGGCCTATGGAGAGTCACAGAAAACGCGCGATTATGATTTCTTGGAGAAGAGTCAGCTGTCCCGGATGTGGGAGCACCGTCTGGAAGATTTGGAGGCCTTGATGCAGCTGCTTTATGAGCACAAGGACAATATGCGCCTGCTCCTGTTTCGCTCGCAGGGCTCTTCACTGGCGAATTTCAAGTCCGATATGATTTACTTTGCTACGATTGAGACCTATCATTATCTGGAACGGGCCCATAAGGAAGGCAAGATCCGTCACCTGCTAGAATACGAATATCTGCGATCGTGCATGACCGCCTACTATACCGCTCTTTTTGAGCCCTTGGCACAGGACTGGCCTAAGAGTCAAGCCATGGCATTTTGCACTTCGGTTCTTCAGTTTTTTAATTGGGAAGCCCTGCTGGATTTTTGAATAGAAAGAAGGAATAAGGATGAAAAAGAAATCTGTCGTTTCCTGGATATGGGAATTTGTTTCCCTCCATAAATTATATTTTGCTTTCAGCCTGCTCTTTGCCTTTGCTTCTGTGCTCGCAGGTTTTCTGCCCTATTTCTTCATTGGCAGCATGATCAATCAGCTCCTGGCTGGCAATAAAGACTGGGATTTTTATCTGCTGCAGTCCGTCTGGATCGGGCTCTTCTGGGCAGCCTATTGGGGCTTTCACGGTATTTCCACTCTGCTGTCACATACGGCGACCTTTAGGATTTTAGCAGAAATGCGGCACCGGCTGACAGATAAGCTGGCCAGACTCCCCTTGGGAACGGTGCTCAGCCAGTCGTCTGGTACTTATAAAAATATCATTGTGGAGCGGGTCGATGCCACGGAAACAACGCTGGCTCACCTGATTCCGGAATTTACCTCCGGTCTCTTTGGTCCCCTGATTATTTTGGCTGCCATGCTGGTCATTGACTGGCGGCTGACCCTGCTCTCCCTCCTGACGGTTCCGGTCGTGATTCTGGCCTATATCCGTATGGCCAAAAACAGCGAAGCAGATTACCAAAATACCATTGCCAAGACTCAGAAGCTTAATGATACTGCGGTTGAGTATATCAATGGTATTGAGGTTATCAAGGTTTTCGGCAAAGAAAAATTTTCCTATGATAAATTTGTCAAGGCGGCCAAGGAAGGAGCAGACTGCTTTATCGAGTGGATGCGCAAGTTTAATCTGGAAATGGGAATTGTGACCGCCTTTCTGCCTTCCGGCCTGCTTTTTCTGCTGCCGGCCGGCACCTATTTTTACCTGCAGGGCAGTCTGAGCGCCGGAAATTTCATCCTGATGATTATCCTGTTACTGAGCCTCTTGACGCCGCTGATTTTGGTCGCTTCCTATATGGACGACCTGCGCAAGATTGGCACCATTTTCGGCGAAGTCATTGCGATTTTGGAAAAGCCGGATTTGGCTCGGCCCGAGGAGCTGACAGTTCGGCCGCAGGGGACAGAGCTGGCCATGTCAGACGTCTGCTTTGGCTACTCGGAGGATGAGGAAGTCCTGCATGATTTGTCCCTTCAGATCAAGGCCGGCAGCATCAATGCCTTGGTCGGTCCTTCCGGATCCGGTAAGTCTACCATTGCTAAGCTTCTGGCTTCCTTCTGGGATGTTTCATCTGGTCAGATTACCTACGGCGGCGTGGATATTCGTCAGCTGCCGCTGGACTATTACAGCCGGCAGATTGCCTATGTGACTCAGGATAACTATCTCTTTGACGAGAGCATTAGGGAAAATATCCGTATGGGCAATCCCGAGGCTTCTGATGAGGAGGTCCTGGATATTGCTCGCAAGTGCGGCTGTTATGACTTTATCATGAATCTGGAAGATGGCTTTGACACCATAGTCGGCTCTGGCGGCGGCCACCTGTCCGGCGGCGAGCGCCAGCGGATTGCCATTGCCCGGGCCATGCTCAAGGATGCGCCTATCCTGATTTTGGACGAGGCCACGGCCTATACTGATCCGGAAAATGAAGCCCGCATCCAGTCCAGCCTAGCCCGCCTGATAGAAGGGCGGACGCTGATTGTCATCGCCCACCGCCTGTCCACCATCATCAGCGCAGACCAGATTATCCTGGTCAATAAGGGCCGAGCAGAGGCCAAGGGCCGGCATGAGGAGCTGCTGGCAGAAAGTCCGCTCTACGCTTCTATGTGGCAGGCTCACATCGCGGTCAAAGACAGCGATGATCTGGAAGGAGGTCTGGCCCATGCTTGATACACTGAAAAAATTCTTTGATTTCTGTACGGCAGAAGACCGCAGGAAATTCTACCAATCCATTTATCTGGGCATTCTCAAATCCTTTATCATTGCCCTCAGAATCCCGGCAATCGGCCTAGTTGTTATGGGCCTGATTGAGAAAAATCTGTCCATGCAGACCTTTTGGCTGAGTCTGGTCATCATGCTGGTCTCCGTCCTTCTCAATGTCTGGATTACCCTCAAAATCACCATGCTGCAGACAGAAGCCGGCTACCATACCTGTGCACAGAAGCGGATCGAAATCGCTGAGCACATGCGCTATCTGCCTATGGGCTATTTTAATCAGAACAGTCTGGGCAAGATTACCAGTGTCACGACCAATACGCTGGAAAATCTCTCCGATGTGGCAACCCGGGTGGTCATGATGACGGTGCAGGGCTTTCTGACGACCGCCCTCATCACCTTGCTGGTCTTTGTCTATGACTGGCGGGTGGGTCTGGTCCTGTTGATTGGCCTCGCTCTCTTTCTCCTGCCAAATAGCATCATGCGCTGGCATGCAGGCAGGGTTTCGGATGAGAAGCACCAGGCAGACACGGGCTTGGTGGCCGTTGTGCTGGAGTACAGTCAGGGCATTGCGGAGGTCAAAAACTACAATCTGGTCAACCGCTCGGCCAGAAAGCTGTCCAAAGCCATTGACCATAAGAGCCGGATGGATACCAAGATGACCTATGCCAGCTCGCCTTATATCGCCCTGCAGGGCATAGCGACCAAGCTGACGGGTGTCTTCATGGGCTTGGCCTCTATATACTTCTATCTGAACGGCAGCATGGAGCTGCTGGTCTGCGTCATGATGATTGTCAGCGGCTTTATGGTCTACGAAAACCTGGATGGCGTGGGCAGTTATTCTTCACTTCTGAGGATTGTTGACCTGTCAGTCGATATGGTCAATCAGGTGCTGGCTATCCAGCCCATGGATACCAGCGGCCAGGAGATTGAGCCTGAGACCGCGAATATCGAGCTGGACCATATCAGCTTTTCCTACGGGGATAAGAAGATTATCCAGGATGTATCTTTCAAGATTCCGGAAAAGACGACCACAGCCTTGGTTGGGCCGTCAGGTTCTGGCAAGACCACCCTCTGCAATCTCATCGCCCGTTTCTGGGATGTGGATGAGGGCCGGATCAGCCTGGACGGTCACGATGTCCGGACTTACAGCTATGACAGCCTGATTCGTAATTTCAGTTTTGTCTTTCAAAGGGTTTATCTCTTTGAGGATACCATTGCCAATAATATCAAGTTTGGCCGGCCGGATGCCAGTCAGGCAGAGGTAGAAGCAGCGGCTAAAAAAGCGGCCTGCCATGACTTTATCCTCTCGCTGCCGGAGGGCTACGAGACAAAAATCGGCGAAGGCGGGGCCAGCCTGTCCGGCGGCGAGCGTCAGCGGATTTCCATCGCCCGGGCCATTATCAAGGATGCTCCCATCATCATCCTGGACGAGGCCACGGCCAATGTGGACCCAGAAAATGAAGAAGCTCTCATGCAGGCCATTCAGGCTCTGACCCATGATAAGACCATTATCATGATTGCCCACCGGCTCAAAACCGTTGAGCAGGCGGACCAGATCATCGTTCTGGACCAAGGACGCATCGTCGAGCAAGGCCGGCACCAAGACCTGCTGGCCCAAGACGGCCTCTACAGCCGCTTTATCCAAGAAAGAAAAACAGCCGCCAGCTGGCGGATTGAGACGAATGATTGATTGCTGAAACAGCAGACTGGGAGGTTTGCTGTTTTTAATTTGGGGGAGGAATGGTATAATAGATGAATCATTATCAATATGAGGCTTTTTCTGTGTTTAAATCAAAAAAATTCATCTTTATTTTCTGTGGTATTGCCCTACTTGTTTTTATTGCCTGTCTCCCATCTTTGGTTGAGCATTCTTATGACTATACCGATGACGGAAAGTTTATTGTCGAACATCAGGAGTCAATCAAGGAAACAATCATTGAAATGCTGGATCCTGAAAAAAAGCATATACAGTCGGTTACACTTTTACCGGGCACTGCTCAGGGTGAATACGATAATGGCGGCTCAATCAGCGGGAACTATCATATTTATTTTTCGGCTTATGTCAATGACAATCGAGAACAGTCATTAAAGGGCGAGCTGTCTTTTCCGGATGCTGAGATACCTCCTTTTACTTTTATTCACCCTAATCCTTATGAAGATGCCGATCAGGATATGACCAGTTGGTATGCAGACTTTGAAGTGTCTGAAAATTCTTTTTGGGATTGGAAACGAGAGGAAGAGGTCGCAGAATATGCATGGAAAAATTTCGCGGACTCTCTTTCTGATTTGGGGAAAAGTCTTGTGAAACAGGTTCAAACAGAAAGAGCAGCCCTTCTCTTTGACCAGTGGCTGCAAGAACACCAGGAAAATTTCAAGTCAGCTATCCAAACAGAACTCTATCGAGCAGATCCAGAACTGGAACAATCATTGGGGAAGATTCAAAGCATTCGCCTGAGTAAAAGGCAAGACTACTTTCCTTATTCCACTAAAGAGCTGCGTTTCGATGTTACATTTGAAAAATATCCTGAGGAAGCAGCGACTATAGAGGCAGAGTTTTATTCACAGGATGGTCGGTCTATTTTTAAGGATTCCTCAGTACCGGCCGTTATAAGTTTTTATAATGGACGCTTTGCTATTAAATCCGAGGCTGATTCAAAACTTTCTTCTATTTTTAGCAAAAGTAGGTTAGGCAATAGTATAGGTGAAATATCTTACGAACTCCCTGAGGATTATAAAGAAAGGATTTTAATCCCATAATATTCAGCAAGCCCTAGGTTTGCTTTTTTTCGTTCACAGGAGCTTATGTCCTCGACTATGCCAGACCAGTCAAGTGTGCTATAATGATGTAGAAGATATAGGAGGGGCAAGATGCCAAAAGTTGAGGAAAATTTTCAGAACGATTTTGAGAAAAGATTGATACAAGAGCTGAAAGAACAGTCAGAACATGCCTATCAAAATTATCAGCTGGGAAAGAGTTTGACTCTGGAAGAAGCGAAGGATTATTTTGGTTTGTGGAATTAGTTTGGGCTAGCCATTACATTATTAGTATTGTAGTATTGCTGAGGAAGTAGAGGCTATGGTTAGGAGAAATATGAAAAAAATTTTTTACAGAAGTTTTGATACTCCATTTTCTTTACACGATTTAAGGGTCAGTCAAATTTTATACGAAAATAATGATTTACACATTCAGTTTGAGTATATGATTGATTATAGCCAAGAGGAAGAAAGATATTATGAAGCCAGTATTTGTTTTGAAAATGCTGAGCCTGACTTTTGCCAAGCTTACATTTTGGATAATCAGAAAAATCAGACATTCACAGGCTGTCTCTATTCATTGGAGGATTTTTTAAAGCAATTTCCACAGTTTGATTTTACGATTATTTATGAATATTACGGTTACGAAAAATGTCTTTGGCAAGGAGAGTTGTCTATAGAAAACAAGATTTTTTCTTGCCAATTAGAAATCGTATATACAGGCGATATAATTTACAAGATTGGAAAAGAGAAACGATAGAAATAAAGAGGTACCCTATGAACGAAATCAAATGCCCCAACTGCGGGGAAGTTTTTACAGTCAACGAAAGCCAGTATAGTGAACTTTTGTCCCAAGTACGGACGGCAGAGTTTGACAGGGAGATTCATGCGCGGATTGAGCAGGAGTTGGCTCTGGCGGAGCAAAAGGCTCAGAATCAGCAGCAGACCCTGCTGACGGAAAAGGAGCAGGAGATTGCAAATCTGCAGCATCAGGTCAGTCAGTTTGCTGTGGAAAAGGAGCTGGTCAAAAAAGATGTGGAGAAGGACTATAATCAGCAAATGGCTGAAAAGGACCAAGCTCTTGCCGATCTCCGCAGTCAGATTGCTCAGTTTGAAACCCAGCAGGAGCTGACGAGGAAAGAGGCCGAGCAGGCTGCCAGTCAGCAGATTCTTGCTAAGGACAAGGAAGTCCAGCAGCTGGAAAATCAGC
The DNA here is from genome assembly GCF_017884005.1 of Streptococcus panodentis. Classification (GTDB taxonomy): domain Bacteria; phylum Bacillota; class Bacilli; order Lactobacillales; family Streptococcaceae; genus Streptococcus; species Streptococcus panodentis. The sequence goes on from NZ_QFAY01000018.1 coordinate 40,095, forward strand.
TGGCGACCCTGCGGCTGGAGCATGAAAACCAGCTGCAGAAGACCCTGTCTGCTGTCGAGAAGGAGCGGGATGCGGCTAAAAATCAGCTGGCCCTGCAGGAAAAGGAAGCGGAGATTGCTCAGACTTCCCTCAAGGAACGCTATGAAATACAGCTGCGGCAGAAAGATGAGACCATTGAGTTTTACAAGGATTTCAAGGCCAAGCAGTCTACTAAGATGATTGGCGAGAGTTTGGAACAGCACTGCGAGTACGAGTTTAACAAGAACCGTATGGCCATGTTTCCACGAGCGGAGTTTGGCAAAGACAATGACGCCAGAACCGGCAGCAAGGGCGACTACATCTACCGGGAGGTGGATGAGAATGGCGTTGAGATCCTCTCCATCATGTTTGAAATGAAAAATGAAGGTGACGAGACGGCGACCAAGAAAAAGAATGAGCATTTTTTCAAGGAGCTGGATAAGGATCGGAATGAGAAGAAGTGTGAGTATGCCATTCTCGTGACCCTGCTGGAGGCAGACAGCGATCTTTACAATTCGGGTATCGTGGATGTCTCCTATGCTTATGAGAAGATGTATGTCATCCGGCCCCAGTTCTTCCTGCCCATGATTACCCTCCTGCGCAATGCGGCCCTTAATTCTCTCCAATATAAGCAGGAATTGGCTGATATGCGCGGTCAAAACATTGACATTACCAACTTTGAAGATGATTTGAATGCTTTCAAAGTGGCTTTTGCTAAAAACTACAATTCTGCTTCGACCAACTTTGGCAAGGCCATTGATGAGATTGACAAGGCCATCAAGCGCATGGAAGAGGTCAAGAAATTCCTGACGACTTCTGAAAACCAGCTGCGTCTGGCCAACAACAAACTGGACGACGTCTCTGTCAAAAAACTGACCCGTAAAAACCAGACTATGAAGGCCAAGTTTGAGGCTTTGAAGGGGGAGTAGAAATATAGACGAAGCTATTTTAAAAAAACAAACTTAAGTTTATTTTATTGGAGATTATTATGAAAAATGAAAATTTATCACAAAATTTTGAACTAACCAATGGTGAATCGGAATTTAGTTATGACGAACTAGAGGAACTTTTGGAAAGTCAGTTGGCAATAAGTTTTGAAGAATTGGAAATTCTGAAACAAGAAAAAGAAAAAATCAGCAACCCAGATAATTTAGGAGAGATTGTTTTGGAAGAAGTCTGGAATCAGTTTGCTAATCAAATTGGTTTGGATTTAACAGATGAAACACTCGTGCAAGCCTATGACAGAAAAAATCCTGATGGATACACTAAAAATGTAGGAAACTCTGTTCTTCAGGACAAGAGTTATCGTGATGCCAATAAGCAAATGAAACAACAGCAGCGTGAGGGGAATTTGAAAGATGAATACACAGGAAAGAAACTGAAAATTAATGATAAAGCTAATTTGGACCATGTTGTTCCTAGAAAAGAAATATATGATAATTCTTGGCGTAAGATTGCTGATATCAATACAAAAGATTTAGCAAATAAACCAGAAAACCTTAAAGCGACCAACGAATCACTTAATAAGAGTAAAGGTGCCAAATCAAATACAGAATACATTAAAGGTAGAGAAGTAAGAGAACAAAAATTAATAGAGCAAAATAAACGTGCTAATGATAAGATTGATAAGAGAAGTGGTATTAGTACAGTTGAAAAGAAACAGCTTAAAGCAAAAAATGACAAAAAATTACAGGATAAACTAGATGCAGAGGATAAGTTGATGATGGATTCTGAAAAATCTGCAAAGAAAGCAATCTATAAAGACATCGCTCCAAAAGCAACTTTGAATATAGGAAAAAAAGCAGGTAAAGATGCTTTAAAAGTTATGGCAATTTCATCTTTATTTGCATTGTTAAAAGAAATCATGAATGCTTTTATACGTTTTCTAAAATCTAAGAAAAAGTCAGTTGATTCTTTTTTGGAGGAAATGAAACAAGCAATTAAATCATTTTTTAACAAGCTTTCTAGTATTTTTGAAGCGGGAGCAGTTTCCTTTATTGGCAGTATCATTTCAGAAATTTTGGGTGCTGTAGGTCAAACATTTGTGAAGTTTACAAGTATTATTAAGCAGGCTATAGCCTCTGTAAATCAGGCAATTTCTTACTTGCTAAATCCTGCAAATAAAAATCAAACTGTAGAATTAAAAATAGCAAGTATTTCTAAAATTCTTATAACAGGGATTACAGCAACAGGAGCATTTTTTCTTGGTGAAACTATTTCAAAATTTTTAATGACAGTCCCAGGAATGCAGATAGAAATTCCATTTTTAGGATCCTTTGCCAATATTATAGGTCTGTTTTTTGCTAGTTTAACATCTGGCTTAATAGGAGCTGTTGCAATTAACCAGCTAGATAGATTCATTTCTAATAGACTGGTTGAAGAGAATGTAAAGAAGCAACTAGAGGTGAAAAATAGTGTATTACATATTCAGGATACCCAAATTGCTGTTGTAGAAGGTAAAGTAGCTCATTATCGCAACAGTATATTGGCAAACATGTCTGAGAATCATCGGAATTTGCAAGAAATAGTAGCTAAATTGGGAAATGATGAACTTATAGAAACGAATGATTATAAGCAGAAAATTATTGAAAATGAAGAATATTTTGTAAATAAACAAACTGGTTTAAAAAAAATGCAGGAAGACTTGCTTGATTTATTATAGGGGTGAAAAATGTCGGAACAAATTGAACAATCGCTTGAAGTTATGGGACTTAAAAATTTAGAAAAGTTTAATAATAAAAAAGATGAGTTGAAAGAATTTAGTGAAAAAATTCCAAAACAATCTGAGTTGCCCACAGTGCCACAAAATGAAAAAATGTTTGGGCTGGTTGATATTGATTATGCTGTAAAAGGAAAAGATATGAATCATTTGACTGAAGTAATTCAGGATAGAATGATTGAACAGAATAAAAATATCAAAAAAATTATTCAGGAATTTAATACAATCTATGAGACATTTCAGATTTTAGATGATGATTACTTGAAACATATATCATTTTCACTGAATAGTGCTCAAGCTGCAAACCAAAAAGCACTTCAAGGTTTAAAAGAAATCGAAAGTTACCAAAACCAAAACAAAGAATTATTAAATGAAGTTTTAAACAATGAAGATACAATTTTAAAGATTCTTAATAAACACGATTCAATTTTACAGAATTTTATTAGTCAAAAGAATAACCAAGATTATTTACAATCTCAAATAAACAAAATAGAAAAAAATATTTCTGATACAAGTAAATACGATGAATTGAAACTTTTAATTACTGGTTATCAATCTGAATTAAAAACTGTAAAGGCAGAAAGTGCGATGCTTAGAAAGACAATGTATATTTTTATAATATTTTTTGTTGTTTTGTTTATTTTGACACTTTATTGGGGGATTAGATGATAAGCGAAACGTATTTTGAATTATTATGTAAAGAGGTTAGGAATTTAGACGAATTTAGTTCATCTAAATATCAGTTGGAAAAGATAGTCAATGATATAGCAAATTATTCTAGCAATGCCGAGCTTGAACTTATTCAAAAATTGGGAATTTTAAAGAAAGAACGAATTATCCCTAAGTTTGATGTTAAGCAGGGGAATATTATAGAATTGCTTTATAAATATTTAGGGGCAAGGGAAATTGATGAGAAATATAGTGTTTTAAAGTCAGAAGCCGCTCTTTCCTTTGAGGATTTATCTAATCAACTGAATGAGTTGATTGGATTAGATTTTGTAAAAGAACAAATCAGCAATTTGATTTGTTTTAATAAAGTACAAATTTTAAGAGAAAGACAAAATCTAAAAAAAGCTTATAGAACGATGCATATGGCTTTTTTAGGAAATCCAGGAACAGCTAAAACAACTGTAGCAAGGATTGTTGGAAAAATGTATAAATCTCTTGGCCTATTAAGTAAAGGACACTTTATTGAAACAAGTCGAACAGATTTGATTGCGGAGTACCAAGGACAAACAGCTATCAAGGTGAAGCGCTTGGTTCAAAAGGCCAAAGGAGGAGTCCTATTCATAGATGAGGCGTATAGTATTACTGAAAATGAAAATAGTGATAGTTATGGGAGGGAATGCTTAACTGAACTAACAAAAGCCTTAGAAGATTATAGAGAAGATCTTGTTGTAATAGTTGCAGGTTATCAAGATTTGATGGAGAAGTTTTTTCAATCAAATCCAGGATTAAAATCACGGTTCAATAATTTTATAATTTTTAATGATTATTCTTTAGATGAAATGTTCTCTATTTTTACATTTTTTTGTAACAAGAACGATTATCTGATTAGTGACAAAGCTAAAATAAAACTCAAAGAGGTATTAGAAAAACAGATGAAAAATGAAGACGAAGTTAATTCTAACGGACGATTGGCTAGGAATTTATTTGATGCCGTGATTATGAACCAGGCAAAAAGAATATTCAAAATCTCCTCAGTTTCAAAAGAAGAACTTATGCTTATTACTGAGGAAGACATTGTAGATTAGTCTGCTCTTATAAAAAGGTTTGGAAGATGGTATATAGCGCAAAAAATCATGTCCTGCATCTGGCAGACAAAAGTATGGATTATGTGACCTTTGGCCGAGGGGAGAAGCCTCTGGTGATGATTCCCGGCCTGGGGGACGGCTTGGCGACTGTAAGGGGCATGGCTCAGAGCATTTCCTTTCTATATCGGCGACTGGGTCGGGACTACAAGGTCTATGTTTTCAGCCGGATGAATGAATTGCCAGTGGGCTGTAGCACCCGAGACATGGCCGGAGATTTAGCGCGAGCCATGACAGCGCTGGGACTGACCCAAACTCCTGTTCTGGGCATCTCTCAGGGCGGCATGATTGCTCAGTGGCTGGCCCTTGACTTTCCGGATAAGGTCAGTCGATTGCTTTTAGCAGTTACGACAGCTAGGGCCAATGAACTGAGCAGGGAGCGGGTCGGACACTGGATGAGGCTGGCACAGGCAGATCAGTATCAGGATTTGATGGCTGATATTGGCCAACACTCCTATAGCAGCAGGACCTATGCTTGTCTGAAATATCTCTATAAGCTAATGGGATTTTTCGGGAAAATAAAGAATAAAGAGAGACTGCTGATTCAGGCCCAGGCCTGTAAGGAACACGATGCCAGAGCAGAGCTGGCCAGGATTTTCTGTCCGACCTTGATTGTCGGTGCAAAGATGGATGATGTTCTGGGTCTGGAAGCCTCTTACGAATTAAATCGAATCATCGAAAACAGCCGCTTGATTGTCCTGCCTGACTGCGGCCATGCCCTCTACGAAAAAAATAAAGAATTTCAGCAGCTTGTCTTGGAATTTTTAGAAAGTAACCAATGAACGGAATTATCAACTTAAGAAAAGAAGCGGGCATGACCTCGCATGATGCAGTTTTTAGGCTGCGAAAGATTTTACAGACCAAGAAAATCGGTCATGGCGGGACCCTGGATCCGGATGTGGTGGGGGTTCTGCCCATTGCAGTCGGCAAGGCCACGCGTCTGGTGGAGTTTATGCAGGAGGAAGGCAAGACCTATGAGGGGGAGATCACTCTGGGCTTTTCGACGACGACTGAGGATGCCAGCGGTGAGCGGGTGGAAAGCACACCGGTAGAAGAGCTTGTGGAAGAATCCCTGATTGATGAGGCGATGCAGTCCATGACCGGTCAGCTGCGGCAGATTCCGCCTATGTACTCAGCGGTCAAGGTCAAGGGCCGCAAACTTTATGAGTACGCCAGAAGCGGTCAGAAAGTGGAGCGGCCGGAGCGGCTGGTGACGATATACAGTTTTGAGCGGACAGGTCCTTTGGCCTATGAGGAGGAGGCAGCCCGCTTTCCTTTCCGTGTCCGCTGCAGTAAGGGAACTTATATCCGCACCCTGTCGGTGGATCTGGGAGCCAGGCTGGGCTATGCCAGCCACATGTCCCAGCTGACGCGGACGGCTGCTGCCGGTATGCGCTTAGAAAAGGCCCTGACGCTGGCTCAGATTGAAGAGCTGGCGGCAGCAGAGGACTTCTCCTTTCTCCAGCCCTTGGAGTTAGGAATCGGTGATTTGACCAAGGTCCAGCTCACAGAGGAGCAGATCCAAGATGTGAAAAACGGCCGTTTTATCAGCCTGCTTTCAGACGAGGTCCAGCTGGCTGGTTTTGATGGGGAGAAGTTAGCGGCGATTTTGGAAAAGCGGGACGAGATGTACAAGCCCAGAAAGGTCTTTCTCTGATCTTTAGCATTAGAATTGTCAAAAAACTGTCACAATGGTGTAATGGATAGTCAGCTGTCTCTATGATATAATGGCTACATTAAACCTCACAAAAAGATGCCAGCCGCACAACTGGCCTCTTTTTGTTTTTTTCAGCTTCTATCTTGTAAAAAACTACGAGGCATAGTAAAATAGAGGAATGATGAAAACGATTCGTATTAAAGATGAAAAAGATATTGAGCAGGCGGAGGACACGGTTCTGGTTCTGGGGTATTTTGACGGACTTCACAGGGGACATCAGGCTCTCTTTTCTGAGGCTCGGAAAATCGCCAAGGAGCAGAACTTGAAGATTGCAGTGCTGACCTTTCCGGAGTCGCCCAAACTGGCCTTTGTCCGCTACCAGCCAGAGCTCATGCTGCATCTGGCTAGTCCTGCAGACCGCAGGCAGCAGCTGGCTGCGCTGGGAGTTGACTGCCTTTATCTGATTGACTTTACCAGCCGTTTTGCAGGCAATACTGCTCAGGAGTTTTTTGAAAAATATGTCAAACGTTTGAGGGCCAAGGCTGTGGTGGCCGGCTTTGACTATCATTTTGGCTCTGACCGCAAGGAATCGCATGAACTGGGTGATTATTTTGAGGGGAAAATTGTCATTATCCCTTCAGTCAATCTGGACGGGCAGAAGATCTCTTCCAGCCGCATTCGCGAGACCATTGCAGCTGGCAGCATGACCAAGACACAGGAGCTTTTGGGCTACCCGCTTTCTACGCGGGGCATTGTGGTGCATGGCAATGCCAGAGGCCGGACGATTGGCTATCCGACAGCTAATCTGGCGCCGCTGGACCGGGTTATCCTGCCGGCAGACGGTGTCTATGTAGTCCATGTTGAGCATGAAGGCCGGCTTTACCGCGGTATGGCCAGCGTTGGCAAAAACGTGACCTTTGAAGGCGATGAGCTTCGCTTTGAAGTCAATATTTTCGATTTTTCGCAGGATATTTACGGCGATACCATTCGGGTTTTCTGGCTGGATAAGATCCGGGACATGGTCAAATTTGACGGTGTAGACCAGCTGGCTGCCCAGCTGAAAAGCGATGAGGAGACGGCCCGTGCATGGACAGCAGGAGCCTAAAAAGATAAAAAGATTATATTTTTATGACAAAAGCTGAAGGATTCCCAAAAAAACCTAGTCAAGTCCAGTAAAATTTAGTATAATAGAAGTAGTTATTATACAAAGTAAGAAGAGAAAAGCATGATCACACTATTTTTATCGCCGAGTTGTACCTCCTGCCGCAAGGCGCGTGCTTGGTTGCTTAATCATGAAGTTCCCTTTACCGAACACAATATCATGACAAGCCCGCTGTCAGCTTCTGAATTGCAGCATATCCTTTCGCTGACAGAAAATGGTACGGATGACATTATTTCAACTCGCTCAAAAATTTTTCAGAAATTAGACTTGGATGTGGAGAGCTTGTCCATTTCAACTTTGATTCAGTTGATTGAGGAAAACCCCAGTCTTTTGCGGCGTCCGATTATTTTAGACGGCAAGCGCATGCAGATTGGTTTTAATGAGGATGAAATTCGCGCTTTTCTGCCTCGGGGCTACCGTAAGGAAGAGCTGAGAGCTGCAACGATGAGAGCAGAGATTCAGTAAAGATGGACAAAAATTATAGTTACCCACTAGATTTATCGTGGAGCACTGAAGAGCTTGCTTCGGTGCTTTCTTTTTTTAATGATGTAGAAGCTGCCTATGAGCGGCACATTCAGGCGGAGCGCCTGCTCAGGTCCTACGCAGCTTTTAAGCAGGTCGTTCCCGGCAAGGGAGAGGAAAAGCGGATTGGCCGTGAGTTTGAGACTGTCAGCGGCTATTCGATTTATCGTGCTGTTCAGGAGGCGAAAAGAAAGGGGAAAGGAAGCATTTCTCTTGGAAAATAAATTTCGTTTTGCGAAGGAAATCATCTATCAGGCTGGTGCTTTTTTGCTGGATCATCTGTACGATGATTTGGATGTGAAGCAGAAGTCCAGTCCGACCGATCTGGTCACGGAGATGGATCAAAAGATTCAGAACGATTTGGTGAAGAAGATTCTGGCCCGCTACCCCGAGGATGCCATTCTGGCGGAGGAAAACGGGCTGCGCCACAGCATTGCGGACGGATCGGTCTGGGTGATTGACCCCATTGACGGCACGACCAATTTCATTACCCAGAAGGCTGATTTTGCGATTATGCTGGCCTATTTTGAAAATGGAATCGGTCAGTTCGGCCTGATTTATGATGTGACCAGAGACCAGCTCTATCATGGCGGCGGGCTTTTTGATGTTTACTGCAATGACAGAAAACTGCCGTTTTTTGAAAACAAGCCTTTCAGTGACTATCTGATGGCTTCCAATGCCGGCATGCTCAAGCACAATCACTGGGGATTGGCGGATTTTTCACGGGAATGTCTGGGAGTGCGGGTCTATGGCAGTGCCGGCATCAGTTTTGCCAAGGTCCTGTCCGGCGGTCTGGTGGCTTATTTCTCCTACAACTGGCCTTGGGATTATGCGGCGGCTTATGTCATGGCAGCTAAGCTGGGCTTTGTCATTCAGACACTGGACGGCAAAGAGCCTGATTTTCAAAGGCAGGAGCCCATCATGATGGCTCCCCAGTCTAAGCTGAAAGACTTGCAGAAGTATTTAGAGAAGGGGAAAGAGCAGTGATGGATTTTCCGCTAGGATTTAAGGAAAAATATGAGAAACTGCTGGGATCAGAAGCAGCTGATTTTTGGGCGGCTTTTGACGAGGAGCCCATCGCAGCCTTTCGGACCAATCCTTTGAAAGAAGGGCAGCAGGATTTTCCTGATACCATTCCCCATACGGACTGGGGACACTACGGCAAGGTATCCGGCCGGTCGCCTGAGCACGTGACTGGTCTGGTCTATTCACAGGAGCCGGCCGCGCAGATGGTAGCGCAGGCCGCTGCTCCGGCTAAGGGCATGAAAGTGCTGGATCTGGCTGCCGCTCCCGGCGGCAAGTCTACCCATCTGCTTTCTTTTCTGGACAATACCGGCCTTTTAGTGGCCAATGAGATCAGCAGCAAGCGGGCCAAGATTCTGGCGGAGAACCTTGAGCGTTTCGGAGCCAGAAATGCCGTGATCACCAATGAATCAGCTGATCGTCTGGCAGCTGTCTTTCAGGGGTATTTTGACCTGATTGTGCTGGATGCTCCCTGCTCAGGTGAGGGGATGTTCCGCAAGCAGCCGGAGGCCGCCCAGTACTGGACACCGGACTATCCTGCCAGCTGTGCCCGCCTTCAGCGAGAGATTCTGACGGATGCGGTCAAAATGCTGGCACCCGGCGGACAGCTCCTTTATTCGACCTGTACTTGGGCGCCGGAGGAAAATGAAGAAATGGTTGCCTGGCTCTTGCAGGAATTTCCGCTGGAATTGCAGGAAATTCCGAAAATCAACGGCATGACAGAAGGGATTGGCTTTCCGCAGACAGCCCGCATGTATCCGCATCATTTTCGGGGCGAGGGGCAGTTTGCGGCGAAATTCCGCTTTACCTGTGACCATACCTGCAAGAAAATCAAGCCCTTTCGGCATCGTCTGACAGCCCAACAGCAGCAACTCTGGCAGGACTTTCAGAAAAAGCACCTAAAGGCTGACCTGACAGGTGATTTGCAGACTTTTGGGGATCATCTCTATCTGCTGCCTGCCGGGCTCCCGGATATGTCCAAGCTGAGGATCGTCCGCAACGGCCTGCATCTGGGGCAGTTCAAAAAGAATCGCTTTGAGCCGAGCTTTGCTCTCGGTCTGGCTCTCAAACCCAGCGAAGTAAAAAAGTGCGTCAAAATTGACCGGCAGGATTTCCAAAAATATGCTGCCGGTGAGACTCTGGTGCTGCCTCAAAGCCTTGCGAATGGCTGGTATCAGCTGGTTTTGGAGGGCAATGGTCTGGGCTTTGCCAAGGTCACTGGGACAACCTTGAAAAATTTTTTTCCCAAGGGTCTGCGATTTAGGTAAAATATTAGGAAAAGCTGCTATTATATGATATAGTTGAAGGTGTGAAGGCATGGCCAGCAGTGACTTCAGAATGGCAAGGCTTTTTCGACCTCTTCATTTTATTTAAGGAGAAATCTTTTGAACACATTCAAAAAAATAATCTTGTCGGCGGCGGCGCTGACTCTGGGTCTGGCTCTTTCAGCCTGTTCGTCTTGGATTGACCGCGGTGAGTCCATGACGGCGGTCGGCTCAACTGCTCTGCAGCCTTTGGTAGAAGCAGCGGCGGATGAGTTTGCTTCCAACAATATTGGCAAAATTGTCAATGTCCAGGGCGGCGGTTCTGGTACGGGGCTTTCGCAGGTTCAGTCCGGTGCGGTAGAAGTCGGCAATTCCGATGTTTTTGCGGAGGAAAAAGACGGCATTGATGCTTCGGCTCTGGTGGACCATAAGGTTGCCGTGGCCGGTCTTGCAGTGATTGTCAATAAAGAAGTCGATGTTGACAATCTGACGGCCGAGCAGCTGCAGAAGATATTTGCCGGTGAGATTACCAACTGGAATCAGGTCGGCGGCAAGGACCTGGAGATTTCCATCATCAATCGGGCTGCCAGCTCTGGTTCGCGGGCGACTTTTGACAGCGTCATTATGGATGGAAAAACTGCAGTACAGAGTCAGGAGCAGGACTCAAACGGTATGGTGAAGTCCATCGTGTCTCAGACACCAGGGGCGATTTCTTATCTGGCTTTTGCCTATGTGGATGATTCGGTGAAGACCATCAAGCTGAATGGCTATGAGCCTACTGCTGAAAATGTAACGACCAACAGCTGGCCGCTCTGGTCTTATGAGCATATGTATACACAGGGAGAGCCTTCGGGTCTGGCGGCTGAATTTCTGGAGTACATGCTGTCTGACGATGTTCAGAAGGGGATTGTATCCAGCATGGGCTATATTTCTATCAATGATATGAAAGTCAGCAAGGATGCTGATGGGAATGTCACAGCAATAGAAGGAGATTCAAAATGAAAAATGAGGAATTAACCAAAAAGTTGTTATCGCCTTCTAAGAATTCTCGCTTGGAGAAGTTTGGCCGCTATCTGACTTTTGCCTGTCTGTCACTGATTGTGGTGATTGTGGCTATGATTCTAATTTTCGTTGCTCAGAAAGGTTTATCCACTTTCTTTGTCAACGGCGTTAATGTTTTTGATTTTCTTTTTGGTGGTGTCTGGAATCCTTCTGGTAAGGAATTCGGTGCCCTGCCAATGATTTTAGGCTCCTTTATCGTTACTATTCTATCTGCTCTGATAGCAACTCCCTTTGCGATTGGTGCAGCTGTCTTTATGACAGAGGTTTCTCCAAAAGGAGCAAAGATACTGCAACCTGCGATTGAGCTTTTAGTTGGTATTCCGTCTGTTGTTTATGGATTTATCGGTCTGCAAATCGTAGTACCTTTTGTCCGTACAGTCTTTGGCGGTACGGGTTTTGGGATTTTGTCTGGTATTTTTGTGCTCTTTGTCATGATTTTGCCAACAGTAACCTTTATGACGACGGACAGTCTGCGTGCTGTGCCACGCCACTACCGTGAAGCAAGTCTGGCTATGGGCGCAACGCGCTGGCAGACTATTTGGCGGGTAACACTCAAGGCTGCTCGCTCAGGTATTTTTACAGCTGTGGTCTTTGGAATGGCGCGTGCTTTCGGTGAAGCTTTAGCTATCCAGATGGTCGTGGGTAACTCTGCGGTGATTCCAACCTCTTTGACAACGCCAGCAGCTACATTGACTTCTGTCTTGACCATGGGAATCGGAAATACCGTTATGGGAACAGTGGACAATAACGTTCTCTGGTCTCTGGCTCTGGTGCTCTTGATGATGAGCTTAGCCTTTAACAGTGTGATTAAACTAATTACAAAAGAAAGAGGTAAGAAAAACTATGCACGCTAAGAAATTAGATAAATTGGCGACTGGTGTTCTCTATACAATAGCGAGTATCATTGTTGCCATCCTTGCCTCTCTCATCCTCTATATCTTAGTTAGAGGATTGCCGCATGTTTCTTGGTCTTTCTTGACAGGGAAATCCTCTTCTTACCAAGCTGGCGGTGGTATTGGGATTCAGCTATACAATTCCTTCTTCCTGCTGGTAATTACTCTGATTATCTCTGTGCCTCTTTCTATGGGGGCTGGGGTTTATCTGTCAGAGTATGCTAAGAAAGGCCCAGTGACCAACTTTGTCCGCACCTGTATTGAAATTCTATCTTCACTGCCTTCGGTAGTGGTAGGGCTCTTTGGTTATTTGATCTTTGTTGTCCAGTTTGAGTATGGCTTCTCAATCATTTCTGGTGCCTTGGCTCTGACAGTCTTCAATCTGCCACAGATGACGCGGAATGTCGAAGACAGCCTGCGCCATGTCCATCATACGCAACGTGAAGCTGGTTTGGCCTTGGGAATTTCCCGCTGGGAAACGGTCCTGCATGTGGTCATCCCAGAAGCTTTGCCTAGTATTGTGACAGGGATTGTACTGGCTTCTGGTCGTATCTTTGGTGAAGCAGCGGCCTTGATTTATACAGCAGGTCAGTCAGCTCCAGCTCTTGACTGGTCAAACTGGAATATTTTTAGCGTTACTAGTCCTATCTCTATCTTCCGTCAGGCTGAGACCTTGGCTGTCCATATCTGGAAGGTCAACAGCGAGGGAACAATTCCTGATGGAACGGCTGTTTCTGCAGGTTCAGCAGCGGTTCTCCTGATCTTCATTTTGATTTTCAATCTTGGAGCCCGCAAACTAGGTAGCTATCTGCATAAGAAATTAACCTCTGCTTAAAGGAGAAGAAATGACAGAATATAATTGGAATGAAAAACATATCATTACTTTTCCTGAAGAAAAGGTAGCCCTGTCGACCAAGGATTTGCATGTTTACTATGGTAAAAAGGAATCCATCAAGGGCATTGATATGCAGTTTGAAAAAAATAAAATCACTGCTTTGATTGGCCCGTCTGGATCAGGGAAATCCACCTATCTTCGCAGCCTCAACCGCATGAACGATACTATTGATATTGCCAATGTGACTGGTGAGATTCTCTATGAGGGGATTGATGTCAATCGGCCGGAAATCAATGTCTATGAGATGCGCAAGCACATCGGCATGGTCTTTCAGAGGCCCAATCCTTTTGCCAAATCCATTTATCACAATATCACCTTTGCCCATGAGCGGGCCGGTGTCAAGGATAAGAAGGTTCTGGATGAAATCGTGGAGACCTCGCTCAAGCAAGCAGCTCTCTGGGATCAGGTCAAGGACGACCTGCACAAGTCTGCTCTGACCCTGTCAGGCGGTCAGCAGCAGCGGCTCTGCATTGCCCGGGCCATCTCCGTCAAGCCGGACATTCTGCTCATGGATGAGCCGGCCTCTGCCCTGGATCCGATTGCGACCATGCAGCTGGAAGAAACGATGTTTGAGCTCAAGAATGACTATACCATTATCATTGTGACCCACAACATGCAGCAGGCTGCCCGGGCCAGTGATTATACAGGATTTTTCTATCTGGGCGACTTGATCGAATACGACAAGACCGCCAATATCTTCCAGAATGCCAAACTGCGCTCCACCAATGACTATGTATCCGGCCATTTTGGCTAAACATTGGAGGGGGGGCGCAGGATGCGGCGATGCCTTTCCGATAAACGCTAATAAAAATAAAGGAAAAACGAATGACAGAACCTATTTTGCAAGTCAAGGACTTGTCGGTTTATTATAATAAAAAGAAGGCTTTAAACAGTGTGTCACTGGATTTTATGCCCAATGAAATCACGGCCTTAATCGGACCGTCGGGATCCGGCAAATCAACCTTGCTCAAGGCCATCAACCGCATGGGGGATTTGAATCCCGAAGTGACAACGACTGGGACAGTCATTTACAACAGCCACAATATTTATGGTCCGCGGACAGATACGGTGGAGCTGCGCAAGGAGATTGGTATGGTCTTTCAGCAGCCCAATCCTTTTCCGATGACCATTTATGAGAATGTGGTCTATGGCCTGCGCATCAATGGTGTCAAGGACAAAAATATTTTAGATGAAGCAGTCGAGCGCTCCCTTATCGGGGCATCTATCTGGGATGAGGTGAAGGACCGCCTGCATGATTCGGCTATCGGTCTCTCCGGCGGTCAGCAGCAGCGGGTCTGTGTGGCCCGGGTATTGGCGACCAGTCCGAAAATCATCCTGCTGGATGAGCCAACCTCAGCGCTGGATCCGATTTCTGCCGGAAAGATTGAGGAAACGCTGTACGGTCTGAAAGACAAGTACACCATGCTGCTGGTCACCCGCTCCATGCAGCAGGCATCACGGATTTCCGAAAGGACCGGCTTCTTCCTAGGGGGCGATCTGATTGAGTTTAACGAGACGAAAAAGATGTTCCTCAGTCCTGAACATCAGGAAACAGAAGACTATATCACCGGTAAGTTTGGCTAAACAGCTGCAGAAGAGAAAGGAATTTTATGCTTAGAGTACAATTTGAAGAAGATTTAGAAAAACTTCATAATCAATTCTATGCGATGGGAAACGAAGTCCTATCGCAGATTAACCGAACGGTTCGTGCCTTTGTCACACATGACCGTGAACTGGCTCGTCAGGTCATTGAAGACGACGCTGAAGTCAATGAATACGAGGTGAAACTGGAGAAGAAATCTCTAGAAATCATCGCCCTGCAGCAACCTGTGTCTCAGGATTTGCGAACCGTTATCACCGTGCTGAAAGCCAGCAGTGATTTGGAACGCATGGGCGACCACGCTGTATCTATCGCCAAAGCTACTGTTCGGATGAAGGGAGAAGTCCGCATCGAGTCTGTAGAAGATGCCATCAGCAAGATGGGGCGCGATGTTAAGAATTTCGTCGAAGAAACCCTGAACGTCTACCTCAATGGAAATGTAGACCAAGCCTATGCAGTAGCAGCTCTAGATGAGAAAATCAACCAATACTTTGATGATATTCGCGATCTTGCTACTGAGGAAATCAAACAAAATCCAGAGCTGATTGTGACTGGCCGTGACTACTTCCAAGTTATCTCTTACTTGGAACGAATCGGCGACTATGCCAAGAATATCTGTGAATGGGTTGTTTACTTTGAGACAGGTAAGATTATTGAATTATAGCCTTTTACAGTCTTTTCCTTTGCTTTTCACTCCCCCGGACTGTTGCAAGGCGAGTTAACGACATAATAAAAGAGGAACAAATGACGATATGAGGCTCTCCGCACGATTTGCTTCAACAGTCTGTTGGAGCTGACGAAGTTTGAAGAGTATCAAATGATAAAAATAGACGAAGCTGGGTACGGTTGTCCCAGCCTCGTTTTTTAATTTTTTGCTTTTTGCTCTCTGCGTGCCAGCCATGGCAGGATTAAGCCGATGGCGAGGAGAAGGACCGGCGTGATGATGTTTGTTAGGAAAGTAAACCACCATTCAGTCGGCTGTTTGCCCATGTCTATCTGCGGAAACATTCCCAGTATACAGGCAAAAGCTGTAAAGCAGAATCCCCAGCCTCCGATAAGAATGCCTAGTTTTTTATTCTTGATAAAGATGTATTGGGCATTCTTGTATTGATCCCAATTCCGATAGAGGAAGATAAAGGCCAGGAAAACCCACAGATAGGATGTTGGCAGCACGATAGCATTCAGATTTGTCAGCCAGTGCACGATACTGTCGATTTGCTTCAGTCCGAGAAGCGGGAGGGCTATCAGAATGCTGACCAATACTCCTGTTAGGATGTAGCCATTGACCAGTGTACCGGTCTTGCTGCGTTTTCGCAGCCAGCCGGGGATAAAGTCCTTATCAGCACTGCCGAGGAAAATTTGCATATGGGAATCCACATTGAGAGCCAATACGGAAGCTTGTCCCAGAAACTGAGTCACTGCATAGATGAAGACCAATAAACGGCCGATACCCCAGTGCTGGCCAAGGACGTCAAAGGCTTGATAAGCACCGTTGCGCATCAGGTCAGCAGGGATGTTATTGCTGTCAAAGAGCATGGCCATTCCAAAGGAGCCAAAGATGGCACAGACCCCAACCATGATGACCATGGCAATCATGCCTTTGGGAAATTCTTTGGCGGGGTTTTTGGCTTTGTTGACATAAGGAGACATTGACTCGGCACCGCCGACGGAAAATACGAGAAGGGCGATGGTCGTCAGGTAGACAAAGTCAAACTTAGGAATATAGGTAGAAACCTTGTCCATATTTGCCGTTGCCAGCTGCAGGTCAGGCTTGATAGCAGGCAGGGCTACAGCTAGAAGGATGAACAGAAGGGACATGACCAGCATGGAACCGCCAGCCAAGGTGCCTAGATATTTTAAGGCTTTGAGGCCCTTGGTGGACAGGTAGAGCAGGAGAAGGAAGGCCAGCAGTTCCAGTCCAACCAGAGCAGGCGTTGACAGTGAGCTGAGGAAATCCCCATTCCCCTGCACGATCCAACCCAAAGAAATCAGGATAACCTGAGACTTCTGAGCCAGATAAGGAATCTGCGTCACCCAGTAAGTCCAAGCAGCAAAGAAGGCCAGACGCTTGGTGGAAGTATTGGCAATCCAGTCCGTTACCCCGCCTTCCTGCTCCTTGAACGTAGCGCCGAGCTGACCGACCATGAGGGCATAAGGAATCAGGTAGATGACGAGGATGATGACCCAAGAGGTCACGACACTCAGTCCCTGCTGGGCGTAGTTATTGACGACATTTCCCAGCCCCCATACCAAATTGAAGGCGATTAATGAAATCATCGCCCAATTCAGCTGTTTATTGTTCTTTTCCATAGTACCACCTCCTTAAAATGATTAGGAAAAGATACTTCATATGTTAATTATACCACTGATTTTCTAAAAAAAGAAAGCGTTTACCATATATTTAGAAAAATATATTTAGGATAAGTTGCAAAAGCCTGCTGTATCAGGAAACAAAAGGAGAGATTGTTTATGCCGGACTTACTCGGAAAGCGTAAGCTGAATCCCTTGGCCTTCAGTGGCCGGCACACAAGCAAACGATTCCGTCTTTTCGTTTGAGGCAGGGGCATAAACTGACAAAGTAAGTGTCAAAAACAGCTTGGGATTTGGCTTCCTCTGGCCAGCAGCTAGAAAGGAAGACTGGCTGACAAGATTGAAGACTTCGTCTGACCGATTTTTGTCCTGCTCACAGGGCTTCTCTGCCACCCATTTATGACGAATTCAGTTAAATATGTTACAATGTTAAAAGATGATACCAAGCAGCGCCGGGAGCTCTGCTAGGTTAGATGAGGAGAAAAATATGCAAGCAGTTGCGCACTTTATTGATACATTTGTCCCTGAGCATTATGATTTATTTTTGGACTTGAATCGTGCTGACAAGACTTTTTCAGGCAGGGTTTCCATTACAGGGGAGGCTAAGTCTGAGACCATTTCCCTCCACCAGAAGGGATTGACCATTGAGACTGTTGAGTCAGCCGGTCAGGCTCTCGCTTTTACAGTCGATGATGCCAATGAAGCTCTTTATGTGGAGCTTGGAGCGACTGGCAGCCAGACGGTCACCCTGACCTATTCCGGTCGGATTACGGACAATATGACCGGGATTTACCCCTCCTACTATAGGGTCGATGGCGTCAAAAAAGAAGTCATCTCTACTCAGTTTGAAAGCCACTTTGCCCGCGAAGCCTTTCCGAGTGTCGATGAGCCAGAAGCCAAGGCAACCTTTGATCTGGCTTTGAAATTTGACCAGGCGGATGGAGAGCTGGCCCTGTCCAATATGCCGGAAATCGACAGCGAAAACCGCAAAACCACCGGTATCTGGAAGTTTGAAAGAACGCCCCGCATGTCCTCCTATCTCCTTGCTTTTGCTGCAGGCGATTTGCAGGGGATAACTGCCAAAACCAAGAACGGAACGCTGGTCGGCGTTTATTCGACCAAAGCGCATCCGCTCCAGAATCTTGAGTTTTCACTGGATATTGCCGTTCGGGTGATTGACTTTTACGAGGAATACTACGGGGTGGCCTACCCCATTCCGCAGTCGCTTCATGTGGCTCTGCCAGACTTTTCAGCAGGAGCCATGGAAAACTGGGGCTTGGTCACCTATCGCGAAGTTTATTTGCTAGTAGATGAAAACTCCACCGTCACCAGCCGTCAGACAGTTGCCCTGGTCGTAGCCCACGAGCTGGCTCACCAATGGTTTGGCAATTTGGTTACCATGAAGTGGTGGGATGATCTCTGGCTTAACGAAAGCTTTGCCAATATGATGGAGTATGTCAGCGTGGACGCCATTGAGCCAAGCTGGAATATTTTCGAGGACTTCCAGACAGGCGGTGTACCAGCAGCACTGAAACGCGATGCGACGGACGGCGTGCAGTCTGTTCATGTGGAGGTCAAGCACCCAGATGAGATCAATACGCTCTTTGATGCAGCCATTGTCTATGCAAAGGGCAGCCGCCTCATGCATATGCTGCGCCGATGGCTGGGCGATGCTGCCTTTCGCAAGGGGCTCAAGGCCTACTTTGAGCAGCATCAGTACGGCAATACCATCGGACGTGATCTTTGGAATGCCCTTGGCCAGGCGTCAGGCCGCGATGTCGCAGCCTTTATGGACTCTTGGCTGGAGCAGCCAGGTTATCCCCTCCTCACAGCTAAAGTTGAAAATGACACGCTGAAAATTTCTCAAAAGCAGTTCTTCATTGGCGAACATGAAGACAAGGGCCGTCTGTGGGTCCTGCCCCTCAACAGCAACTGGACAGGGATTCCGGATACTTTGGAAGGAGAAAGTCTGGAAATACCTAACTATGCAGTCTTGGCAGCAGCCAACAAAGCTCATGGCGCTCTGCGCTTCAATACGGAGAATACAGCTCACTATATCACGGATTATCAAGGCGAATTGCTGGAGGCTATTCTGGGTACACTCACAGAGCTGGACAGCACCAGCAAGCTTCAGGTGGTGCAGGAACGCCTCCTTTTGGCAGAAGCCGGAAGCATTTCTTTTGCGGCCTTGCTGCCAGTCATTAAGCCGCTGACCGAAGAAAAATCCTATCTGGTGGTCTCTGCTGTCAGTGACGTGCTGGCAGGCTTGGAACGCTTTGTCGATGAAGGGACAGCAACTGAAAAAGCTTATCAGCGGCTGCTGGCTCAGTTCAACCGTTTCAACTTTGACCGCCTTGGTTTTGAAGCCAAAGCAGGAGAGCCGGATGAAGATGAGCTGGTCCGTCAGCTGGTCATTGCCAATATGATCAAGGCAGACGATGCCCAGGCCAGTGCTCAGGCCAGCCAAATCTTTGCCGACTATGCGGAGGATTTGGCCAAGCTGCCTGCGGCTATCCGTCAGCAGATTCTCATCAATCAGATGAAGCATCATGAAAGCGGAGAGCTGGCTGAGCAGTATCTCCATGCCTATGTGCATGCGACAGACGGCAACTTCCAGCGCCAGCTGGCTGCTGCGCTCTCCAAGACGAAAGACGCTGATCATCTGGCCCTGATGATGAAGGAGTGGAAAAACAAGGATGTCGTGAAACCTCAGGATCTGCTGATTTGGTACGCTTCTTTCCTTCGAAGCGACTATGCTCAGGAGACCGTTTGGACCTGGGCACGGGAAAATTGGGACTGGATCAAAGCTGCTCTTGGCGGAGACATGAGCTTTGACAGCTATGTCGTGGTGCCAGCCGCAATTTTCAAAACCGAACAGCGCTTGGCAGAATACAAGGCTTTCTTTGAGCCTCAGCTGGACGATATGGCCATCAGCCGCAATATCCGCATGGGCATCAAGGACATCGCCGCACGTGTGGACCTGATTGCGCGTGAAAAAGCAGCTGTAGAGAAAGCTCTGAAAGCAAACAGCTAACATATAGAAAACAGCAGACTCATGAGTTTGCTGTTTTTTTAAAGAACTGCTTCGCCATTTTTATATCTTTTAAAATTATGTTATAATAGCCCTGTCAAAGAAGTTTTACCTAGAATAATTTTGAATGTCAAAGAATTTCATCTAGCCAAACGGTAAAGAAACGAGTAAAATGTGGAAGAAAAGCAAATGTTAGGAAAGCAGTTAAAATTGATTCGAGAACAAAAAGGCTATAGTCAAGCTCAGATTGCAGAATATTTAGGAACCACGCGGCAGACTATCTCGAATTGGGAACATGATAAAACGATTTTAGATAGCCGCAGTCTGATTCGCTTAGCTGATTTTTATCAGATTTCTTTGGATGAGCTATGCGGCCGAAATGCTATCCCTGCATACAAGGGAGCGGGTCTCAGAACCATGATTTTGACCAATGCCTGCACCCTTTGGAGCTGCTTGGTTTCGTCTCGCAGCTAAAGCCATTGTTTTCCTGCTAGCTTTTTAATATTCTTTATTCTAGGAGGAAAATATGCCCTATCTTTATCTATCTTTTGCCATTTTATTTGAAGTGGCTGCCACAAGTCTCTTAAAACTATCGCAAGGTTTTTCTAAAATGCTTTTTGGGATTCTTGCGCTGGTCTTTTATGGCTTGTGTTTTTTCTTTTTGTCGCTGTCTTTGAAAGGCATTCAGCTCAACCTTGCTTATGCTATTTGGGCTGGTATCGGATTGGTCGGAACAACAGTGCTTTCTATTTTTCTTTTCCGTGAAAAAGTGACAGCTACAAGCCTCATAGGAATCGCCTTGGTTATCTCAGGACTTGTTTTGTTAAACTTATCGCAAAAGATTCATTAATCAAAGGAGCATTTATGGGAAACAATTATTTTAAAAATAAAAAGGTAGCGATTATCGGTGCCAGCGGCAGTCTTGGCTGCGCTTATGCTCAAGCCTTTCAGCAGGAAGGAGCCCAGCTTTTTTTACTAGGACGCCATGTCGAAAAAGTTCAGAAACTAGCCCAGAAAACAGCGGCTGAATATTCTCTTGCAAGTCTTGAAATTGGCAGCGAGGAGTCGCTGCAGGCAGCAGTAGAAGCGATTCGGAGTTGGTCAGACCAAGTGGATATCATTATCAATGCCACCGGTTTTGATGTACGCAAATCTCTGTCAGCCCATTCGGCAGCGGAGATTAAGCAGACACTGGACACCAATCTGCTGGGTGCGGTTTTGCTGACAAAATACTTCCTCCCTCTTTTATCGGATAAGGCAAGCTCTACCCTTGTTCATACAGGCGGTTTTGCAGATGGGCGGCTGGCCTTTCCTTACTATAGCGTGGATGTGGCTAGTCGGGCCGGTGTTTTTTCTTTTATTGAAGCTATGAATCGGGAGTTAAGGGCAGAGGGGAGAAAAAAGTATATCACTTATTTTTGTCCCAATGCAGCAGCTACACCGTCCGAAGCTCCCTATCACCCTGTCTGGCGTGAAATGGGTCTTGCTATCTCCAGTCCAGCTGAGGTATGTCAGGCTCTGCTCAAGGGGATTAGGAAGCGCAGAAGAGTCATTCTTATGGGGGCGGGGACAGGCTTATTTGCTAAGATTAATCTCTTGTCTCCTTCCTTGGCCGATTTTTTGTTGCTCAATCAATACAGCCGGATTCTAAAACACTATTTCGCTGCTGCTGACTGATCCGCCTTTCAGCCTTCTTTAAGAAAAAATTCAGTCCTCTTTAAGAAAAAACTTTTATAATAATGCTAACTTAGTGAGACTGAACTAGGGCTGGAAAGTCTGTGCAGATAGGCTTTACCAAAAACAGAAAGAAGGAAATTTCTAAATGGATATGGAAAAAATGATTGTGGTGAAAAAGAGCACGAAATGGTGGCTGACTGCGGCGACCAGCGGCGCTCTGGCGGTAGGGCTCTTAGGCGGTTATGGTCTGGCAGCAGCTGTGTATAGCACAAACAGCCAGCAGTCAGGACTGCAGAATGCCGCAACGAATCAGAATCTGCCCCAGCAGGGACAAAACGGTCAGGCTGGTGCTGGCCAGCCGCCGCAAGACGCTCAAAATGGGCAGCATGGACAAAATGGCGGACCGGGCAACGGCATGCCGCCGCAGGACGGAGGTCCTGCTCAAAACGGCGGGCAAAATGGCGGACCGGGTCAAGGGATGTCTCCTCAGGAGGGGAAAAACTCTGACAGCAACAGCTCTGCAGGCTCTCAAGACCAGAAAAGCAAAAATAAGTCCGGCAGCAAGTCTTCCAACAGCGACAAGACGACAGCAGACAGCAGCAAAAGCACAAGCAGCTAAAATAATGCTGATCGCCGTAGAAAATGTTTCTGATTTTGGGCCGAGTCTGTTATAATAGGATAGAAAAGTGAATAAGACGGCGAGAATGACTCAACGCTTTGTCTTATGAAGGAGAAAGAAATGATTAAAATTCTATTGGTAGAGGATGACCTCGGTTTATCAAACTCAGTATTTGATTTTTTAGATGATTTTGCAGATGTGATGCAGGTTTTTGACGGTGAAGAAGGTCTCTACGAGGCAGAGAGCGGGGTCTATGACCTCATTCTTCTGGATCTCATGCTGCCTGAAAAAGACGGCTTCCAAGTCCTGAAAGATCTCCGGGAGAAGGGGGTGACAACTCCGGTCCTGATCATGACAGCCAAGGAAAGTCTGGACGATAAGGGACACGGCTTTGAGCTGGGGGCAGATGATTATCTGACCAAGCCTTTCTATCTGGAAGAGCTGAAAATGCGGATCCAGGCCCTGTTGAAACGCTCTGGAAAATTCAACGAAAATACTCTTTCCTACGGTGATGTGACGGTTAATTTGCTGACCAATTCAACGCAGATGGACGGCAAAGAAGTTGAGCTCTTGGGCAAGGAGTTTGATTTGCTGGTTTATTTCCTGCAAAATCAAAATGTTATCCTGCCTAAAACTCAGATTTTTGACCGTCTTTGGGGATTTGACAGCGACACAACGATTTCAGTCGTTGAAGTGTACGTTTCGAAGATTCGCAAAAAACTGAAAGGAACGGCATTTGCGAAAAATCTGCAGACCCTTCGTAGTGTCGGATATATTTTAAAAGATGCTGAATAAAATTAAGAAAACCTTTTATGCGGATGATTTTTCATATTTCATTCGCTATTTTGGGCTGTTCACCCTGATTTTCTCGGCTATGACCCTGATTATCATCCAGGTGATGCGCTCCAGCCTCTATACGACGGTTGATGATAATTTGAAAACGCTGAGCCTCAGTCCCAATTCAGTGGCTGATTTGGCTTATCGGACGACCGGCCAGCAGTCTGACCCCAGCAATAAGGTCAGCAATGGCCAGGAAGCCGGCAGTGTTCCTGCTGCTGGCGGCGGACCAGGCGATTCTAAGCCGGATGAGCTGGGCAAGGCCAATGTCAGTTCCAATACTTTTGCCCTGCTCTTGGACGAGGATTATAAAAATATCTCGACCAGCAAGAGTGACGGCTTCCTTGACTTTAATTCACTGGAATTTAACAAAAGCTATCTGGATCAAATCAAACAGGTTGTCGTCAGCAACAGCTTTGGCCAGACGGAGAGCTACCGGGCCTATCTCTTTGATATTGACCCCAATGATGTCTACCCAGACATCAAGTATGCGGTAGTGATGACCAGTATCAGCCAGCTGGAGCAGACCAGTGAGAAGCATGAGCAGCTGATTGCCATGGTTATGGTCAGTTTCTGGGGCATCTCGCTCATTGCCAGCATTTACTTGGCCCGGATGAGTGTGAAGCCGCTTCTGGAAAATGTGCAGCGGCAGAAGGCTTTTGTGGAAAATGCCAGCCATGAGCTGCGGACGCCCTTGGCCGTGCTGCAAAACCGTCTGGAATCGCTCTTTCGCAAGCCTGAGGCGACCATCATGGACTCCAGCGAGAATATCGCTTCCAGTCTGGATGAAGTGCGCAATATGCGCCTCTTGACGACCAATCTGCTCAATCTGGCTCGCCGTGATGACGGCATCAATCCGGAATACGGCGAAGTGGAGCCGGAATTTTTTGATACAACCTTTGCCAACTATCGGATTATTTCGGAGGAAAATGCCAAATTGTTCCATTCTGAAAATATGATCCGGAGGCCGGTGTGGACCGACAGCATCCTGCTCAAGCAGCTGATGACCATCCTCTTTGACAATGCTCTGAAGTACACTGAGGAAGACGGGCAGATTCGCTTCGTGGCTCTGACCAATGACCGGAATCTGATTTTGCGGATTTCTGATAACGGACCGGGTATTAAGACTGAGGATAAGAAAAAAATCTTTGACCGTTTTTACCGGATTGACAAGGCCCGGACCCGTCAAAAGGGCGGTTTCGGTCTGGGTCTGTCACTGGCCAAGCAGATTGTGGAGGCCTTCAAGGGCACCATTGCGGTGAAGGATAATAAGCCCAAAGGAGCTGTTTTTGAGGTTCGGCTGCCGCTGAAGGACAATAAAAAACGCTCTGTTAGATAGCAGGAGAGGGCTGCTATGAATATTTTAGTTTATGGTGCGGGCACAATCGGCTTGACATATGCCTGGTTACTGTCTCAGCAACTTCAGGTCACTGTCTTGGTTAGAGAGCATAAGCTGTCGGCTTTTGAACATGGTTTCAACCTTTCTATTAAAGATTTAAGGAAAAATGATCGGCTTTACAAAGCACATCATTTTCAGCCTGCATTGGTGACGAGCATTGCTCAAGACTATGATCTGATTCTCTTAGCAGTCAATAGTTCGCAGCTTGATCAAGCCTTGCATCAGTTGGCAGCTGTAAAGGGAAAGGCTCATTTACTCATTTTACAGAACAACTGGGCAATCAAGTCTAAGATTCCTTCTGATTTGGATAGAAAGCAGGTTACGCTGGCTTTTCCTTCTTCTGTCGGAGGAGGACGCAGGAGCAATGGCCAGGTCCGAGCTATTATTTTTAAAGCGCCTACTTTACTGGATGATGATGCTTACCAGTCGGAGCTGGCTCCTATCTTCACAGCGAGCGGGATTGGCATCAATGTGATGCCTGACTTGGCTTCTTGGATGAAGGTTCACTGTCTTCAGGAGGCAGTAATGGCTGGTGCAGTTGCAGAAGCAGGGACTTTTGAGGCACTCTTGAAAGATAAAAAGGCAATTCGAAAGATGATTGGCGCTTGGCGAGAAGGTTTGGAACTCTGTCAGCGATACGGCATTCCCAAAGCTCGTTACAAACCGACTAAATATCTATCGCTGCCTCTCTTTCTGCTGGTTCCGGCAGTGAAGTCCATGCTGAGTCGGCCCTTGATTGCAGAAATGGTCACAAATCATATGCAATCAGGTTATGCTGAGTGGGCTGATCAATATTTTGAAATCAAAAGAAGTGCAGAAAAAGCAGGCATTAAGATGACACACTGGAATTCCTACAGCGGCTTTATCGACCAGTTTTTGAAAAAGAATCCTTGAGGCTGGGACAAAAGTGTTTCAGCCTCGCTTTGTTTTGGTAAAAAACTCTTGACGCGGCAGCTAATTGCTCAAGAGCTCCAGTGGAGGTTTTGAGGTTATAGATAAAGCTTCTGAGAGGAAGCAACAAAAGCACTGCTTTGAGGTTGCGGATAGGACTTGCAAAGCAAGTCTCAACTTTGTTCGTCTTTTAGACTCCAAAAAGT
>NZ_QFAY01000019.1 GCF_017884005.1 Streptococcus panodentis
TCAAAACTAGAAAAAGGATAAGATCTTAAACCGACCTTATCCCTTTTTCATGAGTTGAAGCTTTTTGTCTCAGCCTCTTTTCCCAACTATAGAGCAGCAGGCTGCTTCTTAGTAAAGCAATTCGTAGATTTCCATGGCAATCAGGTCAATGCTGTCAAAAGTATAGGTTTCACGCGCTTCGACATCCCGCAGAGTAAAGACTGAGCCATTCTCTTCATCGTAACTGTAGGCAACTTCTGCTACAACTACTCCTTCACGTTCAAAATTACGTTTCAAATTTCCGCCGTCCTTAGCCATAGCCTCTAAGCGGTTAATAATTCTAACTAAATGTGATTCCATTTTGTTTCTCCTATTTACTTAGTTCCTTATCATTTTACCATAAATAGGAGCCGAAATACCACTAAAAGGGTATTTTTTGTAATTTTTCAAAGATTTATTTTCATCAGAATCGGTCTCAGGAATGATTTTGTAGCAAATTCTTGCAATGTTTGAGAATACTGATATAATGTAAGTATAAAATTTTGACTATTTTTGACCAATGCAAAAACAGTCAGATTCCACATGAAAGGAAAGAGGTAACTGCATGCTTTGCCAAAATTGTAAAATCAATGAATCAACCATCCATCTCTATACAAATGTCAATGGCCATAAACAGCAGGTGGATTTGTGTCAAAACTGCTATCAAATCATGAAAACCGACCCTGATCATTCTTTGTTTAACGGAATGGCCAACGCTAACAACCACGGAATTGACCCCATCGATGATTTCTTTAACAGCCTCAGCAATTTCCAGCAGCCGCAGGAACCGACTCCTCCACCGACTCAGTCGGGCGGAGCTTACGGGGGCGGCGGAGGCTATGGCTCCAATCAGCATAAAAACGACCAGCGTCAGCAAGCTCCGCAGAAACCCAAAGGACTCTTGGAAGAGTTCGGTATCAATGTGACGGAGTCTGCCCGCCGCGGTGACATCGACCCTGTGATCGGCCGTGATGAAGAAATTATCCGCGTCATTGAAATTCTCAATCGCCGAACCAAGAACAATCCTGTCCTCATCGGCGAGCCCGGTGTCGGTAAGACTGCCGTTGTGGAAGGACTGGCTCAAAAGATTGTTGACGGAGATGTGCCCCACAAACTCCAAGGCAAGGAAGTCATCCGTCTGGATGTGGTCAGCTTAGTTCAGGGCACCGGTATCCGCGGTCAGTTTGAAGAGCGCATGCAAAAGCTGATGGACGAAATCCGCTCCCGTCAGGACGTCATCCTCTTCATTGACGAAATCCATGAAATTGTCGGTGCCGGATCTGCCGGTGACGGCAATATGGATGCCGGTAATATTCTCAAACCGGCTCTGGCAAGAGGGGAGCTGCAGCTGGTCGGAGCAACCACCCTCAATGAATACCGCATCATCGAAAAAGATGCTGCTTTGGAGCGCCGCATGCAGCCCGTCAAGGTAGATGAGCCAACGGTAGAGGAAACGATTACGATTCTCAAAGGGATTCAAAAGAAATACGAAGACTACCATCATGTCAAGTATACAGATGCGGCCATCACAGCGGCCGCACTTCTCTCCAATCGCTACATCCAAGACCGCTTTCTGCCTGACAAGGCCATTGACCTCTTGGACGAGGCCGGCTCCAAGATGAACCTGACTCTCAACTTTGTTGATCCAAAGGTCATTGACCAGCGGCTGATTGAGGCGGAGAATCTCAAGGCTCAGGCCACCCGTGATGAAGACTACGAAAAGGCGGCCTACTTCCGCGACCAGATTGCCAAATACAAGGAACTGCAACAAACCAGCGTGCTGGATAAGGATACGCCTATTATCAGCGAAAAGACCATTGAGCATATCGTAGAGCAAAAAACCAATATTCCTGTCGGCGATCTCAAGGAAAAGGAACAATCTCAGCTGGTCAACCTAGCCAATGACTTGAAAGCCCATGTCATCGGCCAAGATGATGCAGTAGATAAGATTGCCAAAGCTATCCGCCGCAATCGGGTCGGACTGGGAAGTCCCAACCGCCCAATCGGCAGCTTCCTCTTTGTCGGACCGACCGGAGTCGGCAAGACCGAGCTGTCCAAACAGCTGGCTATTGAGCTCTTTGGCTCGGCTGACAGTATGATTCGCTTTGACATGAGTGAATACATGGAAAAGCACAGCGTGGCTAAATTGGTCGGAGCTCCTCCGGGCTATGTCGGCTATGATGAAGCCGGCCAGCTGACTGAGCGCGTCCGCCGCAATCCTTATTCTCTCATTCTGCTGGATGAGGTAGAAAAAGCCCATCCCGATGTCATGCACACCTTCCTGCAGGTACTGGATGACGGGCGTCTGACAGACGGTCAGGGCCGAACCGTCAGCTTCAAAGATACCATTATCATCATGACTTCCAATGCCGGAACCGGCAAGGCAGAAGCCAGTGTCGGCTTTGGAGCAGCGCGTGAAGGCCGGACCAACTCCGTCCTGGGAGAGCTGAGCAACTTCTTCAGCCCTGAGTTTATGAACCGCTTTGACGGTATTGTTGAATTCCAAGCCCTCAGCAAAGAAAATCTGCTGCAGATTGTAGATCTGATGCTGGACGATGTCAATGAACGCCTGTCCGGCAATGGCATTCATCTGGATGTCACTGACAAGGTCAAGGAAAAACTGGTTGACTTGGGCTATGATCCTAAGATGGGAGCCCGCCCGCTCCGCCGGACAATTCAAGAACAGATCGAAGACGCCATTACCGACTTTTATCTTGAAAACCCAAGCGAGAAGCACCTCAAGGCTGTCATGACCAGCAAGGGAAAAATTCTCATCAAGCCGGCCAAAAGAATGGAGGCTCAGACTGATAAAACAGTCCGTACGCTTGCGGATGACAAGGACGAATGAAAACCAAGAAACTGGGATTCCACCCAGTTTCTTTTTTTTGAGTATAAATATTAAAATTTTCAGAAAATTTTAATAAAACTATTTTCATTTTTCTTTTTTCGTGTTATAATAGCTTCAAGAAAAATAAAAAGGAGCTGAGCCATGTTATTATTGATTATCATTTTGTCCATTTCGACCAGTATGGATATACAGGCGCAGCTGTTGACGAATGAGAAGTCCGGAGGAACTCCATCCCTCTTTCTTGCTTGAGGGATGGACTCTTACTATCTTTTTTCTATTGTCGCCTGAACTTTGCAGCAGGTGATTTTTTATTTTTCAAAAAACAAAGGAGCTTACTGATGACTACAGAAAACACCAAACCACTGACCCCAAAAAGCTTTCTCCACAAGATTCTGAACGGAACGGCTATCGGGGTTATCGTTTCCCTCCTGCCCAATTCCATGTTCTCGGTCCTTTTTTCCTTGGACTTCTTTGCCAACAACGCTTTTTTCGCCACTTGGAACACAGCCAACGTCCTCTTTCAAAGCGCCTTGGCCGCCATTATCGGAACCCTGATTGCTTTTGAGTTTGGCTTCAAGGGAATGAAGGCTGCTCTGCTGACAGCTGTTGCCTTTGTTAGCTCCGGAGCCACCAGCCGGCTGGCAGGTGCTGGACAGATTCTGGCCGAGCTGCAAAAACAGCAGGCGCCCAAGGAGTTGATTGCTGCAGCCAAACAAATCAGCACTGGCTTTTACACCAGCGGGACCGGCGACATTATCAATGTGATGCTGATTTGCGCTGTCAGCGCTCTGGTCCTGCTCTGGCTGGAAGGAAAATTTGATTCCTTCAGCTTTGTCCTCATCCCTGTAATCGGTACTCTTCTGGCTAGTCTGGGCCTCTTCACCCTGCCTTATGTCAAAATGATTTCCACCTCTATCGGGCAAATCATTATGTACTTTACCGAGCTCCAGCCCTACCTCATGAGTGTCCTCATTTGCGTCACCTTTGCTATTATGATTGTAGCACCTATTTCCACCGTGGCCATCGGCCTTGCAATCGGTCTTAACGGCCTGTCTGCCGGAGCAGCAGCTATGGGGGTCGGTACGACCTGTATCGTCCTTGTCGTTCACTCCTTCTTTATCAATAAACCCGGTGTCACCACTGCTATTGCTCTGGGATCTATGAAGATGATGATGCCCAATGTTTTTGAACACCCTATTTCCTATCTGCCCATTGTTTCCACCTCTATCCTGACCGGGCTTCTGGTACCCTTCTTTGCCATTAGCGGAACGCCCGCCTCTGCCGGTTTCGGGCTGGTCGGTCTGACCGGTCTCTTTGCCTCCGTCACCGGCGGCCTCTCTGTCCCAACCGCTATTTTGGCCTGGCTCCTTCTGCCGACAGCAGCCGCTCTTCTTCTGCGCTTCCTTTGGGAAAAAATCCTCAAACTCTATCCCGTCAGCATTTTCAAATTTGAAGAATAGCTGCATCGGGGCGGAACAGCAGCATTGTTTTCAAGAAATTTTCAAAACCCTTGGTAAATCCTTGACAGCAGGTCTTTAGTTTTTTATGATAATAGTAGACTGACTAGAGATTGAGGAAAATAACATGACCCATCCAACTTTTGGAGAAAAAGAAGAAAATGTAGAATATGTGACCCGCTATGGAGTCTATGCTGTCATCCCCGATGAAGAGAAAGAGAAAATCATTCTCGTTCAGGCACCGAATGGAGCTTGGTTTCTGCCCGGCGGCCAGATTGAAGAGGGAGAAGACCATCAGACCGCTCTCGAACGCGAACTGATAGAAGAACTGGGCTTTACCGCTCAGATTGGCGCCTACTTCGGCCAGGCTGATGAATATTTTTACTCCCGCCACCGTGATACTTACTTCTACAACCCAGCCTATATTTATGAAGTAACGTCCTTCAAAAAAAGCCAGCAGCCGCTGGAAGATTTTAACAATTTAGCCTGGTTTCCCATTGATGAAGCGCTTGAAAAGCTCAAACGCGGCAGCCACAAATGGGGCATCGAAAAGTGGAGAAGTGTCCATAAAAACTAAAGAAATGTTTCACAATTAACTCCAAACATGTTATAATAATAGCAGGTAAAAAGCAGGAGGAAATCGCATGAAGCTTATCAATACAACAAACAGTCACGCTGAACTGGTCAAGAGTCAGCTGGCAAGCACCGACGCGATACTGGTAGAAGTCTATTCAGCAGGAAACAGCGATGTTGTTTTCACACAGGCTCCTCTGCACTATGAAATCCTGATTTCAAACAAGCACCGCGCCGTCCGTGAACAGGAAATCGAAAAGATTAGAGAGTTCTTTTTAAAAAGAAAAATCAATCCCAAATTGATTGATTCATCTGCTATCCGCACAATTTATGCCAATAATCTAATCGAAATCTCCATTCCAGTAAAACCATAAAAAATAAGGCGCCGGCCTTATTTTTTATTGGGGTTTAAAAATCATGGTGATGTGGGGCAGCACAGATATAAAGGATTGGCTGACTGGCTTACTTCCATATTTTATTTTTTATCGGCGGTGGGACAGATTATTGTAGACTCTGTCCTGCTCCACCACAAAGGTTTTCAGGCGCAGCCTTAGAAATTTATAAAATTCTAAGGCCGTTAATTGCTCAAAACTTTTTACCTGCCGCATACTTGTTTCCTCTCGATTTTTTCTGTATAATAAATGCAAATGCAACTAACAAGGAGTTCCTATGGATTACCGCCAACTTTTCCGACAGATGGGCCTGATTTCCAGACAAGCCATGCTGAAGATGAACCAGCAAGCCCATTCCTGCGGTCTGGACAATAATTTATTTTTACTGCTGACTCGCATTGTCGAAAATGAAGGCCTCAGTCAATCGCGATTGGCAGAAATGGTTCAGATTGACAAAACCACCCTTAGCCGCTCCCTCGGGAAGCTAGAGGAAAGAGGCTTGATTGTCAAAAAAACCAACGCTCAAAACAAGAAGTTCAAGGAACTCTATCCCAGCAGCCAAGCGCTCAAACTTTATGATCAGCTGATTGGTTTTGAAAATACCTGCGCCAGCCAAGCCTTGCAGCAGCTGACCTCCTCTGAGCTCTTTCAGCTGCAAAGCATTCTCGCTAAAATAGAAACAGCTAAGTTATAGTTTTTTAGTACGAGGCAGTGAGCCCGCAGACAGCTCAAAGCACTGCTTTGAGGTTGCGGATAGAGCTTCCGTGAGGAAGTCTCAAAAGCAGGGCAAGACGAGCTAACAAAGTAATAAAAGAGAAACTAAATGACGATATAAAAAGGCTCGCCATCAAGGGCAGAGCTTTTTTTATATTTTTGAAAATCAACCCTTACTTGCTTTCAAAGCCCTCTGCTACTGCCTGAGCAAAGTTTTCTTCCACAATTGCTGCACAGTTGTCACAGATCTGAGCGTGATAACTGCGCTCTCTGACCGTCTCGTCAACACGGCGGCAGCGGTCGCAGACCTGACCAGAGGCATGCTCCACTGTAAAGGCCACATCCTCAAAGGCCAGAGCAGTTTCCGGAGCAGGATCGTCCGCAATGGTCAGCTGAGACACGATAAGCAGCTGAGCGACATCGCTGTTGACTGCTTCCAGTAAGGTTTTGACAACTTCATTTGGATAAACCGTCAGGTGAGCTTCCAGAGACTTCCCGATGACTTTTTCATTGCGGGCTTCCTCCAGAGCTTTCTGGGCCTGGCTGCGGAAGTCCATGAAAGCAGACCAAGTATCCAAAATCTCCTCCTGATTAGGGAAACTTTGATGCTCTGGCAACTCAGCCAGCTGGACATAGTCTTCTTCCTCATGCTCCAGATAGGACCAGATTTCCTCGGCCGTATGCGGCAGGATTGGAGTCAAAAGCTTGGTAATTTTAACCAAAATATCATAGAAGACAGTCTGCATCTGGCGGCGTTCCAGCGATTTAGCCCCTTCGATGTAGACCACATCCTTGGCAAAGTCCAGATAGAAGGCAGACAGATCCACGGTGACAAAGTTGACAATGGCCTTGTAAATCGTCAGAAATTCAAAGTCAGCATAGGCTTTGCGGATGGTTGCTACCAGCTGATTGAAGCGGATGGTCATGTACTTATCAACCGAGCGGAGCTCTTCATAAGAAAGAGCATCTTGAGTCGGGTTAAAGTCAGAAGTATTGGCCAGCAGGAAGCGCAGGGTATTGCGGATCTTGCGGTAGGTTTCAGAGACTTGGCTGAGGATATCCATGGAAATGCGGACATCATTGCTGGAGTCCACACTGGTCACCCAAAGTCGGAGAATTTCTGCCCCGAACTGCTTTTCCACATCACTAGGCGCAATGGTATTGCCCAGAGACTTGGACATCTTCTCTCCCTTACCGTCCAAGGCAAAGCCCTGAGACAGGATTTGCTTGTAGGGAGCTACTCCATGATTGGCTACGGAGGTGATTAGAGAAGAGTTAAACCAGCCCCGGTATTGGTCGGAGCCTTCCAGATAGAGATCAGCTGGATAGGTCAGCTCAGGACGGTTGACCACCACACCATTCCAGGATGAACCTGAGTCAAACCACACGTCCATGATGTCTGTTTCCTTGGTAAATTCACCATTTGGAGATCCTGGGTGGGTAAAGCCGGCAGGAAGCAAATCTTTAGCGTCACGCTGCCACCAGATGATTGAGCCATGCTCCGCAAAGAGCTGTGCTACATGCTCGACAGTCTCTTCTGTCATGATTGGCGTGCCGTCTTCTGCATAGAAGATTGGCAGGGGCACACCCCAAGCCCTCTGACGGGAGATGACCCAATCGCCGCGATCGCGGATCATATTGTAGAGACGGACCTTGCCCCATTCGGAATGAAATTTGACCTTTTCAATCTCATCTAAAATTTCCTGACGGAATTTCGAGACGGAAGCAAACCACTGCGGTACTGCCCGCCAGATGATGGGCTTCTTGGTCCGCCAGTCAAAAGGATAGGAGTGAGAGATTTCTTCCTTGGCTAAGAGCAGATGGCCTAACTTTTCAATAACAGTCGGCACGACTTTGTCATAGAACTGGCCTGCAAAGTCTGGGCCGGCATTGTCCATCATGATGCCGCGTTCATTGACCGTCACGGCTACTTCCAGCCCGTTGGCTACACCGACACGGTAGTCATCCTCACCAAAGCCGGGCGCCGTATGGACGATACCCGTACCAGAATCCAGAGTCACGTGCTCCCCTAGGATGACCAATTCATCTACATCCGAATCCCAAGGATGCTCTGTCACGATATGATTGAGCTCAGCTCCGCGGTGACTGGCCACAACTTCCGCATCTTCCCAGCCAAATTTTTCAGAGAGAGTGTTCAGGAGATCAGCAGCCACGACAAATTTTCGGCTTTCTCCGGCCGGTCTCACCACCAAATAGTCAAAGTCCGCACCAACCGTCAGACCGCGAGAGGCTGTAATGGTAAAGGGCGTGGTCGTCCAGACGGTAATATAAGTATCTGTGTCCAGCACTCCCTTGCCGTCCTTGACCCGATTGGCATAGTAAAGAGAGGTAGAAACCAAATCATGGTATTCAATTTCGGCTTCTGCCAAGGCTGACTCAGAAGACCAAGACCAGTAGACCGGCTTAGCACCGCGGTAGATATAGCCCTTTTTGGCCATCTGGCCAAAGACACGGATTTGGGCCGCTTCATAGTCAGGGGTCAGTGTGATATAAGGATGGTCCCAGTCACCAGAAACGCCCAGCCGTTTGAAATCTTCCTTCTGCTTGTCTACCTGACTGAGAGCATAGTCCCGGCACATTCTCAGATACTCTGCCAAATCCAGCTCCTTACGCTTGACGCCCTTCTTGGCCAAAACCTGCTCAATGGGCAGACCGTGGGTATCCCAGCCTGGGATGTAGGGAGCCAAGTAGCCAGACATAGATTTAGAGCGAACGATGATGTCCTTGGAAATCTTATTCATAGCATGGCCGACATGGATATTGCCATTGGCATAGGGAGGCCCGTCATGCAGGATAAAATGCGGCTTGCCTGCATTCAGCTCCTGCCGGCGCTGATAAAGCTTAGCCTCATCCCATTCTTTCTGCCAGATTGGCTCCTTATTGGGCAGACCGGCCCGCATCGGAAAGGCTGTTTTCCCAAGATTGAGTGTTTCTTTGAGTTTCATTTTTTCTCCTCATGAATGATTGATTACAAAATAAAAGACCACAAATTTCTCCTAAGGACGAAAATTCGTGGTACCACCTTTGTTCAGACAGAAAAAGCTCCTGTCCCTCTTCGAATCTGCATCACAGATAAGCCTGCTAGACGAAGGCTTCTTTATAGACACAGAATCTTAGTCTGTAACGAAGACTGGCCGTCAAATCCTACTGATTTCAGATTTGAATCTGCAAAATGATAAGCCTGACAAAAGGGACTGCAGGTCTCTCACCCTCACCTGCTCGCTTTCAGTATTCTGTCAGCCTCGTGTTTCTGCAATCTTATAAAATATTTACTGGAATTTTTTGCTCGCCGTTTGAGTCATCCTGGTCATCTCCGCCCTCTGTGTCCTTTTCTGCTGCCTGATGCGCTTCTAAGTCTTCATCACTGAGCGGTGAAAAAGCCTGCGTCGCAGCCAGCTCACGGTTCGCTGCCTCGATGCGCTCCTGCAGCTCCGCCATTTCTTCCGGAGAGAACTGACGGGTCACATCCACTTCTTCCTCACGGATAAGGGCTTCCTCTCCAAGAACTTCGGCTACGACTTCCTTGAAAGCATCATCACTGGTCTGCAGATAAGTAGCTGTCGGACGCAAAATTTCTTCCCATTCCGATGAGTCGACAATGCTGAGCTGGCTTTCGATAGTGGACTTGAGGCGCTGATGGAAAACACGGGTTTTGTTTTTTAGTTCCTCTGTCTCAATCGCCACCTTCTTGGCATTGTCTGTCGCCTGACGCAGAATTTCATCTGCCTTGTACTTAGCTCCGTCCAAGAGATGCTGAGCATCTTGCTCAGCCTGACGAACAATATTGGTCGAACGCTCATTGGCCGCTACCTTGACCCGCTCAGCAGTATCCTGAGCAATCAGAACGGACTGGCTGAGAGAGTCTTTCATCTCATCGAAATAAGTCAGACGCTCTTCCAGATTGCGGATTTTTGCTTCCTTTTCATGATTTTCGCGGACCAAATCTTCATAATCCCGGACGATAATATCAAGAAACTCATCTACTTCCTCAACATCATAGCCTCTAAATTTGGTTCCGAACGATTTATCTTTAATTTCTAATGCTGTAAGTGCCATACTTCCTCCTCATTTACTAGCGAATAGTTCAACAGTTAACTTATATTTTCCGTTTTTGGAAAAGCCGTTTTCTCTTAAAACCTTAAATCTTCCAAATCTTCTAACACTGATTAAATCATCCAGCCCGACTTGCCGACTGGGATTGTCAGTAACAGCATAATTCATTTTCACATGCTTTCCTGAAATCAGCTGAGCAGCCTGACTCCGGGACAATCTGAAGGTGCTGGCCACCAGCTTATCCAGACGAAGGCTTGATGCCAAGATGTCTTTGGTGACAGCCTCCTGCTCAACCCTGAGCTGTTCGCCGGCAGCAACTTTTTTCAGTCTGACAGGTACTTTGGCAATTTTTGAAACATTGTCCATAAAGTACTGCGCCAAGCGGCTGTCCACAAATAACTGAGCCCGTTCTCCAACAACCAGAATATCGCCAAAAGTCCGCCTCTCAATGCCCAGCTGATTAAGCAGGGTTCCCATGATTTGGGCATGGCTGATTTTGCAAAATTTACTGGCATAGGAAATCTCCAGCAAGGTCAGTCCAAAATCCTCCCGGTCCAGCTCATAGTAAGAAGGGGCAACAAGCACCTTGGCCCATTCACTGGGATAATAATCCGAACTGGCGAAGACCTGTACATCATAGCCTTTGCCAATATTTTTCAGAATCAGTACCTGATGCGGATTCAGAAAAGAAGTTGCTTCAAAAGCATAGGTATTTTCTACCCTTTGAAAAAGCTCCAAGCTCCTGTCAATAAAGTCCCGATCCTCATGTGAAAAATGCTGATAGATGTCTTTTATCATAGTATCAAAACAAGAGAGCTACTAATAAGCTGAAAGACAAGCGATTTAAAAGGTGTAAAGCCAGAATAGCAATCCAAACTGTGAAATCAAGCCCTGCAAACTGCAAGGGCAGCTTCCGGAAAAGTTTTAAATAGGGTTCCGAAAGAGCCGTTATTAGCTGGCCAAACTTGGTCTGATAGGCCCCTGGAAACCAGGACAACAGCGCATAGATAAGCAAGACCGCTGAATAAAGGTTAAACAGATTCGATACGGCTTGAAGAATAAAAAATATCATATCTCTGTCTCTTATCTGCTGCGCTTCATGTCAAAGTCAAATTCGCTCAGCTCAACATCATTTGGCAGGCGAATATCTTCTACATTGACCACTACATTGATTGGAGTCAGCAAGTACATGGTACTGGCAACTTTTTTCAGGTTGCCGGCCAAGACATAGCGTGCACCGTCAAGGTAGTCCAAACAGCGTCGTGCCTGCACCTCTGTCATATACTGGAAATCAATCAGGATGCTTTCATTCGCCAAGAGCAAATCGACAATCTCTGTTGCTTCTTCGTATTTCCTCGGATAGCGCACATCAATGGTAATTTTCTCATCCGCATTGGCACGGTGCTGAGCCAGTTCCTGCTGGCGCGCATGCAGGCGCGTAATGTTTTCTGTCGGAGATTTCTGCTGCGGCGGCTGCGACGAGGCAGCTGAAGCAGCTGGACGGGCCGGCCGGTTTTCTTTGGCAGGCTTGGACTGTACCAGTGCAGGCTTCTGCTGCTGCTTGACAGGAGCAACAGGAGCAGCTGCGGTCCGTTCCTGTACGTCCGTCTCCTCTCCATCTTCCGTAAAGTAATCTATAAATTTATCAAATCTATCTTTTAATGACATAGTTCTTTCCTATTTAAAAAACGCGGTACCGATTCTGACATAGGTTGAGCCGTTGGCAATAGCCTGAGGATAGTCCCGGCTCATTCCCATGCTTAATTCAGAAAAAGGCATGTTTTTTAACTGTTTCTTTTTTAATTCTTTTTGAAGTTGGCGGGCTGTATCAAATATCTGATTCAGCTCCTCGTGACTAGCCTCAAATGGAGCCATTGTCATTAAGCCTACAATGCAAATATTTTTCAAGGATTCAAGCTGAGGCAGGACAGCATCCAGCTCTTCCAGTCGAAAACCGTGCTTGCTTTCTTCTTGAGAAATGTTTACCTGCAGGAAACATTTAATCACACGCTGAGCCCTTTTGTCAATCTCCTGAGCCAATTTGACAGAATCCAAAGCATGGAAGTAATCGACAAGATGAATCACATCTTTTACTTTTCTTCTCTGCAGGCTGCCGATTAGATGCCAAGTAAGATTTTCATCTTTCAGAGCTTCATATTTTTCCAGAAACTGATCCACCCGATTTTCGCCGATATGCGTCACTCCGGTGCGGACGAGTTCCTGAGCCGTTTGACAGTCAACATACTTGGTCACGGCAATAATCTTTACTGAATCTTTTGAACGATTGGCCCTTTCAGCCGCTTCTTCAACGGCCTGAAAAACGGCTTCCTTATTATTCTGCAAATCCATGGCTTAGATTAACGGTTTCTGAAAAATGGCGGTGTTTCAAGCTCATCATCATCTTCATTGGTCTCTGCATAGCGTTCAACACGAGCCGAAGAAGCCGGTTCTGCCTGACGGACAATCGCTTCGCGGCGCAGGTCCCAGTCGCCAAAGGCTGAGCCTTTGGGCGTATCCGTTCTTTGACGGTTCGGAGTCGGAACATCCACCGTTTCTGTCAAGTCAAAGTTCCGGTCAAAATGCGCTGAATGAGACTCGCGGTGGGCATCGGCCTGTGAGCGGCTGGCACTGCTGCCGGAAGCTGTTTGGCCAATTCCGCTGACGCGGTCTACCTTCTCCTGACGCACGCCGGTAGCTACAACCGTCACGCGGATTTCATCCTTCATGGACTCATCAATCGCTGTACCGAGCCAGATATTGACACCATGGCCGGCAGCCTGATTGACGATTTCTGAAGCTTCTTCCGCTTCAATCAGCGTCATGTCCAATCCGCCGGTGACATTGACAATCACATCTTCTGCACCGTCAATAGTTGTTTCCAGAAGCGGAGAGTAGATAGCCTTGCGGGCTGCTTCAATCACGCGCTCTTCACCGCTGCCGATACCGATTCCCATCAGGGCATTGCCCTTATCAGCCATAACGGTCTTCACATCCGCAAAGTCGAGATTGATCAGACCAGGACTGGTGATGAGGTCCGTAATCCCCTGCACCCCTTGGCGAAGGACATTATCCGCTTCGCTCAGCGCTTCTAAGAGCGGAGTCTTTTTATCAACGATTTCAAGCAGGTTGTTGTTGGAGATAATCAGCAGTGTATCCACATGCTCGCGGAGCTCGTTGATTCCTTCCACTGCAAAGTTGCCGCGCTTGCTGCCTTCAAAGCCGAAAGGCCGGGTTACAACCGCAACCGTCAGGGCACCGACAGCCTTGGCAATGCGCGCGATAACCGGTGCAGCACCAGTACCAGAGCCGCCGCCCATTCCTGCTGTGATGAAGACCATGTCCGCACCCTGGAGGGCTTCCGTCAGGACTTCTTCGCTTTCTTCCGCAGCCTTACGGCCAACCTCAGGCTGCCCTCCGGCACCCAGTCCGCGGGTCAGCTTAGGACCGAGCTGAATCACCGTTTCTGCCTTGGCGCTGCTCAGTGCTTGAACATCCGTATTTGCTGCGATAAATTCAACACCGGCAACACCTTCATCAATCATTCGGTTGATGGCGTTGCCGCCGCCTCCACCGACACCAATAACTTTAATGACTGCGCCTTGTGCGGCGGCAGCGTCAAATGAAAATGTCATAGTCTCTTTATTCTCCTTAATCAAACATATTACCAATCAGATTGCGCATGCGATCTGTAATACTTGGTTTTGCTTCTTGGTTTGGCACATCGCTGCTGGCTGCCGGAACCTCTTGAATCGGTTCTTCGGCCGGCTGTTCAGCAGGCTGACTGTTGAAACGCGGCACTGACTGAGCAGGACGTTCAAAGGACACCGGCTGATGGCGCAGCTGTTCATCGCCGCGAACAGCAATCTGAGCCAGCATGTCGACATCTGTTAAGTTTCCGGCATACTCTGACAGGCTGATGACGTGAGCAAAGGCTGGATTGCGGATCCCAATTTGATTTGGCACATAGAGTTTAACCGGTACGCCGAATACCTCCTGAGCCAGCTCAACAACCCCCGGAAGAATCGCTGCACCGCCGATAATAACAATGCCGCCCGGCAGTTCAAGAAGATGTCTTCTGTCTAAATCCCGTTTGATCTGATCAAAAATATGCCGGATGCGGGCGGAGATGATTTCAGCCAAATAGCTTTCTGTGATTTCAACTGGCTCTATCTCCCCAATTACTTCTACTTGGAAAGATTCTGAGCCGGCAGACGGTACATAGGCTTCTCCGTAGTTAAATTTAAGGCTTTCGGCTAATTTCTGCGATGTTTTCAGGACTTTTGAGATATCCTTGGTGACATAATCGCCGCCTTCTTGGTAGATATTTGTAAACTGCAGTTCCTGACCTTTGACAGAGGCTACCGTTGTTTGGCCGCCGCCCATATCAATGATGCTGGCACCAAATTCTCTTTCGCCTTCGTTCAGAATGGACTTGGTCATAGCCAAAGGTGAGATGATAACATTCTCCAGCTGCACTCCCGCCCGCTCTACAGTCTTGCGCAGATTGTGCAGGATGGTCCGC
Source organism: Streptococcus panodentis (assembly GCF_017884005.1). Classification (GTDB taxonomy): domain Bacteria; phylum Bacillota; class Bacilli; order Lactobacillales; family Streptococcaceae; genus Streptococcus; species Streptococcus panodentis. The sequence continues at coordinate 14,599 of NZ_QFAY01000019.1, forward strand.
GGACCTGTGTAAAGAAGGCCGCGCATCTCCAGCCGGATGCCCATCATACCGCGCGGATCACGGATTCCCTGGAAGCCATCCACTACGAATTCTTCCGGTATAAAGGTAATGACTTCACGGTCAGGTGTCATACTCTTGGTCAGAGCCGATCTGACAACATTTTCAACATCCTCATCTGTAATCTCTTTGGAATCGCTGGTAACAGGAATCATCCCCTGTGTCGGTTCGATCTGCAGCAAGTTGGCAGGAAGACCGACATTGACTAAACCAATCGAAATCCCGGCCTTTTCTTCTGCTTGGGAAATAGCGGTTTTAATCGCAGTTGCAGCCGCTTCAATATCGACGATAATCCCATCTTTAACGCCAGCGCTTTTAGCATTGCTGACTCCAATAACATTCATTTCACCGTTGATGTGCTCTGCCACCAACACTTTAATTGAGCTAGTTCCTATATCTAATCCAGTAAAAAAGCCGTCTCTAGCCATTACACCAGTCCTCTCTATCTTCCATCTTTCCGGTCTATACTAATAACTCCCAAAAATAGAGTTACCCAAGCTTTATTATAACATAAAGAAAGTGAAAATGTGCAGTTTTTCTCCATATAATTTAGCGATTTTCGGTATTTCCCGTATTTTCTGCCGAATTTTGAGCTGCAGCTGCACCGTCTTCCTGACTTTCTTCTGCTGGCTGCTCCTCGCCCGCCGGCTGCTCCGTACCAGTATCAGTTGCACTGTCGGATGCCGTCTCTTCTCCCTGAGCTTCCGCACCTTCTGCATAGCTGAAGATTCCGGCCTCCATATCAACAACGCTCGGCGCCTCTAACTGCGGCTGAATCCCCTTATAATAAGGCAGTTTCTTGCTGATATGAGCAATAGGAACCAAGATTTTATTGCCATCGTACATGGTCAGCGTCAGCAAGTCGGATGTCACCTTGCTTGGAGTCAGCTGGACCGTCTTAATATTCTTCTTAATGACGTCCGAAATTTTTGCCATCTGCTGGGCAAATTCTTTTATCAGACCGCGGTCAGTAAACTCAACTGCAAGGTAAGTCTCAGGCAGCGAATCAGCTGCTGCTGCCTGCTCAATCACCTGACCGTTGGTCAGAATCGGATAATACTGGCCGCCGTCGTGGAGATAGGCTAAGACAGCATATTCCTTGACGGTCACCTGAAAGGTAACCGGAAACTGATAGGTCATGTCCACCTGTTCAATCCAAGGACTTGACGCCTTCATATTGCGGGCATAATTGGACTGATTGAGCAGGGTCGTCAAGGTATAATCCCGATCATCTATCCGGCTGCTCTGCAGCAAAGTCTCCTGATCAACGGCCTGATTGCCTGAAAATTCAAGAGTTTTCATCGTTGCCAGAGGTGTCAGAAAGTAAAGCGAGAGCAGAAAGAGGAGGGTGCTGCCCAAGAGGACCGGCAGGGCCCGATAGAGGTGAACCCTTGCTATCGGTGCCTTTGCTGTCGCTTTTTCTGCCTTTTTCTGCAGCTTTTCCAGCTTTTTGCGTTCTTTTTCGGTCAGCTCCGGTTCGGCCTCTGCTGCTTGAACAGCTTCATCAAACAGCTCTTCTATTTCCGCCTCTTCAGCAGCCGCTTCTGATTCTGCCTCATCCTCTTCCGCTTCCCGGTCAGCTTTTTCCATGCCTTCTTCCGCTTGAGCGGCAGCTTCTTCTCCTTCTTCGGCGGCAGCTTCTTCCGCTTCTTTCTGTTTTTCTGCTTCTGCCTGAGCTTTTTTCTCCAAATATTCTTTATTGCGTTTCTGCCATTCGGAGAGGTGTTCTGTCACCTCTTCCTTTGGCTCATCATGATTGTTTTTGCTCATTTCTTTCCTTTGTCAATATCTGCTCTCAGTAGGCTGTAAAATTCCTCCAAAGACTTGATTTCATGAGATTCTTCCATCGCCTGATGGTAAGCCTGCTGCTGCTCCAGTACATCCTCGACTGCCGCCTGCAGCTGTTCTAAATCCAGCTGACTTTCCTCCAGTTTCTTGGCATAGCCTTTTTTTACAAAGTAGTCTGCATTTTCAATCTGGTCGCCGCGGCTGGCTTCGCGCCCAAGGGGCACGATAATCTGAAGCTTCTTCATGGCCAGCAGTTCAAAAATCGTATTGGATCCGCCCCGGGTCACCACGACATCGGCCAATTCCAGCAAGGGCTGGTAAAGGTCCGTCGCATAGGCCTTTCGGTAGAGATGGGGAGCTGCTTCGTCCAGACTGGCATCGCCGGTCAGATTGATAATGTTATAGCGCTCTGTCAGAGCCGCCCGATGGCTGCTCACAAAGTCATTAAAGACCTTGGCGCCGGCTGAGCCCCCGACAAAGAGGAGGGTGGGCAGATCTTGATCAAACTGGCTGCGGATGTCTTCTAACTCCGCCGGATTTTCCACGGATTGACTGCCGACCTTGGTCACTGCTCCGACATGCTCTGCCTTGGTCAGGGCAGGCGCCTGCTCAAAAGTGGTATACATCTTGCTTGCGCACTTATAGGCGATTTTATTGGCCAGGCCAATCGATAAATCCGACTCATGCACATAAACCGGCACCCCGGACAGGCGGGCCGCAATGACCGGCGGCACCGATACAAAGCCCCCCTTAGAAAAGAGGGCCTGCGGCCGCAGTTTGATGAGGATACCCAGCGATTGGAAAACTCCCCAAACGACCTTAAAGCCGTCCAGCAGATTCTGCCAGGAAAAATAACGGCGGAGCTTGCCGGTGGCCACCGAGTGAAAGGTCACGTCCAAACCAGACTTTTGAATCTCTTGATACTCGATACCATGCTGATCACCGATATAGTGAACCTGCCAGCCTTCTTCGATAAACTTAGGAATCAGCAGCAGATTGAGGGTCACATGCCCTACCGTTCCGCCGCCTGTAAATACGATTTTTTTCATCTTACCCTTTTAATTCTTCAACTGTTGCCAAAAATTCCTCTCCGCGCACTTCAAAATTACTGTACATATCCCAGCTGGCATTGGCTGGACTGAGCAGAACAACGTCCCCAGGTGCTGCTTGGGCAAAGGCCTTACGGGCCGCATCTCGGACATCCGTCGCATCCAGATAAGGCACGCCTGCCTGATCCGCCGCTCTCTTCATACGTGCAGCCGACTGGCCCAGGATGACCATTTTTTTCAGCCCTTTCATGTCCGGCACCAGCTCATCAAATTCATTGCCCCGGTCCAGCCCGCCGGCAATCAGCACCACCTTGCTGTTGTCAAAGCCCGACAGCGCTTTCTGGGTCGCTAAAATATTGGTTGATTTGCTGTCATTGTAAAAAGCGACACCGTTGATTGTTCCTGCATACTGCAGCCGATGTTTGACCCCGCCAAAAGCGGACAGCGTTTCCCTGATGATAGGAGAAGCAATCCCGCTCAGCTTGGCCACAGCAATAGCTGCCAGAGCATTTTCGATATTGTGGCTGCCCGGAACCCCGATTTCATCTGCTTTCATGACAGCCTCGCCGCGGAAGTAAAGAGTGTCTCCTTCCAAGTATGCGCCGTCTACCTTTTCAGCCGTTGAAAAAGGCACAACCTGGGCTTCAGTCTGACCAGCCATCTCTTTGGCCCAGTCTTGATTGAAATTCAGGACCAAATAATCAGCAGCGGTCATATTTTTCTGGATGTTCCACTTGGCCGCCGCATAGTCTTCAAAAGAGCCATGATAGTCTAAATGGGTCGGCATCAGATTTGTGATGACAGCGATGTGCGGGTGAAAGGTCTCAATGCCCATCAGCTGAAAGGAGGACAGCTCCATCACCAAAGTATCGCTGCTGCTGGCTGTCTGGGCTACCTGACTGGCCGGAAAACCGATATTGCCGGACAAAAGGCCCTTGCGGCCGCCAGCCGTCAGCACTTGGGCAATCATCGTCGTCGTCGTGGTTTTGCCATTGGAACCTGTAATCCCAATAATCGGCGCTTCTGAGATCAGATAGGCCAGCTCCACCTCTGTCACAACCGGAATTTTTTTCTCCAAAGCCCGCACCACCATCGGGTTGTCATAGGGAATGCCGGGATTTTTCACCATCAACTCAAAGTCTTCATCCAAAAGCTCCAGAGGATGCCCTCCGGTCACTACCTTGATGCCTTCTTCCAGCAGAGACTGAGCTGCAGGATTTTCCTCGAAAGGCTTGCCGTCATTGACTGTCACAATGGCCCCCAAGCTGTCTAAGAGGCGGGCAGCCGACTCACCTGACTTGGCCAATCCCAAGACCAAGACTTTTTTATTGGCAAAATTTGCAATATGTTTCATAAACAACCTCTTCCATTCATACTTCACTCTATTTTACCCTTTTTTGCGGAAATAAAAAAGCCATAGCAGACTTTTATTTTCGACTGTTAAGAAGTTTTGAAAAAAATGAGATGTTTTCATCTGTTTGAAACACTTTGTAACATAAGTCTATTCTTTCTGTAAAGACAAAAACAGAAAAGGCTGCAGGCTTTTTCTTGTCTTTCCCTGGCCAAAGTGCTACAATAAAATTAGAAGAAAGTTACCAGTGGTAACATGAGAGAGCAAGAAAAAGATGGCACAAAAAGAACGGAATTTAAAGACTGAACTGGTCAGACTAGGAGCCCAGCAGATTGAAAAAGAGGGCTGGCAGAGCCTGTCTCTCCGCAAACTGACCGCACAATGCCAGGTCAGCCATGCAGCCAGCTACCGCCATTTCGAGAACAAGAACGCTCTCTTAAATGCTCTGATTCCAGTGATTTCAGACCATTTCGCAGCCTATCTTAAGAGCGGCAAGCAAGGGGATCAGACTCCCAGAGAAGAGCTGGTTCATCTGGGCTATCAGTTCATTGGCTATTGCCAAGACTATCCGCATCTCTTTGACTTTCTCTTCTTCAGCCCCTATGCCCTGACTACCCAGTTTGATGAAGCGGGCCATCTGCAGCTGGAGATGGATGTCGCCTCCTTTCGTTACAATCGGGAAGTCATCCAGCGCTTCATTGATTCTCTGAATGGACATTATGATTTTAACCTTGCCTTTATGCACCTGTGGAGCTTCATCTTGGGAATCAGCACGCTGATACGCCAGGGCATTTACTCGTCCCAAACGGCCGGTTTGTCTCACATTATCGAGACAACTTTTGCATTTTATCAATAGGAGGTATACTATGACAACCGCTATTATCTATGCGCATCCTTATGACAAGAGCTTCAACCACGCTATTTTAAATACGGTTCTTGACTCTCTTCGGAGCCAAAAGCAAGAGTATGAACTCTTAGACCTCTATGCCGACGGTTTCAATCCGGTTTACACAAAAGAAGAGCTGGCTCTCTTCAGCCAGGGTCAGGCGCTGGATCCGCTGGTTCAGCACTATCAGGAAGTGATGAAAAAGAGCAGCCGGCTCATCTTCATCTACCCTATCTGGTGGAATGATGTCCCCGCCATCGTCAAGGGCTTTTTTGATAAGGTCTTTCTGAAAGAATTTGCCTATCGGGATAAGCCGTCCGGTCTCCTAGAAGGTCTGCTGCCCAACCTGCAGGAAGCCATCATCTTTTCCACATCTGCCGGGCCCACTTGGTATGAGCGCTTCATTGCCGGCAACGCTTCTAAAAAAATCGTCCTCAGCAACACTTTGAAATCTGTCGGCGTCCAAAAGAAAAAATGGTTTAATGTCGGCCGGGTCAATAAAATCTCCGACCCAGAACGGCAGGCCGCACTGAAAAAAATTGCCGAACTTGTCTAAAAAAAGAATGGAAATTCAGAAAATCAATGATTTTCGCTTTCCATTCTTTTCTTTTTTATTCCAACTCTTGGTCAGCCTGTTTCTTTGATTTATTAGGCGGCTTCAGGCGGCTGATGTCGCGCAGGGCCAAGATAGCAATCACTGACAGGCCGAAGCCCACAAAGTACTCAGCCGGCAGCCGAAAGACCTGAAAAAGACCCAGACCAAATAAAATAATCAGAGCCACAATCAAGAGAACCAAGGTGACCGCATTGAGCGTCCCCTTGATACTGGCTGGAACAGCAAAAATATAGAAAAGCAGAATCAAGATTCCGATGATTAAATAGACCATTTTGCTGCTCCTTTCCCAGCATTTATTCAGCTGCTTTTTTCTTTTTATTTTTATTGGCTTTTTCGCGCTCTGCCTTGTTGAGAATCTGCTTGCGCAGGCGGATAGATTCAGGAGTGACTTCCATGTATTCGTCATCATTGAGGAATTCCAGTGATTCTTCCAGCGTCAGAATCCGCGGTGTCTTGATAACCGCTGTCTGATCCTTGGTCGCAGAGCGGACATTGGTCATCTGTTTCGCCTTGGTAATATTGACAGTCAGGTCATTTTCGCGGGAATTTTCCCCGATAATCATGCCTTCGTAAACTTCCGTACCTGGATTGACAAAGATGGTGCCCCGCTCCTCGATAGACATGATAGAGTAGGTCGTTGCCTTGCCGGCATCAATGGAAACCAGTGCACCGCGGTGGCGGCCGCCGATTTCACCCGGGATGAGGGGCAGATACTGATCAAAGGTATGGTTCATAATCCCATAACCGCGGGTCATGGAAAGGAACTCCGTAGAATAGCCAATCAGACCGCGGGCAGGAACCAGAAAGACAAGACGGGTTTGGCCGTTGCCGGCTGCCACCATATCCAGCATTTCGCCCTTGCGCTCAGACAGGCTTTGAATGACGGAACCTTGGTATTCTTCCGGTGTGTCAATCTGCACGCGCTCGAATGGTTCGCATTTAACACCATCTATTTCTTTGACGATGACTTCCGGACGGGACACCTGCAGCTCATAGCCTTCACGGCGCATGGTTTCAATCAGGATAGAGAGATGCAGTTCCCCGCGGCCGGAAACAATCCATTTATCCGGCGAATCGGTCGGGTCTACACGGAGAGAAACGTCAGTCTGCAGTTCTGCCTGCAGGCGTTCTTCCACCTTGCGAGAAGTTACCCATTTTCCTTCACGGCCGGCAAATGGTGAGTTATTGACCAAGAAGGTCATCTGCAGGGTCGGCTCATCGATGTGCAGGACCGGCAGGGCCTCCACTGCATCTGTCGGTGTGATAGTCTCTCCGACAAAGATGTCTTCCATACCGGATACCGCAATCAAATCCCCCGCCTTGGCATCAGTGATTTCCCGCCGTTCCAAACCGAAGAAACCAAAGAGCTTGGTCACCCGGAAGTTTTTCGTAGTGCCGTCCAGCTTAGAGAGAGTCACCTGATCGCCGACCTTGACTGAGCCGCGGAAGACACGGCCGATACCGATACGGCCGACAAAGTCATTATAGTCCAAAAGGGACACCTGAAATTGGAATGGCTCGTCAGAATTATCCACCGGCGCCGGGATATGATCGATAATGGTGTCAAAAATCGGCGCCATGGTATGCTCTTGGTCTGCCGGATCATCTGACAGGGAGGAAGTCCCATTAATAGCAGAAGCGTAGACAACTGGGAAATCCAGCTGATCATCATCCGCTCCCAGCTCAATAAAGAGCTCCAGAACTTCGTCCACTACTTCTGCCGGGCGGGCAGACGGCTTATCGATTTTATTGACTACAACAATCGGCACCAGATCCTGCTCCAAGGCTTTTTTCAGCACAAAGCGGGTCTGGGGCATGGTGCCTTCATAGGCATCGACAACCAGCACTACACCGTCAACCATCTTCATAATCCGCTCGACTTCGCCGCCGAAGTCCGCGTGGCCCGGTGTATCCATGATATTAATCCGAGTGCCCTCATAGGCAACGGCCGTATTTTTAGCAAGGATGGTAATGCCGCGTTCTTTTTCCAGGTCATTCGAGTCCATGGCCCGCTCCTGCAGCTCCTTGCGCTCATCCAGTGTATGAGACTGCTTGAGCAATTCATCGACCAAGGTTGTCTTCCCGTGGTCAACGTGAGCGATAATAGCGATATTCCGAATATCTTCTCTTAATTTTGTCATGATTTCCTCTGAATTTTTAAATTTTATTTCTAACTGAACAATTATACCACAGACCGGCTCAAAAAACACGGTTCAGCTAAGTGTAAATGTTTTCAGCAAGCATTTCTCCCTCCTCCATAAAAAAATCAGGCAGCTCTCAGGAAAATGTGCTATGATAAAGAAAAAGGAAAAGGAGGGAGCCATGCGACTAGACCACCTGCTGGCTGAGCAGAATATCAGCCGCAAAAGAATGAAGCAGCTGCTGCAGCGAGGCCAAATCCTTGTTGACGGCAGAGCAGCCCGCCGACTGAGCCAGAATGTTGACTGCGGTCTTCAGACTATCTGCCTAGAGGGCAAAGCTGTCCAGGGCCAGCCTCACCGTTACTGGATACTCCACAAACCGGCCGGCTATGTGACTGCCAACCGTGACACCGAGAAAGCAACCGTACTGGATTTGATAGAGGAAGACTGCAAGGAGCAGCTTTACTCAGTCGGTCGGCTGGATCGGGACACTGAAGGACTGCTGCTGCTAACAGACAACGGCCCTCTGGGATTTCAGCTGCTCCATCCTCAATACCATGTGGACAAAACCTACTATGTGGAGGTCAACGGTCCTTTAAGCCCAGATGATGTTGCCGCTTTTGCCAAAGGCATTGTTTTTTTGGACGGTACCGTCTGTCAGCCGGCACAGCTGATGATTCACTCCTCTGCCCCCTTTTTTAGCAGAGCTGCGGTCACTCTTTCTGAGGGCAAGTTTCATCAAATCAAAAAAATGTTTCTGGCTGTCGGTGTCAAAGTCATCTATCTCAAACGCACGCATTTTGCCGGCTTTAGATTGGATACAGACTTAGCCAAAGGAAATTACCGCCCTTTGAATCAAGAAGAATTCCAGACTATTAAAAGATTTTTGGAGGAAAGTTGGTAAAAAAAGAGTAGGAAAGAACTCCAAACAAATCAAAAGAGTTCGCCTCCCCACCCCAGCACAGCTGCTTTAGTTATCTTTGGAGCTGAAAAAAGCCAACGAAGATGGCAATCAGCCACAGTGGCTTGCAAATCAAACAACAGAAACACAGAAAGCTGGGTACGCTTGTCCCAGCTTCCTTTTTAGGGGATTAGTACCCCAATGCATTCATAGCCATCATAAACCCTGCAACCATGTTAATTGCAGAAACAGCAATGCCGACGATATTCAGAATTTTTTCTGTATTATAATTCAAATTAGCCTCTTTTTGGTGTGAACTAGCCAGAACCAGTCCAATGATTCCTAAAACAAGTCCAATCAAAGCGAACAAAAGGCTAAAAATAACAGATAGGATACCTAAAACCAAAGAAGATTTTTTCTTTCCCTACATGTTGTAAAAACTCCTTAAATATTAATATTGGTTTATTATAACACATGAAATCTATTTTGCCTATATCCTACGATATTTTTTTTCACATTTTCTCTCCATCAGCTTGTTTTTACCTTGCCATTCCAAGAATCCAGTCCATAGGAAAGAATGTAGATTTCTTTAAAACCTTGTTTTTTCAGATACAAAGCCGCATTGGTCACGCGCTGGCCGCGGCTGTTTTCATATAAAAGAACGGCCTTATCCTTGCGAAGCGCACCGATACTATCCTTCAGCTGCTGGGAGGGAATATTGCGAGCACCCAGAATATGCTTGCGGTGATAATCCGACGGATCGCGCAGGTCAACCAGCTGCCCCTGACGAATCAGGCCTTCAAATTCCCCATTGTCCACGACTTTCGCCGCCCGACGCAGGCGGAGATAGTTAAAGCCCATCCAGCCCAGCATTCCCAAAAGCAAAGCCCACAAAATCCAAGTTACCATCTCAAGTCTCCTTTTTCTTCTCTAAATATTCTAACTCTAGCTGATGTTCTCGGCGCAGCACAGATTCCGCTGCCAGATAATCCAGCTTATCCATCAGCCCGGCATCGTAAATTCTCTCCAGCTCAATTTTCATCATTTCGATATCGTAGAGGCGCTTGCCCATGTAGATGATAATGCCAAAACTTTTGAGAAATTGCTGAACATCATACAGTGTTTTCATGAGCCTTATTTTATCAAATTTTCAGCCTCTTTTCAAGACAGAAAGAAAGGAGGTATGCGTCTCAGGTTTTGCCTCATTTTTTGAGAAGAATGAAGCAGAATGGTTAAGAAATGAAAGAACAGAGATTATCGCTCCCCGCTGGTTCGGCCGTCCCCAACATCCTAAACTCAACGGCATCCTACGGACTGGCTTCGTTAAGGAAGCTTCAGTACGGACTTCTCGCTGGCTCCAACTGCACCAACAGCCTAAACTCAACGGCATCCTGCGGACTGGGTTCCTTAAGGGCTATAGAAAAACAGAAAGGAAGACCTGCTCCTTTCTGCTTTGCATGGATATAAGCTGTTTATAAGCCTGGTGCTTGGCCGATTTCTGCCGTCAGCATCCAGATGGTCTTTTCAAGGTCGGCTTTGGCTCCGACAAAGATATCATTGGTCACATCATCACCCTCTTCATCCGTTACATCCAGAGCCTTTTGGTAGAGGCCGGTCAGATAGCGGAAAATCTCAATGACACGTGTCAGGCTTTCTTCAACACTCTTGCTGAATGTCCCCTCTTTTTCTTCGATATTGCTGTGTTGGATAAACTCCGTCAGAGTTGAGTAAGGCTTGCCGCCCAGTGTAATCAAGCGTTCGCTGACTTCGTCCAAAGTTTCATCCAAGGTTTCCATGTATTCGTCCATCTTTGGATGCCAAACCATAAAACCAGCCCCGCGCATATACCAATGCACCTGATGCAGGGCGATGTGAGCCGTATAGAGATCGGCGACAACTTGGTTGAGAATCGCCTTGGTTTTAGGTAGAGCCTTTTGGCTGCTGAAAGTTGCTACGTCCGTCACTGCTTCATTTTTTACTTGCGTCATATTTTTACCTCGCTTATTTATAATGATTCTAATCTTTATGATTATGAGTTAATTATAACCTTTCTAAATAAGAAATTCAAGTCTTTTGACTCAGAAAGTATCTTTATGAGAAAAGTTGCAAAATTTCAGAATATTCAGCGAAAAATGCGAATAAATAAGTATGATTCATCTATATTTTTTCTTCGTCGGCAGCAGTATCGCTTCTTTTCTGGGGCTGGTGATTGACCGCTTCCCGGAGCGTTCAGTCATCAGACCAGCCAGTCACTGCAACCGCTGCGGGCAAAGACTGGCCCCCCGAGATTTAATCCCTATCCTCTCCCAGCTCATCAACTGCCTGCGCTGTCGTTTCTGCAGCGGCAGGATTCCCTTGCGCTACTTGCTTTTTGAATGTGTCTTGGGCAGTCTTTTTCTGACAGCTTCATTCGGGATCCTCTCCGCCAGCCAGCTTCTGCTGCTCACTATGGGTCTGACTCTGGCAATTTACGATCAGCGGGAGCAGCAGTACCCCTTGATGATTTGGCTGATGTTTCACCTCATCTTGACTCTGACGGCCGGCTTCAGCTGGCTGATGCTCGGCTTTTTGCTGCTGGGCCTGCTGGCCTATGTCTGGAATATGGGGATTGGCGCTGGCGACTTTCTCTTTCTGGCTTCCTGCGCTGCTATTTTCAGCCTGACAGAAATTCTCATTCTCATCCAGATTGCCTCTTTCTCCGGCCTCGCCTGCTTCTGCTTTAAACAGAAAAAAGACAGGCTGGCATTTGTGCCCTGTCTTTTGCTCGGCGTGGCGGTGCTTATTTCTTATAAGCTGCTGCTGCTTGGATAAAGGCTGCGATACTGGCGTCCTTTTCATGAAGAGCTTTGACAATCTTGGATCCGACAATGACACCGTCTGAGACTTGATTGAAACGGGCAACATCCTCCAGGGTCGAAACGCCAAAGCCCGTCAGTACTGGAATCTCAGCAATATCATGGAGCTTGCTCAAGTGCTGGTCCAAATCATTGCGGTAATCACCGCTTTTTCCTGTCACACCATTGATGGCAACAGCATAGATAAAACCTTGAGCATTCTTAATCAGCTCCTGCTGGCGTGCCAGACCAGTCGTCAGACTGACCAGCGGAATCAGAGCAATGTCAGTGCCGGCAAGCTGCGGCTGGATAAAATCTTCATGCTCATGGGGCAGGTCCGGGATAATCAGCCCCTTGACCGGTGTCCCAGCCAAGTCAGCAACAAAATCCTTGAGACCGTACTGAAAAATGGGATTGAAGTAAGTCATGATAATCAAGGGCAGCTGAGTATCCACTTGCTGCAGAGCTGCGACCAGTGTCTTGGCGGAAGTATGGCGGCCTAGGCTGCGCAGGCCCGCCGCCTCAATAACTGGCCCGTCTGCAACAGGGTCTGAAAAAGGCAGGCCGATTTCAATGGCTGACACGCCCAAATCTTCCAAAAATGAAATCGTCTCTGACAAACCTGCTAAGCCTTTCTCGTGGTCGCCGGCCATGATATAGGGAACAAAAATCCCCTTGCCTGCTTTTTTGATAGCTTCTAAATGCTGAGTGAGTGTTTTAGTCATGGGCACCTCCTTTTTGGGCTGCATCTGCTTCTAAACGCTCCTTAACCTGAACCACATCCTTGTCGCCGCGGCCGGATAAGCAGACAATCATAGACTTGTCCGGTCCCAGTTCCTTAGCCAATTGCACCGCATAGGCAATGGCATGGCTGGATTCCAGAGCTGGTATGATGCCTTCGATACGGGACAGAAGCTGAAAGGCTTCCAGGGCTTCCTCATCCGTTACAGGGACATAGGTAGCCCGCTTGATCGCATTAAAGTGGGAATGTTCCGGACCGATACCCGGATAGTCCAGGCCGGCTGAGATAGAGAAGGCTTCCAGAATCTGGCCCTGCTCATCCTGGAGAACATCCATGAGAGCACCGTGGAGAACGCCCGGCCGGCCCTTGGTCAGGGTCGCAGCATGCTCGTCAGTATCCAAGCCACGGCCAGCTGCCTCTGTCCCATACATGGCAACTGATGCATCGTTGACAAAGGGATAAAAGAGACCGATAGCGTTAGAGCCGCCGCCGACACAGGCTACTAAAGCATCCGGAAGAGCACCGGCATTCTGCTCGGCAAATTGCCGCTTGGCTTCTCTGCCAATCACACTCTGATAGTCGCGGACAATTTCTGGGAAAGGATGGGGACCCAGCGCGGACCCCATGATATAGTGGGTATCGTCCACATGAGCTACCCATGCCCGCAGGGCGGCATTGACAGCATCTTTGAGCACCCGCGACCCGTCCGTCACCGACTCGACCTTGGCTCCCAAGAGCTCCATGCGAAAAACATTGAGAGCCTGACGCTTGACATCTTCCTCGCCCATATAGATGGTGCAGTCCATGTTAAAGAGAGCTGCTGCCGTGGCCGTAGCTACACCATGCTGGCCCGCTCCGGTCTCTGCGATGATTTTCTTCTTGCCCATGCGCTTGGCCAAAAGCACTTGGCCAAGGGCGTTGTTAATCTTATGAGCTCCGGTATGGTTGAGATCTTCTCTTTTGAGGTAGATTTTGGCTCCGCCGGCGTAGGCTGTCAGATTTTTAGCAAAGTAAAGGGGATTCTCCCGGCCGACATACTGCCTGAGCAGCTCGTCCAGCTCTGCCTGAAAAGCCGGGTCTTTTTTGCTGTCCTGATAAGCCTGCTCCAGCTCTAAAACAGCTGTCATCAGGGTTTCGGGAACAAAGCGCCCGCCAAAATCACCGTAGAATCCTTCTTGATTGGGTTGATTATATGCCATGTTTCACTCTTTCTATAAATGCTTGGATTTTTGCTTTATCCTTTCGCCCGTCTGTTTCTACACCGCTGGAAACATCCACTGCATAGGGGGAAAAGTGCTCAATTGCTGCTCCAACATTGTCTGCTGTCAGACCTCCGGCGATAAAGAAAGGCTGCTCAATCCTGCTGGTATCTGCTGTCTGCCAGTCAAAAGTCTGACCGCTGCCGGCAAGCGGAGCATCAAAGAGAATGTAGTCCGCTGCACGGCTGACCTGCCCCAGTCCCTGCTTGACCTGATAGGCCCGAATGACCGGGCGGCCAAGCTGAGGCAGCAGCGCTTCATCAAACTCCCCATGAATCTGCAGCAAATCAAGATCTGCAGCCGCCATAACAGCCTGCAGCTCTTCCAGACAGGGGGAGACAAAGACACCGACTGTTTTGACAGTTGGGGGGATGAGCTTGGACAGCTGAGCTGCCTTTTCAGGGCTGATCTGTCTGCGGCTCTCCGCAAAGACAAAGCCGATATAGTCAGCTCCGGCAGCCACAGCAGCCTGTACTGCTTCAGGACTTGACAGGCCGCAGATTTTAACTTTTGTCAACTTTCAGCTCCTTCATTCTCGCAGCTACATCTTCCGCCTGCATGAGGGCTGTTCCGACCAGAACAGCATCAAAATAAGGGGCCACCAGCTCGGCATCTGCTTTCTCAAAAATGGCTGACTCAGAAATATAAACCCTGTCAGCTTTGAAATGAGCAGACAGACCAAGGCTGGTATTGATGTCCGTTTCAAAGGTTACTAAATTGCGGTTATTGACTCCGATGATGCGGGCTCCCAAGCGGTGGGCAGCTTCCAACTCCGTCAGATTGTGAGTCTCAACTAAGACTTCCAGACCCAGACCGACCGCAAAGTCATAGAGCTCTTTCAGCCGCTTTTCCGTTAAAGCCGCCACAATGAGAAGAATCACTGTCGCCCCAGCATTTCTGGCCCTTACAATCTGCTTTTCATCAATGATAAAGTCCTTATTGAGGGTAGGAATGCTGACCTGATCCGAGATGTCCCGCAGATAGTCCAGACTGCCTTTGAAAAAAATTTCATCGGTCAGGACCGAAATCATAGCTGCACCGTTCTCCTCATAGATCCGGGCCTGCTGGACAATCTCCACATCAAGATTAATATTGCCCAAGCTGGGACTGGCTTTTTTGACCTCGGCAATCAGCTGCAGCTCCTGAGGCCGGCTTTTAAGGAAATCGTAGAAAGAATAGGTTTGGCGCAGGGGCTGCAGCTCTTCATAGGCCATGGCAGCCACTTCTGCTTCCTTCTGTCTGAGAATGGTCGGGAGAAATTCTTTGTTCATTTTTGATACTCCTGCAGTTTTTTCAGCTTTTCATAGGCAGCGCCGCTGGCAAGAACCTCACGCGCCAGAGCAATCCCTTCTTTGATAGAGGCCGTTTTGCCATTGGCATAAAAACCCAGACCGGCATTGAGGACGGTCATTTCCAGGCAGGGTCCTGCCTGATTCTGCAGAACAGAGAGCAGAATGGCTGCATTTTCCTGAGCGTCTCCGCCGCGAACAGCTTCCAGCGGAAGGCGGGCCATGCCCACATCTTCCGGAGTAAAACTGGCCAGCTGGATCCTCCCCTTTTCCAGCAGGGCATACTGGGTCGGACCACTCAGACCGGCTTCGTCCAGTCCATCCGGCCCTGATACGACCAGAGCCCGCTTGCGGCCCATATTTTTCAATACCTGAGACGTGCTTTCCAGCATATCCGGCCGGCTGGTTCCCAAGAGCTGGGTTTCCAAATCCATGGGATGAATCAGCGGGCCGGTCAGGTTCATGATAGTCGGGATGCCGAGGCTGAGGCGGGCCGGCATGATATACTTCATGGCTGGATGCATATTTTTGGCAAAGAGAAAGACAATCCCGGCCTCTTCCAGCACCTGAGCCAGCTGATTCGGCGCCAAATCCAGATTGATGCCCAGAGCCTCCAGCACATCGGCCGAACCTGACTTGGAAGAAATGGAGCGGTTGCCGTGCTTAGCCATAGGGATACCGCCTCCTGCCAAAACAAAGGCTGCCGTTGTCGAAACATTAAAGGAAAAAGACCTGTCACCGCCGGTGCCGCAGTTATCCATAGCATTAGCAATCGAGGCCGGAATATGCTGGGCATGCTCCCGCATAACCTGAGCCAGAGCGGTCCTTTCCTCCACCGTCTCCCCTTTCATTTTCAAGCCCAAAAGAAAGGCTGCAATCTGCGCTTCCGACACCTGACCAGTCACGATATCCTCAATCACTCCGGCCATCTCCTGGCCGGTCAGATCTTTAAAATCTGCTATTTTGGCAATTATTTCTTTCATCGTTTTTCCCCCTCTTTGACCAAATCAATAAAATTCTTAATCGACAAGAGTCCATCGGGCGTGCCGATACTTTCCGGATGATACTGAAAACCGTAAATCGGCCGGCTCCTGTGCTGAATAGCCATAACAGCCCCATCATCTGCTGCCCTAGCAGTCACTTCAAAGTCCTCCGGCATTTCCTCAATCAGAATCGAATGATAGCGCATAATCGGCCGGCCCTTGTCAACTCCCCTGTAAAGCGGAGAGGGCTTTTCAAAATGCAGCTGACTCTGCTTGCCGTGCATGACCTTGGGCGCCAGCCCCAAGGTTCCTCCGAAAACCTCAGCAATAGCCTGATGGCCCAAACAAATCCCTAATATCGGCTTCTGATCTGCAAAATCACGGATGATGTCTTCCGTTCTGCCCGCGTCAGCCGGCCAGCCGGGACCGGGAGACAGGACCAGCGCCTGGGCTTTTTCCGCCGCCTGATAGAGATTTGCATCATCATTGCGCAGTACCTGAACTTCCGCATAGGTCCCGATATACTGGGCCAGATTATAGGTAAAGGAATCATAATTATCAATCAGTAAAATCATTGAGTATCTCCTATCTTGGTCATGGACTTGGCCTTGTTGATGGTCTCCTGGTATTCTTTAGCTGGGACAGAATCATAGACAATGCCTGCTCCCGCCTGCACATAAGCTCTGCCATTTTTCAAAATCATGGTCCGAATGGCAATGGCAAAATCCATGTCCCCTGTCGCAGACAGGTAGCCAATCGCTCCTGCATAGACACCCCGCTTTTCCTGCTCCAGCTGGTAGATCCGCTTCATAGCCCGAATCTTGGGCGCGCCTGAAACGGTGCCGGCCGGCAGGGTAGACTTGAGGGCATCCATGGCCGTCAGATGCGGCAGCAGCCGCCCCTTGACGACACTGGTCAGGTGCATGACATAGCGGAAATGCTCCACTTCCATGTACTTGGTCAGCTGCACACTGCCAATCTGAGCAATCTTTCCGATGTCATTGCGGCCCAGATCCACCAGCATGCGGTGCTCAGCGACCTCCTTTTCATCCGCCAGCAAATCGGCTGCCAATTCCTTGTCCGCCAGCTCATCAGCCCCGCGGGGACGGGTACCGGCAATCGGATTGGTCGTCACACGCCCTTCCTTGACAGACACCAGACTTTCTGGGCTGGCCCCGATAATCTGATAGTCCCCAAAATCATAGAAATAAAGATAATTGGACGGATTGGTCACCCGCAGATTGCGGTAATAGTCCAGAGGATTGCCTGAAAAAGCAGCTGAGAAACGCTGGCTGAGCACGCACTGGAACATATCGCCCTGCCGAATCAAGCTCCGGGCTTCTTCCACCATTTTTTCGAAGCTATCCTGCTCCAAATGGCTCTGAAAATGCAGGCTGGACAGCTCTAAGGGCGAAAATTCATTTGCTGCCGGCTGCTGCAGCTCGGTCAGGATTCGGTCCAGACTGTCCGCCAGATCCGCCTCTGTCCGCTGACTGTAGAGCGCTTCTTCCACCAGATGAATCTTTTCCTTTTTATGGTCAAAAATCATGCAGCTTTCATAGACAAAAAAGTGCATATCCGGCGTTCCAATCAGGTCAGCTGGAATCTGACCAATCTCTTCATAAAGGGAAATCATATCATATCCGACAAAACCGATAGCCCCGCCGCCAAAAGGCAGCTCGCTGTCATGGTCTTTCTTGACTGTCAGCCGGTGAAGGTAGTCCAGTGGATCTTCATCCACAAAACGGCCATTTTCCAGCAGCCGGCCTTCTTCATACTTGACTTCAAAGACAGGATTGTAGGCCACAATGGAAAAGCGGGCCGTTTCCGTATCGCGGGGAATGCTCTCCAAAATGACCTTATGGTCTCCCCTTATCCTCATATAAGCAAGAATGGGGGATAAAATATCAGCTGGTAAAACTTTTTCCATCATCTTTCCTTTCTAGATTCAGAAGATCTCTTTTCTGAGAGGATTGTCCTATCTGACATTTGCCTTTCAGCTCATGTCCTACTCAAGTAAAGCAGGCAGCCGCAGACAGCTCAAAGCACTGCTTTGAGGTTGCGAATAGAGCTTCCGTGAGGAAGTCTCAAAAGTAGGGCAAGGCAAGCTAACAAAGTAATAAAAGATCAACTAAATGACGATATTATCTGCGCTTCTCCAAATAGTCCGCAATCGCCGCCACATCTTTATCACCACGACCAGAGACATTGATAATCAGAATCTCCTCCGGAGAAAGCTTGGGAGCTAATTTGACAGCCTCTGCCACAGCATGTGAGCTTTCAATAGCTGGCAAAATCCCTTCTTTCTGTGTCAGCAAGAGCAAAGCATCCACCGCTTCATCATCACTGGCAGCCACATATTGAACGCGGCCAGAGTCCTTAAAGAAAGCATGTTCCGGTCCGACTCCTGGATAGTCCAGCCCCGCCGAAATCGAGTACACTGGTGCAACCGAACCATCTTCTGAAAATACGGCGTAGGTCTTCATCCCATCTACCACGCCAATCCTGCCCTTGGTCATGGTGGCAGCATGCTGATCTGTGTCCAAGCCACGGCCGGCTGCTTCCACACCAATCAAATGAACACTTTCGTCCTGTACATATTCTGAGAAAGCTCCAATAGCATTGGAACCGCCGCCAACACAGGCAATGACATAGTCAGGCAAGCGGCCTTCTTTCTCCAAAATCTGCCGGCGGGACTCCTCACTGATAACCTTTTGAAATTCGTGGACAATCGTCGGATAAGGATGCGGGCCGACGGCCGAACCCAGCACATAGAAAGCTTCTAAATCCCTCATCCAAGCACCAAAAGCCGCATCAACTGCATCTTTTAAGGTCTTGGTGCCGGTCTCAATTGCATGGACAGCTGCTCCCATCATTTCCATACGAAATACATTGAGGCGTTGGCGTTCCACATCCTCCGCCCCCATATAGACATCGCATTTCATGCCAAATTTTGCGGCAGCTGCGGCTGTAGCCACCCCATGCTGTCCAGCACCTGTCTCTGCAATGACACGGGTCTTTCCCATTCGCTTGGCTAATAAAATCTGACCCAAAACATTGTTAAGCTTATGCGAACCCAGATGATTGAGATCCTCACGCTTGAGATAAATTTTAGCGCCGCCCAGATGCTGAGTCAGGCTCTCTGCAAAGTAGAGCGGGGTCTCCCGACCAGAGTAATCTGCCAAATAATGCCGGTATTCCGCTAAAAATTCCGGGTCATTCTTATACTTTTCAAATGCCGCTTCCAACTCATACAGCAAAGCCTGAATCGGCTCCGGAACGAAAGAGCCGCCAAATTGTCCAAAATAACCGTTTGTATCTGCCATGTTTATTACCTTATTCTATTATTTTTGAAAAAACAAAAACCCCACGCAGAAAAATCTGCGTGAGGGCGTAAAATCGCGGTGCCACCTCAGTTATGGAGAAAAAGCATAAACCGTCCCCATCTCTCTGCCTTGTCCAACAACAAGCTGCACTGTAAGGTGTGCGTACCGAATTTTTATTGTTTCAAATTCCTATTCTTCCATCAGCCCACTTCATAAACTGCTGCTGCCTGTTTGCACCAACCACAGGCTCCCTGAAAGCAGACCATCTACTACTTTTCTGACGATTGATTACATTATAGGATTTTCCTTGTCTCTTGTCAAGAAAAAATGGAGAACTTCTTTCAATTCCGAACTTTTCTGTCATACAAAACGTTGAAAAGGTCATTTGCTTGACTGCTGCAGCTTTTTCTGACAAAAGCGAAAGAACAGCCAGGCCAGATAACCGCCCAAGGTATTGGTCCATAAATCATCTATTTCAAAGACCCGCTGGGCATTGATCAGAATATCCAGCAAAATCTGGCTGCATTCAATCGTCAGACTGACCGCAAAGCTGAGCCAGACAATTCTCTTGGTGCTGCGCAGCTTGGGAAAGAGCCAGAGCAGCTGCATCATCAAGGGGGACAGCAGCAGGATATTGGCCAGATTCTGCAGGAAAACCTTGACCAGCTGCAGCCAAGAGGTAATTTCGCCGATGTTGACAAAGGAATTAAAAGGGACCAGAAGGACCACGATGCGGCCGAAATACTGAATCCCCGGTGTCTCCATACCTTCTTCCGGTACCTGCGGCAGAAAGCACATCAGGCAAAGCAGGAAAATATAGCTAGCTGTCCCCCAAAACAGGGTCTTTCTTCCTTTTTCAGTCAGCTCCCCCTCTGCTGTGAAGTAACTTTTAAGGTTGAGCATTTTCCACAAGAGCCTTCTCCCTGTCTTTTTTCATAGTGTTAGAGCGCAGCTGGCCGCAGGCTGCATCAATGTCTGTCCCATGCTCCTGACGGACCACGCAGTTGACCCCATTTTTCTTGAGCGTATCATAGAAGGCCAAGACCCGCTCTTTGGGACTGCGGCTGTACTGATCATGCTCACTGACCGGATTATAGGGAATGAGGTTGACATAGGACAGCTTTTTGATTTTTTGCAGCAGAGCAGCCAGCTCTCTAGCCTGCTCCACTCCATCATTGACTTCATTGAGCATGATGTACTCGAAGGTCACCCGGCGGTTGGTAGTCTCAATGTAGTATTCAATGGCTGCAAAAAGTTTCTCGATAGGAAAAGAGCGGTTAATCCGCATGATACTGGTCCGCAGCTCGTTATTGGGAGCATGGAGGGAGACCGCTAGATTGACCTGTACTCCTTCATTGGCAAAGTCCCGAATCTTATGAGCCAGACCGGAGGTCGACACGGTAATATGGCGGGCCCCGATTGCCAGCCCCTTGTCATCATTCACTGTCCGGACAAAGCGGAGGACATTGTCGTAATTGTCAAAAGGCTCACCGATGCCCATGACCACAATATGGCTGACCCGCTCGTCCTGACCGCGCTCATCAAAATACTTCTGCACCAGCATAATCTGGGCCATGATTTCGCCGCTGTTGAGGTCGCGCTGCTTTTTAATCAGGCCGCTGGCACAGAAAGTACAGCCGATATTGCAGCCGACCTGAGTGGTCACACAGACTGACAGGCCATAGTGCTGGCGCATGAGCACCGTCTCAATCAGCATGCCGTCCGGCAGTTCAAAAAGATATTTGACTGTTCCGTCGGCAGACTCCTGCACGATGCGCTGCTTGAGCGGATTGACGACGAAAGCATCCTCAAGCTTCTCAATCAGCTCCCTAGACAGGTTGGTCATCTCTTCAAAAGACTGGACCCGCTTGCGGTAGAGCCATTCCCAAATCTGGGCGGCCCGATATTTCTTTTCTCCCTTTTCCTCTGCCCAGTCCTGCAAGTCCTGACGGGTCAAACTGTAAATCGATGGTTTCATAGTGCTCCTTTATTTCTGGCGAATGACAAAATGACGGCTGCTGTCCTTCTGCTTCTGCTGCGGATGTTGTTTATTCTGCCGATTCTGTTTATTGCTGCGGCGGGAAGACCGCTTAAAATCTCTGTCAAAACGGTCCCGCTCATTTCTGCGGTCGCGGCTGCTATTTGAGCGGTTGCTGCGGGAGCGTTTGGATTTTCCGTCTCCCTCTTTTTTCCCGTGGGATTTTTTGTCAAAGGAAGCCCGCTGAGGATGCGGATTTTCCAGCACAAAATAAGCACAGCCATAACTGCAGTATTCCAGCAGGTAGTCTTCCAGACGGCTGATTTTCTCGCTGCTTTCCTGAGCCCGCTCATCCTTATAAAAACCGCGCAGACGCAGCTGCTCATTGCCCCAGTCGCCGACGATATAGTCAAACTTTGTCAGAATTTCCGAAAAACGCTGATGAAAGGCCGTCAGATCAAAGCCGCCCTTATGATTCTCAACCAAGTCAAATTCAAACTGATCCGCGGCAATTTTGCTGCCGATCTGCCTAAATTCCGGCCCCGGAAATCTATTATAATTGTATAATTCAGGTGAAATTTCTTTACGCATGCTCTTCCTTTTCATTCCGAATATCATTTATCTGCAATACCTTATTTTATCATAAATCAGCCAATATTTGGCGGACTTTTCATCAAAAACATCTTTCTAAAAAAAGTCAGACGATTTAATACTCTTTGACCATTTCTTCCTGCTCATACTCAAACGTTGGGAGCGGCTGAAGAAGAGTGGACAGGCCCGTGTTTTGCTCAAAAACAAAAGAAAACGAAAACCCGTATTCGTGATACTCTTTGAAAATCAACACCAACCGTCCGTTCGTTTGATCTGGCAAGCTCAAGTGACATCTGGGTCTCACTGCCTGGTCTGATGTTGATTTTAGTGGAGTATGAATACCGGTTCTAAGATTTTACTGATTCGTTTTAAGATAGTCAATGGCATCCTGCAGGGTTTTGACCGGAACAATTTTCATATCGGTTTTGATTTCCTTGGCTGCTGCCAGTGCCGTTTCATAGTTATTTTTGGCCTTGGGATCAGCCTTTTTCTCTTCCTCGCTGAGCTCATTATTGGGAGCAAAGAAGATATCCGCCCCATTCTGGGCAGCAGAAACTACTTTTTTATCAATCCCGCCGATTTCGCCGACATTTCCTTCTCTGTCAATGCTGCCAGTACCGGCAATATCCCTGCCGTTACGCAGACCAGGCTCTGCAATCTGGGTATAAATAGCCAAGCTGAACATCAGGCCCGCACTGGGACCGCCAATCCCTTCAGTTGAAAATTCAATAGGAATCGTGCTGCTGACTTCCGTACGGTCCGTCAGGCCGATGCCGATACCATTTTTGCCATTTTCCAGCTTGATAATTTTCCCGCTGGCCGTCTTGGTTTCCCCATCTTCCTCATAAGTAACCTTGACTGTATCGCCCAGCTTCTGCGAAGAGACATACTTCACCAAATCTTCTGAGCTTTCAAAGGTCTGGTCATTGACTCCGGTAACCGTGTCCGCAATGTTGAGGACACCCTTAAAGGTCGAATCATCCGTCACATCCAAAACATAGACCCCCAGATAGTTCATGGTAATTTCCTTACCGGCTGTTTTTAACCCCTGATATTTAGCCATATTTTGCGACGTTTCCATGTAAAACTGATTGATGCGGTTAAACTCCTGATCCGTAGAACCGCCGGTCATATCCTGAGCGGAATAAATATCCGTAAAAGGCGTCAGCCAGGCATAGACCAAATGGGCAAAGGTCGCCTGCTCTACTCCAACGGTCACAAAATTGTAAGAGCCCGCCTCTTTATCGCTCTTATCATCTACCCGCAGCACCTGCCGAACATCCTCCGAGGTCCCCGGCACTTCGATATAGTAGGGCAGGCGGATAAAAAGAGCCGCCAGAAAAAGCAAAATGAAAGTGATTAAGAAAGCAGCACCAGCATAGGCGGCACAGCCCGACAGCCTGAGGCCAGAGCGCTTTTCCTTGCTGATTTGGGGATTATTGGTTGGTTCATTCTTCATCTTTTGTCTCTAACTCCTTGATAACACTTTGAGGCACATAGGCAGCAATGTCCTGCTGAAAAGCGATTAGCTCACGTATTCGTGAGGAACTGACATACTGGTAAGAAGGCTTGCTGAGCAGAAAGACCGTCTCAATTTCACCTGCCAGTTCCTGATTGAAAAAGTTCATATTGGCTTCATAGTCCAAGTCCCCTGCATTGCGCAGGCCGCGCACGAAAGCAGTCACTCCCAGCCTTCTCGCTGCATCAACAGCCAGTTCATCATGGGAAGTGATAACCTGAACATTTTCTACATGCTGCAGGGCCGCCTTGACCATTCGTTCTTTCGATGCAATCGTGAAAAAACCTTCTTTTTCGCGATTGTAGAAAATTCCCACATAAAGCCGGTCGAAGAGCCGGCTGGCACGCTCAATCAAGTCTACATGCCCCTTGGTAATAGGGTCAAAAGACCCTGTAAATAATCCGATTCTATCTGACATACACCGTCACCTTTGAAATACCATAGTTTTTCTGCTTCCAGATACCCAGACCCGCTATTTCCTCCGGCAGCCTGACAGACTTGTCCGTTTCACAGACTACGAGGACCTCCTCAGAAAGGAGCTGGCGCTCTGCCATTTTCTCCAAGTCTGCCGCAATCTGCTCCTTGGCATAAGGCGGATCCAGCAGGACCAAGTCAAAAGGGTCTGACAGCAGGTCCAGCGCCCGGCCAGAGTCCATTTTCAGAAGCTGAAAGCACTGCTCTTCCTTGGTCATTTTGATATTCTGACTGATAACAGCCTGAGCCCGGCGGTCTTTCTCCACCAAAACGGCTGCTTCCATGCCCCGCGAGACTGCCTCAATCGCCAGACTACCGCTGCCGGCATAAAGGTCCAGCACCCGGCCGCTGTCAAAATAGGGCCCGATCATATTAAAAATGGCCCCCTTGACCTTATCTGTCGTAGGCCGGGTCGTCCGCCCCTCCAGCGTTTTGAGGGGCCGCCCCCCATATTTCCCTGCAACAACTCTCATAAAGAACATTATAACAAATTTTTGAGCTGTCAGCGGTTTTTAGCCGGCAAAAATACAGAATTTTTCAGATTTTCCTCTTGCCTTGCTCTTTCATTTCTGCTATACTGTAGGTAACGTTTAAAAAGTTACACAGGAGGTTCTTTATGTTCTCACATGAAAAATTAAAACAGCGCCGCTCAGAACTTCATCTGACGCAGGCAGACATCTACCAGCCTCTGGAAGTTTCCCGTAAGACCTACTCCTCTTGGGAAAACGGCCTAGCCGAGCCCCACGCAAAAAATCTCAGGAGGTTGGCCAAGCGTCTCAAAGTCCCGGAGAGCTATTTTGTGGATGAAAACAGCGCACTCTACACCTACCCTCTACTGACCCCGCCGCACCAAAAGGAGGTCGATCAGCTGGCCAGTCAGCTGCTGGATCGGCAGCACAAAGTCACTGCTCTCACTGCCTATCAAGTTCTTTCCATTGAGCTGGCCGCCGGCCTCGGTCACACCTATTATGACAATGAGACGGACTATGAAACCGTCTATTTCGATCAGGATATCCAGCATGACTTTGCCTCTTGGGTAGCCGGGGATTCCATGGAGCCCAAATATCCCAACGGCTCTGTCGCTCTCATGAAACAGACCGGCTTTGACTATGACGGAGCCGTCTATGCCCTCCTCTGGAATGGCAAAACTTACATCAAGAAAGTCTACCGTGAAACCGAAGGCCTCCGCCTTGAGTCCATCAATCCCGACTACGACGACCTCTTTGCCCCCTACGAGGACCAGCCTCAGATCGTCGGTATTGTGGTCGGGCATTTCCTGCCGATTGAGGTATGAGATGGCCCTATTTGACTATTCACGCGAGCCCCGGTCAGACATTGCTTTTGTGGATATGAAAAGCTTCTATGCTTCCTGCGAGTGTCTGGCCCTGGGGCTGGACCCTTTGAAAACCTCCCTCTGCGTTCTGAGCCGGGCTGACAATGCTGGCGGGCTCATTCTGTCCTGCACCCCAAAGTTCAAGAAAATTTTCGGCAGCCAGAATGTCAGCCGCAGCTACATGCTGCCCTTTGACATTAAGACCCGGAAGTTTCATTACAATGCCGCCCGCAGACAAGGCCTGCCCATCACAGCAGATTATGTCCGTTTTGTGGAGAAGGCGGCTCTGGCAACGGTCATCGTCCCGCCCAGAATGAATGATTACATTGAGAAAAATCTGGAAATCCAAAAAGTTTTTCAGGATTTTGCAGCTCCCGATGACATCTTTCCCTACTCGATTGACGAGGGCTTTTTGGATTTGACCAGCTCACTCAACTACTTTATCCCAGATAAGGGAATGGGCCGCAGGGTCAAACTGGACCTGCTGGCAGCCCGCATTCAGCAGGCCATTTGGAAAAAGACCGGCATCTATGCCTCTATCGGCATGAGCAATGCCAACCCTTTGCTGGCCAAGCTGGCTCTGGATGTTGAGGCCAAGCATTGTCGGACCATGCGAGTCAACTGGTCCTATGAAGATGTCCCCAGCAAGGTCTGGACGATTCCAAGGCTGACTGATTTCTGGGGCATCGGCCGCCGGACAGCTCTGAGACTCCAGCAGCTGGGGATCCAGTCCATCTACGATCTGGCTCATTTTAACCCGGACATTCTCCAAAAGGAGATGGGAGTCATGGGCCTGCAGCTTTGGTTTCACGCCCACGGCATCGATGAGAGCAATGTCCACCATCCTTATCAGGCCAAGTCACAGGGACTGGGCAATTCACAGATACTGCCCTGCGATTACAGACAGCAGGCGGATATTGAGCTGGTATTTAAGGAAATGGCCGAGCAGGTCGCCGTCCGGCTGCGCCGGGCGGGCAAAAAAACCCAGCGAGTGGCTATCCATGCCCGCTACTCTAAGTTAGAGAACCGCGCTTCTATCCATACACAGCGCAAGATTGAAGCATGCAATAACAGCGACCGGCTGGCCCAGACTGTCACTCAGCTCTTTCGTTCTAAGTATCAGGGCGGGGCTATCCGCCAGATCGGCGTTTACTACAGTGACTTGGTTGATCAAAGCTTCAGTCTGATTTCCCTCTTTGACGATCCTCTGCAACAGCAGAAAGAGGAGGAACTGCAGCTGGCTATTGACCGGATTCGCGATCAGTTTGGCTTCACCTCCCTGCTCAAGGGCTCTGCCCTCCTCCAGACTTCCCGCATGATAGCCCGCAGCAAGCTGGCCGGAGGTCATTCTGCCGGAGGTCTGGAGGGACTGTCATGACCGATCGCTCCTATCTCCCCTATCAGTCTGCCCGTGATTTCCAAGATCGGGGCATGGCCAAGTGGGCCGGTTTCTTTCTGTCTGAGCACAGCAGCGCCCTAACCCGCAAGGCAGCAGAGCCCCGCCGCTTGGCTGAGCTCAGTCTTAGAGATAAGCTGCAGCTGCTCAGCCAAGCCTACAGCCAGCAGATTCCCATCTGCATTACCATTCTGGATCAGGCCGAATGCAGCAGCATGCAAGGCACTGTCTTTCATCTTGACAGCCGACAGGTCCTCCTGCAGGAGAAAGACCGCTGCAGGGCTATCAGCCTGAGCCAGATTCTTTCCATTCAAGCCAAAGGAGGAACAGATGACGGCTCAGTTTTCGTCTAATGAGCTGCAGTTCGATTACTTTTCTGACAATTACCGGCAGTTCCAACAGGACTTTTACCGCTTTTCCAACCTCTCTCAGCCTCTGTCTTTCATGGAAGAAGACCTCCTGCTCCATATGGCCGGCCGCCAAAGCAGCTACTTTAAACTTTCCAAAAGCAAAAGTCTGGACCAGAAGGATCACTACTTCCATTTCAGCATCAGCAGTCCCGCAGACACTCCCTGCCTGAAAATCTACCACTATCAAGGGCAGAGCGAACAGATAGCAAAATAACCTCCCAGACTCAGTTTGGGAGGTTTAAAAATATAGGGAAAGTCAATGTCAAAATAGACTCAACGACAATCATCAGTAAACTAGGCAGCCAGCTGCAGGCTGCTCAAATAGTCTGGGGGACTATCTGAGGCTGTGAATGGAGCTTCCATAGACAGCAGCAAAAGCACTGCTTCTGTCTCAGCTGTAAAACTTGATATAGGGGTCAGAGAGATTCCGTGGAACTCCTTGCAGGTCAATGAGCCGATGGATTACCCATTGTTCTGACTCTTATCACTTGCCGTCTTTGATTTTCACTGAGTGCAAAAGCCCATCTAACTGCAGCTGGGACAGGACTTCGCTGACCAGACTAGGGCTCTCTAGGCGGAGGAGACTGGACCCTTCCCCGCCTGCATTGCCTATCTCCGGCAAAGTTCCATACCAGACAAGGGAGTAGTCAACCACCAGCATATTCATGATAACTTTTCGATCAATCGGTAAAACTTTCAAGTACTCATCTTCCAGCCTTTTTAAAAAATGAAGATTTTTGGCTCCTTTTGGCACTACCAGTTTTATGTTAAGTTTTGGATAGTTTCCCTTGAGCTGAAGCAGCTTATCAACTGAGATATGAGTGCAGAGCAGGACAATCTCCCCTCTGGCCTGCAGCAGATCTGCCTTCAAAACAGATTGATAGATCTTCTCATTATAAAGAGCCTGTTTACTGCTGCCATTTCTAGTTTAAAAATTGGGAAGATAAAAGTTCCAGATAATCAATCTATCCTGCAATTTTATTCGGCTTATGATATGATAGTTTAAAGGAGAAAATCATGTCGAAAAAAATCATCCAGGTCGTCGCGGCAGCTATTGAGAAGGACGGAAAATTTTTTTGCGCTCAAAGACCGGAAGGCAAAAGCCTAGGTGGCTACTGGGAATTTCCAGGTGGAAAATTAGAAGAAGGCGAGTCATCCGAAAGGGCTCTGGTCCGAGAAATTCAAGAGGAACTCAACTCTACCATCGAAATTCTTTCCTATATCAATGAGGCCGCTTATGACTATGACTTCGGGACGGTCATCATGAAAACCTACCATGCTCGTCTCATTTCAGGAAATCTTGAACTTTTGGAACACCAAAATTCTACCTGGCTAGCCCCTAACGAACTAAAAACTCTCAACTGGGCCCCTGTAGACCGACCGGCAGTGGAAATACTATCTAAAAAAACGAGGCTGTGATGCAAAGATTCCAGCCTCTTTTTTATTAATATCGTCATTTAGTTTATCTTTTATTCCGTCGTTAACTCGCCTTGCCGTACCCCAGTACAGCCTGCGGCTCGTTGCCTAGTACTAAAAGCAAACTAAAAGACTATAATAACCTTGAACAAACTCACAGGGCTGAATTACGAAATCGAGACTTCGTCTACCGATTTCTGTTTCATGCCTTATTTTTTTGTGAGATAATCATAAAGTGTAGCAGAAACCTCGTTGGCCAATTCAAAATTCATCGTGACCACAGGGGTCTTGCCATCCTGCATTTTAGTCTCAAGAGTGCTATCTTCCAAATAGTGAATCGGACCCAGATAATAGAAGTCGCTTCCCTCACCATCTTCCTTCTTGATAAAGAGATGAAGAGCTAGACCGGTTTGATTAGACCGCATAATCTCAGCTACTTCTCTGGACTTGAAACTCCGATTACTCCGAGAATACCAATGAAAGACCTTGTTTGATAAGAATCCGTCCTGGTACTGGGTTGTTTCCGTGATGTCTTCCTCTTTGTGATAGGTGACAAAGACGGGACACGTTCCATGCTTGACCTTGTAGCCATAAACGGTAGAACTCTCGTCCTTGTCCCACTTGAGTAGTCTCACAGCATCTTTCCGAGAATATTTCTCCCCGATGGTCAAAGGCTCCTGCGGGTATTTCTCTGATCGATCCAAGCCAGTTTGAATGATATCTAAGATAAAATTCCGATAGTCCTCTGTTAGAAATTGAGAGAAATTTAGATTCAGTTGATAAATGTTATTTTCAATTTTTAAGGCGGGTAAATCATACTTTTCTTGGTCTCTTTTAATGAAAAAGTCATAGGTTAAGCAGGCCTCAATCGACCTCAAAAGCGCATCAGAAACGTGCAAGCCTGCTTCTTTTAAAAATTGTTCAAAATCCGACTGGGAAATCTGTCCTTTTTCCAGCAAGACTTTCAACAGATAAAGGTCCTCTTTTCGCTTACCGTTGGACAACTCCTTACAAAGAAAAGTCAGAAAACCATTTAATTCAGGAATTTTAACAAATCGATCGTCCTTGTCAAAGGAAGCGATAACCTCTCCATAATGGTTAAAATTATCAAAAAAGACATAGGGATCCAGGGTGTCCAGTTTCCAAAAATCACTCAAGTTTGGAGTACGGCCCAAGCGATTCTTGGTTTCCATATAGGCCTCTTTTAGAATGACCCGATTGGACAGATTGGTAATAGAAATTGATTTAAAAATCTGCTCCTTAGCGACTTCCTCAAAATTGATGGTGGTCAAACCATTGAGAATATTGGGTTCCCGGAGCTCCCGACGGTAATTATCCTTATTCATGGACTTATCGCCAAAAAGGGCAATGGGGATCAGGTAGTTATTCTTGTAATTTCCGATAAAGTCGATAATGGTCACATACTCTTTGCTCTCGTGCTTACGTAGGCCTCGGCCCAGCTGCTGGACAAAGACAATGCTGGACTGGGTATTCCGCAACATAACCACCTGGTTGACAGATGGGATATCGATTCCTTCGTTGAAAATATCCACCGTTAGGATATAATCCAAGTCTCCATTTTCCAACTGGGCAACCACATCATTTCGTGTATCCATACTATCGTCACCGGTCAAGGCCCGACAACGTTTACCCTCTTGATTGAGTTTAACCGCCAGCTCACGCGCTTCTTTCTTAGAAGAGCAGAATATCAAGCCCTTGACCTTGGTCCCACTCACGCCATAAAAATCAAGCTTATTGATAATGTGCTTGACCCGCTCGTCTGAGGTCAGATTGGCAATCGTGGTCTTTTCATTAACCAACAGTCCTTCGACTTCAATCTCCTTGACGGCATAGTAGATAAAAGGACAGAGCATATCATTATCCAAGGCATCCTGCAGACGAATTTCATAGGGAACATTGTAATCAAAGAGCTCATAGATATTTTGCCCATCAGTCCGCTCCGGCGTCGCTGTCATGCCCAGGTAAAATTCCGGCTGAAAATAATTCATGACCTTTTTATAAGAAGCCGCCCCAGCCTTGTGCACTTCGTCAATCAGAATATAATCAAAGAAGTCCTCAGGAAATAGCTGGAGATTAGCATCTCGCGATAGGGTTTGAATAGTCGCAAAGATATATTTCTTGCCAGCCAAGTCAGCACCAAAATGGTAAATCATAGCTTCCGAATCAGAAAACTGCAGAACCTTTTGAAAATCCTTGAGGGACTTTTGCAGAATCTGCTCCCGGTGGACGATAAAAAGCATCCGCTCGGGCTCAAACTGTTGGACATCAAAGGCTGACAAGAAGGTTTTCCCAGTCCCCGTTGCACTGATGACCAGGGCTCGATCCTTACCCGACTCACGAATAGCAGCCAAGCCTTTCAGGGCCTCCTGCTGCATTTTATTGGGCTTGATTTCTCTCAGCTGATATTCCGAAGTGCCTTCATCCTGGATCTGATCCGGCCGAATCGTCGGCCGACGTTTTTTAGCATAGGAGGCAATCCGCTCCTCCGTCAAGAGGTCTGATTTAGCCCAAATCTTCTCAAACTCTGCCTTGGTAGCCTGAATCAAGTCCCCATTATGGGTAGAGGTTAGCTTGATATTCCACTCATAGTTAATCTTGAGCGCATGGTGGGTCAGATTGGAACTACCAGAAATCAACACCTGTTTGCCCTCATGCTCAAAAAGATAAAACTTGGCATGCATCTGCATACTCTCAGGAGTCAAACGAACCTCGACATTCCTCAGCTTGAGCAATTCCCGCATGGCAATCGGGTCATTAAAATCCAGATAAGGGGAAATCAGAATCTTCCCCTCAATCCCCTTATCCATCAAATCAGACAACTGCGACTTAATCAAGGCAATACCCGACTGGGTGATAAAAGCCACCGAAATGTAGAAGGCCTGACACTTGCCCAACTCCTCCTGCAAATCCGCCAAAACATAGCGTTTAGCTTCCTGGTCATTAATCAAAATCTGCGGCGAATACCCGCCCTCTTGATACCTGACATTATCCACAAAACCAAACTTCAAGGACTTAATCAGCGTATCCTGAAACAAACTCACACCATCTGGCATAGAAAGACTCTTTTCTAAAATTGTTGCTATGTAAAATAAAAATTGGGAATTCTAAAATTTAACTAAATTCTTTCAGTAAATCATTCGAACTATTAGTTATAGGAAAATTATTAACACTTTCATATTTTTTTATCATTTCCGATATAATATATTTAAAATTACTTACATATTCAACGAATTGTTCATTTTCAATTGAAAAATGGAAATTTTCATGAGCTATACTATTTCTTATGTCTCTGTACTTCGAGATAAAATTTGCTGCAGAGTATTTTTGAACCTGATTAACATTGGATATTGTTTCAAAAGTTGATAATTCAATATGTTCTAAAAGTTCTGAATCGTTAAATATCTGCGCAAAAATATCTGGATAATGTTCTTTCAATTTATTATCATGAAGAAACTCGAATCTAAGATACTTGGACAGCTCCTCTTGATCTATTTTATTATATAAAATAGATTTTATGCTATCATATGTTTTTGTTTTTGGATCTTTTAACAACTGCTCTAATTTTTTGCTATTTTTATTAGTGTTAATAAAATATTTCATTGCAATTGATCCTTTAAGACCTTCAAGTTTTATTCCTTTATCAGATTCAGTAATTGACCTAACATAACTTTGAATCAGATTTTCTAAGAAATATTCAAATGTAGTATAAACTGAAAGATATAATGAATTAAGTAGTAAATTACTTGCGTTCGAATCCAATTTATTGAGTTCATGCTGATAGATATTTATATAATTATCGTAGCTTTCAAAAATTCTTTCAATATCCATATGATTATACTCCTAACTTTTCAAATAATTTTTTCCCCCATTTATACCGTTTAGCAAAATTAGTAGTATTATTGGTTCCTCTAACAAATAAATCGGCATTTTCTTGTTTCAAAAATTCTTTAAAAGAAGCTCGAATCTGTTCTTTTTTCTCCTCAATTATTGCTAGAGGGATTCTAGATAGTGTGATTAATTGCACTTCGGCAACCGTTTTATTAATGCTAGTTGCCAACTCCTTGTCATCTATCCGTTTAAATGCTTCATTACCAAAAACTAATCTAACTTTCTTTATAGCATCTAAAGCAAATTTTTCTAAATCGTTAGATTTTTTCTCATCGTTTCTGAACTCTTTCAAAAACTCAATGATAGCAGTATTTAATCTTCCACCATATGTCCTAACTTTTTTTCCTCCCAGATGTTCCGGATACTTAACTTCAACTTGTTTTATATTCCAACTTACATCATCCACAAACTCCCTTAAAACAAAAGCACGTAGCAATATCTCGTTATAGCCATACCTTTTTTTCAAAACAGCTCTTTTCCCAAAAATTTCATCAACTTCTTCTAATTCACAAACCTTGTTTAATGCAGATAAAAACTTACCCCTATACATTACATTTAATAACTCTTGACCATTTAACTTAATAGAACCCTGGTTTATCCTTGAAAAAATATCATATTTAATATCTTCAGAAGAATCTTTTTGGATGATCACAATAGATAATGAGACGTTTTTAAATTTACGCTGCATTTTTTCATCCAGTTCAAGTAAAGTTTTTCTATTGAAATCTGATAGTGTATTTAAACCTCCTAATTTCAAAGGTTCTAATTCTAATAACTGTTGATTAGCATCACTAAAACTAGATAACTCTTCTTGTGATAAAATTGATTTAAAGAAAGCAAAGACAGTAGTGAGACGTTGTTGTCCATCAATTACTTCTAATGTCTCATCCTCATTTTCAGCA
The DNA here is from genome assembly GCF_017884005.1 of Streptococcus panodentis. Lineage (GTDB taxonomy): Bacteria > Bacillota > Bacilli > Lactobacillales > Streptococcaceae > Streptococcus > Streptococcus panodentis. Next base: position 47,749 of record NZ_QFAY01000019.1, read on the forward strand.
AGAAAAATTGTAGGGATAGGAATTGAAAGTAACAAAGATTCAATAAACTGTGACATTGTTTTCTGGTTCCAGACAAATTTTCTTTGATACTCCGGCTGTAAAATCAGTTCCCCTTCTTTTATCATACGAATCAAATCAGAAGTAGATTTATCAACCTTATCTATATACAATTTCCTATTTGAAGGGGTCTCATCAACTTCTCCCTCTTCTTCAGAATCAATATCAATTTGTTCATTATCAATGTTATCTAATAAAACATTCTCTGAATATATATCTAAAAGATTTGCCATCTAAAATTCCTCCTTTATGTTTCATATTATACCAAAAAAACACAGTTTTTACACCGTGTTTTCCGTTCTCTGTATGCAACATTCGCGCACTGGCAGATTGCCTGAAATTCTACTTTCACTCCTCCCCTTTAAACTGATAAACCTCCGAACGCTTGGCCACATGGAGATTGAGAATTACAAAATCTTCATCGTCAACTTTAGCAATAATCCGATAAGTTCCGACACGAAAGCGCACATAGCCCGAGAGCCTGCCGGTCAGGTATTTCCCTGGCGCTTTAGGAAAGTCCACGTTCACCAAATGTTTGTCAATCCACTTGGCAATGACCCGTTGCGTCCCCCTGTCCAATTTGTCCATAGCCTTGAAAAAAGTTGAGGCATAACGAACCTGATATCTAGCCATAGCGCTTCTTCATCTCGTCGTGAGAGTGGATCGTCTGTCCATCGTCCAGCCACTCCTGCATGGCCAAGTCAGCTTCTTGAATGTCATAAAGATCCTCTAACTTTTCTGCCAAAACCTGGGCAATAAATTCTGACTTAGAAATATTGTGGGAACTCGTCCACAAAGTCAGCTTTTCATTTAATTCATCCGACAAACGGACCGAAGTTGGTACAGCCATCAAATCACTCCTTTTACTTTTTATTCTGTAGTTACATTCTACTACAGTTGAAGCCAAAAAACAAATTAAACAGGACTTTCACTATAATATTCGGAAAAATGCTCAGAAAATAGGAAAACACGGATAATTCACCGTGTTCAGAACGTAGACAAATTCCATTTTCTTTGTAAAAATTTTATAAATTCTTACAAAGAATTAAGAAAAAGCTCATTGCTATAATTAAAACAAAGATCAACCAAGTCTTTCCGCTGTGAGAAAAGCGCCTGAAACTCTTTAGTTTCAGGCGCTCGGAAGATTTGAGACTTTAGGCTCAAATCTTAGGTATGGAATTCCGAAGGAAGTCGCTACCGTCCGCACTCACTTAAGGAAAGACTTTGGATAACTTTGTCTTCAGTCTCAACACGGATAATTCACCGTGTTTTCTGTTCTCATTGTTCAAAATTAGTGAGGCATCCCGATACTTTTCGCTTGTTATCGTATCCTTAGGTCTAGCGCGGCTAAAAGCAGCTTCAGCCTAGGCAGCGAGGTGCAGGTAGCTCAAAAGCTCTGGGGGAGCTTTTGAGGTTGGAGATAAAACTTCCTATAGGAAGTGTCAAAAGTACGGCAAGCAGAGCTAACGACGGATCAAGCGATTTTAGACCGCTAGACAAGTTTCCTCATCTCCGCAATCCGCTCCTCTGTCGCATCATACTTGGCCTGGTAGTCGGCTTGTTTTTGCCGCTCTTTCTCGACGACTTCTGCTTTGGCGTTGGCGACGAAGCGTTCGTTGCTGAGTTTTTTGCCGACCAGGTCCAGTTCCTTCTGCCATTTGGCCAATTCTTTTTCCAGACGGGCCAACTCTTCCTCGACATTGAGGAGGTCAGCCAGGGGCAGGTAGATTTCAGCGCCGGTGATGATGCTGGACATGACCAGCTCTGGCACTTCTAGATCCGCTCCGATTTCCAGATGTTCTGGGTTGGTGAAACGCTTGATATAGTTGACATTGGCCTTGAAAAATTCTTCCAGCGCGCCGTCTGTCGTCTTAATCAAGATGCTAATCGGCTTGCTTGGAGCCACATTGACTTCAGCCCTGCTATTGCGCACCGAACGGATCAGATCCTTAAGGGCTTCCACGCCAGCTGCTGCCTCAGCATCGTCAAACTCTGGACGAACCACTGGATAAGCCGCTGTCACAATGCTGCCTTCTGAGATCTGACCAAAGATTTCCTCAGTCACAAAAGGCATGATGGGGTGAAGCAGGCGCAGGATTTGGTCCAGCGTGTAGAGGAGGACAGAGCGGGTGATGACCTTTTCGTCTTCATTGTCGCTGTAAAGCACCTCCTTGGTCAGCTCCACATACCAGTCAGCAAACTCGTCCCAGATGAAGTTGTAGAGGATATGGCCAGCCACACCAAACTCAAACTTATCAAAGTTTTCAGTGACCTTGCCAATGGTTTCATTGAGATTGTGGAGGATCCAGCGGTCGGTGACATTGCCAGCCTGGCCAGCCGCCACCTGGGCCACATGCTCACGCGCCGCATCCAGCGTCAAGCCCTCATTATTCATGAGGATATAGCGGGAAATGTTCCAGATTTTGTTAATGAAATTCCAGGAAGCATCCATCTTTTCATAGCTGAAGCGGACATCCTGACCTGGGGCAGAACCGTTTGACAGGAACCAGCGCAAAGCATCGGCACCGTACTTGTCAATAACATCCATCGGATCAATCCCGTTGCCCAGAGACTTGGACATCTTGCGCCCCTGCTCATCACGAATAAGCCCATGAATGAGGACATTTTGGAAAGGCTGACGGCCGGTGAATTCCAGAGATTGGAAAATCATCCGAGATACCCAGAAAAAGATGATGTCATAACCCGTTACCAAGGTTGAGGTCGGGAAGTAACGCTTGAAGTCTGCTGAGTCTACATCCGGCCAGCCCATGGTTGAGAAGGGCCAAAGAGCCGAGCTGAACCAAGTATCCAGCACGTCTTCGTCCTGGGTCCAGCCGTCCCCTTCCGGTGCCTCTTCGCCCACATAAATCTCGCCTTGAGCATTGTACCAGGCCGGGATTTGGTGCCCCCACCAGAGCTGGCGGGAAATGACCCAGTCGTGGACATTTTCCATCCACTGGAGGAAGGTATCATTAAAGCGCGGCGGGTAAAATTCTACCTTATCGTCGGTAGCTTGGTTGGCAATGGCATTCTTGGCCAGCTGGTCCATCTTGACAAACCACTGGGTAGACAGGCGTGGCTCAACGACTACACCGGTCCGCTCTGAGTGGCCGACGGAGTGGACCCGCTTGTCAATCTTGACTAGGGCACCGATTTCTTCCAGCTTCTTGACAACTGCCTTACGAGCTTCAAAGCGGTCCAGACCGGCAAATTCAAAGGCTAAGTCATTCATCGTTCCGTCGTCGTTCATGACATTGACTTGCGGCAGCTTGTGGCGCTGACCGACCTCAAAGTCGTTGGGGTCATGGGCCGGAGTAATTTTCACGACACCTGTACCAAACTCGGGATCTGCATGTTCGTCAGCCACGATGGGAATCAATTTATTGGCAATCGGCAGGACGACATTTTGGCCAATCAAGTCCTTGTAGCGGGGATCTTCCGGATTGACCGCAACGGCTACGTCCCCAAACATGGTCTCCGGACGGGTGGTCGCCACTTCCAGAGCACGAGAACCGTCTTCCAGCACATAGTTCATGTGGTAGAAGGCCCCTTCCACATCCTTGTGGATGACCTCGATGTCAGACAAGGCTGTGCGGGCCGCCGGATCCCAGTTGATGATAAATTCCCCGCGGTAGATCCAGCCTTTTTTGTAGAGTTCGACAAAGACCTTGCGGACAGCTTTTGACAGGCCCTCATCCAGAGTAAAACGCTCACGAGAGTAGTCGACAGACAGGCCCATCTTGCCCCACTGCTCCTTGATAGTGGTTGCGTATTCGTCCTTCCATTCCCAGACCTTATCCAGGAATTTCTCCCGGCCTAGATCATAGCGGGATACGCCCTGCTCCCGCAGGCGCTCCTCAACCTTGGCCTGAGTCGCAATCCCTGCATGGTCCATGCCTGGCAGCCAGAGGGTATCAAAGCCCTGCATGCGCTTCTGACGGATGATAATATCCTGCAAAGTCGTGTCCCAAGCGTGACCAAGATGCAATTTCCCTGTCACATTCGGCGGCGGAATCACGATAGAGTAAGGGTGTGCCTTCTTGTCGCCTGACGGCTTGAAAACATCCGCCTCCAGCCATTTCGCGTAGCGGCCAGCCTCAACCTCGGCTGGATTGTATTTTGGTGAAAGTTGTTTAGACATGTGTGATCTCCTTTAATTACTTTTATTGATAATATTAACCAAACCAATTTTTGAAAGTTCAATATAAATCTCTTCAATTTCAGCAAATGATGCAAGTGGTGACATAGTATAATTTCCAGGATTATATTTGAGATCGTACTTGCTTATCTTTGAAATATAATACCTAGAGTGTTTCAATTTTAATGATTCCAACTTTGATTTAATATCTACTAATGTATTATGGTTTAACTTTAAAAACAACTTATTATAATTAGCATAGAGCTCTGTGAGAGCATTAGAGTATTCTTTCACTAGAGCTATAGCATCAATCTTAGATGTTTCTTGATTTAGTTTTATCAACTCCACTTTCAATTTTTTCCATTTAAAGTTGGAATTTAAAAGATAATCTAAATCAATATAGAAATCAATTATAACAGTTTCATCATCTGGGCTAACAGCTTTTACTTTATTTATTGGTAAGTCAATATGTTGTGAATAATTCCTCAATGAATGACAAAATCGATAAGCAAAATTGGTATCATACTGATAGCTTGCAAAACCATGTATACAATCAAACTCCTCACTATCCTTGGAATATTTTTGTTTAATTTGGTTTTCATTAAAATCGACAAACAATTTTCCACTGGATAATAAATGAATCATGAAACGATTCACGTCTGCCTCTTCAATTTCTAATTCCTTTGACTCAAGTTTATTCTTAATACTTAAAAAATCCGAGACATCTGAAATAAACAATTCGAACATATTCTTGATTTTTTGAAAATCCTTTTGAATCTCAAGAATTTGGTTCGAGACTGACATTATTTCCTTGGTTGGTTCAATATTAGAGATGACAATACGTTTTTCATTGTTGTTAATTTCTAAATAAGCTAATCGCTCGATAATATCACTATCATTTAATTCAGCGTACTCCACATCAATTTGACGTAACTGTTCCTCAGATAAAGAGCTTACTTCCTCTTTTACATCGCTCATCTTATTCCCTCCCACTCCCTCTTCAGCAATCCATATCTCATCTCGTCGCAGCGATTGCCCTGAGTATCCTTACGATCCCTTATACGAGTTTCGACAGTAAAGTCAATCTTCTCTATGATTCGTCTGCTTTAGCGATTGTAATTAAAGCAAGCCCGCTTCATCCCTTTCAATAAACGATTAATTCGCTTTGTTAAACTTTATACCATTTTCTTTTAGTTTTTTAACCGTAACAGGACCAATGCCTTTTAAAGCTAGGACTTCTTTTTCTGTCCAATCTTTGAAATCAGCTGAGGTACTAATGCCATTGTCTAAGAAAATTCGAGCGTAATCCATTCGAATCCCCTTCATTTCGGGTTCCCCCATTAAAGAAAATAAGTCAGCGAGCTCAGCCAAACCTTCTTCTAGTCCATAAGGAATGGTAATATGCTCCTTGCCTCCTAATTTTTTAGCTTCATTAGACAAAAATTCCGTTAGGATAATGTTTTTCTCTAAAAAATCAAAAAGCGGATAGAGACTCGCCATCAGCGACTCGTTTGAGTTAGGATAGTAGAATTCTTGCTCTTCTATTTCAAACACTTGGAAATACCAGTCTTTTGCAGCAAAGAAGGCAATCGCTTCAGTATTCATCTCCGCTAACTTTGCAAATAATTTTCTTGCTTCCTCTAGTTTTCCTCGCAAGAAAGCAGCAATAACAGCATGTACCAATACAGTATCATCGCATTTTCCTTTATTCAGTGCCTCTTGATAGAAGCGCTCAACCTTTATCTCCTGACCAGTCATATGATACAGGGAAAGCATACAGAAAACAAAATTGGGCGGGAAGCGTTCTGGTCGCTTACTTAGGTACAAATCAACCAATTCCAAGGCTTTATGGTAACAGCCTTCTCCCATATAATATTCAATCAGAAACAGCAGTGCAGTTAAAACTGGACGAGACTCAAAATAATTCCAATCGTTGTATCTATTTGTTTTCCATTTTGATAACACAAGGGCTTCAAATTCTAAGACTTTTTCAAAGGTCGGCAAATCAAAGTCTTCAACTTCTGATGCAAATAGATGAAACTCCGCCGCGAAATAATCTGGATTGAGCTCTAACACTTGTTTCAGCAAGTTGTTTCGTTTATATTTGTTGGGCGTATGCATCGCTTTTCTAAAAAGTTCATGATCTGGATTCCAAATAAAAGTCCCGTTTCTTAATTGATGACTGATTTCCTGAACATCTGGATAATCGCCATGCTCATCAGCGTATTGGATTATTGCGGTGTGTTGCTCATCAAAGTTTTGAATACGGCGCCGCTCTACGAATACTGGCTTGTGAGCTAATGCTTCTGTCCATGCAGCTTCTTCTTCAGAAATGACTTTGATATTCAATTTCTGCTGACGTTTTAATTCTTTTTTACGATTTTTCTTTTTTGCCATGTTCTTTCTCCTTCCACTCACTCTTCAGCAGTCCATACCTCAGCTCTGCGCAGCGCTTGCCTTGGGTATCTTTGCGATCACGGATACGTCCTTCCAGACTAAAGCCCAGTTTCTCCGCCACGCGCTGGCTCTGCCTGTTGTAATCATAGCAGACGATTTCAACCTTATGAAGGTTCAAAATAGTAAAAGCCACTTCAATCAAGGCACTGACCGCCTCAGCCATATAGCCCTGCCCCCAGTAGTCCGGATGCAGCAGGTAGCCAATCTCAAAGACATCATCCGCATGGCGGTGATTGAAATCACAGGAGCCAATGACTTGATCGCTTCCTTTGACCGTAATCCCATAGCCCGACGGCAGGCCTTTCTTTTCAAGATTTTGATAGTAATGATTTTCAAAATAATCATACTCATCTTGCAGAGTTTCAATCAGGGGAACGGCCGCAGGATAGCAAACCTCAGGCAGGCTGACATAGTCAAACATAGCGGGCACGTCCTCCGACGTCCGCTGGCGCAGAATCAAGCGCTCTGTTTCAAGCCTCGGCAATTCTTTGCCATTGTACTTTTCTAAGATTTTCATGTGCCGCCTCCTTTTATAAAATAAAAATATCCCTGCCATATCCATGACAGGGACGAATGTGTTTATCCGCGGTACCACCCAATTTCGGGCAGAGCCCGCAACTCTCGTCTTCTTGTTTTTCTTTTATGACGTCGTTAGCTCGCTTTGACGTACTTCAGTACAGCCTGCAACTCGCTGCCTAGTCCTAAAAGGAAACAAAAAGACTATTCTAATATTTTAATTTTTCATCCATCAGCAACCAGCTTTGACGCATTTGTGGACTTCTCAGCACCGCCACTTTCTGTAAAATGCGGGATTCAAAACACCTCTGATGAACCTATTCTATCACCTTTCCAGCGAAAAATCAATAATTTCTCTCACCCAAAAGTCCGTCTGGCAGGTCGTGAAATCCCTTGCCTGCCTGATAATTGGCAAACTTACCCAAGAGAAACTGATAGGCATCTAGACGGCTTTCATAGCGGATAGCGGCCTCTCGGGCCCGCTCGTCCTGATCTGCCTCATAGACAGCCTGACTCTCCTTGAGCGCCATTTCATTGATCATAACCTGGGTCTTGACCCAAGCCTCAAACTCCTGCAAAAATTCCTGTTCGTAGCTCATTTTTCTCACTTTCTAGCTGCAGATACTTAGTCCAAATCTCGGTAAAAATCACTGTCAATGTCACGGAAGGGCTGAATGTCCTGCACATACTCCAGCACCCCCTGAAATTCCCCAGCTTCATCCCGCACCGCCGCATAGGTCACATGGACAAACTTGCCCCGCGATTCCGACCTGAACCACATCTCAAACTTGTCCCGCTGCCCCTCGCGCAGAGCCTTGAAAATCCGCCGCACCTTGTCCAAAAACTTAGGCGGATGGCAAAGCTCGACATGGCGCCCTATCTGGGACGGCGTCCGTTTGAAAATCATCTCGTCCGCCGGCACACTGTCATTGTAATACTGGAAAATATCCTCCTTATTGACAAAGGTAATCTCCATGGGCAGATGGTCCAAAATCAAATTGGCCTCCGTCACCGACAGATAGCCATGGCCAAAAGGCTGCTGGGACTCCCGATTAAAGGTTTGCTCTTTCTTTTCCTTAGGCTCAAAGGAAATAGTGACCTGCCCATCCGGCGTATCAATGACCTGCTGAAACCTGCCATCACTAGGCTGCTCTCTACTGGCTGCCGCTTCGCTGCCTGCATCAGCAGCCTCCCCAGCTTCCTCCTCCGAGAATGAGTGCCGCTCAGGAATCCATTTCTCCGTCGGCTTGATGATGGCATAGCCATAAGCCTCGCTCTCCTCGGCAATCTTGAGCCAGTCATCCTGATGAAAGGACTCGAGGAGTATCATGAGCAAAATGGACTCTTCCTTGAAAATCATAGCTTCAAACTCAGCCGCAAAGATTTCAAACTTTTCCTTGACTGCGGAAACCTCTAACTCCGGCAGCTGCTGAGCAGCTGCCCTAGCTTCCTGAAAAAGCCCGCGGATCTGATCATCCACGCCCCACATGACCTTGGGCGGCGAATCATGCCCATAGCTCTCCATGATGGGAAACATGAGCTCTTCCTTGCGCTGATAGTGAATAGCAAACTGTCCGACCAAGCCCAGCTGCCGCAGCAGACCCTTGCCAATCTCCGTCAGCATCTCTGCATCATCAGACTGCTCATAGGTATCCAGAAGCCGCCGCACCCGCATGAGGGCTGCCCGCAGAGCTAGATTTTCCTGCTTGAAAATCTGCACCGGATGACCCGGATGATCCGTATCGGCCACTTCTACATTCTGCACAGCTCCCTTAAAAAGGTTGGCATGCACATTGCAAAGGGACATGACATCTTCAAAGGTCACACCCGAATCCGAATTCATCAGCTCATGCTCCATTAAGCTGATTTCAATGGCGGACACACCTGTAAAATGCTCGTTAAAGAGTTCCTGAACCGATTCCGCCGAAGCACCCTGATGCAAATCCAGCAGAATGGATTTGAGAATCTCAATCCGCTCCGCAGCCATCAGTCTATACCAGCTACTTCATAACCATTAGCTTCCAGCAGGGACTGAATCTTTTCAATGGGCAGACCGTGCATCGCTGCACCCTGCAGGAGACTGACTTGGCGTCCGACCGTTTCCCGCATCTGCGGATTGGCCAAAGGAGCAAAGCCCAGCTCCACCAGAATATCCAAAACCTCTGGATGCGCATCAATCACTTCTGCTACCGGAATAGACAAATCAATCACATTGTTCATATCAGCTACCTCACTGTCTTTTTCTATCATTATACCACAAAAGCCCTCCCAGACTCAAAGTATCGTCATTTAGTTTCTCTTTTATTCCGTCGTTAACTCGCTTTGTTTTGGTAAAAAAACTCTTGACGCGGTCAAAACCTCCACTGGAGCTTTTTGACACTTCCTAGCGGAAGCTCTATCTGCCACCTCAAAACCTCCACTGGAGCTTTTTGACACTTCCTAGCGGAAGCTTTATCTGCCACCTCAAAACCTCCACTGGAGCTTTTTGACACTTCCTAGCGGAAGCTTTATCTGCCACCTCAAAACCTCCACTGGAGCTTTTTGCTCAAAACCTCCACTGGAGCTTTTTGACACTTCCTAGCGGAAGCTTTATCTGCCACCTCAAAACCTCCACTGGAGCTTTTGAGCAGCTCGCTGTCCTATCGTCCTGTGTTTTAAGCGATTGGCTGAAACTGTCCCCCGGACAGTTTCACTGCTAAAAGCAAAGGAAAAGACTATAAAAAAGAAAAGCGAGAAAGGGATTCTCCTCTCGCACGCTTCCTTTCTTCGCCTATCCAATTCTAATTAAAATAACTAACTCTATCAGGCAGACGCTGAGCTCAAGGCATTCTGACCGATTCCTTCCTCACCAGCTTGACCACCGCTTCTGTCCGAGCGGTATGGGGAAACATATCCACCGACTGGATATAGCGGACATCATAGACCTGACTGAGCTTGACCAAATCCCGCGCCAACGTGGAGACATTGCAGGATACATAAACCATCTTTGGGGGCGCATAGCGGATGATGGTCTCCAGCAGCCTGTCGTCCAGTCCTGTCCGCGGCGGATCGGCAATCAAAGCATCCGCCCGATAGCCTTCCCGATACCAACGGGGAATCACTTCCTCTGCCGTCCCAGCCTCGTAGTGGGTATTGTCAAAGCCCATCCGCTTTGCATTGCGCTTAGCGTCTTCAATCGCTTCTGGAATGATATCCATACCGCGCAGGGATTTGACCCGCTTGGCAAAAGCAAAGCCGATGGTCCCTACCCCGCAGTAAGCATCCATCAAATGGTCTTCGGGGCCGACATCCAGCGCCTTGACCGCTTCGCTGTAGAGCAGCTCGGTCTGCTCAGGATTGAGCTGATAAAAGGCCCGAGGCGACAGGGAAAATTCATAGTCCAGCACCCCTTCTTGAATGGCCTCTTTTCCCCAGATGATTTCTGTCCTGTCCCCATAAATTTCACTGGATTTGCTGGTTTGGTAATTGACCGCTACCGTCTCAATTTCCGGAAATTCCGCTGTCAAATCCCTGACCAAATCTGAAAAATCCAGTTTCCGGCTGGTCACAAAAATCATCTGAACCTGACCGGTCTTGCGGGCCCTGCGGACCATCACCGTCCGGACTCCGGCGGTCCTGCGCTCATCATAGATGGGCAGCCTGTATTTCCCTAAAAGCCGGGCCGCCTTATTGATGATTTTTTGCGTCAGCTTGTCCTGAACCAAACAGTTTTTCAGCGAGACCAGATAGTGAGAATTCTGCGCATAGAGACCTGCCTTGACCTCGCCCTTGAACTTCCGAGTCTGAAACTGCAGCTTGGCCCGGTAATAGAGCGGCTCCTGCATACCGATGGTCGGCCGAATGTCATAACTTTCATAACCCGCCGGCGCAAATTTTTTCAGAGCCTGCCGCAGCAAGTCTTCCTTGAATTCCAGCTGCTTGTCATAGTGCAGGTGCATGATCTGGCAGCCGCCGCAGCTGTCATAGATCTCACAAGGCGCCTCCACCCGAAATTTTGACCGCTTATTGATAGTCAAGAGCTTGGCCTCGATAAAATTCCGCTGGACCTTGGTCACCTGACAGTAAACTTCCTCGCCCTTGAGCGCCCCCGGCACAAAGACCAGCGTCTTCTTATAAAATCCAATCCCTTCCCCATTAATGCCCATTTTCTTAATTTTCAAAGGGATTCTTTGCTTCACTTTCACATTCATGCTTCTATTATACCACGCAGCCTCGCATTCGTTGAGAATATGTTACAATAAAAGTATGAAAACAGAAAAAATATCTCTCCCACTGGACCATTTCCCTCAAGAAATACGAACTGATATAGAGAGGGCCAATATTTACGATTCTTCCTCCCATTCAGGGGCAACAGTCCTTTACTTAGACACAGGCTATTACCTGAAGATGGACCAAAAAGGCAAATTAGCCCAGGAAGTCACACTTGCCAAATGGTTTGAAGAGCAAGGACTCGGCGTCCCAGTCCTTTCCTATTTCAGTACAGATCAGGACTATCTGCTGACCAGAGAAGCTTCCGACAAAAGCGCCCTTGCATTTCTCGGGCAGGCAGAAGCACTGTGCCAGACCATGGCAGCCTCACTCAAAAAACTTCACGTCCTGCGGCCCCGGCATTTCCCAGTCAGCAATCGCATCGAAGATTACAAACAAGAAGCTAAGGACAACTACCAAAAAGGCTGCTTTTACGAAAAGGCTTTACTGCCCCAATTTCAAATCCAGAATCGAGAAGAAGCCTATCAGCTGATCCAGGATCAAGGACACCTTTTGACAGCAGATGCCTTGATCCACGGAGATGCCTGCCTGCCCAATTTTATCCTGAAAGACGCAGCAACCTTTTCCTGCTTTATTGATTTAGGATTAGCCGGCTTCAGCGACCGGCATATTGACCTTTACTGGGCCATCTGGTCTCTTACTTATAATTTATCTGATCCTCAATATGCAGAGCTCTTTCTAGACTACTATGGCAGGAAGGATGTCGATGCAGACAAACTCCGCCTGATTGCCGCCTTTGAAGCCTTTGGCTAGAAGAAAGGAATTCTCAACCACCACCTATGAAAATCACCAAAATCGAAAAGAAAAAGCGCCTCTATCTGCTGGAGCTGGACGACAGTGAGCGGCTCTATATTACAGAAGACACCATTGTCCGTTTCATGCTGTCTAAGGGGATGGAAATAGAGGAGCAGGATTTGCAGGAAATCCAAGAGTATGCCCAATTTTCCCATGGAAAAAATCTGGCTCTCTATCACCTGTCCTTCAAGCAGCGAACCACTCAGGAAGTACGGAATTATCTGGTCGCACACGGCATTGAAGAAAGCATCATCAGCAGCGTCATTGGCAAGCTCAAAGCTGACAGTTGGCTGGACGACCGCCAGTATGCCCAGTCTTTTATCCAGTCCAATCTGCTTTCAGGGGACAAAGGCCCCTACGTCCTTCAGCAAAAGCTGAGTCAAAAAGGCATTTCCAGCGCAGTTATTGAGGAAGAACTTAATCAGTCTGACTTCACAGAATTGACCGATAAGGTGGCCGAAAAATTACTGAAAAAATATCTGGGAAATCTCCCCAGCAAGGCCCTGCAGGATAAAATTCTCCAATCCTTGATTAATAAAGGATTCTCCTACAGCCAAGCCAAAGCAGCTTATCAGCATCTAGAAATCGAAGAAGACGAAGAAAGCCAGCAAGAGCTGCTCTACAAAGAGCTGGACAAGCAATACCGCAAATATTCCAAAAAATACGATGGTTACGACTTAAAACAGCGCCTCACTCAGGCCTTGGCCCGTAAAGGCTATGATTTTTCTGACATTGCCAGCGCCCTGAGGGAATATCTGTAAGTTTTTTCTCTGAAAACTTATGCATTTCTATGAAAATATGTTACAATAAAGGTGATAAACTTTAAAAATTGTAGAAAGTTGGTAAGTTATGAAACTTCCAAAAGAAGGCGACTTTATTACAATTCAAAGTTATAAGCATGATGGGAATCTTCACCGCACTTGGCGAGATACCATGGTACTAAAGACAACAGAAAACGCCATTATCGGCGTCAATGACCATACCTTAGTAACAGAGAGCGATGGCCGACGCTGGGTAACACGCGAACCCGCCATTGTCTACTTTCATAAGAAATATTGGTTTAATATCATTGCCATGATTCGTGACAATGGAACCTCCTATTACTGCAATCTGGCCAGTCCTTACTATTTGGACAGCGAAGCCCTCAAATACATTGACTATGATTTGGATGTCAAGGTCTTTGCAGACGGTGAAAAGCGTCTGCTGGATGTCGAGGAATATGAACGCCACAAAAAACAGATGAAATATTCTAATGATTTGGATTTCATTCTCAAAGAAAATGTCAAAATCCTGGTTGACTGGATCAATAAAGGGCGAGGTCCGTTTTCAGATGCTTATGTAAATATTTGGTACAAACGTTATGTTGAACTAAAGAATCGATAAAGTTGTCAAAGAGCGCAAGCTCTTTTTCTTTTGTCAAGCTGACTTTTCGAAAAGGCCGTACTTAATGAAAATCATCAGCAAACCAAGAAAGCAGGCGCTGGCATGCTGGCGAACAGAAAGACGCCGCTGACATAATCGGAAGAAATTTCCGACGAGTATGGAGATTCGAAAGATTGGATCGGACAGGGGTTAAAGCATAGCAATTCCTTGCTTTCTCAAGTATTTTTCGGTATGATATAAGAAAATCAGCTGCAGGAAAGGAGTCTCTCATGGCATTTACAAATACACACGGAAGATACGCCAGCTTTGGCATTATGACCAGCCTCCCTGAGGAAATCGTAGACTCTTTTTGGCATATCATTGACAATAATCTCAAAGGGGTTTTCGAACTGCGCTCTGTCCTTAAGTTCGAAATCATCAATCACAAGGGAAAAGTCACTCTGCGATTCACCCAGAAAAATTTCAACACAGCCATCGCCTTTGATTTAAACTATCCTTTCGACCCCTATTTCCCTAGAAAAGTCTATATTGTTGACAACGATGGAAAAGAAACCATTATGCTGTCAGATGAATATTCACTGATGTAATTTCACTCTGTATTCAAATCCTGAAAATTCAGACTAGCCAGCGCCTGAAAGACCGACAGAAAAGATCCGCAGGACCAGACATGACTGCCAATATAGCTTATACTTTTCAAAGAAATTTGGAGATGACCAAGCAAACCGATGCAGGTAGAATAGGACTTCATCAAAGACCTCTAATGCAGCCTTCTTCGACTTTCAAAGAGTATTAGCATGGTTAGCTCACCTTGTCGTACGCTTTTTGTAACTATACACAACTTCAAAATGGTGTTTTGAGCAGTCTGCCGCTCGCCCTGCCTATCATTTTCTAATTTCAAGATGATAGACTAAAATCAAACTAAAAAAATATCCAAGCTTCACTAGTTTTATTGACAACTTTCAAGAGCTCGAGAAGCTAACAATTTATAAGAACATTTGGAAAACATCAAGCGCCAGAATAACAAAAGAAATCCGAAATGTACATTCCGGACTCTTATTGATTTCAAAAAAGAAGCTAGTGCAGCCCCTCATGATGGCTGCACCAGCGCGAATCTTCTATCGGGAAGACAGGATTCGAACCTGCGACACCTTGGTCCCAAACCAAGTACTCTACCAAGCTGAGCTACTTCCCGCAAACAATCTAAAAACGGAGTCAACCGACTTCGCTTTTTCTATGCACCCTAGAGGAGTCGAACCTCTAACCGCCTGATTCGTAGTCAGGTACTCTATCCAGTTGAGCTAAGGGTGCT
>NZ_QFAY01000002.1 GCF_017884005.1 Streptococcus panodentis
AATTTATCTTTAGAATGCAAAAAGCAACGGCTGTTTTCTAGTCGTTGCTTTTTTTGAAGCCTTTTTGTCCCAGACTCTTTGGATACAGCAAAAGAAGCAGCCTCTGTCAAAGTGGCAGACCAAACCGTGACCAGCCCGCTTGAGGGGACAATCGTCGCTCTGGAAGACACTCCGGATGCTGTCTTTGCCAGCGGTGCTATGGGGCGGGGAGTAGCCATTGAGCCCAGTGTCGGTGAAGTGGTAGCACCTGCGGACGGGGTCATTCGTCTGCTCTTCCCGACCAACCATGCCATTGGGCTTGCGACAGATGATGGAGCAGAGCTGCTTATCCATGTCGGCATGGATACTGTAGCCCTGGAAGGCCAAGGTTTTACAGCGCATGTCGTTCAAGGATCCAAGGTCAAGAAAGGCCAGCTCCTATTGACCTTTGATATCCAAGCGATAAAAGAGGCGGGCTATCCAGTGACGACACCAGTTATCGTGACGAATACAGCCAACTATGACCAGATTGAGATCCTGGCTGAAGGAAATGTTCGGCTTGGCGACCAACTGCTGGAATTAAGGCAATAGAAACCGAATCAGGAGATTGGGAGAGAGCCAAATTCTTTTCCCAACTCCTGTTTTTCATTTTCTTTTGTCCATAAAAATAGTATAATATAGTAAATATCAGTCTGCTGTCATGGGACAGGAAAGAGCGGAGAGAGGCTATGGATAAATAATTTCTGTGGGAGAAGATCCGAAAATGTTTTCAGAAGTTTTGGAAGAAGCTGACTGCTTTTACGGAGGAGCACCATCTGCTGGCAGATATATACTATGCTTGGCGGGACTGGCTTCGGGGATTTCCAATCGCTCGAGCCAAGGTCTTTCAAAAGCAGCTTACCAATCGGCAGTTTGTCGGGGTTCTTCTGACTGCGGTCGGACTGTCAGCTGGTATGATTTTGCTGGCGGAGCATCTGCAGGGTCTGTCCTTTCTGTCGGATGGAAAATCCAATCTTGAGCAGCAGACGGGGACTAAAGCGTACCAGACAGTCCGCATCCTGGCGAGCGGTGACCTGCTTTATCACGATGGGCTTTATATGAGTGCTCTGAAAGAGGATGGCTCTTATGATTTTTCCGAGAATTTCCGCTATGCCAAGGAATGGCTCCATCAGGGCGATTTAGTCTTGGGAGACTTTGAGGGTACGATTCGGCCGGATTACCCCCTGAATGGCTATCCGCTCTTCAATGCTCCAGAAGCAGTGGCTCCGGCTATCAAGGATGCTGGCTATCAGGTGATGGATTTGGCCCACAATCACATTTTGGATTCGGGTTTGGAGGGGATTTTTACCACAGCTCAGGCTTTTGAAAAGCAGGGCATCCAGCCTATCGGTGTCTATCCACGCGAAAGCCGCAGTCAGGCACCTATTTTGATCAAGGAAGTCAAGGGCATTAAGATCGCGCTGCTGGCTTACTCCTATGGCTACAATGGCATGGAGGGCCTGCTCAGTCAGGAAGATTATGACAAGCGCCTGTCTGATTTGAATGAGGAAAAGATGCGATCTGAGATAGAGCGAGCGGAAAAGGAAGCGGACATCACCGTCGTTATGCCCCAGATGGGGGTAGAGTACCAGCTGCAGCCGACAGAGGAGCAAGTGGCTCTCTATCATAAGATGGTCGACTGGGGAGCAGATATCATCTTTGGCGGCCATCCGCATGTGGTGCAGCCGTCGGAGGTTTTAGATAAAGGCGGTCAGAAGAAGCTGATCATGTATTCGATGGGGAACTTTATCTCCAATCAGCGCCTCGAGACTATGGAGGGCATTGACAATGCTCAATGGACCGAGCGCGGGGTGCTGATGGATGTCACGATTGAAAAGACAGCCTCGGGCACGCAGATAAAAAGCGCCCAGGCTCACCCTAGCTGGGTCAGCCGAGCCGAAAAGGAAGGGATTTCCCCCGAAGGCTATCCCCTTTATACCTACCAAACCTTGATTTTGGATGACTTTATCGAAGGCGGGAAGTACCGAGACAGGCTGGATCAGGAGACCAGAGCACGGATTGACACCGCCTATCAGGAGATGAAAGAGCATGTGCATTTGGATTGGGAATGATAAACTCATCTTTCGGCAGAATTTTGAACCGGATTATTTCTGTTCGTCCGGTTCTTGCTATTTTAAAATCTGAAACCTTACTATAATAAAAAGGATTTGTTTTATTAGATGCTAGATTGGAGAATCAATAGTTAGATAAAGAAGTTTAACATTGTATCAGGTCGGACTCTCCCATATGGTATAATAGGGGGGATTGATATAAAATAGATGAAATAGAAAAGAGAGTATTATGTTTGGTTTAGGGACCTTGGTGAATGCTGCTGGTGTGGTAGCGGGTGGTTTCTTGGGGCTGCTGATTGGCAGCCGGCTGCCGCATGGGCTGCAGGATTCTTTGATGAAAGCGACAGGGCTGGCGGTGCTGTTTCTGGGTTTGGCGGGGGCGCTAGAGCAAATGCTGCAGGTCAGTCAGGGACAGCTCGTCAGTCGGGGCTCTATGCTGGTCATTATCAGTCTGACTGTGGGGACCCTGATAGGTGAAGCGCTCAATATTGAGCAGGCCTTTGAGGACTTTGGCAAATGGCTGAAAAGAGTGACCAAAAATGAGAGGGATACGACTTTTGTAGATGCCTTTGTGACCGCCTCTCTGACGATTTGTATTGGAGCTATGGCTGTGGTGGGCTCCATTCAGGATGGTCTGAGGGGCGACTATTCAATCCTTTTGGCTAAGGCTGTGCTGGATGCTATCATTGTCCTAATCTTGACAGTTTCAAAGGGGAAGGGTGCCCTGTTTGCGGCTGTACCCATCCTGCTGTTTCAGGGCAGTCTCACGCTCTTGGCGCATTTTCTGGCTCCCATTATGACAGCAGCTGCCTTGGATAATCTCTCCATGATTGGCTCTATCTTGATTTTTTGCGTTGGCATCAATCTCATCTGGGGCAAACTCCTCAAGGTGGCCAATATGCTGCCGGCTCTGATCTTGGCGGTAATGCTGACTTTTTTGCCGTTTTTTGGCTAGAGCAGCTGGTGATTCCCGCTGTTCGTCATGCAGATAGACAGGATGGCTATTTTACAAAGTAGGAATTACGGATAAAAGACCCGTCCTATAGTGTGGACGGGTCTTTTTCATTTCTTCCGATACTGGCTGGGGGTCATCTGGTAGTATTTTTTGAACTGGCGGTTGAAGTTGGAAAGGTTGTTGAAGCCGGACTGGCTGGAGATTTCAAGGACTGACAGAGTGGAATGCTGCAGGAGCTCAGCCGCCTTGCGCAGGCGGAATTGAATCAGGTATTCAATGCAGGAAACGCCCAGATGTTTTTTGAAGAAATTCATAAAATGAGTCGAGCTGTAGCCGCAAATCTTGGCCAGCTGGTCAATGTTGAGGTCTTCCTGATAGTGAGCATTGATAAAATCAATGATGGAGCGGATTTTCTCCTCCTTGCGGTAGCCCTCGGGTGACAGGTCTTTGGAGACGATGTAGTCATTTTCAAAGAGCAGGAAGAACAGCTGATTAAGCTGAGCCTTGAGCTGAAACTCAAAATAAGGCTTTCGATAGTAGCCGGTCTCCATAGCCTCCAGCAGGCATTTGCGGATTTGAGGGTAGGCGGCATCCTTGGACTTGATGACATGGGAAAAGTCCAGCTGGCCGTTATAGAGCGGCTGCAGGTAGTTGATACTGGCCTGATCCATGGCTGAATAGCCCATCAAATCCAGATGAAAGTTGATGGCATCCATATAGTGGCGCTTGTCCTCAATAGGGTGAATGGAGTGGAGGGCATTGGGCCGGATAAGGATAATATCACCCTGCTCGCTGTTGAAATAGTCGTCATCAATATGAAACTGAGCTGTTCCTTCATGGACATAGATAATCTCGACATCGGTATGCCAGTGGAAAAGAATATCGGGATGTCCATTTTCCGTAATCGTCCGGGTCAGTGAGTAGGGAGTGCCTTGGTTTTTGTAAATGGTGTTTTTGTGAAGTTGCCCTAAATCAATCATGTCCATGTCCTTTCGTAGAATAATATCAGTTCTTAAGATAATTGTGTTGGAAATCTTGTTTGACAACTATTATAATATAATTATAAAAAAAACGAAAGAGGAAAAATGCAAATGAGTAAATTTCCAAAAGGTTTTCTTTGGGGAGGCGCCACTGCGGCCAATCAGTATGAAGGTGCCTACAATGTCGATGGAAAAGGCTTGTCTGTTCAGGATGTGACGCCTAAGGGCGGAGTTCCTGCCAGTCCGACTGACCACAATCCTGTGATTACCGAAGCTCCGACTCCTGACAATCTCAAGCTGGAGGGGATTGACTTCTACCATCGCTACAAAGAGGATATTGCGCTCTTTGCAGAAATGGGCTTCAAGGTTTACCGCACCTCTATCGCTTGGTCACGGATTTTCCCGAATGGGGATGAAACGGAGCCTAATGAAGCCGGTCTTCAGTTTTACGATGATCTGTTTGATGAGCTGGCGAAGTACGGCATTGAGCCTTTGATTACCCTATCCCACTATGAAACGCCCCTGCACTTGGCACGTCAGTACAATGGCTGGGCCAACCGTGATTTGATTGGCTTTTATGAGCGCTATGTCCGCACGGTTTTTACCCGCTACAAGGACAAGGTCAAGTATTGGCTGACTTTCAATGAAATCAATTCGGTCCTTCATGCGCCTTTTATGAGCGGCGGCATTGCGACACCTGTTGAGGAGCTGTCCAAGCAGGACCTCTATCAGGCTGTCCATCATGAGCTGGTCGCATCAGCTCTGGCGACCAAAATCGGTCATGAAATCAATCCTGAATTTAAGATTGGCTGTATGGTCCTGGCTATGCCGGCCTATCCAATGACACCGAAGCCCGAAGATGTTCTGGCTGCGCGTGAGTTTGAAAATCAAAACTATCTCTTCTCTGATATCCATGCACGCGGCAAATACCCTGCCTATATCAACCGTTTCTTTAAGGAGAAAGGTATCGAGATTCAGTTTGCACCGGGTGATAAGGAATTGCTGGCTGAAAATACAGTAGACTTTATCTCCTTCTCTTACTACATGAGTGTGGTAGCGGCTCACGATCCAGAAAACTATTCTTCCGGCCGCGGCAATGTGCTGGGCGGGCTGCAGAATCCGCATCTGGCTAGCTCTGAGTGGGGCTGGCAGATTGACCCAGTCGGCCTGCGTCTGGTGCTGAATGCCTTTTATGACCGCTATCAGCTGCCACTCTTTATCGTGGAAAATGGTCTGGGGGCCAAGGATGTCTTGGTAGACGGCCCTAATGGCCCGACCGTAGAAGATGACTACCGCATCGACTATCTCAAGCAGCATTTGCGGCAGGTAGGAGAGGCTGTTGAAGACGGCGTAGACCTTCTGGGCTACACGACTTGGGGCTGTATTGATTTGGTTTCTGCAGGAACGGCAGAACTGAGCAAGCGTTACGGATTTATCTATGTGGACCGCAACGATGACGGTACGGGCAGTCTGGCTCGCTACAAGAAGAAATCCTTCGACTGGTACAAGGAAGTCATTGCGACGAATGGAGGGAGTTTAGATGAAGATTGAGCATGTAGGGCTGTATGTCCGTGATTTAGAAGGCGCTAGACAGTTCTTTCAGGATTATTTTCAGGCGGCAAGCAACTCCCTTTATCATAATCCTAAAACTGGTTTTTCCTCTTACTTTCTGACCTTTGCATCTGGAGCGCGTCTGGAAATCATGACACGAGAGCATGATTTGGCAGATGCCAAAGAGGATTTGTACCAAACAGGCTATCATCACTTGGCTTTCGCCCTAGGCAGTCAGGAAGAGGTGAATCGACTGACGGCCCGCCTGGAAAGAGATGGCTATCCTGTCTTGAGCGGCCCCAGAGTGACCGGAGACGGCTACTACGAGAGCTGTATCCAGGCTTTTGAAGGAAACCAAATCGAACTGACCATTTAAACCAGCTCCTTATAAGACAAGCAAGTCAGGACAAAGATGCCCTGGCTTTGCTGTTTATAAAATTGTGAAAAAATTTACAAAAATATGCGACTACTAAAACAAACTGTGGTATAATATGTGTAGAACATCTATTTTTTAGAATAGAAACTAGCAATAAAAGAATTTATAATAAAGCGAGAGCTAAAATAAACTATGATATAATATTTAAATAATATATTTTTCAGGAGGGAAAAATTATGAGCAGGAAAATTCGTTTCTCTATACTGCTTATTCTTTTGGTTTGTTTTCTGCCGGGATGTGCTTTGTTGCCACATACTTCGGGACCAGACGGTGCCAAGACAGAACTATCAGAAAGCATGAAAAAGCTCAAGGAAAAGTACAATAAGGATGCTCCCTATGAGATGCAGGACCAGGTCGTCCATGTCAAGGAGAATGAAGCCTTGGCCTTCCCGACTAAGATTAGTAAGTTGGGAGAGATGGAAAGTCTTAAGAAGGACCAGGAGCTTAACTCTTCTTTTGAAATCTATGCAGACAGCGACCTTAAGATTATGCTGACCTCGGATTTTGTCCTGGAAGATGGAAAACTGCAGCTCAAGCCAGGCCATAACTTTTCAGGCTACCAGGTCGCACCGGCCGGGGACCGGCAGTCCTATGAGCTGGTCAGAAACAATGAATCCTGGGGCGTTTACGACACCCTCTTTCTGCTCCAGCGGGATGATGCTGAGACCGGCAAGGCTCTGGCCAAGCCCAAGCTCTGGGTGGTCAAGATTGATAAGGAGGATCGGGATAAAATCTCGCTCAAGGCCAAGGCCAGCCTGCTGGAGGACGGCCGCCTGCAGCTGGAATGGACGGCAGTTCCTGGAGCGGACAGCTATTCCATCGTCAAGCGTCAGCTGAAGAAGGGCTTGTCTGAAGGTGACCCAGGCTACTATGACTTTGTGGAAATCGATCGGCTGGAGTCTACCGTTTACCGGTCTGATCCGCCTATGGATACCTTGTCAGCCAGCAAAGAAGCTTCTCAGTCCCAGCGTAAGTTCCGGGCCTATGAGAGCCATTACACCGACAGTAAGGATGAGCTTGAGGCAGCTCCGTATGATTTGGTCGTGATTCCGCTCAAGGATCACAGCCCCATGGGTTCGCTGAGCAATCCCCTGTTATCTGACGGCTTTGCTTCCAGCATGCCGGATCAGATTGACTCTACCACCTTCCTTGCTAAAAGCAAGGAATTACGGGCCCAAGGCCAGCTGCCGACTGAGGCGCCGCTCCTGATGATGGACGGCAGTATCCACTATTTCCCAATCGTCTATGAACAGGTGGCTCCGGCTGCCGGCAACAGTGTCCGCTGCGCCGTTTCCATCAAGGGAATGCCAAGTATCAAGGATGAAGTCTACACACAAGGCAAGTCAGCAGAAGAAGTGCAGACCCTAGCCAATGAAAACAATAAGAATCTGGAAAGCCGCTCTAAATCAGGAGTCTACCAGCCTTATGTCAGTGTGGAAAAGGCCGATTTGGATCTCAAGGGACAAAAGGTCGTCAAGGATGTCTCTGATATTGAGGCTCGGGTCAAGGGCAGAAGCGCCATGACCGAATACTTTGCCAAGGCCCTGGCTAACGGTTCAGAGTATGTGGATTACAGTGCCTTTCCTGAGCTGGACTACAGCTCTCTTGCCAAGGTCATCCAGGAGGTCAAGGAAGATAACCCAACCCTGCCTCAGCACTTTGACTACCAGGTGGATGAGTCCCAGAATGTGGTCAAATTCATCTATAATGACAAGGATTTGGCTTCATCCAAGAAGGTGGAAGCCAAGGTCAAAGAAGTGGCCAAGGAGATTATCAAGGACGGCATGAGCGATCGGGAAAAGGTCCAAGCTATCAACCAGTATCTGGTCGACCATGCGACTTATAATGATGCGGCCTATGCCAAGTCCAAGGAAGTGGACAGACTGAGGAGTAAAAATCCTCGCAGTGACGAGGAAACCAAGCAGATGGGAGATATCGTCCAAAATGATCTCAACGGCAAATATGCCTCTGCCTGGGATGCTTCTGGTGTCCTGCTGGAGGGGACAGGAGTCTGCCAGTCCTATGCGGTGGCCTTCAATGCCCTGGCTCAGGAAGCCGGTCTGAATTCGCTCTATGTCTCTGGCGATGTCAATACCGGTGATAAACACGCCTGGAACCTGGTCAAGATTGACGGCCAGTGGCTGGTCGTGGACGTGACCTGGAATGATGATGACAAGGATCCGAATCAGTTCCTGCTCCTGTCAATGGACGATGCCAAATACCTGGAAAGCCACTATATGGATTACCAATACCGTGAAAAGTTAAAATAAGACTTTTTCCAAAAGGCTCTGTGAATGACCATGTTCTCAGAGCCTCTTTAAGTATAATTTGCTGGGGAGTCTGTTACCTCTTCCAACTGTCTGCTTTTTTGGTGATTTTTGATTCATTTTTCGGAGTCGCGCCTTTGTTGATTTTGGGTAAGACGTTTCCATTCTAGGGTCAAAGGATACTAAAACAAGATCAGAAATAGCCCTTCTTTACGGTAGCTTTATCCGTAGGCCCAAGGCAGTACTTTTGATTTTCTTTGGCTATAAGCAAACACTCCTTCTTCAAAATTAAAAAAATTACAAAAAATAAGATCCCTAAAACAAACAGTGATATAATATATGTAGGCCGCCTGTTTTAGGATAAGGAATTTAGTATAAAAGAATTTATAATAAAGCGAGAGCTAAAATAAAATATGGTATAATATTCTAAGGAATGTATTTTCAGGAGGAACATACTATGAATAGAAGGATTCGTGTCATTTTACTGTCTGTTCTGCTGCTTTCTTTTCTGTCGGGCTGCAGCCTTTTTCAGAGAAATGGTGCAGGTCAGGGAGAGCAGTTTTCGGAAAGTGTGCGCAAACTGAGGGAAAAATACAGCAAAAACACTCCCTATGATGTGCAGGATAAGGTCATCCATATCAAGGAAAATGAGTCTATTGCCTTTCCGACAGAAGTGGGGAAGATGAATGACTTTGAGACCCTGCCTCACGAAGGACAGACCGAACTGCTTTCTTCCTTTGAGCTCTACGGAGACAGCAATTTGCAAGGTCTTTTAGGAGCGGATTTTAAGCTGAATGAGGATAGGGAGGTAGAAATTGAACCGGCCTATCATTTCTCCGCTACCCGTGTGGAAGCCAATAAAGACCGTACGGAATACGGTCTGGCCAAGCAGGGCGAGAGCTGGGGCGTCTTTGATACCCTCTATCTGCTGCAAAGAGATGATGAGCATACAGGCAAAAAGCTCAAAAAGCCCAAACTGTGGGTGGTCAAGATTGATAAAAAAGGCCGAGACAAGCTGGCTCTGAGAGCCAACAGCAGCCTGCTCAGCGATGGCCGTCTGCAGCTGGAATGGACGGATGTGCCGGGGGCAGACTCCTATTCCATTGTCAAAAGAGAGTATGTCACCCTCCCTGGAAGTGACAGCAATACGGGTCTTTATAACTATAAAGAGGTAGATCGGGTTACTTCGACCGTCTACCGGACAGACCTGCCGACGACTTACGACACCCGCAACGGCGGCCGTTCGGGCGATGATCCTGTGATGGAGCGGCAAAGGCTGCTGCAGGCTTTTGACCAGGATTACAGCAGCAGAAAGGCAGAGCAGAAGCCCTATGATCTGTTTGTCGTCCCTCTCAAAGGCCAGGAAGCTCTTGGCTCCATCAGCAATCCTATTTCTTCTGACAGCTTTGCCAAGCTCATGCCTAGTCAGATTGATTTTCGGACCTTCTCTGATCAGATTTCAGCCCTGAGGCAGCAGGGCAATATCCCTGCAGAAGCTCCGCTGCAGATGATGGATGGTCAGATCCAGAACTTTCCGATTGTCTATGAAAAGCTTGAAAAATCCGGCCGAGATGTCAGATGTCTGGTCTCTATCAAGGGCATGCCGACTGTCAAAACGGACTTTATCGTCCAGCAAGCCAGTGTAGAAGAGGTCCAGTCTGCGGCAGATCAGCACAATGAAGCGGCCAATAAAGCTGAGAGCAGGTCTGGTGCCTATGACAAATATATCAGCGTCGAGCAGGCTGACTTGGATCTCAATGGCAAAACAGTCGTTCGCGATGTGAGTTCTATTGAGGACAAAGTAACAGCCAAAAGTGCGGCGGAAGAATATTTTGCCAAGGCCCTTCTGTCCGATGCCGAATATGTGGACTACAGTGAATTTCCCGAGCTCAGTGAGGGAGATGTCAGTGAAATAATCATTGAGGTTTTGGAGCAAAATCCAACGGCTCAGCAAGGAGTGCTGCCTTATATCGATGGCAAGCAGCATGTGGTGCACTTCAAGTATGATGCGAAAGAAGCTGCCAAATATGAGAAGGCCCGCAAGAAGGTTAAAGAAATCGTCAAAGAGATTATCACAGACCAGATGAGCGATCGGGAAAAAATCGAGGCCATCAATCGATATCTAATTGATCACACCAGCTATGATCACCCTGCCTATGAAGCCGGCAAGGCTTACGAAGCTACTATTGAGAATCAGAACAGCTCTGAAGAGGAAATCTCAAAAGCGCGTAAAAAATTAGATGACATGGAATCCAGCTACAACATCACAGGTCCGCTCTTAGAGGGCAAGGGAGTCTGTAATGCTTATGCTGTGACCTTCCAGGCGCTGGCTCAGGAAGCTGGTCTGGAAACCATGTATGTAAAAGGGAATACACCAGACTTTGACCGGCATGCCTGGAACTATGCCAAGGTAGATGGCCAGTGGCTGGCCTTGGATGTCACCTGGAATGATACCGATGGTGATGCCAATAAAAAAGAAAACCGCTACCTGCTCTTATCTATGGATGATGCGACTTATGCACAAAGTCACTATGCTAATAGCCGATTTGATGAGGCCATTCAAAATGATGGAGAGTAAAGCTTGCAGCTCTGTATAGTCTTTTCCTTTAGGAAGTGTCAAAAGGCGGTGGGACAGAACTAAATTTTGGAAAAATTTAGTTCTGTCCCACCGCCTTTTGTTTCTAAGCTCAGGCTGAAAAGGTTCCCCAAACCTTTTCACTCCCAGCCCGCGAGGCTCTCACAGTCCGGGTGGACTGTGAGAGGTTGGGGATGAGGAAAACAGAGTTTTCCTCAATGTAGGAGCTTTTTGGAGTCTAAAAGACGAACAAAGTTGAGACTTGCTTCGCAAGTCCTATCCGCAACCTCAAAGCAGTGCTTTTGTTGCTTCCTCTCGGAAGCTCTATTTATAACCTCAAAAGCTCCACTGGAGCTTTTGAGCAATCAGCTACCGCGTCAAGAGTTTTTTACCAAAACAAAGCGAGACTGAAGGACTTTTTATACGGTATCTTCTAAAAGATCCATCCCTCTGTGGGTGAGGGCGCAGCCATCATGGGAGTCTGTCTCAGCCTCTTTGAGGCGGTGAAGGAGCTTCCGCTAAGAAGTGTCAGCTGTTCAAAGCGCTGCTTTGAGCTTGCGGATAAAAGACCGTGAGGAAGTCTCAACAGTACGGCAGGGCGAAATAACGAAGTCATACGTTATAAAAGACAAACGAAAGGATGATAACATAAGAAAAGACCGAGGCGATACTGTCTCGGTCTTGATTGTTTTGATGGGCAGCTCTTTGCGGGAGCTTACTTCTTCCAACTGTCCACTTCTTTTTGGTGGTTTTTGATCCATTCCTTGGCAGCGGCTTCTGGCGAAGTACCTTCGTTGATCTTGAGCATGACCTCTTCCATGTCTTTCTGGGTCCAGTTGAAGTTGTCCAGGACCTTATTGACTTCTGGCAGATCTTTGTCCAGATTTTGGCGGGTAATGGTGTGAATGGCTTCTTTGCCGCCCATGGTCCCTTTCGGATCCTCCAGATATTTAAGATCATACTTGGAGAACATCCAGTGAGGCGACCAGCCGGTAATGATAATATCTTCCTTATTTTTAATCGCTTGATCCAGCGCTGTGGTCATGGCTCCTGTTGAGGAAGAAGAAAGATTCCAGCCGCTGAGATTGCTGTATTCTTTCATGGTTTTTTCGGCTGCGGCCATGACGCCGGCACCGGGCTCAATTCCTGTAATCGTTTGTTTGGCCTGATTGGTCAGATCCTCGATAGAATTGGCATCGGTGTAGGCTGGCACGACCAGACCGACTTTGACGCCCTCTAGGTTGGGTCCCAAGTCCACAATCTTGTCCTTGTATTCCTCATAGAGAGAGGCATGAGTGGTCGGCAGCCAAGCTGAGACCATAGCATCAGCTTCACTATTGGCAACGGATTTCCACATGACGGCATTGTCCAGCGGAGTGATGGTGACATCATAGCCCATTTCCTTGAGCACCTCAGCCACGACATTGGTGGAAGCCACTTCTGAATCCCACTCGACATAAGCCAGATTGACAGCTTCCTTCTTGCCTCCCTGCAGCTTGGTCACCTGATTGCCGACAAAGGCGGTGAGGAGAACAGCGGCCAGAGCAGACCAGAGCATGACTTTTTTGCGTTTTTCCTTGGCTGTAACCGGCGCTTTTTTAGCCAGCGGCTGATTGAGCTTTTGGGTCAGCCGGTCGATGACGATAGCCAGAATGACCAGAGATACCCCGTTGACAAAGCCAGAACCGATGTCTGCGTGCTGCAGGGCAGAGAGGACACCGCGTCCCAAGCCGGGCGCCCCAATCATGGAAGCCGTCACGACCATGGACAGGGCCAGCATGATGGTCTGATTGACCCCGGCCAAAATGGTATTCTTGGCCAGCGGCAGCTCCACCTTAAAGAGCTTCTGCTTGGCGGTTCCTCCAAAGGAATCCGAAGCTTCTATCAGCTCGGTCGGGATCTGCCGGATAGCCAGATTGGTAAAGCGGACAGTGGGCGGCAGGGCAAAGATGACAGAGGCAAAGACCCCTGGCACCATGCCGATACCGAAGAAGGCAACGGCCGGTATCAGATAGACAAAGGCCGGCATGGTCTGCATGAAGTCCAGCAGGGGCTTGACAATGGCTTCGACCCGATTGCTCTTGGCCATCCAAATCCCCAGCGGAATCCCGATAATGATGGAGATCAGACTGGACACAATGACCAGCGTCACCGTATTCATGAGATTTTCCCAGAGTCCTTGATTGTAGACAAAGAGCAGGCCTAGGAAAGTCAGCAGGGGCAGGCCCAGCTTGCGGTTGGAAATCAAATAGGTAAAGACAGTGATGACTGCGATAAAGAGCAGGGGCGGGATAAAGAGCAGGGTGTCTGTCATCCCGTTCATCAGAGCGCTTCCGATAGCCTGCAGGACAGAAAAGAGGCCGGAGAAGGTATCGGTCACCCAGTTGGTGAAAGCCTCCACCCATTGGGAAACGGGGATTGGCTGCTGTAAAATATTCAAAACAAGAACCTCCCTTATTCTTCAGATTCGTTGGTATTGGCCAGGGCCTCGATAACCCGGCCCTTGATAATAACGCCGACTAGTTTGTCCTGATCGTTGACCACAGCCAGGGGCGCCGGTGAATCATAAATCAGCGGGAAAATATCTGTAATCAGGGTTTCCTGCGTCACCTTGCGGACGTTTTTATCAATCACTTCAGCCAGCGGCTGGTGCTGCTTGCGGGCATCGCGGGCAGCTTCGGCTGTCAGGCTGCCCTTGAGGCGGCGCTTTCTGTCCACAGCCAGGAGCATGCTGACCTCTTCTTTTTTC
This sequence comes from Streptococcus panodentis, assembly GCF_017884005.1. Classification (GTDB taxonomy): domain Bacteria; phylum Bacillota; class Bacilli; order Lactobacillales; family Streptococcaceae; genus Streptococcus; species Streptococcus panodentis. The sequence goes on from NZ_QFAY01000002.1 coordinate 13,604, forward strand.
ATGCGGTTGAGCGCCACAGTCGGCCCGTCAATGTCAATATTGGTCGTCAACGGCGTTGTCATAATGTTCTGCGCTGTCAGGACCTTGGAGCGGTCCACATCTTCGACGAATTCCCGCACAAAATCATTGGCTGGATTGGTCAGAATGTCCTCACCGGTGCCAATCTGCATAATCTGACCGTCAGCCATAATGGCAATGCGATCGCCGATCCGCAGGGCTTCATTGAGGTCGTGGGTGATAAAGATAATGGTCCTTTCCTGCTCCGCCTGCAAATCCAGCAGCTCATCCTGCATTTCCCGGCGGATGAGGGGGTCAAGGGCTGAGAAGGCCTCGTCCATGAGCAGAATGTCCGGATTGTTGGCCAAAGCACGGGCCAGACCGACCCGCTGCTGCATACCGCCGGACAGCTGTTCCGGATATTGGTCCTTAAAGCTGAGCAGGCCGGCATTGTTCAAAGCCTGCTCGGCCAGCCGGGTCCGCTCTTCCTTTTCAACTCCCCGGACTTCCAGTCCGAATTCGGTATTTTCGAGAATGGTCCGATGGGGAAAGAGTCCGAAGTTTTGGAAGACCATATTGAGCTTGTGGCGGCGCACTTCGCGCAGTTCTTCCTCATCCATCTTGGCCACGTCCTGACCGTCGATATAAATATCGCCCGAGGTCGGGTCAATCAGCCGGTTGAGCAGGCGGATCAGGGTGGACTTACCGCTGCCGGACAGCCCCATGATGACAAAGATTTCGCCGGCCTGGACCTCAAAGTTCACATCGTAAACCCCGACAGTTGCTCCGGTTTTCTCCAAAATTTCTGTCTTGCTTTTGGCCTGCCGGACCATGTCCAGTGCCTGTTTTTGCTTTTTCCCAAATATTTTGGTCAAATGCTGTACTTCAAGTTTATTCACTTTATTTCTCCTTTTGCAAAAGTGACTACATATAAATTTTATAGAGTTGTCACTTAAAAGACCACCTAAGTATACCATTGTGTGGTCACTTTGTCAAACCGGAGAAGGCGGCCGCGGGGACTTTTGAAATGAAAATGGAGCAGTTTTCCGCCTTTTTCTGAAAAGCAGCTATTCCCCGCAGGCCCATAACAATCCGCCTGAGCAGCGGAAAAGCGCTTGGGAGCAGAAGAAAAAACAAGCGCATTGTCACTTGTTTGTTTCATTTTCATTAAAAAATAAATTATGCATGAGTCCGACCGAGAGCTCATTGCCGACAAAGTAGATCATATCGCCGGCCTGAAGCTTGGTATAGGGGCCGGGCGAGATGAGGAGCTGGTCTCCCTGCTGGACAGCTACAATGGTGGCACCGGTTGAGTGCCAGACATTCAGTTCATTGATGGATTTTTCCAGATTGATGGCTTCTGCTGTCAGCTGCAGTTCATAAGGATTGAAGGGGAAGCGCTGCTGGATATCCTTGGTCCGTCCCAACAGCTGGCTGAGCAGCTGGGAAAAGTTGGCAAATTCTTCCTCCTGGCGCTGAATGCTCTGCTGGAGCTTGCTTTTCAAATCCTGCAGAGAGTTGACATCCTTATAAGTTTCCAGAAACTGCTGGGCCTTTTCCTTGGAAGAAATGAAAGCTCCGCTGCCATGCCGGACTTCCATAATCTCCAGATCAACCAGCACATTGATAGCCTTGCGGGCTGTCTCCGGCGAAACATTGAAATTGCTGGCCAGAGTAGAGCGGGCATAAATTTTACTGCCGACAGGGTACTTGCCGTCAACGATTCGCTCGGCGATTGCCACAGCAATCTGCTGGTAGCGCGGGAAAGAAACTTCTTTTTTACTGAGATGAGCCATGGCTGCCTCCAATTCCTAAGAGAGTATAGCTATGATTATAATATAAAAATGAGAGATTGAAAAGAGGGGGAGAGAGCAGAATTAAAAATGAGGCTTGTAAAAGCTGCGGAAATTTTTCTCAGCCTTATCCGCCTGCACGGTCTTTCTTTTTGCTATTTTAAGTAGTATAATATGTCTAAAAGTCGGGTTTTTCTGGAAAGGATGAGCATAGTCATGTCACAGTTTATGGTGGTGTTTCTGGGGATTCTGGCAGTGCTGCTGCTTGTCATTGTCTCTGGCATTCGGAGCAAGCTTCGCTTGAAAAAGCGGCTGGCTGCTGCTTGGGGCAGCCGCGAGCGGGTCGGTCAGCGGCCTGACAGTCAGGCCAGTCTGTATGAGTCCTTTCTGCTGGACAGGGAGGAGCAGTCCTACGACAGCTTGGTGGATGACCAGACTTGGGAGGATTTGGATTTTCATCAGATTTTTGAAGAGATCGATACCGCGTCCCAGTCCAGTCTGGGCTCAGAGTATCTTTACAGCCGCCTGCGTCTGCTGCGGTTTGAGCCTGATCAGGACTTGGAGGCCCTGCAGTGCTATCTGAGCCAGCATCCGCAGGAGCGTTTCCAGCTGCAGCTGCTCTTTGGCCAAATCGGCAGGAAAAATCACAATCAGGCCAAGAAAATCGTCTGCCGGCCGGCGCCGGCCAATCACCGAGGGGGCCTCTATCTGCTGCTGGCTCTGCTGCCGCTGCTGTCCCCTCTGTTCTTCTTTGTCAGCCCTCCTTTGGGCTATCTGCTGCCCCTGCTGAGCATGACCTTTAATATTTTTTTCTATCTGCTGACGCGCTGGTCGCTGGATATGCGTCTGGACAGTATGGGCTATCTGGTAAGGGTCTTTTATGTAGGGGGCAAGATTGCCCGCATGGATCTGCCTGGGCAGGATTCCCTGAAAAAAGCGAGCAAAGCTTTCAGCCGGGCCAAGCTTTTCGGTCCGGTCTTTCGGCCTCAGTCCGGTGTGTCCGAATTAGAGATATTTTTCCTCTATATTAACTCTGTCCTGCTCCTTCCCCATCTGGCCCAGGCCTATATCTCCAAGCGGCTGGTCCGCTACAATCAGGAAGCGCGGACCGTGCTGGAACTGCTGGGCCGCTTAGAGGCAGCCATTGCTATCCTCAATTACAAGGAAAGCCTGCCTTTTTATGCCCGGCCGGAATTTTCAGAAGAAGGCGGTCTGGTGGGCAGGGAGCTCTATCATCCCCTGCTGAGCCAGCCTGTCAGCAACGATGTGCAGTTCTCCGGCAATGTGATGATTAGCGGTGACAATGCTTCGGGCAAGTCCACCTATCTGCGGACAGTAGCGATCAATGCTGTCTTGGCGCAGGCTCTGGGCTTTGCCTGCGGCCGTCAGCTGCGGCTGCAGTACGGTCACGTCCTGACAGCTATGGATGTCAGTGATGACATAGGAAGCGGCGACAGCTACTTTATCGCAGAGAGCAGGGCAATCCTGCGTATGCTGGACTCCTTGGAGGAGGGGGGCCTGCATTACTTTTTCATTGACGAGCTGTTTAAGGGGACCAATACGGTTGAGCGGATTGGGGCTGGTCTGGGCATTATCCGCTGGCTGGCTCAGCGTCCCTGTCTCTATATGGTCTCCAGCCATGATGTCGAGCTGGTAGGAGCCTCCGGCGGACTCAATGAGCAGTACCATTTTGACAGCCAGTACATCAAGGGTGAGATTGTCTTTGACTATCAGATCAAGCCAGGCAGCGCCCTGACCAAGAATGCGGTCAATACGCTGGAAAGCCTGGATTATCCAGCGGAGCTTACTGAGGCTGCCAGAAGGGTCATCCACCATTACGAACAGAGCGGCCAGTGGACCTTGCAGGCTGCAGAAGGAGAAAGGAAATGAAGCAAGCATGGCAGTAAAACTGATTGCGACAGATATGGACGGGACCCTGCTGGGTCAAAACGGTCAGCTGGACCTGCCGCGCCTGACTGCGGCGATAGACCGGCTGGAGGAGCGGCAGATTCGCTTTGTGATTGCGACTGGCAATGAAATGCCTCGTATGCGCCTGCTCTTGGGAGATCTGACCGAGCGGTTGACGCTGGTCGTAGCCAATGGCGCCCGGATTTTCCATAAAAATCAACTGATTGCAGGCAGTTTTTGGGCGCCTGAGCTGGTCGACGAGAGTCTGGAATACTTTGCCGGCCGGGAGCAGGAGCTTCATCTGGTGGTGACGACCTCCCAGGGCGGCTTTGTGCAGGAGGGAACCCAGTTTCCCCTGATCGAAAAGGTCATGACCAAGGACATGGCCCAGCTTTTTTACCGGCGGATGCACTTTCTGCCCCGTCTGCAGGAGCACGCTTTTACGGATGTTCTCAAAATGAGTATGATGGTAGAGGAAACAGCGGCAGCTGAGCAGACCCGGCGGATCAACCGGCACTTTGCCGGCCGTCTGTCTGCTGTCACCAGCGGCTATGGCGCTATTGATATCCTCCAAAGCGGTGTCCACAAGGCCTGGGGCCTCAGGCAGCTGATGCAGCGCTGGGGCATTCAGGCAGAGGAGATTATGGCCTTCGGCGACAGTGAAAATGACTTGGAAATGCTGGAGCTGGCAGGGATTTCCTATGCCATGGCCAATGGCGAGGACAAGGTCAAGCAGGCGGCCCAGCATATGGCGCCGGCCAATAGTCAGGCTGGCGTGCTGCAGGTGCTGGAAAGCTTTTTAGAAGAAGGAGAAAGATAATGGCAGTTCAGTTATTGGAAGAGTGGCTGCTCAAGGAGCAGGCCAAAATCCGGACCAACTATCGGGAGCTTAATGCCATCTCGGTCAGGGAACCGGACATCATTTTTATAGGAGATTCGATTGTCGAGTATTACCCTCTGCAGGAGCTGCTGCAGACCTCCAAAGCACTGGTCAACCGCGGTATTCGCGGCTACAAGTCCGACCTGCTCCTGCAGCATCTGGATGCTCATCTCTTTGGCTCTGCGCTGGACAAGATTTTTCTTCTTATCGGCACCAATGATATTGGCAAGGAAATGCCGCAGGCAGATACGCTGGCCAATGTGGAGGCTATTATTCAGGAAATATCGAGGAGCTACCCGCTGGCTCAGCTCCAGCTGCTGTCCGTCCTGCCGGTCAATGAGTCCGACAGCTACAAGGGGACGGTTTATGTCCGCACCAATGCCAAGATTCAGGCCCTCAATCAAGGCTACCGTGACTTGGCCGCAGCCTATATGAATGTCCAGTATCTCAATGTCTACGATGTCTTTCTGGACAGTCAGGGCCAGCTGCGTCAGGATTTCACCAGCGATGGAGTGCATCTGACCATAGCCGGCTACGCCGCCCTGTCAAAAGTTTTGCAGGGGTATTTATAGATTCTGCAAGGAAAAATGTAATATAAATAAAATGCAAATTTAAAATAAGTCATCGAATGCTATTATTTTGGTCATGGTCTTATGCTATTCTGGAAAAAACAGAAACAGTAAGGGGAAGACCATGCAAAATTTGATGGAGTTAGGGGAGCTTTATAAAGAGCTGAGAATGGCCAGAGGGCTGAAATTAAAGGATGTAGCCAGTGACAATCTTTCTATTTCTCAGCTCTCCAAGTTTGAAAACGGCCAGTCCATGCTGTCGGCTGATAAGCTTTTTGTAGCTATTGAAGGCATTAATATGACCCTGATGGAGTTTGGACATGCCTTTAATAACTATGAAGACAGGGCTTTTTTCAAGCTGGGAGATCAGATTGCGCAGCTGCATGCAAGGCAGGATATTGAGGGCCTGAAAAGGCTTTTAAAGGTGCTTGAAAGCAAGGAAGACAAAAAGGTCTATGATAATCTGAACCTGCTGATTGTCAAGGAAAACATCCACTTTTTAGACAGGAGTTTTGAGATAAAAAAAGAGGAAGTGGAGTTTCTGACCAGCTATCTTTATGGGATTGATGAGTGGACAGAGTATGAGATTTTTCTTTTTGGCAATACCCTGTCCCTGCTGTCCAACAGTGACTTAGTGTTCTTGGGCAAGGAGTTTGTCAAGCGGGACAAGTTTTACCGCTCTATTCCGACCCACCAAACTGCTGCTAAGCTAACCTTATCCAACCTGATTTTTGTGCTGATTGAGCGCAGAGAATTCGACTATGTCACCTATTTTTTGGATATTTTAGAGGATTCTGTGGATTATGAGGACATGCTGATTATTACTTTTTTGAATTTCTTTAAATTGCTGCTGACCTATATCAAATCCGGTCAGTTTGAGGAGCTGCTGCAGATAAAAGAGTATATCGCCATGGTCAGAAAGCTGGGAAATAGCCAATTAGCCCAGCATCTGGAAGCCAACTTGGAGCCCTTTATACAGGTATCTACTTGCCCTCGCTCTAATTGAAATGCTTGGATTTTCTTTGCGTATGATTGTCTGAACAAGAGAAAACCGCCCTTTGCCGGACGGTTTTTTTAGAATCAGCTCATTTTAGCCAAATGGCCGAATAAAGACAAAGCCTTGATTGGGATTGAAAATAGACAATAAGAACATGGATTTCACCTCCTGACAATCAGTGTAATGTTTAGCTTAAAAATGACCGAATAAAAAGGGCCGAATAAAGATAAAAGCCAAAGGAAAAACTGCGACAGAAGAGACGAATGTCAACATAAAGATTACCTCCAACATGTTTTCCTCCCCTATTGTAACATTGAAAAATGGGAAAATGCTGTTTTCTCAAATAAGAAAATAGTCGACAATAATTCTCTTATATGAGAAAGAGCAGCAGCCCGGTCGTCAGCTGCTCTTTTGGATGTCCGGTGGGACAGACTCCCATGATGGCTGCATCCTCACCCGCAGAGGGAGGCAGCTTTTGGAAAATACCGCATAAAAAGGGGGCATTTGCTCTTGACAAACATTCTAAATGGCATTACAATGGTTTAAAGTTCCAAATCGGATTTATAACAAAGGAGAATGCCATGCGTCAGGAATTTAGAAGTTTAATGAAGTCGGTCAATCGTGTAGAATTTGTCTTTGAGGCCATTCAAAAGTCTTTGGGAGAAAAAGGAAAGCTGGGCTGGCTCTTTTATGTGCTGGACGATGGGCAAGCCCACAGCCAAAAGCAGCTGTCAAAGGATTGGATGATTCCCCGCTCTACATTGAATGCCATTGTAAAGAAGGCAGAAGAGGAGGGCTTTGTCGAACTGCGGTCAGTCCCTAAGACGCGGCGGGAGCTGGAAATCCTTCTTACAGAGAAGGGCAAGGCAGCGGCTGATGAACTCCTGCAGCCCTATATAGAGCTTGAGGATCAGGCCCTGGCTGAGACGGCTGAGAAATACTCTCATCATTTTGTAGAGGTGTTTGACTATTTTTCAAAAAATTTGGAGCAAAAGATTATTCAGGGCATCATGGAGCAGGAGCGGGATTTTTAATACCGCCTTTTTCTTTTCCCAATTTTCAGCAGAAGAAGACGTCTGTCCTGAAAACGGCAATTGAAGGCCAAAAGTAAGGAAGAAAAAAGTGAGTTCAAATCGTTGACAGTCTTTCACACTTGGTTTATAATTCTCTTATAAATTCTAACAAGAATTTTAAACAAAAAGAAGAGCTGCATTTCTTAGCGTTTAGCTACAAGGAACTGCTCAATGAAGATCGAAATCAGAACCTGCAGATGAGGCTTCCGCTGGGAAGTATCAACAAACTCCGGCGGAGGTTTTGATTTTTGAAAAGCATTGCCCGGCTCTTCAGTCTGTCGTCCGTCACTCTGCCGGCTGCAAACCCGCTCCGGCCTCTGCAAAAAGAAAAGATTAGAAAAGAGAATAGATGAAATTCACTAAAAAAACAATGGCCGCTTCGCTGCTGGCCCTCACTGCTGTAACGGTCCTTGCTGCCTGCAGCACTGCTAAAAAAGATGACAAAGCCGCTTCTGATAAGGGAGTGGCTGTCGAGACCAAGAGTCTGGATACCCTGTACCAGGAGGCGCTGAAAGAAGGCGGAACGGTCGTCTACTATGCCGGCGGAGATACTGCAGAGCAAAATGACGATACAAAAGCCGCTTTTGAAAAGAAATTCCCCGGTATGAAGCTGGAAGTAGTCACAGACTACAGCAAGGTCCATGACGGCCGTCTGGAATACCAAATGGCCACCGATAATGTCGTGGCCGATGTTGTTCAGCTTCAAACCCTGAATGATTTCACCTACTGGAAGAAGCAGGGCAAACTGCTGGAATACAAGCCTGCAGCCTGGGATAAAATCTATAAAGATTTCAAGGATCCAGACGGTGCCTGGGTTGGCGGCTATGTCTTGGCCTTTGGAAATGTAGTCAATAGCAAGGCTTTGGGCAGCATTCCTGAGCCTAAGACAGGGCAGGACCTGCTCAATCCAGAGCTCAAAGGCAAGATGATTTCCACTTATCCGAATGATGATGATGCCGTACTCTTCTGGTACAAGCAGATGATTGACAAGCATGGATGGGGCTGGATGGAAAATCTCATGAAGCAAGATCCTAAGTTTGTCCGCGGTACACAAGAGCCGGGTGACAAGGTTGCTGCAGGAGATTATGCGGTTACTTTGGGAACAGCCGGTCTGCTGGATGCCTCTGCTGAGTCTCATCTGGCCATCCCGGAAAAAGACGGTTTTGTGGCCTGGGCACAGCGGATGGCTATCCTGAAAGATGCCAAACATCCAGCGGGTGCAAAATTATTTGAAAACTGGCTATTAGACAAGGAAACTCAGGAAAATAATATCTTCCAGTGGAGTGTCCGGACGGATGTGACGCCTGCCGGTGTCAAGCCTATCTGGGAATATAAAAATGCCAACATGAAAGAATTTGTAGACTTCATGGAAGACCGGGCTGAAGTAGAACGCTTCAAAGCTCAGATCCGCCTCTTTGTCGGGGATGTGCAGGGGGCTTCATCAGCCGGTGAACGCGGTCTGACGCCGACTACCCGTCAGCCACAATAAAGAATCCCTGCCAGCGGCAGCAAAATGCCAGCCTCTTTGAGTCGGTGGATGGAGCTTCCGCTAGGAAGTGTCAGGCTGCTCTCACAGTCCTTCCGGATTGTTGGAGCAAGGCGGCGCTGACATGGTTTGAAGAGATTTCGAAGAGTAACAATTCGGGGCCGGAGAAGACAGGGGATTGCGCTTTTAGATCAGTCTGTTGACCTTTGCGTCATCCTGTTCCGGCAATAAAGAAGAACTCTAACATCAAAAGCCTCGGATTAGCTGTTCCGAGGCTTTTGATGTTAGAGCTGGGACTAGTTCACTTCTCCGCCTTCAACGACTAAGTCATCTGCCTTGGCAGCGTCGCCGTAAGTTGGGTGGAGGGTTTCTTCGTAGGCCTTGTGGAAGAAGTTTTCCTGGCCGAGTTTCTTGATTTCATCGTTGATGTAGTTGAGCAGCTCGGTATTGCCTTTCTGCACAGCTGGGGCGATGGTGTCGGGATCCCCCAGAGAGGTAATGCCGACTTCAAAGCCCTTGTTTTCCAGCGCCCAGGCTAGGACCTCGGTATTGTCCGTAGAAAAAGCATCGCCGCGGCCGTCCAGCAGGGCTTGGTAAGCATCGCTGTACTGGTCGTACTTCTGCAGCTTGATCTTTGGATAGTTCTTTTCAAAGTAGGTCTCAGCTGTAGTTCCCTTGGTGATGATCAGGGTCTTGCCCTCCAGCTGCTCAGGCTTGGTGATGACAGCATTCTTTGGCGACACGACTCCGAGAGAGACCTTCATATAAGGCAGGGCAAAGTCGACTTGTTTTTTCCGCTCGTCAGTGACGGTGAAGTTGGCCAGAGTGATGTCGACCTTGTTGGAAATCAGGTATTCAGCCCGGTTGGCGGCATCTACCGGCACATACTCCGGCTTAACGCCTAGGTCCTTGGCCAGCTGGTCGCCCAGATAAATGTCATAGCCTTGGTAGTGGCCGTCGTTGTCCACATAGCCAAAAGGCTTCTTGTCGCTGAAAACTGCGATACGGAGCTTGCCGCTTTTTTTGATCTCCTCCAGGCTGCGGGCCTTGACTGTTTTGCTGGAAGTTGCGTCTTTATTAGCAGCATCCTTTTTGCCGGAGCTGCCGCAGGCCACTAAGAAGAAGGCCAGAGTAAGGGTTGTCAAAGCAAAGATTGTTTTAGATAATTTCATAAGAGACTCCTTGATAAGATATGAGGGCGTGAAGAAAAGGCGGAAAAAGTAGGAAATCGGCCGCCGAAGCGGCTGCTTCAAAGCAGCATCGTCTTTTTTTTCAAAGTTTTCAGCCCGAATGCAGTTGATAAGATATGAGCGTGAAGGAAAGGCAGAAAGATCCAGAGGCAGCAGCATCGGTGACGAGGGGCGAATGCCTGTCAGCCCAGATGGCTGAAGTCAAAGACATTGAGAAATTCCTGAGCCCGCTGGGTCTTGGGCTGGCTGAAAAATTGCTGGGCGGTATTTTCCTCAAGGATCCTGCCTTGGTCCATGAAGATGATCCGGTCAGCAATGGCATGGGCAAACTGCATTTCGTGGGTCACGATCAGCATGGTCCGTCCTTCCTCTGCCAGATCATGGATGAGTTCCAGCACTTCGCGGACCATTTCGGGGTCGAGCGAAGCAGTCACTTCATCAAAAAGGATGATTTCCGGATGCATGAGGAGGGAGCGGATGATGGCCACCCGCTGCTTCTGGCCGCCGGACAGCTGACGGGCAAAGCTGTGCTTCTTATCAGCCAGGCCAACCCGCTCCAGCAGGCTTTCGGCTTCCCTGATGACCTCGTCCTTTTTGCGACCCTGCGCCTTGACGGGTCCAAGGGTCAGGTTTTGCAGGACATCCAGATGGGGAAATAGTTCGTAACTCTGAAAGACCATGCCAATCTTTTGCCGAACCAGATGAAAATCCTTTTGCGGGCTGAGGATGGACTGGCCGTCCAGCAAAATATCGCCGGACTGGATGCTTTCCAGACCGTTGATACAGCGCAGCAGGGTTGATTTTCCGCAGCCGGATGAGCCCAGAATGACCACCACCTCACCTTTTTGGACAGAGAGAGACAGCCCTTTGAGAATGGCATGGCTGCCGAAAGACTTGTGAATGTCCTGTAATTCTAAAATGATGTCCGACATGGTGTCCGTTACTCCTTCCAGATGGTTTCCAAATAAGAGGACAGCTTGGAAATGGGAAAGCAGACTGCGAAGTAAAGCAGCAGAATGCAGCCATAGATCCAAAAAGCAGCAGAAGGGATGGACAGGCGATTGCTGTCAATAATCTGCTGGCCGACCTTGACGACCTCGATGACTCCGATGAGGACAATCAGCGAAGTGGTCTTAATCATCCGTGTAATCAAGTTTATCGCTTGGGGCAGGAGCCGCCGCAGCACCTGCGGGATGATGATGTAGAGATAGAGCTGCCGCTGGGACAGTCCCAGTGCCTGACCGCTCTCAAACTGATGCTTGGGCAGAGAAGTGATAGCTCCCCGCACCAAGTCTCCCATCTCCGCCGTTCCCCAAAGGGAGAAGACGATGATGGCTGACAGCTCACCAGAGATATTGATGTCAAAATTTCTGGCGAGGCCGAAGTAGACCAGAAAGAGCAGGACCAGCTGAGGCATGACGCGGATAAACTCCAGATAGGCTCTGGACAGGAAGCGCACGGCCTTTGAGCGGGAGGTCATGATGATGCCAAAAAGGGTCCCTAGGATAAGAGAAATGATGACAGAGAGGATGGAAATGCCTATGGTGACACCCAGTCCCTGTAAGGTACGTAAGAAGTTATTCCCCTGAAAGAGAACCTGAATGCCCGAATCCTGCACGGCGCAGCCTCCTTTCTATCCAGCTGAAGCCAAGTGAGATTGGCAGCAAAATCAAGAGATAAGCAATAACCAGCATGAGCAGGGCTGTATCGGTCTCGTAGTAGAGGCCGATCAGGTCCTTGGCCACAAACATGAGGTCTGCCAAGGCAACGGCTGAAAAGACCGAGGTTTCCTTGATCAGAAAGATGACATTGGCGCTGAAAGAGGGCAGGGCAATGGCTGCAGCCTGAGGCAGGATGACATAGCAGAAGACCTGTGCCGGCCGCAGGCCGATAGAGAGACCCACTTCTCTCTGTGTCTGGCTGACGGCCTCAAGCCCGCTTCGGAAAGACTCCGCCATGTAAGAGCCGCCCAGAAAGATCAGGCCGACCGTTGCGCAAACCTCAGAGGACAGGACGATGCCGATGCGCGGCAGCCCAAAGTAGAGGAAGAACAGCTGCAGCAGCAACGGTGTATTGCGGGAAAACTCGATATAGGCCGTGGCCAGCTGTCTCAAGACCGGAATCTTGTAAAAGCGAATCAGACTGACCAGAAATCCGACAGCAATCGAGCCCAAAATCCCCCAAAAGGCGATGACCATGGTCAGGATAAAGGCTTCTTGATAGAGGGGATAGTAATCACTGACGACGTCCCAATTCACGGCGCTCACTCCTTCAACACTTGATGTTCCTAGTTTAGCATAGATAACAGACCTTTAGTAATATGTATTTTTTATCGCACTGATAAGGAAAATCTATCGCAGCTTTACAAAAGAATGGCAGGCCGGAAACTTGATTTTCTCACCTGAGCGGCTGGATGGCAAAAGAATAGTATCGTTTTTTCGCAGGATATTAGAAGTTTATCTGCTGATTGTTTGTTATAATATAAGAAAGCGTTTGATTTATAAGGAGGCAAAAAGATGACTGAAAAACTGACTTTTCCAGATGGATTTCTCTGGGGCGGGGCGACCGCTGCCAACCAGTGCGAAGGGGCTTATGATGCGGACGGCCGCGGTCTGGCCAATGTGGATGTAGTACCGACTGGCGAGGATCGTTTGGCAATCATTACCGGAAAGAAAAAAATGGTTGACTTCGAGGACGGCTATTTCTATCCGGCTAAGGAGTCTATCGACATGTACCATCGTTTCAAAGAAGATATTGCTCTCTTTGGTGAAATGGGTTTCAAGACCTATCGGCTGTCCATTGCCTGGAGCCGGATTTTCCCTAAGGGGGATGAGCTGGAGCCCAATGAAGCGGGGCTGCAGTTCTATGAAGATCTTTTCAAGGAATGCCACAAGTACGGCATTGAGCCTCTGGTGACCATCACCCACTTTGACTGTCCCATGCACTTGATTGAAGAATATGGCGGCTGGCGCAGCCGTAAGATGCTGGAATTTTACGAGCGGCTCTGCCGGACGCTTTTCACCCGCTACAAGGGCTTGGTCAAGTACTGGCTGACCTTCAATGAGATCAACATGATCCTCCATGCGCCCTTCATGGGAGCGGGCCTCTGCTTTGAAGAGGGGGAAAATGAGGAACAGGTCAAGTATCAGGCAGCCCATCATGAGCTGGTCGCATCAGCTATTGCCACCAAGCTGGCCCATGAGATTGACCCCGAAAACAAGGTCGGCTGTATGCTGGCGGCAGGTCAGTATTATCCTAATACCGCTCACCCGGCTGACTACTGGGCTGCCATGCAGGAGGACCGGGAGAGCTACTTCTTTATCGACGTACAGGCGCGCGGCGAGTACCCTAACTATGCCAAGAAAAAATGGGAGCGTGAGGGCATTGAGCTGGACATGACTGAGGAAGACTTGGAACTGCTGAAAACCTACACGGTGGACTTCATTTCCTTCTCATACTACTCTAGCCGAGTGGCTTCGGGCGACCCTAAGGTCAATGAGCTGACCGAGGGCAATATCTTTGCTTCTCTCAAGAACCCTTATTTGGAGGCCTCTGAGTGGGGCTGGCAGATTGATCCTCTGGGCTTACGCATTACGCTTAATACCATCTGGGATCGCTATCAAAAGCCTATGTTTATCGTGGAGAATGGTCTGGGCGCAGTGGACACTCCGTATGAAAATGGCTATGTGGCTGATGACTACCGGATTGACTACTTGGCGGCCCATGTCAAGGCCATGCGGGAGGCTATCAATGAAGACGGCGTGGTGCTTTGGGGCTACACGACCTGGGGCTGTATCGACCTAGTATCAGCCGGCACTGGCGAGATGAAGAAGCGCTATGGCTTTATCTACGTGGACCGGGACAATGAAGGAAATGGAACGCTGGCCCGTTCCAAGAAGAAATCCTTTGACTGGTATAAAGAAGTCATCGCGACTAACGGGGCTTCAGTAAAATAAAACAGCAAAAGCGGCCAGTCGGCCGCTTTTTGAGTGTTTTATAAAGGCAACTTATCCGAAAATAGCATAGCTGATGGTTCGGAAGAGGATTCTAAAGATGAGGCTGAACATGCGGGGCTCCTTTCTGAGCGAGGCAGGCGATTTTATGGCCTGTCGGAGATTTTTCTTAACTTTAGTATACCGGGCAAATTTCAAATATTTATCAAGCAATTCTCAAATATTTCTAAAGTTTTTGAAATCTACGTCTTTCGATTGGAAATAGGCTCGGTCTTTCATTGACTTAACCTGCCATCCTTGCTACACTAGTGGTAGGAAATTTGTCAGGATGGGACTAGCTATGGCCAATATTTTATTAATCGAAGACAATAGTGATATTCATGAAATTCTAAAAGATCTTTTTCAGAAGGAACACACGGTTTATTCCGCCTATTCGGGGACAGAGGGGCTGGTGCTTTTTGGGCGGGAAAAGATTGATTTGGTGCTTTTGGACATCATGCTGCCGGGCAAGAACGGCGATGAAGTTCTGCGGGAGATCCGCAAGGACAGTCAGGTGCCGGTGGTCATGCTGACGGCGCTGGGGGAAAAGGCTCTGGTCAGCCAGTACCTGCTGGACGGGGCCAATGACTATATCGTCAAACCCTTTAATCTGGACGAGGTCTCTGCCCGCGTGACCGTGCAGCTGCGCAGCCAGCAGCCGCCGGAAATACAGGAAAGCGTGCGGAGCTTTAAAAATATCCTCCTGCAGCCGGACCGCTTTGAGGTCTTCTGCGGCCAGAAGAGTGTCCGCCTGAGCCGGCGGGAGTATCAAATCTTCCAGCTTTTGCTGGATCATCCTAAGAAGATTTTCACCAAGGAAGAGCTCTTTGAGCAAGTCTGGGAGGAGCTCTATATGACGGGAGACAATACCCTCAATACCCACCTCAGCAACCTCCGCAAGAAGCTGGCCCAGCTTGATCCTGAGACAGACTATATCGAAACCATCTGGGGGCTGGGCGTGCGGCTCAAGGAGGACTGACCATGATTTGGACGATTTTAGCTTTGCTCCTCGCTTTGGGCCTGCTGGTCCAGCTCATCCGCTATCGCTCGGCCATCCGCGGTCTGACCAGGCAGATAGCAGAGAAACGCCAGTCTGGCAGCCAGCTGCGCCTGACTTCCAGGGACCATTCGGCCAGTCTGGTAGAGCTGACCGATGAGGCAGAGCGGCTCTTTGCAGAGATTGACAAGACGGCCTTTGTGGCCCAGCAGGAAAAGAAGACGCTGGATATGGCTATCAGTAATATCGCCCATGATATCCGCACTCCTCTGACCATTGCCAGCGGCTACACCCAGCAGCTGCTGAAGGATGATAGTCAGGAAAGTCAGCAATTAGTCAAAATTGCAGATAGTCTGGGAATGGTGTCCAAACGGCTGGAAGCCTTGATGGAGTATCGCCGGCTGATGGAGGGAGCCATACGGGCCAATGTCCAGCCGACAGACATATCCCAGCTGGTAACCCAGCAGCTTTTTACTTATTATGACGCCTTTCAGAAAGCCCAGATTGACCTGCAGGTAGAGCTGGCTGAAGGTCTAGAGTTAGAGACAGACCCAGAAATTCTAGAGCGCATTGTCCAAAATATGATAAGCAATGTCCTCAAGCATGGCCGTAAGGCTGCCAGCATTTCTCTGAAAAAAGAGGGCGAGCATTGTATCTTTACCGTCAAAAATATCGTCCAACAGCCTATCCAATATCTGGATAAGCTGACCAATCGCTTTTACTCAGAAAACCTATCCAGCAGCGAGGAGTCTTCTGGTCTGGGGCTTTACATCACCCAGCAGTTAGTCGAAATCCTAGGCGGGGACTTGACAATGAAAGCCGAGGACGACTGGTTTGAACTGGTTGTGACTTTGTAGAGGATAGTGTATGATGAGTGAAAATACTTTTTTAAAGGAGTGAAATGCAACCGAATTATCGTATTACAGAGAAGATATTAAACCTAGTTCAGAAAATATCTGAACTGACGACTCAACTTTCGATTGAAAAACGTAAGCTGTATTTGCGGAAGGAAAACCGAATCCGATCTATTCAATCATCACTTGCTATTGAGAATAATAGCTTATCACTAGAACAGGTAACGGACATCATTGAAGGCAGGCGTGTACTTGGTCCGTTAAAAGATATTCATGAGGTGCAAAATGCCTATGAAGCCTATGAGCGAGTGTTCAGGCTCAACCCTTATAGTCTGGATGATTTTCTCCTAGCACATGGCTTGCTGACTAAGGATTTAGTCAAGCGGTCGGGACAGTTTCGGCTAGGGGATGTTGGAGTCTATGATGGCGAGGGGAGAGTAGTTCATGTTGGGGCTAGACCACAGTTTGTCCCCAATTTGGTCAAGGATTTATTCAAATGGGCAGAGCAAAGCGAGGTCTCGGCCATTGTTAAGTCCTGTATCGTTCACTTTGAGTTAGAGATTATTCACCCTTTTGAAGATGGTAATGGGCGAATGGGACGTCTATGGCAGAGTCTGATTCTCAGTCAATGGAATCCAATTTTTGAATGGCTACCAGTAGAATCAGTTATTTATGCTCATCAGCAGGGGTATTATGATGCCTTGACCATCAGCAATGATACCAATGACTCTACAGTATTTACCGAGTTTATGTTGCAGGCCATACTAGAAACACTAGAAGAATACCAAGAAAAAGCAGATGAAGATGCAGACAGGATACTTCACAAGACATTAAAGCCAAGAGAGTTAGAAATTTATCAGCTGATAAAAGCTTACTTGGAGGAACATTCACAAATAGCTAATGCAAAAGTACAAGAGATTACAGGATTAAGCGAGGCTACAACCCGTAGATATTTGAATATATTTGTAGAATTCGGTCTTCTGAAAACAAGTGGAACAACGCGGGATAGGGTCTATCAGTTAGCTTAAAAATCCGCTCAAAATCCGCTCAAAATCCGCTCAAAATCCGCTCATAAACCTCAGCCAATTTTCGAATTGGCTGAGGTTTATTTTTAGATTAAATCAAAGAAAGATATGATAAATATGCCTTTTTGTTTTGTGATCTGAAAAGCAAGTCATCTCAGCGAGGTCATTTTACCAGTCAAAGTGAAAAATCAGTCAACTGCTCTAAACCCTTGATATAACTGACTTGCAACCGGCAGTTGACAGAGATTCCAAGTCCAGTAGCTGGAAAAGCAACTGGTTTTTTGCTTCATTCCATGTCCAGTCGCTAGAAAGGCAACTGGATTTTTTGTTACTCTGGGAGCAGAACTTAAGCCTTTGATTTTTGAAAGATTGAGTCACTGTCAAAAGACTTAAGTTAAATTTAAAGGAGGAAAAATCTCTTATGACACAAGAAACAACTCTTAAACCAGAACCAAAACTCATCTGGCCTTTCCTGGCCTGGAACTTTGGCTGGACCTGGGGCTTTTGGCTGCTGGCCATTGTCCTCAAAAACATCTGGCCAGGAAATCCGCCTACAGCCTATTTGGTCCTTGAAGTCTCTCTGAACACCCTTGGTTTCTTCGGGCCGTTGCTGGCCAGTCTGATTGTACTAAAAAAGAAAGATTTCAAGGCTATCTGGTCCTTTATTTTCTCAAGTCGTAAAGGAACTTGGCCCTACCTTCTCATCTTTGGCGGCGGTCTGACAGTGACCTTTGCTTTGGCCTCTGGAGGCCGGCTAATGGACGGTGCCTTAGCTACATTGCCGTGGTTTTTTGTCTATAATACTATCCTGGGCGGCGGCCTTGAGGAGCCGGGCTGGCGTGGTTTCCTGCAGCCAGCCTTGGAGAAAAAATTTTCCTTTCCGCTAGCCAGTGCCATTACGGGTATCATCTGGTCCAGCTGGCATCTCCCCCTCTGGTTCTATGATCGCTTTCAGGATCGAAGCCAGCAGCCTTTCCTGATTTTTATGCTCACCTGTATTGTCTGGTCCATCTGCCTTGCCACACTCTACAAGAAGACCCAGTCTCTTATCTTTTGTAATCTCTTCCACGCCCTGCTCAACACTCTTTTCGTGGTTTTTATTGGCATAGGCCAAGCGGTGAATTATTTTGACTTCTCGCAGGCCAATCTTCTCTTTTTACTTGGCGGGGTGGCCGTTTTGACCCTTTACAGCATCTATCTCTGGTATCAGACGGATAGGGAGGAAATCACTCATGACTAAAGAAACAATCATCAAACCACAAGCAAAACTAATCTGGCCTTTCCTGGCCTGGAATTTCGGCTGGACCTGGGGCTTTTTGCTGACGGCCATCCTGCTCAAAAATCTCTGGCTGGAAAATCCTCCGACAGCCTACCTAGTATTTGAAGGTATCGTGGCCAGTCTGGCCTTTTTCGGCCCGCTAGTAGCCAGTCTGATTGTGCTCAAAGTGAAAGGTTTTAATGCTATCTTTTCCTTTATCTTCTCAGGCAGGAAGGGAACTTGGCTCTACCTGCTCATCTTTAGCGGGGGGATGGCCGCGACTTTCGCTTTGGCTGCTGGCGGCAGAATAGAGGGCAGTATTTTGGCTGGATTTGTCGGATCTTTTCTCTACCTTACGATTATGGCAGGCGGCATTGAAGAGCCGGGCTGGCGGGGTTTCCTGCAGCCGGCCTTGGAGCAAAAGTTTTCTTTTCCTCTGGCCAGTGCCATTACCGGTATCATCTGGGCCGTCTGGCATCTGCCTCTTTGGTTCTATGACCGAGTTGCCGACCGAAGCCAGGACCCCTTTCTGATTTATATGGTTTTCTGCATCATCTTATCCGTCTGGCTGGCCGCATTGTATAAGAAGACCAAATCGGTCATCGCCTGTGATATTTTTCATGCACTCTATGACATCCTTGTCGCTCTCTTTATTGGTATTAGTCAAGCTTATAACCTTGATTTTTCTCAAGCCAATCCCCTCTTTTTCCTTGGCGGCATTGCCGTTTTGACCCTTTACAGCATCTATCTCTGGTACCGGACTGATAAGGAGGAGAAATACCTGTCTGATGGTAACAAAGAATAGTAACGATCAGATTTTATTTCTCATTCTTTAGAAATATTTTAGAATTGCTTGAGAAATATTTGAAATTTAACCCTTATAATAAAAGGAAAGAAGTGTTAGACAGAAAGGAAACCGCCTATGCTTAAAATTTTGTGCAAAATTGTTTTTAGAAGCCTTGCTTTTGCTATAAATGATTAGGATAAATTGCTTAAAATCCTCGCTTTTACTATAATTTGTTAGGGAAAATGCTGTAGAATCCCACTTTCACTATAATGGATTGGGAAAAAGGAGAAACCATGAATAAAACCATTTTTATCTGGCTCTTGACAGTCTTTAGTCTGGGCCTGCTCAGAGTCGAGAGTGTCCAGGCAGCAGAAGTACAGCTGCCGTCAGGCACGCCGGCCAGTCAAATCAGTCAGAAAATCGAGGACTTTGTCAAGGAACACGAAAAGACGACTGCCGGTATGGAAACGGCAGTCTTCGACACCAAGGGCAGCATCTACCGGGGCAACTTCGGCTACATGGACAAGGAAAAGGGCGTCAAAGCCGATGACGATAGTGTTTTCGAGTGGGGCTCCGTTACCAAGCTGACCGTCTGGGTTTCTGTCATGCAGCTCTGGGAAGAGGGCAAGATCGACCTTGAAGAAGACATCCGCACCTATCTGCCGGAGGGCTTTCTCAAAAACCTCCGCTACGATAAGCCCATCACTGTGCTGGATCTGATGAACCACCAAGCAGGATTTGAGGAGTCTTCTCATGCTTTTATGGAAAATAAAGGTCAGACTCTTGAGGAGATCTTGGCGGTCGGTCAGCCGGCCCAGATCTTTGAGCCCGGTACCATGACGGGCTATTCTAACTGGTCTACCGGCCTGGCTGCCTATATCGTGGAGCGGCTTTCCAGTCAGAGCTTCGCCGACTATGTTCATGAGCATATCTTCCAGCCGCTGGACATGGATAAAACCTCACTCTTACCCGACTTTGCCGATAATGCCTATGTGCAGGAAAAGCGCAAGGAAGAACTGACTTATGATACAGAAGGGAAATCTCTGGGCCTCAACTACATGAAAATGGGTCTCTATCCTGCTGGCGATGCAGCTGGCACCATGGAAGATTTCCTGAAGTTTGCTCAGGCGCTTTTGAAGAAAGAGAAGCTCTTCCAGCGTTCTGAGACTTGGACCACCCTTTACACAGCGACCTCGACCTATCCGGAGACCGATCTGCCGCTCAATCTGCACGGCTTCTGGACCCAGGAGTATGGTACGACAGTTGTCGGCCACGGCGGGAATTCTTTTGGCTTCTCCTCTTATCTCCTGCTGGACCTGAAAAATGGCATCGGCATGACCATCATGACCAATCAAAAAAATGAGCAGGTTTATAATTATGAGATGCCGGAGCTGGTCTTTGGCCCCAAGAAAAAGACGGATAAGGCTACCTTTGAAAATTTCCAGCCCGGCTATTATCAGTCAGCCCGCTATTTTGCCAGCGGTCCTCTGTCTATTTCCAGAGCCATTACCCCATATGTGGGGAAATCGGCGGACAATCTGCTCTTGGCCCAGAACTATGCGGTCGTCAGTGGTCAGGGAGACCAGGTCAAGGTGACGGCAGCCTACGGTGAT
The DNA here is from genome assembly GCF_017884005.1 of Streptococcus panodentis. GTDB lineage: Bacteria > Bacillota > Bacilli > Lactobacillales > Streptococcaceae > Streptococcus > Streptococcus panodentis. Next base: position 34,023 of record NZ_QFAY01000002.1, read on the forward strand.
TTCTTCAGAATCAAGGACAGTGATCTCTTGAAAGACTGGGGCATGCTAGCCCTGGCTGCTATGGCAGCAGTCGTGAGCTTGCTGACCTTCCTCCTGCGGGGCGGCCTGGACCTCTTCCGCTTGGTCTTCAAAAAAGGTCCGTCCAAAACACCGAAAAATCTGCGGGTCTGGACCTATGTAAGCTCGGCGGCTGTCTTGGCTGTAGTTCTTAACCTTGCCCTCTTATTTACTGCTCAGCCTACTGATACCAGCATTTTAGCCAGCTGGCGCTTCATGGTCTTTGCCGGACTGGGCTTGTTACTGGCCGGCTGTACGCTTTATCCGCTGGTAAGCAAGACTAGGAAAGGACTGAGCAAGGGCCGAATTTTCCTGACAGCCTTGACCAGCCTGTCCGCCCTGGCTGTTGTCGCCAATATTCTTTATTGGTCCCTCTATCAGTGGTGGGTGCTGTAACTTTGAAAATTATGTTTATATTCCTAGAAACTCAAAACTAAAAATGAAAGGAAAGTCTCATGATGAATGAAACAACTATCAAACCACAACCCAAACTAATTTTGCCGTTCCTGGCTTGGAACTTCGGCTGGACATGGGGATTCTGGCTGCTGGACATTATCCTCAAAAACCTTTGGCCAGACAGTCCACCTACAGCCTATCTAGCTCTTGAAGCTATTCTAAATGGCATTGCTATGTTTGGGCCTATGCTGGCCAGCCTGATTGTACTGAAAAAGAAAGGCTTCAAGGCCATTTGCTCCTATCTCTTTTCAGGCAAGAAAGAGACCTGGCTCTACTTGCTAATTTATGGTGGCGGTCTGACTGCCTTCTATGCCCTAGCTTCTGGCGGCAAGCTGGTAGACGGCGCTTTGGTAAGCTTTCCTTGGTTTTTTATCTATTGTATTGTCCTATCGGGCGGGATTGAAGAATTCGGCTGGCGTGGCTTTCTACAGCCGGCCTTAGAGAAAAAGTTTTCTTTCTTTGTCTCTACTTTGATGACCGGTATCATTTGGGCCATCTGGCATATTCCCCTCTGGTTCTACGATCGCTTTTATGATCGAAGCCATGATCTTTTCTCAGTTTTTATCATTTTCAGTATCCTTCTCTCCTTCTGGCTTGCAGCTCTGTATAAGAAGACCCAGTCTGCCCTTGCTTGTAACATCTTTCATGCGCTCTCCAACACCCTCATCCCGACTTTTGTTGGCATAGCTCAAGCTAACAATCAATTGGATTTCTCTCAAGTCCATCCCTTCTTTTACTTTGGCGGTGTGATTCTTCTGACACTTTATAGTATCTATCTCTGGTATCGGACGGATAGGGAGGAAAAAGCACTTCTGTCTAAAGAAGAAATCTAGCATTTTATGAAAAGGTGACAGGCAGACTTTGCAGTCTCTCCGCCTTGTGCTATAATAAGTGTCAATAAAAGAAAGTATAAAAAATAAGAAAGAGTAGGTAAAACAATCCATGAATCTATCAGACAGAATCCAGTACCTGCGAAAAGCGCGGGGCATTTCGCAGGAGGGGCTAGCCGACCAACTCGGTGTGTCCAGACAGGCTGTTTCCAAGTGGGAAAGTGAGCAGAGCATGCCGGATTTGGATAAGATCATTTCCATGAGTGACTACTTTGAGGTGACGACTGATTATCTGCTCAAGGGCATTGAGCCTGTAGTCCAGAAAGAGGAAGAGCAGTCAATCAAGTACAGGAGAATAGCCAGCAATATTTGCTATCAGCTCTCTCTTGGCTTTATCGGTCTGGGCATCATCCTCTCCATTATCCTAGCTGATTTTCTCAAGATTAGTGTCTTGCTAACGCCGGTGCTGATTGTTCAGGGAGTAGGGCTGCTGGTGTGGGGAACGGGCCGCAATCTATCCGAGGTAAGACCTTCTTTTCAGGTTAAGCTAGCCTTGATTTTATTCTTGCTCTTTGTTCCCCTCGGATTTCTATCTAATGTTCTTTTTCCTCTGGGCAAGATCTTTCCATATCCGACCAGTCTGGCAGCTAGCCTTTCCTTTGTCACTTTCTACCTTATCCTAGGAGCCTGCATCAGTCTGTTCTTGAAAAAGCAAGATTGGAAGCAGTGAGAGAAAGCCGATAAAGCGGTGCTAGACCAGAAGGAGTGAAATCCGCTCAAAAAAACTCAGCTAATTTAGTGATTAGCTGAGTTTTTATTTTACAAATCTCTCTTCTTCAGTGTAGCCAGTCCTGCTAAGCTAAAGACTGTGATCAGACTGAGAGCAAAGATAGCTGTTTTGGTGATGACACCTGGTATTGAAGCGTCTCCGTAGAAGAACTCCATCTTAATAGCCTTGAACCATTCATTATTGGCATCGAACATTTGACTAGGGAGACCGAGTAAGATGTAGGTCATGATATAGGTGATAAAGACGACACTATAGTTTCGAGTCAAATAGAGGACAAAGCTGGTAATGCAGTACCAAGCATAGGTACAGATGACCTGCATGACAAAGAGTATTGCGAATTGTCCCCAGAAATTAGCTGGCAGGGTTCCCATATTACCGCCGGTTCGGACAAATTCGATGACAATACCTAAAATGTAGAGCAGTATGAACTGCATAGGAAGTAAGCTAGCGATAACCAGTGCTTTAGAGAAGTAATACTGGGTCCGAGTCTTGCCTGTAGTCAGGTTATTGTGATAAAGTTTGTCATTGAGATCAACACCGAGAAGCAAGCTAGTCATGACATTGCAGGCAATAAAGAGCATGCCGATGTTGTAGGAGACGACATCTATGGCAAAAAAGATACCGTTGTCGGAAATGGCGACTTGGGAAGTGAAAATGGCGAGGAGAATTCCAAAGATGCAGAAAGCCTGCACTCCCCAGAATCCTACGGAGCGGAAGATACGGTAGTAATCCGCCTTGATACTATTAAACATGAGTCTTTCCTCCTTCTTGGTTGATTAAGTCTGTGAAGTATTTTTCTAAGTCTTTGTGGGCGTAGAAGATCTCTCCGATAGAAATGTCGGCTAGGACTAATCCCTTGGCAAGCTCAGGGATGTCCTGGACCTGACCCACAATGTGCAGCTCGTCCTTGCTGCCGGTCTCTCTGAGCTGGCAGCCCAGCTTGTCCTCAAGGATGCGGGCAGCCCTGTCCAAGTCGTCTGTCCGCAGGATGATGTAGTCGCCGCTTTCCCGGTCAAATTCTTCCTTGGACAGCTCCTTGATTAGCCGGCCTTGGTCGATAAAGCCAAAGCGCGTGGCCACCAGATAGAGCTCAGACAGGATATGGCTGGAAATGATGATGGTCATATCCAGCTCTTGATTGAGCCGCTGGACCATGGTCCGGAACTCCTGGATACCCAGCGGGTCCAGGCCATTGATGGGCTCGTCTAGGATGAGCAGGTCCGGCCGGGCCAGAATGGCGATGGCAATGCCCAGCCGCTGCTTCATACCCAGAGAAAAGTCGCGAAATTTCTTCTTGCTGGTATCTGACAGGCCGACATAGGCCAGGGTTTCCGGGATGACCTTGTCCGCATGGGCAATGCCGCGGTCCGTGCAGTAAAAGTGCAGGTTTTCATAGGCTGACATGTGGGCGTGGGCTACCGGTGTCTCGATGACTGAGCCTGTCTGGCTGAGGGCAGCTGTCCATTCGCGCTGGCTCTGAGAGCCTAGGACCGAAACGGTCCCTCCGCTAGGATAGATGACTTGCGTGATGATTTTGATCAGCGTGGTCTTACCAGCGCCGTTTTTACCAATGAGACCGTAGATCTCTCCTTTCTTGATGGAAAGACTGACATCTTTCAGAGCATATTGATCACTGTATTTTTTAGTGAGTCCTTTCACTTCTAAAACATTTTGCATGCTGTTTCTCCTTTAATTCCTTTGTTTATACTTTTAGTATACAAACTAAATTTCAAATATTTCTCAAGAAATTCTAAAATATTTCTAAAGAAATGCAGAACCAATCCAAAAGCAATAAAAAAGCAGCCAAAGAGCTGACTGCTTAGATTTATAAGTCTTTGCGATGGAAGGCTTGGTAACCACCTAAGAGAGAACCAGCTAGGATAAAGAGTAAAAATAGTTCAGAATTTATCTGAGGGAAAACGATGACGAGGCTAGACTGAAGCATGATCAGGGCGAAAAAGACGAGATAGCTGGCTAGGGTGGAGCGGGTCAGGTAGAGGAGACAGGTAACTACAGAACTGCAGGTCATAATAAAGAGAAAGGAGCGAAAGAAAGACAAGGAAAAGCTCCATAAAAAGTTCTTTGGCATAGTCCCAAGTCCGTGGAAGAGGCTTCCAAAGATAAAGGCTACAGCAAAGGCTGCCGCCATTTGCAAGATGATAATTGTGATAAGAACAGCTATTTTGGATAGGTAAAATTCTTTCCGAGAAATCCCGCCAGCTAATATATTGTTGTATAGTTTTCTAGTCAGGTCACGACCTAACAGAGAGATGATGAGCACAAGGACAGTAATCATGACAAAGGGCAGGAACTCTTTAGCAAGCTGCCCGAGAGCTTCAAATCCTGTCCAACCTTGGATGACTATTTCTTCTGGATCAGAAGATGTAGAGATATAAAAATTAAAATTGCGTTCACCAAGAGAGTTGATGAAAATGAGAAAAAAGAGCAGCCCTTCTATTAGCCAAAAAAGCTTAGAGCGGACAAGCTGGTAGAGCTCCGCCTGAATGGTATGTAACATGAAATCTCCTCTGAATGATTAAGATTATTTCTGCTTTTTATAAATTTTTCTTTTTGAAAACCATCAGCCCGCTAATCAGAAAGACTAGGGTGACCGTTACAACTGTCAGGATAGCCTTGATAACAGCTCCGCCATCTGCTGCCCTATTTGTGTTAAAGCGCAGGGTCAGATAGATCAGCCATTCATTGTCCGGATAAAAGATGAGGGGAATAGTCAGTAAGGTACCGCAAAGGAAATAGGTCAGAAAGCTAGATACAATCGAGTGGCTGGCATAGAGTACAAAAGAAATGATGGCAATCCATGAAACCGTGCTGAGAAATTGAACGAAGAGAGCAGCTCCCAGCTGAGGCAAAAAAGAACTGGGGGCGCTGCCAATTCCGTTGGACAGACTAGCAGTCACAAAGGAGATAGATAAAACCAGCAGGAAGTGAAAGGCTGCGATGCTAACGCAGACAAAGAATTTAGAGAAATAATAGCTGAGCTTAGAGATGCCGTAGCTCAGGCAGTTTTTATAAAGTTTCCGAGACAGGTCCACTCCTAGGACCATACTGATACCAATGATGGTGAAAAAGAGCAGACTGTCTGTATTGCCTGCAAAATAGTCCAGAGCTTGAAGGCCGGTTAATTTTCCTAGAGATTGACTAGCAGCCGCATTTCTGGAGATATTTGCTCCAAAATGAATATTTGCATGGAAGAAGGTTGTTGAGATAATCACACAGAATAATAAAAACTCAGTAATCCAAAAGCCTTTTGAGCGCATGAGCCGGTAAAAATCGGCTCGAATGAAATCCATCATGATAAGCCTCCCTGGTCTTCATCGACCAAATCTGTAAAGAAGTTTTCTAGGTTTTGTCGTGCATAGTAAATCTCCTGCACGACCAGCTTGGAAGCGGCCATTTCCTGCACGATCCTGTTGATCTCGTGCGAGTGGGTAAAGATATGAATCTCATTGTCCGCATTGACCACCTTGATCCGATAGCCCAGCTGGTCTTGGATCAGCTGGCTGGCCTGCTCTAAGCTGCTGGTTTTGAGGACGATATAGTCCTCGCTCTGCTCTTCAAACTCCGTCTTGGAAATTTCCTTGATCAGCCGTCCGCGCTCGATAATGCCAAACTTGGTGCCTACCAGATAAAGCTCAGACAGGATATGGCTGGAGATGATAAAAGTCACGCCCAGCTCTTCATTGAGACGCAGAATCAGCTGGCGGAATTCTTTGATGCCGACCGGATCCAATCCATTGATGGGCTCATCCAGAATCATCAGATCGGGCTTGGACAGGAGGGCAATGGCCAGCCCCATCCGCTGTTTCATCCCCAGTGAGAAGTTTCGGAATTTCTTTTTGCCGGTATCCTGCAGATCCACGTACTCCAAGGTTTCTCGGATGACCTGGTCCGCATGGGGGATATGGCGGAGCTTGCAGTAGTAACTGAGATTTTCATAGGCCGTCAGGTGGTTGTGAGCGACCGGTGTTTCGATGACCGATCCGACCCGCTTGAGGGCCTGAGTCCACTCCGCATGGCTGCTGGAGCCAAAGAGGGAGATGCTGCCGCTGCTTGCTTCCAGCAGCTGGGTGATGACCTTGATCAGGGTCGTCTTGCCGGCCCCGTTCTGGCCGATCAGGCCGTAAATCTCCCCTTTTTTGATGGTCAGGCTGACATCGCTCAGGGCGTACTGGCGGCCGAATTTCTTGCTGACTTGCTGCAAAATCAAAACATTTTCCATGGTTGATACTCCTTTGCCTTTTTCAGGCAGCATGCTGAAGGACTCATCAAGGAATCCTCTTTTCACTATTAAGTATAGCGGAAAATCTTCAAATGTTTCTCAAGAATTTCTAAAATATTTCTAAAGTTTTTGAGAAAACGCTCCTATATAATAGGGAAACCCGAGACTGAACAGAGATTCTGTGATGAGCTGATCAGGGCCGGCTGCCAACGTCAAAAAGAAACTAAATGACTATCTCTTCTCCTCCAGCTGCAGCTCATATATCCCTCTCACTGCATTGCAGGCGTAGACTTTTTCGGCTTTTTCTAAGTCTTCCAAGGTCAGGATTTTTTCCTGAACCTGCTTGGCTGCGAGCAATTCCTGCCTGTAAAGGCCGTTTAAAAGTCCCAGTTCTGCCGGCGGAGTGTAGAGCTGACCGTCCAGCTGCAGCAGCAGATTGCCGATAGAAGTTTCCAGCAGCTGACCTTGGGGGTTATAGTAAATCTGCTCCTGTCCTTCCACAGTCAGGTGGGGGCGATAGCTGGTCTTGAAGTAGGTGAAAGGCTGTTTCAAATCGGCCGTCTGCAGGGTCAGCCGGGCCTGGGTGAAGCTGGCTGGCAGCGGGGCCAGCTCGGCCCTTTCCAGCTGAATTTGGCCGCCCCTGCTCAGGCTTATTCGCAGGCGGCAGTCGATTTGCGGATCCAGCTCTGCTAGTGTTTCTGTCAGCTGTCTGCGCAGTTTTTCTTCATCAAAGGGATAGGCAAAGTAGCTGGCTGCTTCAGCCAGTCTCTGCAGATGCTGCTCGTGAAAGGTCAGTTTGCCATCCGTCACCCTGCCAGTCGAAATCAAGTCAAATCGGGGATTTTTGCGGTAGAGGACAGCAGATTTTTGCTGGGTTTCCCGGTATTCGCCCTCCCAAGTGCTGTCCCAGGTGATGCCGCCGCCGACTCCGTAGATGGCCTGGCTGCCCCGCAGCTGAATGGTACGAATGGCAACATTGAAAATCCGCCTCCGGTCCGGCAGGCAGATCCCCACTGTCCCGCAGTAGATCCCGCGGGCGGCTTTTTCCGTCTGCCTGATGATGGCCATGGTCGAAATCTTAGGGGCGCCGGTGATGGAGCCGCAGGGAAAGAGGGCTTGAAAGATGTCCCAGAGGCCAATCTCTGGCCGCAATCGGCTCTCAATGGTCGAGGTCATCTGCCAGACCGTCGAATACTGCTCGACGCTGCAGAGACGCTCCACCCGCTCGCTGCCGGTCTGAGAGATGCGGTTCATATCATTGCGCAGCAGATCGACAATCATCATATTTTCCGCCCGATTCTTGCTGTCCTGAGCCAGCCATGCGGCCTGCTCTCGATCCTGCTCCAAGGTCAGTCCCCGCTGGGTCGTGCCCTTCATAGGCCGGGTCCGCAGATGTCCCAGCTCCTCCTCAAAAAAGAGCTCGGGGCTGATGGAGAGGACGGCCAGATCATCATGCTGGACACAGGCATTGTAGGCGGCATTTTGCTCCACGACCAGCCGGCTGTAAATGGCCCAGCTGTCCTGAGGATTGAGCTCGGCGCCCAGCTGCACCGTGTAGTTGACCTGATAGGTATCGCCCTGGCGGATATGATGGTGAATGGTCTCGATGGCCTGCTGGTACTCTTTCTCAGAAGTCAGGCTCTGCCAAGCTGCCGGCATCTCCGCCTCCTCATAGTCCAGCGGAAAGTCTGCTTCCTCCGCCCGGTCGTGAATGCTGAAGTAGAGCAGGTATTCGCTCAGGAGCGGAGCCGGATGAACCTGAAATTTGCTCTCAAAGGCTGGCGCCGCCTCATAGCTGACATAGCCGACAGCATAGTATCCTTTTTCCTGCCAGTCCTCTATCTCTTTCAGGAGCGGCCTCACTTGGTCCAAGCGGCGCGTTTTCAGCTCCTTGACAGGATTTGTAAAAATCAGGCGTCTGCCCAACTGCTTAAAATCAATAACCGTTTTCTTGTGCATACTAACAGTATAGCATATCGGAGACAGGTTCCGCTGCTTTTGTTATAATAAATCCAGAAAGTGAGGAAGACGAATACTAAATAGAAGTGAGCGGCAGCATACCGCTGCAGAACTGCAGGAAAATTACCGCCGGCTGGGCTATCCAGAGGAGCGGGTGCGGGCTGACCTGGGCCTTTCTGCCAAAGAGCTGGCAGCAGTCCTTGACATGCAGGGGCCCGACCCGGCTCATGTCTGGATGCTGCGGGACTATCTGGAGGATATGCTGATTAGGGAAGGCAGGCCAGTCTATCCTTTCAGCAAGCTGGCCAATCCCAGTGTCAACCGCTGGTACCGCTATGACAGACCTTGGCGAAAGGAGTCGGCACAGTGATGGGAAAACTGTATTTTCAGGAGCAGCGGCGGGATAATCAATAGTATATTTTGGCTAAAAGCGAGCAGTATGGCGGTGGGACAGACTCCTCTTGAGAGAAAGACTGTGGAAGCCAAATAGAATGGATAGAGGACTTTCCCTGCTCGAAAGAGCGGGAAAAGTATGATAAAATAAGGAAATGACAAAAGCGTAAAGGAACTTGTATGAAAAAAATAAATGAATCCTATAAACTGATCGTCTTTGCGGCGCTTGCTCTGGCTCTGGTGCTCTATATCGGGCGTATCTGGTCCGGTCTGCAGAGTCTGGCGGCAGTCTTTTTTCCCATTATTCTGGGCGGTGCTCTGGCCTTTGTCTTCAATGTCCCGATGAAAAAGCTGGAAAATCTGCTGACCAAATGCCGGGTGCCCCAAAAGCTGCACCGGCCCTTGGCCCTGCTCTTAGAAGTGCTGATTTTGCTTCTGATTCTGGCGGGCATTGTCTCTATTGTGGTGCCGACCCTGACCACAGCGGTCAATCAGCTCAGCAGCACGGTCGGCAAGGTGGCCCCGCAGGTCGCCAAGTGGCTGCAGCAGTCAGGTCTCCTTTCTTCCAGCCAGCTGCAAGACCTGACCAAGCAGCTGCAGAACAGTGATATTGTCAATCGGGCTATTTCCCTTTTAGGCAGTCTGACCGGCAATATCTCCGCCGTCTTCGGCAATTTCTTCTCAGTCATTATGTCTATTTTCCTCATGTTTGCTATTTTGGCCAGCAAGGAGCATCTGCAGAGGATTACGGGCCGACTGATGCGGGTGCTCCTGCCGGAAAAGGCCGTTCGCAAGCTTTCCTATGTCGGGACGGTCATTGTGGAAACCTATGACAGATTTCTCATGGGCCAGCTGATTGAGGCGGTTATCGTCGGCCTGCTGGTCTTTGCGGCTTACTCCCTGACGGGCCTGCCCTATGCAGCACTGACCGGCGTTCTGACAGGGGTCCTCTCTTTCATCCCCTATATCGGGCCTTTCTCAGCCTGTGCGTTGGGCGCCATCTTTATCTTTACCGACAGCCCCTGGAAGGCTCTGCTGTCCATTGTCGTTTTTCAGGCGGTGCAGCTGATTGAGGGCAATGTCATCTATCCGCGCGTGGTCGGCCAGTCCGTCGGCCTGCCGACTCTCTTTACCCTGGCTGCGGCCCTGATTGGCGGCAACCTATTTGGCTTGGTCGGCATGATCTTTTTCACCCCTGTCTTTGCGGTGATATACAGGCTGCTCCGGGAATTTGTGGAGGAGAAGGAAGAAGGCAAAGCTGAAAAGGGCAAATCGGAAATAGGAGACCGATTATGAAATGGACTAAAACAAAAACAGTTATTACCTTGGGAGTAGTATTGCTCTCATCTTTGCTGTCTTGGACCCTCTACCTCTACTGCAATAAACAATATTACGGACAATTCCATAAGTATACGGGTAAAGCAAAGATTGATGATTATGAAATCATTGCGGATGGTGCGGGCGCTATTGTCCATTGGACTTCAATGACTCCGGAAGAAGACAAAAAGATGAATGAGTTTGGCAATTATACTACCTATCTGAGGGGGGATCCTAAAAGTTCAAATTATATTTTGCACCATAATGTAAAATTAAAAGACGATCCTAAGTATTTAAGTACACGAGTCTGACGGTTCTTATTGGACTCTCAGTGTTTATCATATTGATGGCAATAAGCTTCAAAAAGAGGATGAACTAGATCTTTATGATACTGTAGAGAACTATGATTCTGATTATCTCCCTAGAGAGTTAAGAGGGTTTTATCGTTGGAATAGTAAGGAATACTTAGGAATAGACGTTCACCATATAAATGATAGACAAGGGAGAAAAACTATTTTTCTTGATTTGAAAACAAGAAAAATTGAGGAAATAAAAAGCTTGACTGACGAGTTTCCTTTACCAAAAGTTAGTCTCTTTAACTACTGGTATAGTAATGAGAGTGGTATTAATACAATACCTGGTAGTAATCAATTTTCTATAAATAAAAAGGTTCTTGATAATTCTCAATTTGAGGAAAATACTTCTGCTTACAGGCTATTAGACAAAAAAGAGACATTGACATATATTTTAACCGCTCAAAATAGTGCAGAGAAGTACAGTAAAGAAGCAAGAATTTATAGTTTATTTTTACCAAGTATTAATCCGTTTAAAAATACAACGATTCCCCCAGAACTGTCTGTTGACAGCCAGGAACACATTGTCAACTCCAAAGAAGAGTTTGACCGATACTATGATATTGAAAAGGCTAAAAAGCTGTATCATGAAACAGAGTAAGAAAGGAGAAAAAGATGGCAAGTAACAAAGAGGGTGAAAAACGAATCAGCGCCCAAACGATTAAAGGTGTTGAAGCCTCCTTTAAAGCTTATACAGATACAATTCCAACAAGTACGGAAAACAGCTTGATTGAAGCACCAGTGACCGCAAATTTTCAGGCCGCAACGGAAAAAGTTAAAAGTTCAATGGAATCTTTGACAGAAACAGTGCAGTCTTTGGATGTTTACCTCAATAGTGTAGCGGACACGTTTGTAGAGATGGATACGGCTATTGCAACAGGAATCGCACAACGTTTGAACCGTGAAGACGGGATGGTTGGACCAGCACAAGCAACTAAAACACAAGTTAAGCCAATTGGTAAGGATAAGATGTATACTCAACCGCCTATGGATGCCAGTGCTGGAAATGAAGCGTCAAGCCAACCAGGCAAATATGATAGCGCACTTCCCGGCGCGGATAAGAATAGACTAGAAAAGTCAATAATAAATGGCTTTATGTTATTCCACCTGAAATCATTTTCAGGTGGTTTTCTTTTGTTCTCCGTTCTTATTCTTCATGCCCCTTCCCCAGCCTAGTTCTCATATGGTATAATAGAACAAGGACATTTTCCTTTTAGTACTTTGACTTTCTAACTTACCGTCTGGGTCTGGGGCAGGTGCCGACCTCCTATCAGCTGACCTACGGCCAGGAGGAGCGCAGCGGCAAGAAGGATGCGCTGGAACCATACCCGGCAAAGGAGAGAAATATAAAGGAAACAAATTTAAACTTGAAGACATGAGCTCACAGCAAACAGTAACGAGGTAAAGAATGAAGATGACTAGAAAGAAATTTTTTCGTGTTTCGCTTATTCTCTTAGGAATCGGTTTAGTAGTTGGTATAGGTTTTTATCTTTATCAGGAGTATTTGATTAAGAAATATACAGGCTACCAGTATTACACTGGAAAAGGAAAAATAGATTCTTATCAAATTATTGCGGATGGCAAAGGGGTTGTTGTACATTGGGATGTAGATCGGGCTGAAGAAACAGAACTGCGCAAGTATAACAAGCAATTGTTTACAGAATGGCGCAATCCCACCTCTCAAAACTATATTCTTAGAGAGAATATGAAGCTTCCCAAGCATCCTTCGGCAATATATGAACCAGTCAGAAGGGACGCCTATTGGACTTTATCGCTTTATAAAGTAGAGGGAGACAGGTTGAAAGAAGAACCTGAAATAGACTTATTGGCTATCGTAGACGAATATAAAAAGGGTTATATTTCAAATGATATTGGTCCAGTCTATTCTTATAAAGGGAAAGATTTGTTGGCGCTTTACATTAGACCTTTGGAAGACTATGAGAATGAGAAAAAGAAGAAAGTATTTTTAAATCTCCAAACAAGAAAAATTGAAGAAGTGAAGTCCATTGAAAATATAAGTCTTCCCTATCCTACTATGGATTTTGGTAATATATCTAACTTTGGAATAAAGAGCGATGTATGGGGTTATCATTTTACAATCAAGTCAGAGAATTGGGCAGATACCCCAATAAGTTCAGATAAAAAGGCAATGAGCATTTTAGAGAAAAAGGATTCACAGGTTATCGTTTTACTAAACGAAAATAGCTTTGATAGCGTTGATAGAGCTACATCAGTTTATTCAAAGTTTTTACCAAACGATTATAATCTTTATAAAGATTCTAAGATACCTAAAGAGCTTTCGATGGATGGACAAGAACACACAGTCAGTTCCAAAGAAGAATTTGATCAATACTATGATATTGAAAGGGCTAGAAAGCTGTATCATGAAACAGAGTGAGAAAGTGAAATCATCATAGCTGCCAGCGAGTTTCCTCTCGCTGTTTTTTTCTTTCCAAGGTCATAACTTTCGCCTATAGCAAACCATATTTTCAGGCAATGGTGCTGCTAGAATGGGGATTTTGGCTTGGTTGACGAGATGGGTTATAGTTTTAGACTATAACAAACTCTGAAAAATTCCAATTATACAGGGGTGAGATTTTCTGATAAGATAGTGTCAACAAGTTTTTTTGGAGGACGATTATGTCAACGACAATCATTGGTTTCCCGCGTTTGGGTGAATTCCGCGAGTTGAAATTTACAACGGAAAAGTATTTTAGACATGAAATCTCAGCAGAAGAGCTGCTGGCTGCAGCCAAGGAGCTGCGCGCCAAGCACTGGAATATCGTCAAGGAAAAAGGCATCACTGAGATTCCGTCAAATGACTTTTCCCACTATGACAATGTCTTGGATGCGGCTTTCCTCTTTAACGTGGTGCCATCATCTGTGCAGGGGCTGGATCTGACTGATCTGGAGCGCTACTTTGCCTTGGCTCGCGGCTATCAGGGCGAAAAAGGCGATGTCCGTGCGCTTCCGATGAAGAAATGGTTCAACACCAACTACCACTATATCGTTCCCAAATTTGAAAAAGAGACAGAGGTCAAACTGGCCGGCCGCAAAATTTTTGATGAATTTGCCGAAGCCAAGGAGCTGGGCTTGGTAACCCGCCCAGTGGTGGTCGGCCCATTCACACTCTTACAGGTTTCTGACTTTGAAGATGGTGTAGCACCGGCTGACTTTGTTGACAGCTTGGCTGCGGCCTATCAGGAAGTCTTTGCCAAATTGGCCGAGTTGGGCGCGGAGCGTATCCAGCTGGACGAGCCAAGTCTGGTCAAGGACCTGTCTGCAGCAGAAAAAGCACTCTTCTTGGACCTTTACAAGAAGCTGCTGGCGGATAAGAAGGGCCTGGAAGTCCTGATTCAGACCTACTTCGGGGATGTGCGTGACATCTATGCAGAGCTGATTGAGCTGCCGGTTGATGCCATCGGTCTGGACTTTGTCGAAGGCAAGAAAACACTTGAACTTGTCAAAGGCGGTTTCCCAGCTGACAAGACTCTTTATGCTGGTATTGTCAATGGGAAGAACATCTGGCGCAACAACTACGAAAAGAGCTTGGCAGTGCTTGAGCAAGTCTCAGCTGAAAATGTTGTTTTGACAAGCTCATGTTCCCTTCTCCATGTGCCATTTACAACGGCTAATGAAGCATTTGAACCAGCAATCTTGAACCACTTTGCCTTTGCGGTGGAGAAATTGGACGAAATCCGTGACCTGGACGCTATCCGCAAGGGCGGCGGTGCAGAAGCCTTGGCGGCCAATAAAGCTCTCTTTGCAGCAGAGCGTGTCGGTCAAAATGCAGAACTGGCAGCCCGTCTGGCGGGTCTGACGGATGCAGACTACATCCGCCTGCCAGCCTTTGCAGAGCGTGAAGAGATCCAGCACAAGGCACTCAATCTGCCGCCGTTGCCAACAACCACTATCGGCTCCTTCCCGCAGACCAAGGAAGTCCGTGCCAAGCGCTTGGCCTTCCGCAAGGGCGAGCTGTCTCAGGAAGACTATGACCAGTTCTTGGCGGAGCAGATTGACGACTGGATCAAGTGGCAGGAGGAAGTCGGCTTTGACGTGCTGGTGCACGGCGAGTTTGAGCGCAATGACATGGTAGAGTACTTTGGTCAAAACTTGTCAGGCTACCTCTTCAGCAAGAACGGCTGGGTGCAGTCCTATGGTATGCGTGGGGTAAAACCGCCGATCATCTGGGGTGATGTCACCCGTCTCAATCCAATCACAGTCAAATGGTCCAGCTATGCCCAAAGCCGCACCGACAAGCCGGTGAAGGGTATGCTGACCGGTCCGGTGACCATTCTCAACTGGTCCTTCCCGCGTGAAGACATCTCTATCAAAGACTCTACTCTGCAGATTGCCCTTGCCATCAAGGATGAGGTGCTGGATCTGGAAGCAGCTGGAATCAAGATCATTCAGATTGACGAAGCGGCTCTGCGGGAAAAACTGCCGCTCCGCCGCAGCGACTGGTATGAAGACTATCTGGACTGGGCCATTCCGGCCTTCCGTCTGGTGCACTCAACTGTGGCGCCAGATACCCAGATCCATACCCACATGTGCTACTCAGAATTTACCGATATCATCCCGGCTATCGACAACATGGATGCCGACGTGATTTCCTTTGAAGCCAGCCGCTCAAACTTGGAAATCCTGGACGAGCTCAAGGCACAGAACTTCCAGACAGAAGTCGGTCCTGGTGTCTATGATATCCACTCACCGCGCGTCCCAAATGAAGGGGAAATCGACCATACCATCGAAGCCATCTTGGCCAAGGTGCCAAGCAGCAAGGTCTGGATCAACCCTGACTGCGGACTCAAGACCCGCGGTATCAGCGAAACCAAGGCCAGCCTTAGCCGCTTGGTAGAAGCGGCTAAGGCAGCAAGACAGGGTCTTCGCTAAGCTTTGAAAGAGGCTGTCCACCGCCTTCTAAATAAAAACCAACAATCAGAGCCAACCATCCTGCAGATTTGCATTTGCAGGATGGTTGCGGCCCTGAATAATGAGCTTGAAAGGAATTGTAAGCAATGGTGAATCGCCAAACGCCCAGTCTCTCATTTGAAGTATTTCCTCCCAATCCGGCAGTAGGCAATGAAAAAATTCTTCAGGCATTGAAGGAAATGCAGGATATTGCGCCCCATTTTATCAGTGTGACGGCCAGCAATAATAAGTTTAATATCGAGGAGACCACGGTCCGTTTGGCCGACTTTATTTACAATGATTTGAAGATTCCGACCATTGCCCATCTGCCTGCGGTTTATCTGACCAAGGACAGGGTGTCCCATACGCTGCAGGCTCTGGATCGGGTCGGCGTTCACAGTGTCTTGGCCCTGCGGGGAGATATTTTCCCTGATGTGGCGCCTAAGGATGACTTCCGATATGCGACGGATTTGATTGCCTATATCAAGGAAGAAGCGCCGCATTTTGACATTATCGGTGCCTGCTATCCGGAAGGCCATCCGGATTCGCCCAATCAGATTTCTGATATTCAGAATCTGAAAAAGAAGGTGGATGCCGGCTGTTCCAGCCTTGTGACCCAGCTCTTCTTTGACAATGAGCGCTTCTATGATTTTCAGGATAAGTGCACCTTGGCTGGGATTGAGGTGCCGATTCATGCTGGGATTATGCCCATTCTCAACCGCAATCAGGCCCTGCGTCTGCTCAAGACCTGTGAGAATATCAAGCTGCCCAGAAAGTTTCGGGCCATTCTGGATAAATATGAGCATGATCCAGAATCCCTCAGAGCGGCCGGTCTGGCTTATGCCATCGATCAAATCGTGGACCTGGTCACTCACGATGCGGCCGGCATTCATCTCTATACCATGAATAACTCGGCTACCGCCCGCCATATCTATCAGGCGACTCATACCTTTTTTGACAAATAAGGGAAGCTCCGAACGGCTGCAGCTGTTCGGGGTTTTTGCGCCTAGTGTGCCTCCTTATAGCTTTCTGCTCTTGGAAAATCTCTGCAAACTGGGTCAGTCCCAATCGGCTGGAAAGCTGCTGAAGATTGTGAAAGGCGGTGGGACAGACTCCCATGATGGCTGTGTCCTCACCCACAGAGGGATGGATCTTTTGGAAGATACCGTATAAGATTCATCAGAGCAGGAGGGGAGCGGCCTGTCTTGCTGATTTTCTTTGCTTTTTTGAGCCGGTAGGCCGGCATTCTCAGAAAAGTATGATAAAATATAAAAAGTAATAAATCGCAGCTGTTTTATTACCCTTTGATTTTTCTTTGGGAAAGAGGATGATTTTCTGCTTTTGGCAGGGCATCCATTTTCCTAAGCAGCCCAAGCATGAACACCCCTTTGTGTGAAATTTGCTCTTTTAGGGGCTGGACAGGAAAGTTATAATAGAAGTGCAATACAGTCTTTTAGTTTGCTTTTAGTACGAGGCAGCGAGCTGCAGACAGTACTGGCGTACGGCAAGGCGAGCTAACAAAGTAATAAAAGATAAACTAAATGACGATATCAGCGCCAGGGCGGTCTGCCCTTTCGCAATAGTAAAGTGAGGAAGATATGACAAGTGATTACAGCTCAAAAGCTTATTTGGACAAGGTAGATGCCTGGTGGCGGGCAGCTAACTATATTTCAGCAGCACAGATGTACCTGAAGGACAATCCCCTGCTCAGACGCTCAGTAGCAGAGCATGACCTCAAGGCCCATCCGATTGGCCACTGGGGGACCGTTCCGGGTCAGAACTTTATCTATGCCCACCTCAACCGGGCGATAAACAAGTATGATTTGGATATGTTTTACATCGAAGGGCCGGGCCACGGCGGTCAGGTCATGGTATCCAACTCTTACCTTGACGGTTCCTATACTGAGCTCAATCCAGACATTCCGCAAAATGAAGAAGGCTTTAAGCAGCTCTGTAAGATTTTCTCCTTCCCAGGCGGCATTGCCTCCCACGCAGCGCCTGAAACTCCGGGCTCTATCCATGAGGGCGGTGAGCTGGGCTATGCGCTGTCTCATGCTGCCGGAGCTGTCTTGGACAATCCGAATGTCATTGCGGCGACCGTCATCGGTGACGGTGAAGGGGAGACGGGTCCTTTGATGGCGGGCTGGCTGTCCAATACCTTTATCAATCCGGTCAATGACGGAGCTGTCCTGCCGATTTTCTATCTCAACGGCGGCAAGATCCATAATCCGACCATTTTCGAGCGCAAAACAGACGAAGAATTAACCCTCTTCTTTGAGGGGCTGGGCTGGAAGCCGATTTTTGCAGATGTGACGGCCCTGTCTGAAAATCATGAAGCAGCTCATGCTCTCTTTGCGGCCAAATTGGATGAAGCCATTGAGGAAATCAAGGCTGTGCAGGCTAAGGCGCGCAAGGGCCGGGCTGAAGAAGCCAGTCAGGCTTTCTTCCCTGTCTTGGTTGCCCGCATTCCTAAGGGATGGACGGGGCCGAAGTCTTGGGAAGGGACGCCGATTGAAGGCGGCTTCCGGGCTCACCAAGTCCCAATTCCGGTAGATGCCCATCACATGGAACATGTCGATGCTCTGCTGGACTGGCTGCAGTCCTACCGTCCAGAGGAACTCTTTGACGAAAATGGCAGGATTCTGCCGGAAATCGCGGCTATCGCGCCTCAGGGCGACCGTCGGATGGCCATGAACCCAATCACCAATGCGGGTGTCATTAAGCCAATGGATACCGCAGACTGGAAGAAGCATGCTTTTGCCATTGAAAGTCCAGGTGCCATTATGGCTCAGGACATGATTGAGTTTGGGAAGTATGCGGCTGATTTGGTAGAGGCCAATCCGGATAATTTCCGTATCTTTGGTCCGGATGAAACCAAGTCCAACCGCCTGCAGGAAGTCTTTACCCGTACCAACCGTCAGTGGCTGGGCCGCATGAAGCCCGACTATGATGAGGCTCTGAGTCCTGCAGGCCGTGTCATTGACTCACAATTATCTGAGCACCAGGCAGAAGGTCTCTTGGAAGGCTATGTTCTGACCGGCCGCCATGGCTTCTTTGCTTCCTACGAGTCATTCCTGCGGGTAGTGGACTCGATGGTAACCCAGCATTTCAAATGGCTGCGCAAGTCTAAGACGCATACAACTTGGCGCAAGAACTATCCGGCCCTGAACCTGCTGGCGACTTCGACCGTATTCCAGCAGGACCATAATGGCTATACCCACCAAGATCCGGGGATCCTGACCCACTTGGCAGAGAAAACTCCCGAGTATATCCGGGAGTACCTGCCGGCTGATACCAACAGCCTGCTGGCTGTGATGGACAAGGCCTTCAAAGCAGAGGATAAGATCAATCTGATTGTCGCTTCCAAGCATCCGCGGCCGCAATTCTACTCTGTAGCTGAAGCAGAGGAGCTGGTCCGTGAGGGCTACAAAGTCATCGACTGGGCTTCCACTGTATCGAAGGACGAAGAACCGGATGTTGTCTTTGCGGCAGCAGGAACGGAGCCAAACTTAGAAGCATTGGCTGCAGTATCCATTCTTCATAAGGCCTTTCCAGAGCTGAAAATCCGCTTTGTCAACGTAGTGGACATCCTCAAACTCCGCCATCCGTCTGTCGATGCGCGCGGCCTTTCCGATGAAGAGTTTGACAAAGTCTTCACAACAGACAAGCCAGTCATCTTTGCCTTCCACGGCTATGAAGGGATGATTCGTGACATCTTCTTTAACCGTCACAATCACCAGCTCCGGGCTCACGGCTACCGTGAAAATGGAGACATTACCACGCCATTTGACATGCGGGTCATGTCTGAGCTGGACCGCTTCCATCTGGCCCAGGATGCAGCTCAGGCTGTTCTGGGCGCTGCAGCTGCGGACTTTTCTGCAAAAATGGATGAAACTGTGGCTTACCACACGGCCTATATCCGTGAAAACGGCGATGACATTCCAGAAGTTCAAAACTGGAAATGGGAAAATGTAAATCAATAAGAAAAATAAAATCCTCAAGAAATTGGGGATTTTTCTGTGTTAGAATAGTATCATTATTTCTCATTATCCTACACGAAAAGGCTTTCAAAAAGTAGTATAATAGTATAAAATGCAAAGAAGTGAGGTAAAGCTGATGGCAGAAAAACAATTTCCAAAAGGCTTTCTCTGGGGCGGGGCTACGGCAGCCAACCAGTACGAAGGCGGCTGGGATCTGGGCGGCCGCGGTCCGGCAACATCGGATACCGCCAAGGCAGTCCGGCCTGAAGAACGTCAGAACTTAGAAGGATTTTCAGCGGCGATGACCCGGGAAAAAGTCGAGTTTGCCCTTCATGACAAGGAGGGGCTCTATCCCAAGCGCTGGGGAACGGACTTTTACCACCGCTACAAGGAAGACATTGCCCTCTTTGCGGAAATGGGCTTTAAGACCTTCCGCCTCTCGATTGCCTGGAGCCGGATTTTCCCAAATGGCGATGATGCCCAGCCCAATGAAGAAGGTCTGGCCTTCTATGATGCGGTTTTTGATGAGCTGGGCAAATACGGCATTGAACCCTTGGTGACCCTCTCCCACTATGAAACGCCGATTCATCTAGCTTTGGAATACGGCGGCTGGAAAGACCGAAGAGTGATTGCCTTCTTTGAAAAGTACGCCCGGACAGTCTTTGAGCGCTATCAGGACAAGGTCAAATACTGGCTGACTTTTAACGAAATCAATATTATGGGCATTTCGGGCTATGTCGGCGGCGGCCTTCTCTTTGAAGACGGCAAACAGAATTTCCAAGACCTCTATCAGGCGGCCCATCATCAGTTTGTGGCGTCAAGCCTCGCAGTCAAGGCTGCGCGGGAGATCAATCCTCAGTTTCAGGTCGGCATGATGCTGGCCCGTATGCAGGCTTATCCTGCCACCTGCAATCCGCTGGATGTCATGGAAGAGATCAAAAAAGACCATGAAAACCTCTTCTTCTCCGATGTGCAGGTAAGAGGCAAATACCCTGCCTATGCCAAGCGTTTCTTTAAAGAAAAGGGCATTGAGCTGGAGATTGCGGACGGCGACTTGGAGCTGCTGGCTCAATATCCAGTTGATTTCATGTCCTTCAGCTATTATATGAGCTCAGTGGCAAGGGCCTCTGAAGGCTCCGGCGAAAAGACAGCCGGCAACTTCTCTTTGGGTGAGAAAAATCCTTACCTAGAAGCCTCTGACTGGGGCTGGCAGATTGATCCGGTGGGTCTGCGCATCACGCTCAACAACCTCTATGACCGTTATCAGGTACCGCTCTTTATCGTGGAAAACGGCCTCGGTGCGCTGGACAAGGTAGAAGCAGACGGGTCGATCCATGACAGCTACCGCATCGACTATATGAAAGCCCACATTGAGCAGATGTATGAGGCCATTGAGGACGGAGTGGAGCTCATGGGCTACACGCCTTGGGGCTGTATTGATCTGGTGTCCGCATCGACTTCTGAAATGAGCAAGCGCTATGGCTTCATCTATGTGGATGCGGATGATGAGGGGCACGGCACCTATGACCGCTCCCGCAAGGATTCTTTCTATTGGTATCAGGAAGTCATTGAGAGCAATGGCGCATCTGTGTTGAATGAAAAAGGAGCAGAGCAAGAATGAGCAGGAAACTAGTCTTTTTAGATGTGGATGGGACCATTGTGGACTATGAAGGACACATTCCGGCATCGGCCGTAAGGGCTATCCGCAGAGCGCGGGAAAAGGGCCATCTGGTCTATGTCTGTACCGGCCGCAGCAAGGCTGAAATGCCTGAGGAAATCTGGAATATTGGCTTTGACGGTATGATAGGCGGCAACGGCTCCTATGTGGAGCATGACGGTCAGATCATTATGCACCAGCTGATTCCTTTCGAGTTAGAAAAGCGGGTGGTGGACTGGCTGGAGGCGCGTGGGCTGGAATTTTATTTGGAAAGCAATAACGGGCTCTTTGCCAGCCGTAATTTTCGTGAAGCGGCAGGTCCGGCTATGCGAGCCTATGCCTTGGGCAAGGGAGCCAGTCAGGAGGAAGCGGCTCATCTGAAAGTGGAGGATGCCTTTCACGGTCTGGTCTTCGGAGCAGAACTCTATCGCGACGATCTCAATAAAATCAGCTTTATCCTGTCTTCCTATCAGGACCATCTGGACTCCAAGGAAGCCTTTCCGGATCTCAAGGCCGGTACCTGGGGCGGCAAGGGGGAGCACGCTCTCTTTGGCGATTTGGGGGTCAAGGATATTGACAAGGCGCATGCCATTGATGTGCTGCTGGAGCATTTGGGGGCCGAGCGGGAAGATACTCTGGCCTTCGGCGATGCCAAGGTCGATATTCCCATGCTGGACTACTGCCAGATCGGTGTGGCCATGGGCAATGGCGGTCCGGAAATTCTGGCTATGGCCGATATGGTGACCGATGATGTGACTGAGGACGGACTGTACAAGGCTTTTGAAAAACTACAACTGTTATAAGAGGGAATCGCTATGGCAAAAACACTTTATCTGATGCGACACGGTCAGACACTCTTCAATCTGAGGCACAAGGTTCAGGGCTGGTGCGATGCGCCGCTGACACCTTTTGGCATCTATCAGGCTCAGGTAGCCGGCCGGTATTTCAAGGATGCTGGCATCACTTTTGACGATGCTTACAGCTCGACCTCGGAGCGGGCCTGCGATACTTTGGAGCTGGTGACCGATGGCAAGCTGCCTTACAAGCGGGTCAAGGGGCTGAAAGAATGGAATTTCGGTACCTTTGAAGGCGAGAGCGAAGACCTTAATCCGCCCCTGCCCTACGAAGATTTCTTTGTGACTTACGGCGGAGAGTCTCAGACTCAGGTCCGGGAGCGGATGGCTGCCACCATTTTGAAACTTATGCAGGAGACCCCCGGTCAGTCAGTCCTCATGGTCTCGCACGGCGGGGCTATGGCCAATTTTGCCCGGGCCTGGCAGGAAAACTGGCGGCTGGACAGTCTGGGTCATATGACCAACTGCGGTATTTTAAAGTTTATTTTTGAAGACAATCAGTTTTATCTAGTAGAGGCCATTGGCCATGATTTCAGCGGCTGGGAGGAAAAATGAAAGATCTTTATTTAATGCGGCACGGCCAGACTTTTTTCAATCAGGAAGGCTTGGTGCAGGGGGCCTGTGATTCGCCCCTGACGGAGCTGGGAGCGGAGCAGGCACAGCAAGCGCGGACTTACTTTGAGCAGGCCGGTATTTGCTTTGGCCGGCTCTATTCTTCGACCCAAGAGCGGGCCTGCGATACTTTGGAGCTGGTCTCGGGCCGGACGGACTACACCCGGCTCAAGGGGGTCAAGGAATGGCATTTCGGCCTTTTTGAGGCCCAGCCTGAGCGCCTGCAGCCAACATTTCGGCCGGGAGCGGTGTCCTTTGAAGATCTCTTTGTCCCCTACGGCGGAGAAGATGCAGAGCAGGTTGGCGAGCGCATGCTGCTTACTCTGACTCAGGTCATGGACAAGGCCGACCGGCAGGAGCCGACTCTGGTCGTCAGCCACGGCGGGGCCATGTGGGCATTCTATCTCAAAGTTGCGGCTCAGGCTCTGGATTCCAAGGTCCGCTTTGGCAACTGTGCCATCTGTCATTACCAGTATGATCAAGGCCATTTCAAGCTGGTCCAGGTCATCGATCCCCTGACGGGCAGTGTCTATGAGTGTGAATGAAGAAGCAAATCTTCCTAACTGTTCAGAGTAATGAATGGTCAGAAGGATTACCATTACATTAAAAACCTCAGAGAAAAAATCTGAGGTTTTTTGCTTTATACTTGACTGTAGCTTTCACGCCGGCTTAGTCTTTCACCTTCTTTTTTGCTGGGAGCCGGCTGGGCAGGTACTTCTGCATTCCACACGCTGCGCGTAAAGAGCATGCTTAGCAGGGCCAGAGCTGCAAAGGCGATACCGACATACCAGTAGGGCATGTCCAGAGTAGTGGAGCGGCCGGACAGGTTGACAATGCCGCGGAAGAGCACGCCGGCTGTAATGACCGCTACGGCTGAATTCCAGAGGTTGAGGCTGAGACGGGACAGATTGGGAATCAGCTTCAGCAGCAGGAGCAGGACGGTGCCGCCAATCACAGGTACTGCAAAGAGATAGTGCATGTGGACAGAAGTTTCGCCAAAGCTAAAGGATTCGTAAATCCTGCTGAAAGCAAAGAAGAAAATGCTTAGAATGATGTAAACGATGGCTGTTTTTCTGAAACGTTTTTTGCTGGGATTAGTAACCGATGTAGACAATGTCACTCACCGACCTTTCTGAGATAGTATTTCCATTGGTCGTAGGCTTGTTAATGACCTGACCATTAAAGTAAAGGGTAGAAGATCCGCCGCCATCCAGATTGTAGGCAGTGGTTGCGCCGTAGGATTTCATGACTTCGGCCAGCTGATAGAGCGACAGGCCCTCGCTTTCAGAGGTCCGGCCGTCGGATACCACGATGATATAATGGTTTTCATCAATGATGCCGATAGCTGTCCGCGGATTCGAAGACATGGACTGGCCGACTTCGGAATTGGTAGAGACGGTGATTTCCCCGTTTTCTACCAGAGATGGGCCGAAGGCCAGAAGGTTGACCACCCCGTCTGCGACCAGCTGGTCGGCAGAGGTTTCATTTTCATAGACGATTTTAAAGGAGCCGTCTTTGTAAATGGCCAGGTCTCCATTGCTGGCATCCTCTCGGACAGTATCCCGGTAGACCACGCCGTTGCGGATGACATAGCCGGTGGAGTTGGCCCCGTAGTAGTCTCCGTTAACAGCCAGAATGGCGTTGTTGTTGGCTGCTGTTTCAGAAGTCTTGGCCGTGACATTGGTCCCATAGGTGTTTTGGGCGAAGGCCGTTTTCAGATATTCTGAAGAGCTGACCGTTACGTCGGCAATGTAGACCTGCGTGTTGCTGACAGTTTTCTCTGTGATGGAAACGGAGATATTGTCATCCTGATAGCTGCTATCGGTCGTCGTCGCTGTCTCGGCGGCCTTGCTGGCTGCTTCTGTATTGGAAGCTGATGCCGTGGTAGAAACCGTTGAAATGGTCTCAGCGATGACAAAGGTCTTGAGCATGGAGTAGCTGAAAGAGCCGGTCAGCAGCAGCCCCAGAATCGAGGCGTAGACATAGCGTTTTTTTAGGAATTTCATGATGCGGTATGTGTCCTTTCTTTGAAAATAAACTTTTTTTGCACCAGCCAGGAAAGGGCAAAGAGCAGCATCCCCACGATGATTTTCACAAGGAGGAGATTGAGGCCGAAGACGGCGTAAAAGAGCCGAATCAGGAGGGTGTCAAGGATAAAGAGCCCCAGAGCTAGGCTGAAATAGCCGGTGCCGGTTTTGAGGATGCTGTCTTGGTTTTTAAAGACCAGCTTTTTGTTAGTTGAATAGTTGAAAATGGAGCTGGTGACGCGGGCAATGCCGTTGGCCAGCAGAATCCTCAGGCTAATGGGCACGGCTGCCAAGAAGAGCAGTGCCAGAGCATAGACGATGTAGTCTACGACAAAGCTGCTGAGAGAAGTCAGCGCGAATTTGAAGATATTTTTGTAAATCATGAGTCCATCCCGAACGGGTCTAAAGTGCGAGCCCTCATTGTCATTGATATAAACCGTCTTAATGGGCACTTCCAAAATCGGGTATTCCTTGGAAGCTTCAAGGAGCATGTTCATCTCATATTCATAACGCTGACCTTCTACCTGCATCATGAAGGGAATCATATTGGTCGTAAAGGCCCGCAGCCCAGTCTGGGTATCTGAAACGGCGACCCCTGTCTGAAGCTTAAAGAGAGTGCGGGTCAGGCTGTTGCCGAAGCGGCTGCGCAGGGGCACCTTGCCCGTAAAGGCGCGTGCCCCCAGCACCAGCTGATTGGGATTTTCAGCGGCCTTGGCTGCTACGCGGAAAATATCCCAGACCTTGTGCTGGCCGTCTGCATCGGCTGTCACGACCGTACCGTAGACTTTCAGAGCTTCAATGAAGGTGAAGGCCGTTTTTAAAGCCTGCCCCTTGCCTTGATTGGTCTTGTGATGCAGCACCGTTGCATAGTGTTCAGCCTCTTTGAAAATATGATCGCACTTGGCAGAACTGCCGTCATTGATGACAATCACATGAAAATGATGCTTATTTTTAACTTTTCTGATTAAACGAAGCAGATTGTGATCCGGTTCGTAAGCAGGAATGACTAAGTAGTCCATATCAGTACCTCTTTCTCAGATATTCTGTAGACAGTATACAGACCTCGGCTTAAAGCTAGCTGATATAAGTTAGGTTTAAGAAAATGTTAATAGTTTTTTAAGGAAAGAGCGGCGGCAGGATGGGCTGAAAAGGTTGAAACAGAAGAGATGGAGGAGGTTTTGGGCAGACTGAGTGCCAAGCACAGGCGGCTTAAAATAGTCTTAAAAAATAGCAAAATAAAAATGAAATTAGCCTAACTTTTTATTAAAAAACTATAACTTTGTACCAAATATATTATAATCTTCGGAAATAAAGGTAGAAAATAATGTTTTAAGTAATCTTGCAGCTAGCGCAGAAGGCCGAAGAGCTTCCAAATTTTATGCTCATATCGGCAATGAAAAGCGGATTGATATAAATCGTGTTAATCTATGGCATCGTTTAGCAAATGCAGGAATAGAGCCGGCTGATAGAGCCAAGTTAACCCAGTGGTATCAACTGCCAGAAGCTGAGCATTATCTATCAAATAAAAAAGTTTACGATAATCCAGATTACACTAATCAGTTAACAGGCGGCACCATTTATCCAGGAACTTCCGAAAGTGCTTTGGGCAAGGTTGATGGAAGTATACATAAAGATGGATTTTTGAATGGTGAATACAAAGAATCAGTTATATTGCCAGGAACCAGAATAAATAGGATTGGTTCTAATCCAACAGGAAGGGATTTCTCTCCTGCAGGAGCAACATTTGGTGAAAAGGCTTTGCCTCCTTTTATGAAACTACAACCGACTTCAGATTATATTGCACTAAAGAAAATACCAATCAAAGAAGGATTGGTTGCGCCTTGGTTTGATGAACCTGGTATGGGGATTCAATTAATGACAGATTTACCAATTGCTGAATTAGAAAAAGGCGGCTACTTACGTAAAATAAAAAGGGAATGATGTTTTGTTAACAGTATTAAGAAATAAAATTGAAGACCTAATTTCCGAAATTGGAAATATATAATTAGAAGAATTTGGAATCTATTTTTCAAACAAACCGCCCTACTTTCCAGAAGGAACCAATATAATAGAAAATAGAAATGAAAAATAGAATCTATTTTTACAGAAAGAGGTAAAATGACATCAGAGATTTCTAATCTAACTGATGACGAAGCGGCTTATCAAATTTTAAAAATTATCATTGAGATTGTTTCTTCACAAGCGATTGATGAAAAAATGCGGATGCAATAGAAAGATGAATCGAAAGAAACGAATTTGATAAAGTTAGTCGATTAGTTGGGGAGACACAGGAGAAGAGGTGCAGATAGGGAAAGGAGCTGCTGCAAAAAATTAATCCTCTTTATGCCTCATGGTATGAAAGCGAGCATTATAAATAAATCTCAGCATAACCATATATCTAATCAGACAGCCATTCAGATTAAAAAAACGACCCTCGCGGTCGTTTTTTAGTGTTCCCCTTCCCATTCGTCCCGCTCCATCTTACGAATTGTCCGGCAGGCTTGGTAAAAGAGGTAGACAGCCAGAGCGGTCATGGCAGGTGTGATGATGGGGATATCCGTTTCGATAGCGGTCAGCGGAGAGTTCCAGAGGAAGTGGAGGACGAAGGCCGCTAGGAAGTAGAAGAGACCAGCTCGGAAGTAGGTTTTCTGGGTCTTGGCATAGCGCAGCATGAGGGCCAGGCCCAGAGCAGTCAGGCCGGTGTAGAGCCAGTGAGAGGCGATGCCGCCAGTGATGCGGCCCAGAATACCCGATATGGTATAGGAAAAACCTTGGGGCAGATCGGAGAGGATATAGGAGAAGTCCTCGCTGATCTGAAAGCCCATGCCTGCTGTGATACCGACAAGCAGGATGGATTTGAACTGCTTGACCGGCGCCAGATAGAGGGCGAAGCCCACTGCTAGCAGCTTGAGCGGTTCTTCGACCAGCGGAGCCGCAAGTGCATTTTCCAGGTCGCTGATCAGAGTGTTGGGGAAGTTTGCGCTGACCCACTCATGGATATAGGTATTGGCCAAGCCAGAGGTCCAGCCAGCGATAAAGAGCCCGCCCAGCAGGGCAATCGCCAGACTCTGCGGCGGTGTCTGCCATTTCCTGCCCAGATAGCGGATGGTCAAGAGAGCCGGGATGATATAGAGCAGGGCCAAAAGAGCGGCCAGACCGACGATGCCGTAGGAAGTCCCGGACATGCTGCCGTAAGTATAGGCCTGCGTTTCATAGTCTAGGCCGACAGCGGCCAGAACGAGAAAGAGTAAAAGGATAATCTGTTTCTTCATAAATCACTTTCTAAAATTTATTTTTATCTTAGTATAGCAGAAAAAGCCTAAAAGAAGCTAATCTGGGGACCGGAATGTTGGGGTAGTCAAATATTTTACTTGCTAAAATGTCTTTTTTTGTTTATATTAGTTTTATAAGCTTTCTTGGAGGCGTTTGCATGACGAAGAACCTGCTCACATTAAAATTATTGGGAAGTCCCAGTGTCTTTCTCAATCAGGAAGAAATTTTTTTCCCCTTTGCCAAAATCAATGCTCTGCTCTACTATCTGCATATCAAAGGGACGGTCAATCGGGAGGAAATCGCCGGAATCCTTTGGGAAAATAAGGACAACCAGACGGCGAAAAAGAACCTGCGCAATACCATCTATCAGGCCAATAAGCTGCTGGGTGGGGACTGGATTATTGCGCCCAATCGGACGGTGCTCTCCCTTAATCCCAAGTTTTCTCTGGAGAGCGACGCGGCCTTATTTTCTCAGCAGCCGGCGGAGCATCTGTCGCTTTATGGAGGAGATTTTCTGCAGGGCTTTTATCTCAAGGACAGCGAAGCTTTTGATTTCTGGGTGTCCAAGATGCGGACGGAGTTTGAGCAGCTCTATATCAAGGCCTGCTATCAAAGACTGGAGGAGGAGAAGGACCGGCTGGATCTGGAAGAGGCCGAAAGCAATCTGCACCGCCTCATCCGTATCGATGAATTTGACGAAAAAAACTACCAGCTGCTGATGAAGCTCTATCAGGACAACAACCGGCCGGGCAAGGTCATCGAGACTTACTATAAGCTGGTCAATCTCTTGGACAAGGAGCTGGGCATCAGTCCCAATGAGCATATCCAGCAGATTTACCATGAAGTAGTAGCCAAGGACCGCAATGAGCGCAAGACCAAGCAGTTTCTGCGCAATACCGACCATTTCTTTGGCCGGGTGGATGAGATCAAGCGGCTGGAATCGTATTTTTCTAAGATTTTGGAGGGGCAGGAGGCGCGTGCTCTGGTGCTGGTCGGCGGGACCGGTATCGGCAAGCGGACGGTGACCCGGCAGGTGCTGGCCAATCAGACCAAGTATTTTCAGATTGTCATGGCAGAGTGTTTCAGGGAGGAAATGACGGCAGAACTGCAGCCCTGGCGCGGTCTCTTGGACGGTCTGGGAGACCTGGTCATTCAGCACCAGATCCTTTCTATCAGCCAGTGGCAGGTCATTTTGGAAACCTATTTTCCCATCTTAGAAGAGCAGCTTGCGGGTGAGGCTATTGACAGCAGCCGGCTGGCCCAGTTTGTGGTGGATATTCTGCAGAAGATTTCCAAGAAAAAGGCCCTGGTTGTGCTGATAGAGGACTGTCATTGGCTGGACAGTGCCAGTGTGGCGGTTTTGGAGCAGGTCATCAATCATCTGAGTGACTATCCGGTAGCCTTTGTTCTGACCAAGCATTTGAATACTCCTCCTTACTTGGAGCATTTTCTCAATCATCTGCTGGTTCGCGGCAAGCTGGACTTTATCGACCTGCAGCCTCTGAGTCAGACAGAGAGTGCAGCGTATCTGCAGGCCCAGCTTGGGACGCTGACCGTTTCTGAGCAGGAGGCAGACCAGATCTATCAGATTAGTCAGGGGATTCCTTTCTTTCTGTCCGAGTATGCTCAGGAGCTGCTTGACGGAGAGAAGTTTCACCCTCTGACCCCAGCGATTAAGGCCAAGCTGTCCTTGAAAATGGATCAGATCAGCAGCCGGGAGGAGGAGCTGCTCCATTATCTGGCCTGCTTCAGAGGGTCTGCAGCCCTGTCAGTCCTGACCAAGCTCATGGCCCTGCCCTTGGAGGAAATGGTGGAAATTACGGAGGAGCTGGAGCAGAAGCACCTTTTGCGGGAGGACTATGACGGGGAGGAGCTGGTCCTGCAGTTCAGCCAGCAAATTTTGCAGCTCTATGCTTATGATCGGCTGTCTCTGGCCAAAAGGCGCATCCTGCACAACCAAATCGCTCAGGGCATGGAAGCCCTGCTGGAGGGCTCGCTTTACCATGCCCAGCTCTTTCGTGAAATTGCCTATCATTATAAAATGTCCAAGCAGGCTATCAAGTCGCTGGAATATGAGCTCCATTATCTGGATGCGACCCTGCAGTTCCATCATGAGCTTTTTCCGATTTATTCACGGGAATTCGGCTTTATTGAAAAGATGGACGATGCCAATCAGTCGGCGGTCTTGGAGCAGTTTGACCGCATCCGCCGGAGGATTGGAGACTTGGAGGGCAAACACCAGCAGCACCGGGATTTTCAGCTGCTGGTCCTGCGTTTTCTCTATTTGGAGGGCCGTTATTCCATCCGGCGGGGCCACTACCGGCAGGGAATGGACAATATCCAGCGGGTTATTTCGGCAGCCAAGGAGCTGAACCAGCTGGAATTTCTCCTGGAGGGCTACCGGCAGGTCATTTACTACTGTATCCAGACGGAAAATATCCCGGAGATGCGCTACTATACCGAGCTGGCTCTGGATGCTTCCGTGCAGGCCAATAACCATGAGGCGATTGCTGTCAATCTTCGGCTGAAGGGACTCTATCATCTCATGGTGGGGGAGGAGGAGAAGGCGGCTCACCACCTCTGCCAGTCCATTGACTGTTTCAGCCTGACACCGTCGCTGCGCTCCAAGTATTCCATTCAGATTGCGGCAGCCTTGGACTATCTGGCGGAAATCGAGCAGGTCAGAGGGGATTTTCAGGCGGCTCTGGCCCATCAGAAGGAGGCTATTGGGCTGACGGAAAATAAAACGGCCGAACCCTCGCTGATTGTCTTTTACATCGGGCTGGGGATTAGCTATTATTTTTTGGGGGATTATGAGCAGGCAGAGCAGATTTTCCTCCGGGCCAAAAAAGAGCTGGCCTCCCTGTCTTTTCCTTGGAAGGAAGCCCAGCTGGAAGTTTACTTGGCTCTAATCGACTGCGCCAAGGAGGATTACCAGCCGGTGCTGGACCTGCTGCATAAGAAAGAGCAGCTGATAGCCCGCTATGCCAATCCGCGGGACAAGGGCATGATTTACTATCTGATGGCTCTGCTCAAGCACCGGCAGCTGATGGGCAGTATTGAGCAGGCGGACTTTGAAGATCTGCTGCCGCAGCATTTTGACAGCTACTATGACATAGCCAAGGCCCATCTCAATCCCTACCGGGACCGTCACCAGCTGGAAGACTTGGAAAACCTGCGTCTGCAATTGCCGTAAAAATAAGAAGCAAAAGAAAGGCAGTGGGACAGAAATTTTGAAAAAATTTAGTTCCCTTCACTCTTTTGTTTCTAAGCTCAGGCTGAAAAGGTCTCCCAGACCTTTTCACTCCCAGCCCGCGAGGCTCTCCCAGTCCGGGGGACTGGGAGAGGTTGGGGATAAAACAAACGCAGTTTGTGTCAAAACAGTCCGGGGGACTGTGAGAGGTTGGGGATAAGGAAAACAGAGTTTTCCTCAATGTAGGAGCTTTTTGGAGTCTAAAAGACGAACAAAGTTGAGACTTGCTTCGCAAGTCCTATCCGCAACCTCAAAGCAGTGCTTTTGTTGCTTCCTCTCGGAAGCTTTATCTATAACCTCAAAACCTCCACTGGAGCTTTTGAGCAATCAGCTACCGCGTCAAGAGTTTTTTTCCAAAACAAAGCGAGACTGAAGGACTTTTTATACGGTATCTTATCAAAGATCCTCCCCTTTGCGGGTGAGGGCGCAGCCATCATGGGCGTCTGTCTCAGCCTCTTTTAACATGTTTTTGGATAGACTGTCACACTCAATGAAAATCAAAAAGCAAAGGAAAAGACTCTCCATGACGATGGTCGGTTGTTCAGCGGTTTCTCAGACTGCAGATAGAAGATTAGCTGACGGGTACTATCAGTCATGCTCCTGTGCCCAGACTTGAGTCAGGTAAAAAATGAAGCTGGCAGCTAGGTTAGCCGTATGGTTGTCAATATCGTGGGGCGGGGAGACTTCGACGATGTCAAAGCCGATCAGCTTGCCGGAGGCAGCGATATGCTGGAAGACCAGCACGGCCAGATTAGGGTCCACTCCCAGCGACTGGATGGCACTGACACCGGGTGCGGCACCAGCTGCAAAGCAGTCAATATCAATGGTCAGGTAAACCTGCTCCTTATCAGCCAGAAAGGCATCGACGGCCTTGCAGACTTCCTTGTGGCCCATCTGGTAGATATCCAGCCCTGTCAGAAACTGAATGGCCTTGGATTTGGCGACAAAGTCAAAGAGAAAGAGATTGTTATTGTGCTCCTGAATGCCCAGAATCAGGTAGTTAAAGGTCTCTTTGGCCGCTAGGCTGTCGTCAAACATCTGGCGAAAGCCGGTGCCGGAGTTGGGGCCGGTCTGCTCATAAGGCCGCAGGTCGAAATGGGCATCCATATTGATGACGGCCAAATCTTGGTCAGGATTTAGTGACGACTTGAGCCCTAGATAGTGGCCATAGGCTGTTTCGTGGCCGCCGCCCAAGACGATAGGCCGGAGGTTGAGCTCCCGCAGGCGCCTGACGGCCCGAGCCAGACTGTGCTGCAGCTGGTCCAGCGAGCGGTTAGGTCCGTCAATATCGCCGGCATCAAAGACTCGGACATTTCTGCCCAGATGCCAAGGCAGCTTAGCCAGCTGGGTCCGGACAGCCTGGGGACCTTCGACTGCACCGACGCGGCCGTGGTTGATATAGACCCCCTTGTCGCTCTTAAAGCCAATCAAGGCAAAGTTGACGCCCTCAAAAGGCTTTAAGTTGGGGTCGTTTAAGTCCAAAAACTCAATAAGCATCCCCCATTTGGCAGCATATAAATCATCGTCTAGTCTCTTATGATAGTAGCTGTTGTCTAGCTGGTAGTAATCTTCTAACATGATTTTGTCCTTTTCCATCATAGTACTTGCGACTTTATTATAAGAGTTTCCGTCAAGCCTGTCAATAGAGTTTTGACTGTCAAAGAAGCCCAGCTGAAGGAGAGCGGGCTTCTTTTGCTAGCTTTTCATACTTCGAGTTTGCTTGTCATTGAGTATCCGTTTTAGAACTGGATGCTCAAATCCACAGCCTTTTCAACAGCAGCCAGAAATTCTGGGCTTTCAATCACCGCTGAGGCTTTGTTGAGTTCTTCGTAGATTTCGATATCCTTGTCAAATTCGATAAAGCGGACATGCTGGCGGAAGAGGTCGTAGGCTGGTTTGGTGCCCTTGCCCAGTTCGTGATGTTCTGCTTTCAGATCCAGTGCCTGACAGGCAGCCATGATTTCCGTTGCCACGATGCGGCGGGAGTTTTTGAGGATCTCTCCTGCTTTGCGGGCTGCGGTGGTTCCCATGCTGACAAAGTCTTCCTGATTTTCACAGGATGGGATGGAGTCCACACTGGCTGGGTGAGCCAGAATCTTATTTTCAGAAGCCAGCGAAGCGCAGGCATACTGGGTAATCATAAAGCCAGAGTTGAGGCCTGGGTGTTTGACCAGAAAGGATGGGAGCTTGCTCAGCTGGCTGTTGACCAGCCGTTCCACCCGGCGTTCAGATACATTTCCGATTTCAGAAATGGCAATACCGAGGAAGTCAAATGGCTGAGCCATGGGTTCCCCATGGAAGTTACCGCCTGAGATGACATGCCCTTCCTTGGTGATGATAGGGTTGTCTGTAACGGAGTTAATCTCAATCTCAACCTTGGTTTTTACATAGGCGATAGAGTCCTTGCTGGATCCGTGAATCTGCGGAATGCAGCGCAGGGTATAAGGGTCCTGCACCCGCTGCTGGGTCGCCACAGTGGTATTTTGGCTGCCTTCCAGAAGGTTGCGGATATTGCGGGCCGTCGCCAGCTGGCCGCTCTGAGGCCGGATAGTGTGCAGGTCTTCTTCGAAAGGACTGGTGATGCCGTTATGAACTTCCAGAGAAAGGGCACCGGCAATATCGGAGAGTTTGAGCAGCTGGATAGCATCGTAGGTCGCCAGCGCCCCGATAGCTGTCAGGACAGTAGTGCCGTTGATCAATGCCAGCCCTTCCTTGGCAGCCAAGGAGATTTTCTCAATGCCAGCCTTGTCCAGGGCTTCCTGTCCAGACAGCAGCTCGCCTTGGTAGTAAGCACGGCCCAGTCCCAGCATCGGCAGAACCATATGGGCCAGCGGTGCTAGGTCACCGGAAGCTCCCAAGGAGCCTTTTTCCGGAATGAAAGGCAGGACGCCTTTATTGAGCAGCTCCAGCAGTTTTTCCACCGTGGACAGGCGGATACCGGAGTAGCCCTTGACCAGAGAATTGATCCGAATCAGCATGATAGCACGGACTGCGTCTTCCGGCAGCGGATCGCCATAGCCGGATGCATGGGTGCGGATGAGGTTTTCCTGCAGCTGGGTCGTATCTTCTGGTGAAATGCTGACATTGCAGAGGGAGCCAAAGCCTGTGGTGACACCGTAGACTACCCGCTTTTCCCGGACGATGTCGTCCACGATTTTGCGGGAGGCCTGCACAGCCTTTTTGGCCTCTTGATCGATTTCACAGACTGCTCCCTGACGGGCAACTGCGATGACATCTTCTAATGTTAGACTATTTCCATCTAAATGAATCAATGTTGACATATAAACTCCTCCATTATAGGATATAGAATTCAGACTGGCTCATTCTTTAGCCAGAGTGCCTTTTCTGCCGTGCAAGAAATAATAGAGCAGGCTTGCGACTGCGGCACCGACAGCTCCCCAGACGAAATTCATCATGTTGTCACCGGCAATCATCAGCAGACTGACTGCAACGGCCAGGACAGGGATAACCGGTCCAAACGGTACACGGAAAGTGACTTCCTTGTCTGGGTACATTTTTCTGAGTTTCAATACAGCCAAGGCCGTTGGGATGTATTGGAAGAAGCGGAAGACCACGCTGTAGGTCGCTAACTGCTCAAAGGAGCCAGATAGCAAGAGTAAAATAGCAAGAGCACCGGAAATCAGAATGGCAGTTACCGGAGCGTTCTTGGAGTTGGTCTTGCCCAGTCCCTCTGGCAGGAGCCCTTCGTCTGCGATGGCAGCACCAAAGCGCGGCACCATGATGGACTCACCGATATTGAGCCCGGCGATGGAGATAAGAGCACCATAGGAGACCAGCGGGCCGCCGACAGGACCGATCATTTCCATAAAGGCATCCTGCACTGGTGCGCCGCTCTGCATAATGCGGCCGCCCAGCATGGCAATCGTCCCAGCGATAATCAGCATGTAGAGTACAGAGACGATGCTGATAGAGCCCAGGATGGCCTTGGGTACATTCTTTTCAGGGTTGCGCATCTCGCCGGCAACGATAGACATGGTTTCAAAGCCGATAAAGCCGTAGAAGATATAAACGGCTGTGCTGCCGATGGCATTGAAAATATTGGAGCCGCCTTCCAGCTGCAGGAAAGGCGTAAAGTTGCCCGCGTCAACACCGCCCTTGATATAGAAGATGGCAAAGGCTGAAAAGAGCACGATAGGAATCAGCTTGGCAACGGTTGCGGTCAGGGTGAACATCTTGGAAGTTTTGATTCCGGCGATATTCATCAGGCATAAGAGGACAACGAAGGTGATGCTGATAGCCAGATTATAGCCTTTAAAGGCTGGGAAGGTCTGGATAAACACTTCGGCAAATCCGGCTAGCATGGCTGCCCAGGCGATAATGGTAACGGCCCAGCCCAAAATACCGACATCAAAGCCGATAAAGTCTCCGAAGGCTTCCTTGGCATACTGCATGGCTCCGCCGTTTTTGCCAAAGTAGCCCGCGGTTTCCGCCAGGCAGACAGACAGGAGCATGACCAGAACAGCCACGCCGAACATGATAGCCAGAGAGGCCGGTCCTAAGCCTTTGTAGATTGATTTAGGCAGGAGGAAAATCCCCGAACCGATAACGGCATTGATACCATAGAGAGTTGCACCGGCAAAGCCGAATTTGGCTTTTTCCTGTTCTTGTGCAGTGAGTTTAGTTGCATCCATAATAATGTTTCTCCTTTAGAGATATGGGATCCTTTCCAAGTAAAGATAGAATGCTGACAAGGCATCAGGGTATCTTTACTTAGTAGGGATGTGGGTCAAACCAGCCCAAACAGCGCAGCAGGCGCCCTTAGGCTGTTTGCTTGAAAACATTATTTGCAGCTCAGTTTCCTGAGTCTCTTTTTCCATTATCAGGAGTTCTTGTGCCTCTATGTTTCGCGGCGGCTGCTCTCCCAGAGTCACCGTCAAATTATCCAAAGCGTAGATGCATTGAATGCTCTCATTCCGGCTGAGCTCCTGCCCGTCCGAAAGGGCAATCATCTGCCCCTGATAATGGTCGCTGTATATCAAGTTAAAATCAGTACAAGTCCCGCGACTTGTGATAGAATCACTCCCTTCAAAGACATAGGGGGTAAAGGGAGCCAGCACCGTTTCCTCCTGCCGGCTGGCATTCTGGAGGGAGAGAGGGCGGTCCAGACTCATGAGAATGCGGTGAAAACCGCTGAAATCAGAAAATGAACTTTCTGCTGCTTCTACAGTTGCTGTTGAGAGCCGATAGTCAAAGTTCCGACTGCCGCAGTGGCCGTCTGGCGGGGAAAGGAAGAGTTGTCTCGTCTTTCCTCCCGGCCAATCGGAAACTTGGAAATCGCTTGCTCTTAAAAGGGTTGCTTTCATCCTGTTTTACATTTATCAGAACAGACCGGTAATCTGGCCGTCTTGGTCAATATCAATCTTCTCGCTGGCCGGCACTTTAGGCAGGCCAGGCATGGTCATGATAGCTCCGGTCAGGGCGACAATGAAGCCTGCTCCGGCTGATACCTTGAGTTTGCTGATCTTGATAGTGAAGTCTTTAGGGGCTCCCAGTTTCTTTGGGTCATCAGAGAAGGAATATTGGGTTTTGGCCATGCAGATAGGGTACTGTGTAAAGCCCAGTTCTTCCAGCTCTTTCAGCTCTTTCTTGGCTGCCGGTGTCAGGGAAATGCCCTTGGCACCGTAAACCTTAGTGGCTATCTTTCTCAGTTTTTCCTCAATGGAGTCTTCTTCATTATATACAAATTGGAAATGATTGTCTTCCTCGGCCAGCTGGACCACCTTTTCCGCCAGCTCTCGGCCGCCTTCCCCGCCCTTGGCCCAGACGTCGGAGATGACGACATCAACGCCGCGTTTTTGGCAGGCGTCATAGACAGCCTGCAGTTCGGCCTCGGTATCCAGCGGGAATTTATTGATTGCCACGACTGCGGGCAGACCGTAGACATCCTGGATATTTTCCAGATGCTTGTCCAGATTGGGCAGACCATCTGCAACAGCCTGCACATTCTCTGCGGCCAGGTCGCTCTTGGCTACGCCGCCGTGCATCTTAAGGGCCCGAATGGTGGCTACCAGCACGACAGCCGCAGGCCGCAGGCCAGACATCCGGCACTTGATGTCGATGAATTTTTCAGCTCCCAGATCTGCTCCAAATCCGGCTTCAGTGACCGCATAGTCGGCGTATTTGAGGGCCAGCTTGGTAGCCAGCACACTGTTGCAGCCGTGGGCGATATTGGCGAAAGGTCCGCCGTGGATCAGGGCCGGTGTATGCTCCAAGGTCTGTACCAGGTTTGGATGGATAGCGTCTTTAAGAACGGCTGCCATAGCGCCTCCGGCTTTCAGATCCTGAGCCGTCACTGGCTGTCCGGCATAGTTGTAGCCGATAATAATCTGATTGAGCCGGTTTTTGAGGTCGGTCATATTCTCTGACAGGCAGAGGATGGCCATGACCTCGGAGGCTACCGTGATGTCAAAGCCGTCTTCTCTGGGAACGCCGTTGACCTTGCCCTGCAGGCCGTCCACGATGTGGCGCAGCTGCCGGTCATTCATGTCCACCACCCGCTTCCAGGTGATGCGGCGGGCGTCAATGCCCAGAGCATTGCCATGATGGATATGATTGTCAATGAGAGCAGCCAGAAGGTTATTGGCTACCCCGATGGCATGAAAATCACCGGTAAAGTGCAGGTTGATGTCTTCCATCGGCACCACCTGAGCATGGCCGCCGCCGGCTGCCCCGCCCTTAATCCCAAAGACAGGTCCCAGCGAAGGCTCCCGCAGGGCAATCACCGCTTTTTTGCCAATGGCAGCCAGCGCATCGACCAGACCGACCGAAGTCGTGGTCTTGCCTTCCCCAGCGGGTGTCGGTGAGATGGCCGTCACCAAGATGAGCTTGCCGTCTGTTTGGTCTTTTAATTTTTCCAGCTGCCCGGCGTCAATCTTGGCCTTGTAGCTGCCATAGAGGGAGAGAGCGTTTTTGTCCACCCCCAGTCTTTGGGCGACCCGATCGATTTTCTCCATTGGGACAGCATTTGCAATTTCAATATCTGATAAAACCATTGTGTTACCTCTTGGAGAAGAGAAAGGCTGTGCTTCTCTTCTGCTGAATTAGACAACTTTCAAAATTTCTTGATAAATCTCATCTGCCAGAGCACTGCCCTTGCGGAGCAGCTCCTCTCCCTTGGAGCGGTAGTCGGACACAAAAGCCTGGTCCCTGACACCTGACAGGTTGATGAGAACATTGAGCCAGGCGCCTTGGAGGCCGGCCTTGAGATTGAGGGCGGCAACGCCCAGATCGCTGGCAGCGTTGGTGTTGGACTTGCCGACAGCCTGCTTGGTCACTTGCAGAGCGGCCCAGATGTCTTCCATCATGGCATAGGGAGACTTGGTGGCCTCCTTGAGAGCCTGCTGCATGGCTTCCCGCCGGGCGGCCTTGTCATCTTCTGTCTCTTTTGGCATATCAAAGACCGCTGAGACCAGATTAAAGGCTTCGGTGTCCTTGTCAATGGCAGCCAGCAGCCTGTCCTGCAGGCGGGCACTTTCCTGATGGACCTGAGCGATTTCCTGCTCAAAGTCGGCATACTTTTTCTTGCCCAGCGTCAGCTCACAGACCATCTTGGTCAGGGAAATGCCATTGGCTGCCGACAGAGCAGCAGCAGAGCCGCCTCCGGGAGCCGGTGCATCGGAGCCCAGCACCCGGGCAAATTCTTCTAAGCTTAAATCAACTAATTTCATATCCGCTGCATCCTCCTAGCCCAGCAAATGATTTTCCAGAACCTGCTTGCCGTAGTCAAAGTCTTCGATTTGCAGATAGTATTCGGCTGCGTCAATCAAAGCCTTGGCCGGAGCCAGACCGATGACTTCTGAGCCGAGGATTCCAACTCCGTAGCGTTTGGCTTCAAAGCGGACCGTCTCAAAGACGCGGTAGAGCGGGAATTTTTCCAGATTGACCATGTTGATGGAGACCTGAGCGATATTGCGGTCTTCCAGCATGACGCCGATGGCCTTGCAGTACTTGTAGCCACCGCTGGAGCCGCGGATGATTTTAGCAATCTTATTGGCAATATCCAAATCGTCCGTATCCAGATTGATATTGTAGGCGATGAGCGGCATTCTGGCACCGACAGCTGTTACACCGGCAGTGGGGTGAATTTTCCTGTCACCATAGTCCGGAGCCCAGTCAGGTTCCAAGAGTTTTTCCGGCATGCCTTCAAACTGGCCTTTACGAACCTTGGCCAGATTCTTGCGCTCCGGCCGGGTGGCTGCATCTTCATAGAGGAAGATAGGAATGCCCAGCTCGCGGTTGATGCGCTCAGACACGGTTTTGGCGATTTCGACACATTCCTCGCTGCTGATGTCCTTAATAGGCACAAAAGGCAGCACGTCGGTTGCCCCCATGCGGGGATGTTCGCCCTGATGCT
Source organism: Streptococcus panodentis (assembly GCF_017884005.1). Classification (GTDB taxonomy): domain Bacteria; phylum Bacillota; class Bacilli; order Lactobacillales; family Streptococcaceae; genus Streptococcus; species Streptococcus panodentis. Next base: position 73,359 of record NZ_QFAY01000002.1, read on the forward strand.
TGGTCAGGTCAATGTTTTCGGCTGCATATTTGACCAAGCGGAAAGCGGCTTCCTGAATGTTCTGGTCATCGCCGACCAGAGTGAAAACACTGCGATTGTGGCTGGCATCAGAGGAGTGGTCCAAAAGAGTCACGCCCGGCACGCTCTTAGCTGTTTCTACCAAGCCGTCAATGACCGCCTGATTGCGGCCTTCAGAAAAGTTGGGAATACATTCAACAATTTTTGCCATAAGTTTTTTCTCCTGTTTTGAGTGTGGATTCGATAGCGCTTACATTTTGACGGAAGCGCAGGACTGGACAGCCATTCAGCTGCAGCCCCGCTCCGTGATTATTCAAACAATTTCTTGACAGATTCTTTGACCAAATCCTCATCGCTCAGATAAGGGATGGTGATGTGGTCCGTTCCTGCATGCAGACGGTTGTATTCAATAGCGGTTTCGATAGCGTGCTCATTGCGGGCCCAGTTGCGGCGGGCTACTCCGCCGATGGTATCCCAGGCGATAGCAGACTTGATGATTTCATCGATGCGCTCGCTGCCGTCCAGCACCAGGCCAAAGCCGCCGTTGATGGCTTTGCCGATACCGGTGCCGCCGCCGTTGTGGAGAGCTACCAGACTCATGCCGCGGGCTGCGTTGCCAGCGTAGCATTGCACGGCCATGTCGCAGGTTACGTTTGATCCGTCCTTGATATTCGAAGTTTCACGGAATGGAGAGTCCGTACCGGACACGTCGTGGTGGTCGCGGCCAATCATGACAGGGCCAATCTTGCCTTCGCGGACTAATTCATTGAACTTGAGGGCGATATTGACCCGGCCCATGCAGTCTTGGTAGAGAATCCGAGCCTGAGTTCCAACGACCAGCTGGTTCTTTTCTGCATCGCGAATCCAGTTGTAGTTGTCGCGGTCTTGGTAGCGGCGGTTCGGGTCGATGACTTCCATAGCTGCATGGTCGGTTGCTACCAGATCTTCATGCCTGCCGCTCAGGCAGACCCAGCGGAAAGGACCGTAGCCGTAGTCAAAGAGCATGGGTCCCATGATGTCTTCCACATAGGAAGGCCAGATGAAGCCGTCCTTGTCGTCCAAGCCATTCTTGGAAATTTCCTTGATGCCAGAGTCATAGATGGCTTTCATAAAGGAATTGCCATAGTCAAAGAAGTAGGTGCCATGGTTGGTCAGTTCCTTGATAGCGGCAAAGTGGCGGGCCAGGGTTTCATCGACCAGTTTGTGGAAGGTTTCCTTGTCTTCAGCCAAAAGCCGGGTCCGCTCTTCAAAGCTGATGCCGGCAGGGCAGTAGCCGCCGTCATAGACATTGTGGCAGGAGGTTTGGTCGGAGAGCAGGTCGACATGGATCTTGTTCTCATTGACATATTCCAAGAGGTCAACGATGTTGCCATGATAGGCGATAGAGGTGGATGCACCGGCTTCCAGAGCTTTCTGAGCCAGCTCAATCGCTTCCTCCGGACTTTCGGCAATCTGGCTGACCCAGCCCTGTGAGTGGCGGGTTTCGATCCGGGATTGGTCCACTTCGGCCACGATGGCGACTGCCTTGGCAATTTCTGCAGCCTTGCCCTGAGCCCCGCTCATGCCGCCCAGACCGGAGGAGATAAAGAGCTTACCGGTCAGGTCGCCGTCGTCAGCCACGCCCAGTTTCAGGCGGCCGGCGTTGAGCAGGGTGTTGAAGGTACCGTGAACGATGCCCTGCGGACCGATATACATCCAGCCGCCGGCTGTCATTTGACCGTAGTTGGTCACGCCCATCTCTTCGGCAATTTCCCAGTCTCTCATATTGTCGTATTCGCCGACCAAAAGGCCGTTGGTAATGATGACCCGAGGTGCTTCCGGTTTGGACTTGAAGAGACCGACCGGGTGTCCGGATTCGACCACCAGCGTTTGCTGATCGGTCATCACTTCCAGATATTTCTTGATCAGATTGTACTGCATCCAGTTGGCGCAGACGGAGCCGGTTTCCCCGTAAGTGACCAGCTCGTAGGGGTAGAGGGCGATTTCAAAGCTGAGGTTGTTGTCAATCATGACCTGCATGGCCTTGGCTGCCGTGCAGTTGCCCTTGTATTGGTCAATGGGCTTGCCATAGATGCGTTCTTTTGGCCGCCAGCGGTAGCCGTAAATCCGGCCGCGGGTTTTCAGCTCTTCCAAAAACTCCGGAATGACTTCCTCGTGGAATTTTTTAGGAATATAGCGGAGCGCATTTTTCAGGGCAATCTCTGTCTGAGCCTGTGTCAGGCGGAAGCCCCGGTCTGGTGCTCGGCGGATGCCTTCCTGAAAGACAGTCTTTTCGGGAAGCACATCGTCCAGCTTAACAGTCATAGCGGCTGCAATTTCATTTTCAGTAAAGTATGACATGAAAACTCCTCCTTAAAAGTCCAGTATCATCCTCTTTGAAAATCTTTTCAAACCGCGTCAGCTAGAACGGCCTGAGCCTAGAGAGCTGAAAGCAAGGCAGGGAGCCTGCGGATAAAACAAACGAAGTTTGTGCCAAAGCGCCATCCTTTCGAGGCTGGCTTCCTGCTCGGTTTTTTGATTTTCGTTGAGTATAAATAGATTTCATCCTTATTTTATAAGAAAGCCGTCCACAAAGAGTCAAGAAAAAGAAAAAATCTGCAAAAAATGCAGCCCTCCTATCTTTTGCAAGCTTTTGACTATAATTTGACGATAGTGTATTATGATGAGGAGCAAGAATATTGGAAGATGAAACGGAGGAAGAAGTATGACGGCTGATTTACTATTAACTCATTTCAATCAAGTCTTCTGCCCCAAGGACCTAGGACATCCCCTCTTTGGCGCAGAGATGAAGGAAGCGCAGGTGCTGGAAGACGGCTATATCGCGGTCAAGGACGGGAAAATTTTGGCGGTCGGCAGCGGCCATCCTGCGGCTGACCTGATTGGACCCGACACCCAGATCCAGTCCTATGAGGGCAAGATTGCTGCTCCTGGCTTGATCGACTGCCACACACACTTGGTCTACGGCGGCAGCCGAGAGCATGAGTTTGCCAAGAAGCTGGCCGGTGTTCCTTATCTGGAGATTCTCGCTCAGGGCGGCGGTATTCTCAGCACGGTCCGGGCGACTCGCGCAGCTTCTTTTGACACTCTCTACGACAAGTCCAAGAAACTGCTGGACTATATGCTGCTGCACGGGGTGACCACGGTGGAGGCCAAGAGCGGCTATGGTCTGGACTGGGAGACAGAAAAGCGCCAGCTGGATGTCGTTGGGGCGCTGGACCGTGACCACGAGATTGATTTGGTTTCCACCTTCATGGCGGCCCACGCCGTTCCGCCTGAATACAAGGGCCGTTCTCAGGACTATCTGGACTTGATCGTGGAGGAAATGCTGCCGCGGGTCAAGGCGGAAAACCTGGCTGAATTCTGCGATATTTTCTGTGAAAAAGGTGTCTTTACAGCTGAGGAATCCCGCTACCTGCTCTCCAAGGCTAAGGAACTGGGCTTCAAGCTCCGCATCCATGCCGATGAAATCGAGTCTATCGGCGGGGTCGATGTAGCAGCTGAGCTGGGAGCGACCAGTGCCGAGCACCTGATGATGGCGACCGATGAAGGCATCCGCAAGATGGCCGCAGCCAAGGTTATCGGCAATCTCCTGCCTGCCACCACCTTCAGCCTGATGGAGGACACTTATGCCCCGGCCCGCAAGATGCTGGAAGCTGGTATGGCCATCACCCTGACTACTGACAGCAATCCAGGCTCCTGCCCGACCGCCAACCTGCAGTTTGTCATGCAGCTAGGCTGCTTTATGATGCGGCTGACCCCAGTCGAGGTCCTCAATGCTGTGACTATCAATGCCGCCTACTCTGTCAACCGTCAAGATAAGATTGGCAGCTTTGACAGCGGCAAGCAGGCCGATATCACCATCCTTGATGCCCAAAACATCGACTACCCGCTTTATTTCTTTGCCACCAACCTGACCCATCAGGTCTACAAGGCCGGCAAGCTAGTTGTCGATCAAGGCAGGCTAGTCTAGGATTTATCAAAAACGAATCGTATTTTTCAAGAGCCTGTCTTCATACAAGGTAGATCTTTCAGATAAGAGATAATTTTCCCGTTCGTTTAGGCGAAAATTCGAAGGAATACTGGGCGTATTTCTAAAATTTTGAACGACGAGTGGCGGGGAAAGAGGCTTTTAGATGAATGATTTATCTATGAAGACAGGCTCTAGCTCTCTCTGGCGACAGGGGGAGTTTTTTAAATGAAAATTTTATGTTATAATATATGAGTGATTTACAGGGAGATTAGCCAAATGCCGTAAAGGAGAGCGTCATGCTAAAATCAATTTTTTTCAAATATTACAAATGGTTTTATCTGCTTGCAGTGCTGATTGTCATTCTGGCGGCAGTATTCTTCTATGGTGTGCTCAATGGTAAGCCGAGACAGGTGAACAGGCGAGAGCTTGAAACTGGCCTGGTTAAGGTTCTTAAGAACACTTATAAGGATATTGAAGAAATTCAGCTGACCAGTCCTCATTATCATGCTCCAGACGGCCTTTCTTGCCATGTGAATCTTCGATTTTCTGATAATCAGGAAATGGACTATGACTTGGGCTACAGCAGCAGTCAGAAAGAAAATGACCAAGGCAGTCAGACTGACGAAGGAAGGGCTTTTCTGAAAAATCGAAAAGGAAAAACTAAGACCAAAGTGTCGGTGACTTATCCTGATGGAGATAAGGGCAGAGAATGACGGCTGTTAGAGGTAAATACAGCTAGAATGGCAAAAATTTTTCCCTTGCCTTTCCCGCCCATCTCTGTTATAATAGTTATTTGTGAGCAAACCTCACTTACCCCTTGCAGCGTCTTGGGGTCATTAGACCAAAAGGAGGAAACATCAATGGCTAAATACGAAATTCTTTATATTATTCGTCCAAACATTGAAGAAGAAGCTAAAAACGCTTTGGTAGCACGCTTTGACTCTATCTTGACGGACAACGGTGCAACTGTTGTTGAATCAAAAGACTGGGAAAAACGCCGTCTTGCCTACGAAATCCAAGATTTCCGTGAAGGACTCTACCATATCGTAAACGTTGAAGCAAACGACGATGCAGCTCTGAAAGAGTTTGACCGTCTGTCAAAAATCAACGCCGACATTCTTCGTCACATGATCGTCAAACTTGACGCTTAAGAAGGTAGCATCATGATTAATAACGTTGTACTGGTGGGTCGCATGACCCGCGATGCCGAATTGCGCTATACACCGCAGAATCAAGCGGTCGCAACATTTACTCTGGCTGTCAACCGCAACTTCAAGAATCACAATGGAGAGCGGGAAGCAGACTTCATCAATGTTGTCATCTGGCGTCAGCAGGCAGAAAATCTGGCAAACTGGGCTAAAAAAGGAGCCCTGATTGGCATTACCGGCCGCATTCAGACCCGTAACTACGAAAACCAGCAAGGTCAGCGTGTTTACGTGACAGAAGTCGTGGCGGATAATTTCCAAATGCTGGAAAGCCGTTCTGCCCGTGAAGGTCAGTCTTCAGGCGGTTATGGCGGCAATAGCTTTGGAGGCAGTTCAGCGCCAAGCTATGGCAATGCAGATTCGTCCAGCCAAGTACCGAACTTTTCTCGTGACGAGAGCCCATTTGGCAATACCAATCCAATGGATATCTCGGATGACGACCTGCCATTCTAAGGACCAACAACTATAATATAAAGGAGAAAACACATGGCTCAACAACGTCGTGGCGGATTCAAACGCCGTAAAAAAGTTGATTACATCGCAGCGAACAAAATTGAATATGTTGATTACAAAGATACTGAGCTTCTTAGCCGTTTCGTTTCAGAGCGCGGGAAAATCCTTCCTCGCCGTGTAACCGGAACTTCAGCTAAAAACCAACGCAAAGTCACAACAGCTATCAAACGCGCTCGCGTAATGGCTCTGATGCCTTTCGTAAATGAAGACTAATTAGATTAACAGCAGGCTCTGGCTTGCTGTTTTTTTATTTTGTCATTGACAAAATGTCAGTTAAGTGCTATACTAACCACAAGGAGGCAGAAACCATGCGTGATGTCAAGGATCCAGAGGTACGACGGGCGGAGATTATGGATGCAGCCCTGCAGCTATTTGCCCAGAAAGGCTATCTCAAGACTCGAACTCAGGATATTATTGATAAGGTTGGGATTTCCCGGGGCCTGCTTTATTATCATTTTAAAGATAAGGAAGACATTCTTTACTGTCTCATCGAAAAAAACTCTGAGCCCCTGCTGAGGCGGCTGGAAAAGATCAGTTATCAAGCGGATTTGCCTGTCAAAGAGAAGATTAAGAGTTTTATGGAAGCCACTCTTATTTCGGATGAGCAAATCACTCAGGAAAATCTGGTCCTGCAGGAGACGGTTAATCTGGAAAGGAATCGCTATGTATTGGATCGCTTTTACCATAGGCTAACCGAGCAGATGACTGTTTTTTTCGCTCATATTTTAGAAGAAGGACAGGCTGCTAGAGATTTTCAGCTGGACTATCCGCAGCAGACAGCGTCATTTCTGATGACAGCCTATGTTTTTGTCTCCAATGATGCAAAAATGACTTCAAAATCAGCCAACTTGCAGGATTACTTATCCAGTTTTCAGGCGATTTTGGAGAAGACATTGGGGCTGGACGGATTGATTTTTTAGACAGGGCAGTTTCTGCCTTTTCTTTAGAAAGATAACTGACAAAATGTCAGTGGTGTTTTCTTTATCAGTTTCAGTAGCAAAAAAAATTTACGGCAAGACTGACAAAAAGTTAGTAAAAGGAGGAGTTATGTTAGACATTCAGCATTTGACTAAAACTTATAAGGGTGGTAAAAAGGCCGTGGATAATCTTAGTCTGCGAGTTGAAGCAGGGGATATCTATGGTTTCATCGGGGCCAATGGCGCGGGGAAGACTTCTACAATTAAGTCGATTGTCGGTATCCACGATTTTAACAGCGGGGAGATTTATATCTGTGGTCACTCTATCAAGGATGAGCCGCTGGCCTGTAAGAGGAGCATGGCCTACTTGCCGGATAATCCTGACTTATATGAAAATTTGACAGGGTTTCAGTTTTTAGATTTTATAGCAGATATTTACCGTATTTCCATGGAGAAGCGGCTGCAGTATATTGATAAATATGCAGACATCTTTGAGCTCAAGGATTCTTTGAATAAATTGATTGCGGCTTATTCTCACGGCATGAAGCAGCGCTTGGCACTGATTGCAGCCCTCCTGCATGAACCGAAGCTCTTGATTTTGGATGAACCCTTTGTTGGTTTAGATCCCAAGGGGGCTTTTTATTTCAAGCAAATCATGAAAGAGCTGGCAGGGAAGGGATGTGCGATTTTCTTTTCAACGCATGTATTGGAGGTTGCAGAAGAGCTCTGTACTAAGATTGCTATTTTACAAAAGGGACACTTGGTGGCCAATGGCAAGACTGCTGAGGTAAAAGGTTCCTCTAGCCTAGAAGAAGTATTTATGGAGCTGCAAGATTATGACTAATATTCTTTTACTTTTAAAACTGCAAGTATACAATGTTTTCTCAATCAATCGTCTGCGTCAGCGCAGGGGCAGGAGAACAATCTATCAGCTTGGCTTGATACTTCTCCTTGTTTTCCTGACCGCAGCCTATAATTTTTTGACGGCTCTCAGTCTTGTTCAGATGGGCCAGGCTAATCTGATTCCGGCCTATATGATTGCTGTAGTCAGTTTGCTTATTTTCTTTTTCAGCCTGTTGCAGGTCAATGGCATCCTATTTAACGCTAAAGAGCTGGATAGGCTCCTGGTTTTGCCGGTGAGAACTTGGGAAATAGTCTGCGGCAAATTTGCTTTTCTTTACTTGCTAAATTTTTTGCTGGCTCTGATTTTTATGCTGCCAGCTGGTATGATTTGGCTGCTTTCAGGAGGGCAGCTAGTGGATGTCTTGCTGTACAGCTGCCTCCTGCTCTTTATCCCCCTCTTGCCTCTTTGTCTGGCCTCCCTGTTTTCTTTTCTCATCAGCTATTTGTCAGCTAGACTTGTTCACCAGAATCTCTTTTCTTTCCTAGCATCTCTTGTTCTGCTTTTGGTCTTGCTGGCTGGCAGTATCTGGACTATGAGGGGAGGACAAGGGCGAGATGTTTATCAGCTGCTGACTGGACAGCTAAGCCAGCTCTATCCGCCTGCTAATCTTTTCCTGAACGGACAGGCCTTCTGGAGATCCAGTTTACAGCTTGCAGGATTTTCTTTAGTTGTGGCGGGAATTTTTCTGAAAATCCTGTCCTCTAGCTATTTAAGATTGCATTTTCTGCTGGAAAAATCAGCGACTCCGGTAAAAATCCGCAAAAGAAGACGGAAATCGCCTTTTCTGGCTCTTTATTGCAGGGAGCTGGATAATTTTCTGTCTTCCTATCTCTATCTGCTGAATAGCGGTTTAGGTGTCATTCTTCTGTTGGTATTTTCCTTGCTGCTTTGTTTTGTAAAGCCTCAAGACCTGATTTCCTATCTGCCCTTGGGAGTGAGTCAGGATTTTCTCCCTCTCTTCTTGGCCAGTCTATTTAGTATTTCGAATCCAGCTGCAGCGGCAATTTCACTGGAGGGAGGCCGGATCTGGCTTTTGCAGACCCTGCCGGTCTCAATGAAAGAGATTCTGTGGGCCAAGATGGGGCTGACAATATCCCTGCATTTGATTGGTTTGGCGGTCAGTCTGCCGATTCTCTTTTGGCGCTTTTCGCCGACCATTCCGCAGCTGCTGACTCTTGTCTGCCTATCCTTAGCCTATTCATTTTTCACAGCTCTTCAGGGAATCTTTATTAATTTTCATTATCCAAAATGGATTTGGGACAATGAAATAGTAGTCATCAAGCAGAGTTTGTCCGTTGTTTTATCTGGCTTGGTGGGCATGCTGTCGGTCCTGCTGCCGCTGGCCCTCCATTTCTTCTGTCAATGGCAGCTGACGGCTTCCCTATGGCTGACTACCGGTTTGCTTGCAGCTGTCAGTCTGATTCTCTATAGTTATTTAAGCAAACAAATTTATTTCAAGGAGGTTGATGATTGATGAAAAGGAAAGATATATTTGTTTTAGTGGTGATGGCTGCTCTCGTGGTTCTGCTTATCTTCTTTCTGCCCAATCAGGTCCCGGTTCATTTTAACAGCACAGGAAAGGCGGACATTATTGTCAATCGCTTTTGGTTGATTCTCAGTTTGCCCATCCCCTACTCTCTTTATTGGAAATATTTCAGGCATAAATAAAAGAGGTTGCGCAACCTCTTTTTTATATGCTGATTAATATCTCGTCGGTCCCATAGCGGCGCTTTTGATGTTGAAGCGCTTTTTGAGATAGAAGCGCAGGGCCAGGGCCAGTCCGCCGATAATGACGATAATGATGTTTGAAAGGCGGGGGTTCATCACTTCCGGCAGAAAGCTGGTGGCCATGATAGAGATAAGCCAGAGCAGGACAGCGCCGATCATGATAAGGGCGGATCTCCAAAGCGGCGGTCTTTGGCTGCGGTCTGTGTCAGGTCCATAGAAGCGGTAGATGAAATGGTGATTAGCATAGAAAACTAAGCCTCCGACTACGCTGCCCAAGATCAAGGTCGTCAAGCCATAGACAGAGGGCTGGGAGGAGGAGAGATTGACAATGGAACTCAGGACGGCGAAGAAGCCAAAGATAAAGAGGACAGAGTCCAGCATCATCCATTTGGGATCGTCATTTTCCTTGGGGTGCTCGGCATCGTAACGCTCTTTAGCTGCGAAGGAAGCGGCCCAGGCAGTCGGCGCCCCGTAGAGGCCGCGGGCAGTGATTCCCTTGCTCTGGTTTTCCAATATTTCGGGCAGGATGTCTTCCAGGATTTTCTGGATTTCCTGATCCGTCTTGCCGTCTAGGAGGAGCTGGTGGGTCGCGATGTGGATAAATTCTTTATTTTTTTTGCTGAGTTTGTCTAATGATACTGAGGACATAATCGTTCTTTCTAATGGTTAAAATAGCTTTTTGTGGATAAGGTAGAGGGTCAGGGAGCCGCTCATAGCAAAGGCGATAAACATGATAATCCAAAAGGCATGCGGCTCGCCGTTGAGCGGCAGGTCATTGGTCTTGAAGTTCATGCCATAGGCCGAGAAGATCATGGTCGGGATGGACATGACGACCGTCACCAGAGCCAGTGTCTTCATGATATTATTTTGATTATTGGAGATAATCGAAGCAAAAGTATCGGTCATGCCGCGCAGGATGTTACCGTAAATATCCGCCATCTCGATAGCCTGCTGGGTCTCAATCAGGGTGTCTTCCAGCAGGTCCTCGTCTTCCAGATATTTCTTGATATTGCTGGTAGCGCTGGTCAGCTTTTTAATCACCCGCTCATTGGTCTTGAGGGAGGCTTTGAAATAGACAATGGTCTTTTCCAGCTCCATGAGTTCGATCAGCTCTTCATTGCGGGTGGACTGATGCAGCTGGCTTTCAATCTGCTCGCTCTTGCGGTCAATGGAACGCAGAGCCGTCAGATAGAGCTCGGCATTGCGGTAGAGGATCTGAAAGATAAAGCGGGATCGCATAAAGGTATAGAAATTGCGCAGGCGGCGCTGGATGAAAATATCCAGCAGGGGCAGCTTTTCCAGACAGGTGGTGATGATGGCTTCTTCCGTGATGATAATCCCCAGCGGAATGGTGACGTAATAGATCTTATTATTCCGCTCCTCGGTGATGGGGACATCCACGATAATCAGCGTGTAGTCGTCCTCGATGGTGACCCGGGACATTTCTTCCGCATCGAGCGGTGCCCGCAAATCGGCAATATCAATATTGAAAGCATTGGCGATCTCAAGGGACTCACTCTGAGAAGGATTGACGAGATTGATCCAAGTACCCGATTCAAGACTATCAATTTCTTTAAATTCAGTTGTGGTTGACAGAAATACTTGTTTCATGATGCCTTTCCTTTCCAGAGCTATTTTACATACCGTACCATTATACTACAAATTCGGACTTTTGGGGCAAAAGATTGCAGAAAATTTTGTTATAATAGAGAAGGTTTAAAAGTGAAACGAGGTCAAGATGCAAGATAAGATTGTGATTCATGGAGCGCGAGCTCATAATCTAAAAAATATTGATGTAGAAATTCCCCGTGACAAGCTGGTCGTGGTGACCGGTCTGTCCGGCTCGGGCAAGTCCAGCCTGGCCTTTGACACCCTCTATGCAGAGGGGCAGCGGCGCTATGTAGAGAGCCTGTCGGCCTATGCCCGGCAGTTTTTGGGCAATATGGAAAAGCCGGATGTGGACTCGATTGACGGTCTCAGCCCTGCTATTTCCATCGACCAAAAGACCACCAGCAAAAATCCCCGCTCGACGGTGGGGACGGCGACGGAGATTAACGACTATCTGCGTCTGCTCTACGCGCGTGTCGGAACGCCTTACTGTATCAATGGTCACGGTGCCATCACAGCTTCCTCCGTCGAGCAGATTGTCGACAAGGTCTTGGAGCTGCCGGAGCGTCAGCGGCTGCAAATCCTGGCGCCGGTCATCCGCAAGAAAAAGGGCCAGCACAAGACGGTTTTTGACAAGATTCAGAAAGACGGCTATGTCCGGGTGCGCGTGGACGGCGAGATTTACGATGTGACCGAGGTTTCTGAGCTGTCCAAGAGCAAGCAGCACGATATCGAGGTCGTGGTGGACCGGATTGTCATCAAGGAAGGGGTCCGCAGCCGGCTCTTTGACTCGGTCGAGGCGGCTCTCAGGATTGCGGAGGGCTATGTGGTCATCGACACCATGGACGGCGAGGAGCTGCTCTTTTCCGAGCACTATGCCTGCCCGGTCTGCGGCTTTACAGTGCCTGAGCTGGAGCCGCGGCTCTTCTCCTTTAATGCTCCTTTTGGCTCCTGTCCGGACTGTGACGGTCTGGGAGTCAAGCTGGAGGTAGACTTGGATGTGGTGGTGCCGGATGCCGGCAAGACTCTGAGAGAAGGGGCTTTAGCTCCTTGGAATCCCATTTCCTCTAACTACTATCCGCAGATGCTGGAGCAGGCCATGCAGGAGTTCGGGATTGATATGGATAGGCCTTTTGAGGAGCTGACCGAGGCAGAGCGGCAGCTGATTCTCTTTGGCTCTGAGGGCCGAGAGTTCCATTTTCATTATGAAAATGAATTCGGCGGTGTGCGGGATATTGACATTCCTTTTGAGGGAGTGGTGGCTAATATCAACCGCCGCTATCATGAGACAAACAGTGACTTTACCCGCAATCAGATGCGGCTCTACATGAATGAGCTGACCTGTGCAGCCTGTCAGGGCTACCGGCTCAATGACCAGGCCCTGTCTGTTAAGATTGGCGGAGAGAAGGGGCTCCATATCGGTCAGATTTCCGATTTGTCCATTGCGGATCATTTGGAGGAGCTGGACCGCCTGACCTTGACAGACAATGAAGCGATTATTGCTAAGCCTATTGTCAAGGAAATTCACGACCGTCTGACCTTCCTCAACAACGTCGGCCTCAACTACCTGACCCTGTCGCGCTCAGCGGGCACCCTCTCTGGCGGGGAAAGCCAGCGGATCCGCCTGGCAACTCAGATCGGCTCCAATCTGTCCGGCGTTCTCTATATTCTGGACGAGCCATCCATTGGCCTCCACCAGCGGGATAATGACCGCCTCATTGCCAGCCTGAAAAAGATGCGGGATCTGGGCAATACCCTGATTGTGGTTGAACACGATGAAGACACCATGCGGGAGGCCGACTGGCTGATTGATGTAGGGCCGGGTGCCGGTGTCTTTGGCGGTGAGATTGTCGCTGCCGGCACACCGAGTCAGGTAGCGAAGATCAAAAAATCCATCACCGGTCAGTATCTGTCCGGCAAGCGGGCCATTCCGGTGCCGCTGGACCGCCGGGCCGGCAACGGCCGTTTCATTGAAATTGCAGGCGCTCAGGAGCACAATCTGCAGAATATCACAGCGCGTTTCCCCTTGGGCAAATTCATCGCTGTGACCGGGGTTTCCGGCTCCGGCAAGTCCACGCTGGTCAATTCCATTCTCAAAAAGGCCATTGCCCAGAAGCTCAACCGCAACTCGGACAAGCCCGGCAAGTTTAAGAAAATGACCGGCATTGAGCATGTGGACCGGCTGATTGACATTGACCAAAGCCCGATCGGCCGGACACCGCGATCTAATCCAGCCACCTATACCGGTGTTTTTGACGACATCCGCGACCTCTTTGCCAAAACCAATGAAGCCAAGATTCGCGGCTACAAGAAAGGCCGCTTCAGCTTTAATGTCAAGGGCGGCCGCTGCGAAGCCTGCTCGGGCGATGGAATTATCAAGATTGAGATGCACTTCCTGCCCGATGTCTATGTGGCCTGTGAGGTCTGCCACGGCACGCGCTACAACAGCGAAACGCTGGAAGTCCACTACAAGGAAAAGAATATCGCCCAGGTGCTGGATATGACCGTCAATGATGCGGTGGACTTCTTCCAGCACATTCCTAAGATTGCTCGCAAGCTACAGACTATCAAGGACGTGGGGCTGGGCTATGTGACATTGGGACAGCCGGCGACGACTCTCTCAGGCGGGGAAGCCCAGCGGATGAAGCTGGCTTCTGAGCTCCATAAGCGCTCTACTGGCAAGTCCTTTTACATTCTGGATGAGCCGACGACAGGCCTGCATACAGAGGACATTGCCAAGCTTCTGCATGTTCTGGAACGCTTTGTGGACGATGGCAATACGGTGCTGGTCATCGAGCACAATCTGGATGTCATCAAGACAGCGGACCATATCATTGATCTAGGGCCGGAAGGCGGAGTCGGCGGCGGTACCATTATCGCTTCCGGCACACCGGAGGAAGTTGCGGCCAATCCCGCCAGCTATACCGGCCAGTATTTGAAAGGCAAGCTGGAAAAATAAACTCCTGATACTCAAAGAGAATCAAAAACAACAAGGAAAACCGATGCCGCCAGCGCAAAGCACGGCATTGTGGTTGCAGATAACATTTCTGCAAAGAAGTGTCATCTTCGATTTTCAAAGAGCAGGACACCCACATGACGATTCTGCAAGGAGGCCTTGTCCGTTTTGGCGGGCCTTTTTGTTTTAGTCTATCGTCATTTGCCTGATTTTTTGCTATAATAAGGCTAATCATTCTACGGAGGTACCTCATGTTATCAAGAATTGAGAAGTTTGAAGCAGCCCTGGCCCAGTCAGACTGCGACGGAGTGCTGGTCACTAATCTGAAAAATATCTACTACCTGACTGGTTTCAGCGGGACAGAAGCGACAGTTTTTATCAGCAAAAACCGCCGGATTTTCCTGACGGATGCGCGCTATACACTGATTGCCAAGGGAGCGGTCCGCGGTTTTGACATTGTGGAAACGCGCGACGCGATTGGGGAGATTGTCAAAATCATTGCGGACGACAAGCTGGAGAAAGTCGGCTTTGACGATGAAGTTTCCTATGCTTATTTCAAGATGCTGGAAAGTGTCTTCTCCTCCTACGAGCTGGTACCGATGACGGGTTTTATTGAAAAGCTGCGCATGATTAAAGATGAGCAGGAAATCGCAACCATTCGCAAGGCCTGTCAGATTTCTGACCAAGCCTTTCTGGATGTACTGGACTTTATCAAGCCCGGTCAGACGACAGAGCTGGCTGTGATGAACTTTTTAGATGCCCGTATGCGCCAGCTGGGTGCTTCAGGTGCCTCTTTTGACTTTATCATCGCTTCAGGCTGCCGCTCAGCCATGCCGCATGGCGTGGCCAGTGACAAGGTGATCCAGAGCGGAGAAACGCTGACGCTGGACTTTGGCTGCTACTACAATCACTATGTCAGCGATATGACCCGGACCATTCATATCGGCCAGACGACAGATGAGGAGCGGGAGATTTATGATATGGTTCTGCGCAGCAATCAAGCCCTGATAGAAGCAGCCAAGGCCGGTCTCAGCTGCATTGACTTTGACCGCATTCCGCGTCAGGTCATCAACGATGCTGGCTACGGTCCTTACTTTAGCCACGGCATCGGCCACGGTATCGGTCTGGACATCCATGAGATTCCTTACTTCGGCAAGTCAGAGGAGCCGATTGAGGCCGGCATGGTTCTGACAGATGAGCCGGGCATTTATCTGGACGGCAAATACGGTGTCCGGATTGAGGACGATCTCCTCATCACTGAGAGCGGCTGCGAGGTCCTGACGCTGGCTCCCAAAGAGTTGATTGTTATTTGAGAATTATCAGGCTTTATGATAGAATAAAGAGAATATAATTTTAAAAAGAGGTAATATAGAATGATTGAAGCAAGCAAGCTGAAAGCTGGCATGACCTTTGAGACAGCTGATGGCAAGTTGATCCGCGTTTTGGAGGCCAGCCACCACAAGCCAGGTAAGGGAAATACCATTATGCGGATGAAGCTGCGCGATGTCCGTACAGGCTCTACCTTTGACACCAGCTACCGCCCAGAAGAAAAATTTGAGCAGGCCATTATCGAAACCCGCCCAGCCCAATACCTGTACCAAATGGACGGCACCGCCTACTTCATGGATACGGAGTCCTTTGACCAGTATGAAATTCCAGTGGCCAGCGTTGCTGAAGAACTGAAGTTTATTCTGGAAAACTCAGAAGTAAAAATCCAGTTCTATGGAACAGAGGTAATTGGTGTGACGGTACCGACAACGGTAGAATTGGTGGTGACCGATACCCAGCCATCCATCAAGGGTGCCACCGTGACGGGCTCCGGTAAGCCAGCGACTCTGGAGACTGGTCTGGTTGTCAATGTGCCGGACTTCATCGAAGTCGGACAGAAATTGATTATCAATACCGCTGAAGGAACCTATGTTTCCCGCGCATAATTTAGAAGAGGTAATGAACTATGGCAACTGAACAATTAGGTGAAATCGTCATTGCACCGCGTGTTTTGGAGAAGATTATTGCCATTGCAACGGCAAAGGTAGAAGGAGTTTACTCTTTCGCAAATAAGAGTATGTCTGACAGCCTGTCGATGCGTTCGCTGGGCCGCGGTGTTGCCCTGCATACGGATGAAACCGGCGATGTGACAGTAGACATCTATCTCTACCTGGAGTACGGAGTCAGCGTTCCGACGGTGGCTGTTGCAATCCAAAAAGCAGTCAAGAGTGCCGTCTATGATATGGCTGAGGTGGAGCTGTCTGCTGTCAATATTCATGTGGCTGGTATCGTTCCGGAAAAAGCGCCAAAACCAGACCTGAAAGACCTGTTTGACGAGGATTTCCTCAATGACTGATGTTTTTTTGGAATCCAGAAGAGATCTGCGCCAGCGCGCTTTTCAGGCTTTGATGAGCCTAGAATACGAGGGCGATGTTCTGGAAGCCTGCCGCTTTGCTTATTCCTATGACAAGGAGGAAGAGGGGGCAGAACCTGAACTTCCGGTTTTTCTCCTCAATCTGGTCACCGGCGTTGACAAATCCAAAGAGGAGCTAGACCAAAAAATCGCTCAGCACCTCAAAGCGGGCTGGACAGTGGACCGTCTGACCTTGGTAGAAAAGAATATCCTGCGCTTGGGGATTTTTGAAATCACAGAATTTGATACCCCGCAGCTGGTAGCCGTGAATGAGGCTATTGAGCTGTCCAAGCAGTTCTCTGATGAGAAATCCAGCAAGTTTATCAATGGGATTCTCAGCCAGTTTGTAACAGAAGAGTAGACCGCTTCGGAAGGGAAGTTTTCTGAGGCTGGCTGTCTTGAGGCAGCAGCGGCAGAAGCGAGAAGACTGTCTCGCCGCCTTAGCCTGAGCCTAGAAACCCAAAGGCGAGGAGGCTCAAAACTTAGCTACGGAATTCCGAAGGAAGCCGCTGGCGTCCGTCCCCACCTAAGGGAAAGTCTTAAAGAAGGCTTTGTCTTCCATCTAAGCAAACGCAGTTTGTATCGCTTGTTTTCATCAAAGTGGTTTACCCCAGTCGTCTTCGATAGTATAAAAAATTCCTAGCCGTTTTGGCTAGGTTTTTTTAGTTGCTGGCATTTATCGCATTTGCTGCGGCCGGTGTGGTTGTGGTGCCGTTTGACTTCGTGGGGATAGATACCCGTGTACTTTTTAAAGAGGGCGGAAAAGCGGCTGTGGGACTGGTAGCCGACTGACATGGCAACGTCCTTGATTTCCAGATGGGTGCTGCCCAAAAGCTGTTCAGCTGCGGCCATGCGCCGGCGCTGGGTGTACTCGGTCATGGTCATTTTGTATTTGAGTTTGAAGGTGTTTTTCAGCTTGGTCTTGCTCATCATGGCAATCTTGCTCAGCAGTTCCTGAGGAATATCAGAAGCATAGTGGTCGTCAATGTAGCTGCTGACATTGCTGAGGGCCAGATCATCGGCTGCATTGAGTGTGCTGCTGCCCTCTTGGTGATTGTAGTAGTCGTTGATGATGACGCTCAGCCATTCCTTGGCTTTGATTTCATAAAAGAGCTCACTGCCGATGGAACTGACATGATAATGCAGGATTTCCTCTGCAATCTTGCCCAGTTTTTCGGCATTAAACTTGTGGGATTCTGTAAAAATCCGGTTAATTTCACCTTGGTTGAGCTGAAACTGTCCCATCAGATAGTCTTCAATCATACTTTCTTTAAAATCAATTTCCACTGTTTGAAAATAAGATTGGCCGTTGAGCAAAAAACGCAGCTGCTGCCCTTGGTTGAGCACGATAAAGCTGGACTTGCTTCGGAGAGCTTTGTAGGGGGACAGGCACTCGCCGTTGGCAGATTTGAAATAAGATGAAAAGGCAAGGAAGTCTTTGTGCTGGCGCAGATCCATCGTCAAAAAACTGTCCTTTTTGATAAAAGAATCATGGATGTTAATCCGGAAATAATCCGTTTCGTAATTCCAGTAAAAGCCTTCTGCTTCATCATTGCTGGTAAAATAGGTCTTGCCGTGGCTGGAAAAACGCTGGCAGTTCTCCAGCAGGCTGTACTGTTGGCTGTTTAAAAACCCATCAAAATCTACATTCATAAGAGACTCCTATAACACGATTAGCCAAATACTACAATTCGTCATAAAATTTAATAATGATTGTTGTTCATTTTTAAGAGTGGTAAAATATGAATAGCATTATTATAACGATTTGCAGCTGCTTTTACAAGTACGAAAGAGGATATTTTATGTTTTCTGTCTATAAAAAGCTTTTTTCATATATACCTGACCGAAAAGGCTTGGCTTATCTTGCTATTTTCTTTTCTGCCCTGTCTGCCATGCTGATGGCGGGAGCTCTTTATTATTTATATGAGTTCTTGCGGGGCCTTCTGCTTTCTGGCAATACCGCCTCGGCTGCGGCCTATGCGCTTGTCATTGTTTCCATGATGCTGGCTGGCTCCCTGCTTTATATGACTTCCGGGGTCTTGGCGCACATGGTGGCCTTCCGCTTGGAGACCAATCTGAGAAAAAGAGGGATTGACGGCCTGATGGCTTCTAATTTTGCCTTTTTCGGGACCTCCAGTTCGGGCAAGATTCGGAAGATTATCGATGACAATGCTGCAGAGACCCATACGATTGTGGCCCATCTGATACCGGACAATGTCGGGGTAGTGGTGACGCCGCTCATGATTGTAGGTCTGGCCTTTGTCATTCAGCCGCTGATGGGCTTCTTGCTCCTGCTTCTGATTGCAATCGGTGCCTGGCAGGTCAAGGGCATGGTCGGCAAGCCTGAGCTGATGAGTCTTTATGCGGCGACGCTGGAAAATCTCAACAGCGCTACGGTGGAATATGTCCGCGGGATGCAGGTCATCAAGATTTTTAAGACTTCGGTCGCTTCCTTTAAGGCACTGTCGCAGGCTATTCAGGCTTATTCAGAGACTGCTCTGCAGTATTCCTTTACCTGCCGCCGGGCCTATGTCAGCTTTCAGGTTTTGTTTGCGAGCTATATTTTGCTGCTGATTTCGGCTTTTGCCTTTCTGCTGCCTGAAAGAGAGCAGCTGCACCTGCTGCCGCAGTTTCTCTACCTCTTTTCGGTCATCGGACTTCTCTTTACCTGCTTTATGCGGGTCATGTATCTGGGCATGTACCAGTACAAGGCTGTTGAGGTCATTGATAAAATCGAACAGCTCTATCAGCAGATGACTGAGAACAAGGTGTATCAAGGTTCCGAGGAAGAGCTGATAGACGGCAGCCTTGCCTTTCAGGAGGTGTCTTTTGGCTATGAGGAAGACCAGCTGATCCTAGATCGCCTGTCCTTCCGCTTAGAGGCCAATAAAGTCTATGCTCTGGTCGGAGCCAGCGGCAGCGGTAAGTCGACGATTGCCAAGCTCATGGCCGGTTTTTATAAGGCGGGGAGCGGACAGATTCTCTTGGGGCAAAAGCCCATTGAATCCTACAGTCAAGAAGCTGCCATGCGGCAGATTGCCTTTGTCTTTCAGCAGTCCAAGCTCTTTAAGCTGTCGATTTATGACAATGTCCGGCTGGGCCGGCCGGAGGCCAGCCGTGAGGAAGTGATGCGGGCGCTGGATTTGGCCTGCTGTCAGGATATTCTGGATAAATTTCCCGACCGGGAAGAGACCCAAATCGGGGCCGAGGGAGTCCACCTGTCGGGCGGCGAGATGCAGCGGCTGGCGATTGCCCGAGCGATTTTAAAAGATGCCCGGCTGCTTATTTTGGATGAGGCATCAGCTTCGACGGATGTCAACAATGAATACCAAATTCAGCAGGCCTTTGCCCGCTTGATGGAGAATAAGACCGTCATCATCATTGCCCACCGCCTGAGCTCTATCAGGGGAGTTGATGAAATTCTGGTCATTGACCAGGGCAGAATCGTGGAGCGGGGCAGAGATCAGGACCTGTCTGAAAAGTCCGGTCTCTATCGGCGTCTGAAAGAGCTCTATGCCAGTGCAGATGAATGGAGGGTATCATGATAGATGAACTGAAAAACAGGTTTGGTCTGACGCAGACCGGCGCTAAAAACCTTTTCCGGGCCTGTCTGGTCTCCTTTCTGGGCTTCTGTCTGCAAATGCTGCCCATGATGATTGTGATGCTTTATCTGCAGGGGCTTCTGAGCGGGCAGCTGGCTTCCCCGCTGCTTTTTCTTCTGGCGACTCTGGTAACGGTCATCCTGCTTTATGCGGGTATCAATATGGACTACAACGCGACCTATACCACGACTTATAAGGAGAGCGCCAATATACGGACGGACATTGCAGAAATCCTGCAGACCCTGCCCTTGTCCTACTTTTCCAGCCACGATCTGTCCGATCTGTCTCAGACCATCATGAGCGATGTGGAGCGGCTGGAGCATGCCCTCAGCCATGCCATTTCTAAAACGCTGGGTTTTGTCCTTTTCTTCTTTTTAGTCAGTGCCCTGATGCTGATGGGCAATCTGCTTCTGGGACTCTGCATTGTGCTGCCCTTGCTGCTGATTGCCGGACTGATCTGGCTGTCCAAAGAACTGCCCAAATGGGCTTCAGCTGCCTACTGGCAGCAGCTGCGGGCTAATTCAGAAAGCTTTCAGGAGGCCATTGAGCTGCAGGAGGAGATCAAGGCCTATAACCTGGGCGCTCAGCTGAGCCAGAAACTTTACCGCCAAATGGAAGCAAGCGAAAAACTGCACCTGAAGACAGAAATCCTGCAGGGGCTGCCGGTGTTGGCGGCAGGAGTGGGGCTGCGTCTGACTCTGGGTCTGGTCGTTTTGGTCGGCTCCTGGCTTTTAGCTCAGGGTCAGCTGCCCTTGCTCTACTTTCTGGGCTACCTGCTGGCCACGGTCAAAATTATTGACGGCATGGAGGGGCTCTATATGAATGTCGCCGAGATTCTCTATATCAATGCTGCGGTCAGGCGGATAAAGGAGCTGCGGGAAGCACCCAAGCAGCAGGGGCAGGATGTTTTCCTCCGGCACTTTGATATTGAGCTGGACGGCGTCGGCTTTGCCTATAAAGAGGGGCAGCCAGTCCTGCAGGATGTCAGCTTTACTGCCAAGCAAAAGGAAATCACTGCCTTGGTCGGCCCGTCCGGCTGCGGCAAGACCAGCCTGCTGCGCCTCATTTCCCGGCTCTATGACTACCAAGAAGGCCAGATCAGGATTGACGGACAGGAGCTGAAAGAGATCAGCACCAACTCGCTCTTTGATTCGATTTCGATTGTTTTTCAGGATGTCAGTCTCTTTAATGCCTCTGTCTTGGAAAATATCCGTCTGGGCCGGCCGGACGCTTCTGACGAAGAAGTGCTGGCAGCAGCCCGTCAGGCCAACTGTCAGGCCTTTGTCGAGGCTTTGCCGGATGGCTATGACAGTCTGGTCGGTGAGAATGGCGCCAAGCTGTCGGGCGGCGAGCGCCAGCGGATTTCGATTGCCCGTGCCCTGCTCAAGCAGGCGCCGATTGTCATTTTAGATGAAATCACCTCATCGCTGGATATTGAAAATGAAAAGCTGATTCAGGAGAGTCTCAGTCTGCTGCTCAGGGACAAGACGGTCATCATCATTTCCCACCGCCTGAAATCGATTGAAAATGCTGATAAAATCGTGGTTCTCAAGGACGGCCGGGTGGATGGCATCGGCCGGCACAGGGAGCTCCTGCAGACTTCGGCGGTCTATCAGGAACTGGTGGAGACTTCTCGGCTGATTGAAGCATTTAAGTACAATAAATAAGAAAGGAAGTATTCCCTATGAAAAAAACTGCTTTCTCTGTTACAGATCTGGTCAATGCTGGTCTTTTTTCTCTCTTGATTGTGGCCGTGTCTTTTGTATCGGGCATGATTGGCTTTGTGCCTATCACCATGCCCATCGTTCCTTTCTTTGGCGCCCTGATTTCAGGTCCGCTCTTCATGCTCTACAGCGCCAGAATCCATCGTTTTGGCATGATGCTGATTATGGGCTTGGTTTCTGCCTTGGTCTTTATCGCGACCGGCCATACAGCTCTGATCCTGCTGGGGACTGTTTTGGCGGCTCTGGCTGGAGAGTATATTTTAAAAAAAGGCGGTTATCAAAGCATCAAGCATGCCCGCTGGGCCTATGTGGCCTACAGCCTGTCTTCCTGCTTTAACCTGCTGCCGATCTATCTGACACGGGCAGACTATGTGCAGCATATGCTGGAACAAGGCTATGGTCAGGATTTTGCGGACCAAATGATGAGTGTCCTGCCTGACTGGTCCTTTCTTCCTATTGTCGTATTGGGGATGGTGGGGGCTTATCTGGGCTGCACCATCGGCATCAAGATGCTGAAAAAGCACTTCAAGCAGGCTGGCATGGCTTAGATAGAGGCTCCTTATGAAACTGGACTTTCGCACCAAGCTGGCCCTGACCGTTGTGATCTCCTATATTCTGCTCTTGGGCAATCTCCACCACCGTTATTTTCCGCTGGTCGTCTGCTTGGCAGCCCTGCCCTATCTTTTTCTCTTGCTGGCAGGGAAAATTGCAGAGGCAGTCAAGGGGCTGCTGCTGATTGGGCTGGCTGTTGTCATGCAGTATATTCTGCTGCGCTACCATCTGTCATCGTCCATCCTGCAGGCGGTCTTTCTCTTTATGACTATGGTCGTGCTGCGCATGTCGCCGGGCGTGATGATGGGTCGTTACAGCCTTTTGACCACCTCTATGAGCGATTTGGTGGCTTCGCTGCAGAGAATGAAGCTGCCCGACAGTTTGATTATCCCCATATCGGTCATGTTTCGCTTTTTCTACACGGTCAAGGAAGACTATCGCCAGATTCGGGATGCTATGTATCTGCATGGGCTGACCGGCAGGGAGTTTTTCAAAAATCCAGCCCGCATGCTGGAATACCGCTATGTGCCCCTCTTGGTATGCCTGACCCGAACGGCAGACGACGTGGCCATCTCAGCTATGACGAGAGGCTTAGTGGTGGGCGGCCGCCGCTCCAGTCTGTCTCAGACCAGGCTGGGCCTTTTGGACTATCTCCTGCTGGGCCTCCTGCTGGCAGTCCTGGCCTTAGATATTTGGAGTCGCTATGCTTGAATTTAAAGATTTCACTATTTCCTATGAGAAGCCTGTCCTGAAAGCTCTCAATCTGAAGTTTCAGCCGGGACAGATTACGGTTGTCAGCGGTGCTTCCGGCAGCGGCAAGAGCAGTCTGCTGCGCACAATCAACGGCGTCATTCCCTATTTTCAGCCGGCAGAGCTGTCCGGCAGCCTGACCTATCAGGGTCAGGATTTGCTGGCTCTGGATATGGCTGAGCGCAGCCGTTTTATTTCCACCGTTTTTCAAAATCCCAAGACTCAGTTTTATGCGACCAATTCGACCGATGAAATGGCCTTTGCCTTAGAAAACCGCAATCTGCCCCGGCAGGAGATTATCGAGCGCATCGACAGCTATACCCGGCTGTTGGGCGTGGAAAGGCTGCTGGACCGGGACATCTTTACCCTGTCAGGCGGAGAAAAGCAGCTTTTGGCGATTACCAGTGTGGCCTGCATGAACAACGATATTTATATGTTTGATGAACCTTCATCCTCGCTGGATCGAGAAGCTATCGAGCGGCTGAAAGAAGTTCTGCTCACATTAAAAAAGCTGGGCAAGACTCTGATTGTCGCTGAGCACCGGCTCTATTATCTGCAGGACATCATGGATCAGTTTATTTTGCTGGAAGATGCGACAGCTGCATCTTACCAGCCGCAGGAATTGGACGAAGATTTCCTGAGGCAGCACAAGCTGCGCAGCCTGACCAAGATCCAAAAGTCTGATTTGCAGACTTTGGACTACCGAGCCAAGTCCATGACAGATAAGGGGTTTGAGGCTTCAGCCTCCCTTCTGGCTCAGGATTACAGCTACAGCTATGAGCGGCAGCCGGTCTTTGATATGAATCTTTCCCTGGAGCCGGGGATAAACTTTCTCATCGGTCAGAATGGTGTCGGCAAAAGCACTTTTCTGCGCTGTCTGAGCGGTTTGAATAAGCGGTTCAAGGGCCGAGCTTTCTATCGCGGCCGCCTGCTCAAACCCAGCTACCCTTGGCTCAGTATGATTATGCAGGATGTCAACTATCAGCTCTTTACAGAGTCGGTTTGGTCAGAGATTTCGATTGTCAGTGAGGACGAAGCTGCCAAGGAAGCAGCTCTGGCCCAGGTCGGTCTCTTGGACAAGAAAGAGCGCCATCCGCAGACCCTGTCGGGCGGAGAAAAGCAGCGTCTGCTGCTGGCCATGGCCAAGGTATCAGACAAGCCCATTGTCATTTTGGATGAGCCGACCAGCGGTCTGTGCAAAGGCCAAATGGAGCGCATGATAGAGGACCTGCAGCAGATGGCAGAGCAGGGCAGGCTTCTGATTATTGTGACCCATGACTATGAGCTGATTAAGGCCTGCGGCGGCCATATTGTAGAATTTGTTAGATGAGCAGTATAGAATGCATTTGATATAATAAAAAAGCCTGTCGGGCTTTTTTATTATATCTGTTTAGACACTCTTGCCCGGCAGGAGACTGACCGGCAGGAAATAGCCGGTGGCTTTGACCTCCTGACCGGCAATTCGCTTGAGCAGCAAGTCTACAGACAGACAGGCAATATCCTTGAGCGGCTGTTTGACAGTGGCCAGCTGCGGGTAGTAGTTTTCGACGAAGTAGGTGCCGTCGTAGCCGATAATTTTCAGCTCTTGCGGAATAGCAATCCCCAGCTCCTGAGCGACTTTCATCACCAAGATGGCTGTCAGGTCATCTGAAGCAAAGATAGCATCAGGCTTGGTCTGGGTCAGGATCTGCTTGATTTCCATTTCCTTTCTGACTGGTGAAAAATCACTGGAGACATTGATGATGGGAGCGTCTGGCAGGACAGAAGCAAAGCCGGCATGGCGGAGACCGGTCGGGGAGTTGGAGTTGTCATTGCCGGTAATCATGATAATCTGACCTGCGCCGGACTTGACCAGCGTCTCGGCTGCCAGAACCCCGCCAGCGTAATTATCTGAGGAAACGACAGGAATATCCGGTGACAGGTTGCGGTCGAAGGAAATGATGGGCGCCGTCACCCGATTGTAGTCTTCAATTCCCAGATTGTGGCTGCCCGAGATGATGCCGTCCACCTGATTGGCTTCCAGCATTTCAAGATACTCGCGCTCCTTGGCAGAATTGTGCTCGCTGTTGCAGATAATGGTTTTATAGCCTTGTTTAAAGAGTTCGTGCTCCAGCTTATCAATCAGTTCCGCATAAAAGATATGGCTGATGTTGGGAAAGATGAGCCCGATCAGCTGGGCGGATTTGCCCTGCAGGCTGCGGGCCAGATTGTTGGGCTTGTATCCCAGCTCCCGCATGGCTTCCTCCACTCGGGAAATGGTTTTGCCTGATAAATAGCCTTTTTTATTGATGACGCGGGAGACAGTAGTGGGGCTGACCCCGGCTAATTTGGCGACATCAGTGAGCTTTGCGACCATAATCTAATTCATAGTAAGTGCCGGTCGGACTGCCCTGGGCGATGAAAATCCCCTTTTGGTCCTCCTGCGGGAAGACCCGGCCGGAAAATACTTTTTCTCCTTTATTGATGAAAATTTCAAAGACAGATTTGTCAATAAAAATATTGGCTTTAGCAGCTTTCCTGTCAATGCTGCAGGAGCGGCTGCTGCCGAAATCCAGAGCGAACGGCTCCCCTGCTTCCTTGCGGTCAACGGTTACCTGACCTGCTTGGGTATCGAAGCGGATGCGCAGGCCCTTGCCGTCTGCATCGGCAAACAGGACGATTTCGCTCTGCGTGTCTGCTGCAAGGTCCAGCTCCAGCTCATAGCTGTTTTCGGTATGGGTCTGATTGGTCAAGACCTGTGCAGGGCCTCGCAGGTCCTGCATGGCGGCTACGGGATACTGATAGAGTCTGCCTTCCTGCAGGGTCAGCTCCTTGACCAGAGAGAAGACTCCCTGATGGTCAAAACGGTCAGATGGGTAGGCCACGTCTGGCAATCCCAGCCAGCTGACCGCCAGAGCCCGGCCGTCCGGCGCGTTGAAAGCCTGCGTCGCATAGCACTCGAAGCCGTAGTCCAGATTTTGAAGCGGACTTGGGTCAACGATTTTTGCCTGATTTATGTCAAACGATTGACCTATTTTATACATGTTTGGGTAAATGTTGTCGTAGTCCAGCACTTCCTTGGACAGCCCCTGAGGGCAGTAGAGCAGGACTGGCTGGTCATGGATGAAGACCAGATTAGGGCACTCCATCATATAAGCGGTCTTGTCGTTAGCGAAGTCCAGATTGCCGACGGCTTCCCAGTTGGTATAGTCATTGTCCACAGCCTTGTAGAGCTTGATATAGCCTTGTCTGTCTAGGTTTTGGCTGCCAACGATGGCGTAGAACTGCCCCTTGTAATTAAAAATCTGCGGATCGCGGAAATGATCGGTCGCTTCCTCAGGCTGCTCGATCAAGATGCGGTCAATTTTTTCGAGATTGCCTGCTTTATCCAGCAGGGCGCCGATCTGGTAGGGATGACGGACCCAGTTTTCATCACGGACATTGCCAGTATAGAAGAGAAAGAGCTGGTCATCAAACTGCATGGCAGAGCCAGAGTAAGCGCCGTGTCTGTCCAGCGCCGTATCTGGCAGCACCCGCAGGCCGGTCTCTGTGAAGTGGACCAGGTCATCGCTTTCCAGCTGTACCCAGCACTTGAGACCGTGGGCAGCTCCGAAAGGGAAGTTCTGATAAAACAGGACCCACTTGCCGTCAAAATAGGAGAAGCCGTTGGGGTCGTTGAGCAGACCTGTCTGGGGCTCTACATGGTAGCTGGCCCGCCAAGGGGACTTGGCGATGTTTTCCTTGATGTGCTGCACCTCTTCTGCCGTCCAGTCTTCATAGCGTCTATAGCGTTGTTCAGTTGTCCAAGCCAATCGTTTGCCCTCCGAATCATATTATTTCTTATTACTATAGTAAACGTTTTCTCCTGAAAAATCAACTTTTAGCATGAAAAAAATAAAATTTCTGCAAAACGCTTGACATATTTTGAAAACGTGTTAAAATAATATTCGTAAAAGTGATAAATCGCTTTCAAAAGTTTTATATTATTTTATATATAAGGAGATTTTTGCAAATGAATAATACTGAAATTGCAAAAAAGGTCATTGATGCCTTGGGCGGACGTGAAAATGTCAACAGTGTGGCTCACTGTGCGACCCGTCTGCGCGTGATGGTCAAAGATGAAGAAAAAATCAACAAAGATGCTGTTGAAAACTTAGATAAAGTTCAGGGGGCTTTCTTCAACTCAGGCCAATACCAAATCATCTTTGGGACCGGTACGGTCAATAAAATTTACGACGAAGTAGTGGCGCTTGGACTGCCGACTTCTTCAAAAGACGACATGAAAGCAGAAGCGGCGAAGCAAGGCAACTGGTTCCAACGGGCCATCCGTACCTTTGGGGATGTCTTTGTACCGATTCTTCCAGCTATTGTTGCGACAGGACTTTTCATGGGAGTTCGTGGAGCAATTGCTCAGGATCAGGTTTTAGCTTTGTTTGGCACTACTGCGGATGCTTTCAAAGCAACTGACTTCTATACCTATACAGTAGTCTTAACTGATACCGCCTTCGCTTTCTTCCCGGCTTTGATTTGCTGGTCAGCTTTTAGAGTTTTTGGCGGAAACCCAATCATTGGTTTGGTTCTTGGCTTAATGATGGTAAACTCAGCACTTCCAAATGCTTGGGATGTGGCTGGTCAGGCTACTAAATTTGCTGTTGATCCTTCTAAGGATATTTTAGACAAAATTGCTAATATGGATGTTCTAGGAAGTCTGAAATTTACTGGCGAAGTTACAGCAACAAAAGCCCATCCAATATACTTCTTTGGTTTTATTCCAGTAGTTGGCTATCAAAACTCTGTACTTCCAGCTTTCTTTGTAGGATTGTTTGGTGCGAAATTTGAAAAATGGCTGCACAAGAAAATTCCAGATGTTTTGGATCTTCTTCTTGTTCCATTCCTTACTTTCCTTGTAATGTCTATTTTGGGACTATTTGTGATTGGCCCAGTCTTCCACGTTGTCGAGTCATTTGTTTTGAATGGTACAGAGTTCCTTCTTAGCCTTCCGTTTGGTCTTGCCGGTCTGATTATCGGTGCAGTTCATCAACTGATTGTCGTAACTGGTGTTCATCACATCTTCAACTTACTGGAATCTCAGTTGGTATCTCAAACTGGGAAAGATCCATTTAATGCCATTATCACTGCTGCTATGACAGCTCAGGCTGGTGCGACTTTGGCTGTAGCTGTGAAGACAAAATCTAAAAAACTCAAGGCTCTTGCATTCCCAGCAGCACTTTCTGCAGGATTGGGTATTACTGAGCCAGCTATCTTCGGGGTTAACTTGCGTTATGTTAAACCGTTTGTAATTGGACTCGGTGCCGGTGCTGTTGGTGGTTGGTTGGCTTCTATTATGGGGCTTGCAGGTACAAGTTTCGGTATCACAATTATTCCAGGTACTCTCCTATACCTGAATGGTCAATTGTTGCAATATATCTTTATGGTTGTTTTGACAACTGGTTTGAGTTTTGTTCTGACCTATATGTTCGGCTACAAAGACGAAGAAACTGCAGCAGAAGCTGCTGAAACTGAAAAACTTGTTGAAGAAGCTGAAACCGGCAAGGTTCCAGCAGCCCTTCAGGATGAAACCATCCTTTCTCCAATCGTTGGTCAGGCGGTAGCGCTCAGTGATGTCAATGATCCGGTCTTCTCCAGCGGAGCAATGGGACAGGGGATTGCCATCAAGCCTAGCGAAGGTGTGGTTTATGCACCGGCTGATGCAGAAGTGACCATCGCTTTTGAAACCGGTCATGCCTACGGTCTGAAAACATCTAATGGCGCTGAAATCCTGATTCATGTCGGAATTGACACGGTCTCCCTCAATGGTGACGGATTTGACCAAAAGGTTGCTCAGGGCGATAAGGTCAAAGCCGGCGATGTACTGGGAACTTTTGATGCTGCGAAAATCGCTGCTGCCAATTTGGATGACACAACGATGGTTATCGTCACCAACACTGCTGACTACGCTTCGGTTACTCCGACAGCAGAAGGGGCGGTTGCTAAGGGCGATGCAGCTATCGAGCTGAAGGCTTAATGAAATGAAAAACGGACAAATCAGTTTTTGTTCGTTTTTTTATCATCAGGCAGTTCTGCTGAAAAAAGTCATAAAAAGAATGATTTTTGACAGGAAGTCTGTTCGAGATATGCTATAATGGATAGAGTATAAATCAAATTGTAAAAGAGGTTCTGTAATAATGACGAAATTATACGGAAGTTTAGAAGCCGGCGGCACCAAATTTGTCTGTGCTGTTGGCAATGAACATTTTGAAGTGGTGGAAAAAACACAGTTTCCGACGACCACTCCTATTGAAACGCTGGACAAAACGATTGAATTTTTCTCCCGTTTTGACGGTCTGTCTGGCTTGGCCATCGGTTCTTTCGGTCCTATTGACATTGACAAGAACTCGCCCACCTATGGCTACATTACAACAACCCCTAAGCCCCACTGGGCGAATGTAGATATTGTGGGAGCTCTGCGCCGAGCCCTCAATGTGCCGATTTACTTTACAACGGATGTGAACAGCTCAGCATACGGTGAAGTGGTCGCCCGCAATAATGCCGGCGGGCGCATCGAAAACCTAGTCTACTATACGATTGGTACGGGTATCGGTGCCGGAGCGATTCAGCGAGGGGAATTTGCCGGCGGCACCGGTCATCCGGAGATGGGCCATTACTATGTGGCCAAGCATCCCATGGATGTTGAAAAAGAGTTCAACGGCGTCTGTCCGTTTCATAATGGCTGCTTGGAAGGATTGGCAGCTGGTCCCAGTTTAGAGGCCCGGACTGGCATCCGCGGCGAAAACATCAAGCTCAACAGCTCGGTCTGGGATATTCAGGCCTACTATATCGCTCAGGCGGCTATCCAGGCTACGGTGACTTTCCGGCCGGATGTCATCGTCTTTGGCGGCGGTGTCATGGCCCAGCAGCATATGCTGGACCGAGTCCGTGAGAAATTCACGGTACTTCTGAATGGCTATCTGCCAGTTCCTGATGTTCGTGACTATATCGTGACACCGGCTGTGGCTGGAAATGGCTCCGCAACGCTGGGCAACTTTGTACTGGCTAAAGAAGTTAGTGAACGCCACGCAAAATAAGCTTATAGGGTCTGATTTATCAGGCTCTTCTCTATGAGGGAAAGCAATGGAAAAAGCAATTGTCAAAGATATTTTCTTTCTGCAGCAGCTGTCTGAGCGGGCTAGCAGAGAAGACCTTTATCTGGCTCAAGACTTGCAGGATACTCTGCAGGCCAATCGAGAAAACTGTATAGGGCTCGCAGCAAATATGATTGGTGTCCGTAAGCGGGTCATTATCTTTCTATATGGCTTGGTGCCGGTAGTCATGTTTAATCCGGTGCTGCTCTCTAAGTCAGGCCCTTATAAGACAGAAGAGGGCTGCCTGTCCTTGGTTGGAAGCCGTCCCACTCAACGTTATCAGGAAATCACAGTCGATTATCTGGATAAACATTGGCAGCAGCAGACCATGACCTTGAAAGGCCTGCCTGCCCAAATCTGCCAGCATGAATTGGATCATTTGGAAGGGATTATCATTTAGAAAAATTTGACAAAATTGCAAAAAACGTCTAAAATTAGAGATAATTAGCAGAATAATATTGAAGGAGGCAAGATGTAAATGAAAACAAAAACTTTAGCACTGATAAGCGGTCTGGTTGGTTTGATTGGAGGGACTATTTTGCTGCTCTCGAATATCTTTTTTGTTCCTTTTTCAGCCTTACTAGGTGATTCTGGCCTGAATTTACTGGGAGCGGTGATTAAATTGGCAGCTCTGGGCTTGGGAATTACTTCCTTGGCTTATTACAAAGGTCAAATGCGTTTCAGTGTCGCAGCGGGCGTCCTCCTTATCGTCGGAAGCAGCAACATCGCGCCCATTCCATTTATAGGCTGGATTGCAGGCATTCTCCTTATCATTGGAGGGGCTCTATTCCTCGCTTCTTCTTCAAAATTTTAATGCGGGACCAATCAATTTTTAGGCTGTTTGTCAGTTTGAAAGGAAGGGTGAAGAAATTTTCTTCGCTTTTTTTCTTGTTGAAAAAATAGTTCTCATGGAAACTTTTTTCTTGACTTTCTTTTTTCTTGTGTTAAAATAGTTCTCACGAAAACTATTTTTACAAAGGATACAGGTATGGATAAGCCTTTACTGGAATTGAAGCGTTTTGGACGAAAGATTCATCTCATAGCGGAAAAGCTTGCCAAGGAGCAAGGGATTGAGTCCATGGCTGGGCCTCAGGGGCAGGTCTTGCATATTGTCGCCTGTCGTATGGAAGAGGGGAAGGATACCCTTATCAAGGATATTGAGCAGGAGTTGGATATTTCCAAATCGGTGGCCTCTAACTTAATGAAAAGGATGGAGAAGAATGGCTTTATCAAGCTGGAAATGGGCAAGACAGACAAGCGGGCTAAATATATCCGTCTCACTCCGCAGTCGCAGGAAAGAATGAAAAAAATCCGTGACTTTTTTGATGAAATGAACCTTTCTATTTTGAATGGTGTTTCTGAGCAGGAACTGCTGATTTTTTCTCAAGTCATGGCCAAGTTTTATCAGAATATCGAAAGTTTAGAAAATGGAGGGAAAGATGTTTAAGTTATTTAAACGGCTGACGGTAAGGGAAGTGAGCATGATTGTTCTCAGTGTGCTCTTCACCTTCCTGACGGTATATTTGGAATTAGAAGTTCCGACCTATATTTCGACGATTACAGAACTACTGCAGACGTCGGGAACAACTTTGGCAGATTTGTGGGAACCGGGATTGAAAATGCTTGGCTTATCCTTTACTAGTTTGCTGTCAGCTATCATGGTTGGCTTTTTTGCCGCTCGTACAGCAGCTAGCTTTACCCAGAGTTTGCGGAGCGATATTTTCAACCGTGTGCTAGACTATTCGCAGACGGAGATTAAGAAATTTTCGATTCCTAGTTTGCTAACTCGGACAACGAATGACATTACTCAGGTGCAAACTTTAATTACCATGGGACTGCAGGTGGTGACCAGGGGACCGATTATGGCGATTTGGGCCATGACCAAGATTATCGGCAAGTCAGAAAATTGGCTGTTGGCAGTTGTGGCAGCCGTTGCGGTCAATGTTTTGATGTCTGTTATCCTCCTGACTCTGGCCTTTCCCAAGCAGACGATTATCCAGAAACTGACGGATAAGCTTAACAGTGTTACCCGTGAGAGCCTGACTGGGATTCGGGTTGTTCGGGCTTATAATGCTGAGGACTATCAGGATAATAAGTTTGCAGCGGCCAATGATGAAGTGACCCGTCTCAACCTCTTTGTCAATCGGCTCATGGCCATGATGAATCCCATTATGATGGGGATTTCCAGCGGTCTGACTTTGGCCATTTACTGGATCGGGGCCTACTTGATTCAGGCTGCCAGCCTGCAGGACCGCCTGCCGCTTTTCAGTGATATGGTCGTCTTCATGTCCTATGCCATGCAGGTCGTTATGGGCTTCCTGCTCATGGGAGTGCTCTTCATTGTTCTGCCGCGGACCATTGTGTCAGCCGGCCGGATTAATGAAGTGCTGGCCCTGCATTCATCTATCGAATCGCCTGCCCATCCCAAGACAGCAGCAGAAGGCGTGAAGGGTGAGGTTGTATTTCAGGATGTTTCTTTCCGCTATGCCAAAAATTCTGAGGCTGTCATTGAGCATGTGAATTTTACAGCAAAAGCCGGTGAGACGGTGGCCTTTATCGGCTCGACAGGATCAGGGAAATCTACGCTGGTCAACCTCATTCCCCGCTTCTATGATGTGACCGAAGGAGAGATCCTGGTGGATGGTGTCAATGTTCAGGATTACCAGCTGGAAGACCTGCGCAATAAGGTCGGCTACATCCCGCAAAAAGCGGTGCTTTTCTCTGGTGATATTGCCGGCAATATGGACTTTGGCTACAGTGCAGAAAGTCCGCTGGATGATGACAAAATGTGGCAGGCTCTTGAGCTGGCGCAGGCCAAGCCTTTTGTAGAAGAAAAAGAAAATGGCCTCCAGGCTGAAGTTGCTCAAGGCGGTACGAATTTCTCCGGCGGTCAGCGGCAGCGTTTGGCCATCGCCCGAGCCCTGGCCCGCAAGCCAGAAATTCTCATCTTTGATGACTCCTTCTCCGCTCTGGACTATAAGACTGACCGCATTCTGCGCAGTGAGCTGGCTGAGCAGACACAGGATATGACCAAGCTGATTGTGGCCCAGCGGATTTCGACCATTATGGATGCCGATCAGATCCTGGTATTAGATGCTGGAAAGGTGGTCGGACAGGGAACGCACAAAGAACTCTTGGCTGCCAACGAGGTTTACCAAGAAATCGCCTACTCACAGCTATCCAAGGAGGAATTAGAAAATGGAAAATAAGAAAACTTCATTATTTAGCCAGATGAAGCCCTATCTCAAAGGCTTCCGGCTTCCTCTCGTCTTGGCGGTTGCAGGAGCGGTCCTTTCCAATATCATTACTGTTTATGGACCGGAAAGGCTGAAAGAAATCACCAATCTCATTTCAGAGGGATTGGGCAGCACGATTGACTTGCAGGCTGTCTCAACAATCTCCTTCTTCTTGGCGGCTCTCTATGTGGCCGGGACCCTTCTCAACTACATTCAGTCCTTTATTATCAGCACGGTCATCCAGCATTTTTCCAAACGCCTGCGGACTGCCATCGCTGAGAAGATTAACAAGCTGCCTCTGCGCTATTTTGACAGTCATTCGCAGGGAGACACACTTTCACGAGTGACCAATGACGTGGATACAGTAGGGCAGTCGCTGAACCAAAGTCTAGGCACGGTGATGTCATCTAGTTTACTGCTGATTGCAGTGGCCATCACCATGTTCTTTATGAATTGGATTTTGGCCTTGGTAACCATTCTCTCGACGCTCGTCGGCTTTGTCTTTGTTGGTCTCATTATGGGCAAGTCCCAGGGTTATTTCACCGCCCAGCAAAACGATCTGGCAGCTGTCAACGGTTACGTGGAGGAGATGTACTCCGGCCATAATGTCGTTACCAGCTATAATGCCATTGAGCAGTCTAAGGAGCGCTTTGCAGTTCTCAATCACAATCTCTATAATAGTATTTGGAAATCTCAATTTATCTCTGGCATGATGATGCCGCTCATGTTCTTTACGGGGAATTTTGCCTATGTGCTGGTTATTTTGGTTGGTGCTGCTCTGGCAATTAATGGCTCTATTAGCATCGGAATTATTGTCGCCTTTATGGTTTATGTGCGGACCTTCTCTCAGCCTTTGTCACAGATTGCCCAAGGTATCACTGTCTTGCAGCAGGCTGGTGCAGCACTGGTTCGTGTCCTTGAATTTCTGGCTGAGCCTGAGATGGAAGATGACCAGCATAAAGAGCAGCAGCTTGCTGCTGTCAAGGGAGATGTTGCCTTTGAAGATGTCTTCTTCGGTTACAAGCCAGACCAGACGATTATTCATGATTTCTCAGCCCAGGCCAAAGCCGGACAGAAGATTGCCATTGTCGGCCCAACGGGTGCTGGTAAGACGACCATTGTCAACCTGCTCATGAAATTCTATGAGATTGACAAGGGCCGCATCACCATTGACGGTGTAGACATTAGGCAGATGAGGCGCTCAGAAGTTCACGATGCCTTTTCCATGGTTCTGCAGGATACATGGCTCTTTGAGGGCAGCATCAAGGACAATCTGGTTTACAATCAAAAGAATGTGCCGGACCAAGCCGTCATTGCGGCTGCCAAGGCTGTCGGCGTCCACCACTTTATCAAGACCCTGCCGCAGGGCTATGATACAGTCCTGGATGACACGGTCAGCCTGTCTGTCGGTCAGAAGCAGCTGCTAACGATCGCTCGTGCTCTGCTGAAAGATGCGCCGCTCTTGATTCTGGATGAGGCGACTTCGTCCGTCGATACGCGGACAGAAGAGCTGATCCAGAAGGCGATGGACAAGCTCATGGAAGGCCGGACTTCCTTTGTCATTGCCCACCGCCTGTCCACTATCCGCAATGCCGACCTGATTTTGGTCATGCGGGACGGCAATATCATCGAGCAGGGCAATCATGATGAACTGATGGCTCAGCGCGGCTTCTATGCCGACCTCTACAACAGTCAGTTTGTGGAGGAAGATGCGGGCTAATGCTCAAATAAAACATCAGGAATGTTCCTTTTCCTGATGTTTTTTTAATTTAACAGAATTGTAAGAAATGCTCAGTTTTCAGTGAGCACGTCCTAAATACCTAACTTTTTTCGCTGGTGCTCCAGGAAAAACTTGACAGCTTTTGTTGTTTATATTAAAATAAATTTAATATAAGAACTGAAAGCGAACACAACGGAGTGTTTGTTCTATATCTATGTGAGCAACGGTGCTGCAAAAAATAAAACTTCTTTATTTTTTGCAGCACTTTTTTTATCAGCGAATCTGGAGTAAAGTGATGAAGCAATTGATGCTGGCCGGTGTTTCCAGCGGTGTCGGAAAGACCACAGTTACCCTAGGTATTTTGAAAGCTCTGGCAGACAGAGGTTATCAGGTTCAGCCTTATAAGGTCGGACCGGATTATATTGATACAGCTTATCATAGCCGGATTACCAAGCGGCCGTCACGGAATGTGGACAGTTTTATGATAGCAGACGATCAGAGTCTGGCTTGGTCCTACTATAAATGGCATGGAGATGCGGATGTGGCAGTGGTTGAGGGCGTCATGGGGCTCTTTGATGGTCTGGGAACGGACAAGGACTGCGCATCTTCGGCTTCTGTTGCCAAGAAGCTGGGGATTCCGGTTGTACTCATTATCGATGGCAAGGCAACCTCTACCTCGGCAGCGGCTATGGTGCACGGTTTTGCGACTTTTGATCCGGATCTGGACATTGCCGGTGTCATCATCAATCGGGCGGCTTCACAGACCCACTATGAACTGATCAAGGGGGCCATTGAGCGCTATACGGATGTAGAAGTGCTGGGCTATCTGCCCAAGAATGCGGCAGCAGAGCTTCCTTCGCGGCATCTGGGCTTGATTCCAGATGTAGAAATGGACGATCTGGACCATCGCTTTGAGGAGCTGGGAGCCGCTGCTGCGGAGCATATTGACCTAGACAGGCTGCTGGAAAAGGCAGAACTGCCGGATAAGCAGATGGCCAATCCTTTTCATATCCGCAACGATGAGCCGCTGACTCTGGCCTATGCTTTGGATGATGCCTTCCACTTTTACTACGAAGACAATCTGGACTTTCTAAGAGAGCTCAAGGTTCAGCTGCTGCCCTTCAGTCCCTTGCGAGACAGGGAATTGCCAGCTGCGGATGCTTATTATTTTGGAGGCGGCTTTCCGGAAGTTTATGCGCAGAAACTGATGGATAATGCCGGCTTTCGGGCTTCGGTCCGGAGGGCTCATGAGCAGGGACGGCCCATCTACGCAGAATGCGGCGGTCTCATGTATCTGGGAGAACGGCTGGAGACAGAGGGCAAGGTCTATGAAATGGTCGGTATTTTCAAGGGCAAGAGCCTGATGACTCCCGGTTTGAAAAGCTTTGGCTACTGTCAGGCGGAGACGCAGGCAGTCAGTCTGTTTGGTCCCAAAGGGACAGCGGTCAGAGGACATGAATTTCACCATTCGGTCTTTGAGACGGAGGAAGAGACAGTCCTCAAGCTGGAGAAGATCAGGGACGGTCAGGTCGTAGCTGCCTGGACAGGCGGCTATCAGAAAGGGCGGACTTTTGCCAGCTACCTGCATGTTCATTTCTATCAGGACGAGCAGCTGCTGGCCAGCTGGCTGGACTACATCAAAGAGGCGAAGTGATATGGTACTCATTGCAATTTTTCTGGCTGTCTTGCTGGACTGGCTGCTTGGCGATCCCTACAGCTGGCCTCATCCTGTTAAGTGGATGGGTTCCTATATTTATTTATGTATGCGCTTGCAGAATAAACGGCCGCTCCCGCCTTATCTGTTTGGACTTTTTCTCTGGCTGACGACAGTCGGTCTGTCTCTGGGGCTGACCTATGGGCTGCTCTGGCTGGCTGGCCTGGTCCATCCTGCCCTCTACTGGGCTGTCTGGATCTACCTGGCTTATGCCAGTCTGGCAGCGAAAAGTCTGGCCTTTGAGGCTCGTAAGGTCTATCAGACGCTCAAGTTTGGCAGCTTGGAAGAGGCCAGAAAGCAAGTGGGCATGATTGTCGGTCGGGAGACGGCTCAGCTGACAGCAGAGGAAATCAGCAAGGCGACGATTGAGACGGTCGCTGAAAATACCAGCGACGGGGTCATTGGTCCTCTGCTCTGCCTTTTTCTGGGCGGGCCGGTTTTCGCCATGACCTACAAGGCCATCAATACACTGGATTCGATGGTGGGCTATCAGACGGCCAAATACCGGAAGATTGGCTTAGTATCTGCCAGAATGGATGATCTGGCCAACCTGATTCCAGCACGGCTGACCTGGCTTTTCTTGATTCTCAGCAGTCAGATCTTGCTGCTGGATGTCAAAGGGGCCCTGCGGATTGGCTGGCGAGACCGCTACCAGCATGCCAGTCCCAACAGTGCTTTTTCAGAAGCCGTTGTGGCAGGCGCTTTGGGCATTCAGCTGGGCGGGCCGCATGTCTATCACGGAGAGCTGGTGGACAAGCCGACCATTGGACAGGCGGCGAGACAGGTAGAGGCTGAGGATATTCAGACGGCCGTCTCCCTGCTCTATACCGCCACCATGACGGGGCTGATTCTCTTTTCTGTTTTTTACCTACTAAAGCAAGTATATTTCTAGGAGCAAGCTATGGCATATATACAAAATCCTTCCTCCATCGAGGAAAAGAGCTTTCAAATTATTCAGTCTATGATTGCTGAAAAAGACCCTGATTATGTCTTTCGCTCGGAAATGGAAGAATCCATCATCAAGCGGGCCATCCATACGACGGGGGATTTTGACTATCTCTACACCATGCGCTTTGAGCACGGCGTTCTGGAAAAGATAGAGGAGGTTCTCAGAGCCAAGGGCACCATCCTGCTGGACTCGACCATCTCTCTCAATGGGATTAATAAGCGAGTTCTTGACCAGCTAGGTGTAAGCTACCGCTGTTTGATCAGTGATGAGGAAGTGGTGCAGCTGGCCAAGGAGAAGCAGATTACCAGAGCCATGGCGGCTGTTGAGGTAGCGGCTGGGATTGAAGGGCCCAAGATTTTTGCCTTTGGCGGTGCTCCGACGGCTCTGTCCTATCTGATCGAGCTGGCTGAGCAGGGACGGATCAAAGCCGACGCGGTGATTGGTGTCCCAGTTGGCTTTATCCATGTCGAAGAATCCAAGGAAGAGCTGCTCCAGTCGGGTCTTCCGGCCATTGTCAATCTAGGCAGAAAGGGCGGCAGCACCATTGTGGTAGGCATCCTCAATGCCGTCATCTATCAGCTGAGAGCAGTCGTGACGGACGATTATGTCCGCTACTCTACACCGTCCAGTCAAAAGGAAGGAGAAGGCTAGATGGCTTATCTAAAAGCAGGACATCAGATAGAAGAAGCGAGTTTTAGCAAGATTCAGGAAATCATTGACCAAGAGCATCCGGATATTCGGTTTTCAGATCCTTTCGAGGAAGCGGTGCTCAAGCGGGTCGTCTTTGCCAGTGCGGACTTTGACTACCTCTACAATATCAAGTTTTCCAATCAGGTCATGGACAGGATCCTCTATGTCCTCCGACATCGGGGCACGATTTTTACCGATACGACCATGGTGCTGGGCGGTTTTAATAAGAAACTGCTGGATGGCTTGGGTGTGGCCTATCGCTGTCTGGTCAATGAGCCGGAAGTTTTTCGGGAGGCCAAGGAAAAGGGGATTACCCGCTCTATGGCTGCGGTGGAATATGCGGCTAAGGTGGCCGGTCCTAAGCTCTTTGTCTTTGGCAATGCTCCAACCTCTATCTTTAAGGTACTGGACATGGTGGAAGAGGGGAGCCTGCAGCCGGACGCGGTCATCGGTGTGCCGGTCGGCTTTGTCGGAGCAGCAGAGTCCAAGCTCAAGCTGCATGAAAGCGCGGTGCCATCAATTGCAGCCCTGGGCCAAAAGGGCGGCAGCACCATTGCGGCAGCGGTGGTCAATGCCATCCTCTATCAGCTCGAGCTGGGGACCAGCGACTATGAGCGCTTCAGGGTTGCCAGACCTGAGCAGGCTTCAGAAAAGAGAGGGGGCTGACCATGGACGAATACGCTTATGTCAACGGAAAGAAACTAAAAAAAGGCTTTACGACCGGCACCTGTGCAACGGCAGCAACCGTCGCTGCTCTGAGCATGATTTTAAACCAGGAAACAGAAGAAAAGGTCACTGTACACACGGCTTCGGGCGTGGAAGTGACCATGGAGGTTCACAAGTCTTCTTTTGGAGCAGAGGAGGCAACCGCTGCTATTGAAAAAGACGGCGGCGATGATGCGGATGCGACGCATGGACTCTTGATCTACTCGACGGTGACCCTCCTGCCGGATCAGACAGAGATTGAAATCGACGGCGGTCAGGGAGTCGGGCGCGTGACAGAGAAGGGCCTGGCCTGCGATGTCGGCATGGCGGCCATCAATCCGACTCCTCGGCGAATGATTGAGCAGCATGTCCGCGAGATTATCGGTCCCAACTGCGGGGCGCGGGTTATCATTTCCGTACCTGGAGGGGAGGAGACGGCCAAGCTGACCTATAATTCCCGGCTGGGCATTGTCGGCGGCATCTCTATCCTCGGAACGACTGGGATTGTCAATCCCATGTCTGAGGACAGCTGGAAGGCGGCTATCACTATTGAGCTGACCATGCTCTACAATCAAGGGCATCGCTCGGTCGTTCTGGTGCCGGGGAACTACGGGGAAGACTTTGCGACCAAGACCTTGGGGATTCCGGTCGGGCGCATCGTTAATATGAGCAACTTTGTCGGGCATGTCCTCAAGGAAGTCCAGCGCATCGGCTTTACCAAGGTTTTGATGGTGGGGCACATGGGCAAGTTTGTGAAGGTGGCAGCTGGGATTTTCTCTACCCACAGCAAGGACTCGGATGCCCGTATGGAAACGCTGGTGGCTAATCTAGCCCTGATGGGGGCGCCCATGGAGCTGCTGGAAAAAGTTGATAAGTGCTTGACGACCGAGGCAGCTGGAACAGCTATTGAAGCTTTTTCCTACGAAGGCGTCTATCAGATCTTGGCGGATAAAATCAAGGCTAGAAGTGAGCGGCTGCTCCGTTATCGTAAGCCGGAAGTCAGCATTGAAGTGGTGGTCTTTGGGACCGAGGCAGGCTATCTGGCCTCAACCCAGCCCCTAGAGCAGATAAAGGAGGAATGGACATGATTTATGTCATCGGAATCGGTCCGGGAGATCCGAGCTATGGTCTTCTGGGTCAGGAAGCCTATTTTGAGAAGGCAGACCGTATTTTAGGCAGTGAGCGGCATCTGGAAATCCTGCCGCCGGCTTATCGGGATAAGGGCCTGGTCCCTCCTAAAAAATTAGCTGCGCTGGCGGAATTGCTGGAAAGCTTTGGGGAGGAGGAACAGATCCTCTATCTGGCATCGGGTGATCCGCTGATCTATGGTTTGGGCAAGTGGCTGTCAGAGAAATTCAAAGGGCGCGTGGTTATCTCGCCGGGTATCAGTGCCATGCAGTATCTGGCCAGCAGGATTGCCCTGCCGATGAACGATGCCTATCTGACCAGCAGCCATGCCAAGACACCTAACTTTGACCTGATTATGAGTTTGCCAAAGGTCTTTATGGTGACGGACCAGAAAGTCGGTCCCTATGAGATTGCTCAGGAGGCGATAAAAAGAGGCTTGGATAAGCTGCTGGTCATCGGTGAGCAGCTGAGCTATGATGATGAGCGCATTAGCATTCTGCCTGCAAGTGAGGTAGAAGACAGAGACTATGAGATGAATGTGGTGGTGGTGCTAGATGAAGGATTCGGAATTTATCAGGGCTAAAGTCCCTATGACTAAGGAAGAAGTCAGGGCCATCAGTTTGGATAAGTTGGAGCTGCATCGGGCCAAGCGCATGCTGGATGTCGGCTCTGGCACCGGCAGTGTCACAATTCAGGCAGCCCGAACCTATCCAGAACTGGAAGTAGCAGCCGTGGAGCGCAATGAAGAGGCGCTGGCCCTGACGCGGGAAAATATCCAGCATTTTGGCTGCAGCAATGTCCGTCTCTATCCAGGACTGGCGCCGATTGAGCTGGAGGGCAGTTTCGATGCAGTCTTTGTCGGCGGAACCGGGGGCAATATGCAGGAGATCTTCGACTGGTGCGCTCGGATCATGGAGCCTGGCGGCCGGCTGGTTTTGAATTTTATCCTGCTGGAGAATGCTCTGGAAGCAGCCCAAATCGCCGAGCAGATGGACTGGGAGGAGCTTGAGATTGTCTCGGTTCAGGCCAGCCGCTGGACGGGACTGGGCAAGGGGCACTATTTCAAGCCTCAAAATCCAACCATCATTGTATCCTGTAAGAAAAAAGAAAGGGAGGGTGACTGATGGCCAAAGTACACTTTGTTGGAGCTGGACCGGGGGATGTGGAGCTGATCACGCTCAAGGGCTATAGGCAGCTGTCTCAGGCTGATGTGGTCATTTATGCAGGCTCTCTGGTCAATCCGGACCTGCTGAGCTACTGCAAGGAAGGGGCTGAGATTCATGACAGCGCCAGCATGCATTTGATGGAAATCATCGATGTCATGGAGGCCGGAGTCCAGGCTGGGAAAGAGGTGGTTCGCCTGCAGACAGGAGATTTCTCCATCTACGGCTCCATTCGGGAGCAGACCGAGGAGATGAAGAAACGCGGCATTGACTTTGACTGTACGCCGGGTGTCAGCTCTTTTCTGGGGGCAGCCTCCAGTATCGGGACAGAGTACACGGTGCCCGAAGTCTCTCAAAGCCTCATCATCACTCGGATGGCTGGCCGGACACCTGTGCCGGATCGGGAGGCTTTGCGGAGCTATGCCCAGCACCGGACCTCTATGGCGATCTTCCTGTCGGTTCAGGGAATCGAAAAGGTGGTCAGCGAGCTGATAGAGGGCGGCTATCCTCCAGAAACGCCTGTGGCTGTTATTTACAAGGCTACCTGGCCGGATGAGAAGAAGGTCTTTGGCGATTTGACAAACATTGCTGACAAGGTCAAGGAAGCTAAGATTAGAAAGACAGCCCTGATCCTAGTCGGTGACTTCTTGGGTGAGGAATTTTACTATTCCAAGCTCTACCATGCAGATTTTCAGCATGAGTTTAGACGGGGGAAGAGCCGCCATGCCAAGTGATTCTCAGGCTAGATATGCTATCGTGACGGTGACAGCTGTCGGCAAAGAGCTGGCCCTGACCCTGCGGGACAAGCTGGGCAAGGCAGTCCCCGTCTATACGACGCCTCGGCTGGCAGATGATCAGGTCAAGGCCATTGAAGGCCGCGCAGTGGAGGCGATAGCCCAGCTTTTTCAGCAGGTAGATGTCCTCATTTGCATCATGGCGGCCGGAGCTGTGGTGCGGGCCATCGCTCCTGTCCTGCAGGACAAGACCAGTGACCCGGCCGTGATTGTCATGGATGAGAAAGCCACCCATGTCATCAGCCTCTTAAGCGGTCATCTGGGCGGCGCCAATCAGGTGACGCGCGAAATCGCAGATTTGCTCGGTGCCAATCCCGTCATTACGACAGCAACGGATGTGCAGAATGTGACAGCGCTGGACAATCTGGCCCAATCGGTCAATGGCTGGCGGCCGGATTTGAGGCCGCTCATCAAGCCCTTTAACAGCTATCTAGGCAGCGGCCGCACGGTCTATTTCTATCAGGAGAAGGACTGGGTCAGCGACCTTCGCGGTCTGACTCCTGTGGATGAGGAAGAGCTGGCGGCTGTTCTCAAGGGAAGGGAGCCGCTGATTCTGCTGACAGCTGATAAAAAAGCTATTCAAAGAGAAAATCTGGCAGTCATCTATCCTCGGCCCTATGTCTTGGGCGTTGGGGCTCGAAAAGATGTGGCACCGGCTGTCTTTCGTGCAGGCTTTGAGGACTTCTGTTTGCAGCAGGGGATTTCGGCTAATGAGATTGCCAAAATCGTCAGTATTGATGTCAAGAAGGATGAAGCAGCCATTGTGGCCTTGGCTCAGGAATTGGGCTGTCCCTTTGAGACCTTCAGCAAGGAAGAGCTGGCTGCCGTAGCAGACCGCTATCCTCAGTCTGCCTTTGTCAAACAGGCAGTCGGAGTCGGCAGTGTCGCCTTGGCCAGCGCAGATCTGGCCAGTCAGGGTCAGGTCCTGACCGAGCGCTTTGCCAAAAACGGCTGTACCTATGCGCTTGCAAAAGCGGTAATAAAAAAGTAAATCAAAAAAGAGCAGGCGGTCTGATGGACCAACTGCCATTATAGAATCTTATCATATAAGGAGAAATATATATGCTATACGTTATCGGATTAGGCCCAGGTAAGGAAGAATTGATGTCGCAGGAAGCGCTGGCTGCTTTAGCCGACTGTGAGATTATTGTCGGCTACTCGACCTATATGCGACTGATTCGCGATTTGGTCAAGGACAAGGAGCACGTAGCGACAGGGATGCGCCAGGAGATTGACCGCTGCCAAAAGGCCATCGACTTGGCTAGGGAAACGGGCAAAAATGTCGGAGTCGTCTCCAGCGGAGATGCCGGTGTCTATGGAATGGCAGGCTTGATCTTGGAGCTGCTGGGCGATGCTAGTGATGTAGAAGTTAAGGTGGTTCCAGGTATTACAGCCAGTCTGGGTGCCGCTGCAGCTATGGGAGCTCCTCTCATGAATGATTTCTGCCATATCAGCCTGAGCGACTTGATGACA
Organism: Streptococcus panodentis; assembly: GCF_017884005.1. Taxonomy (GTDB): domain Bacteria; phylum Bacillota; class Bacilli; order Lactobacillales; family Streptococcaceae; genus Streptococcus; species Streptococcus panodentis. Next base: position 116,900 of record NZ_QFAY01000002.1, read on the forward strand.
CCTTGGGACATGATTGAGAAGCGTCTGCATGCGGCCGCTCAAGGGGACTTTGTCGTCTGCCTTTACAATCCTCGGAGCAAGGGCCGTCCAGACCATCTGGCCAAGGCGCTCGCTATCATGTCTGAGTACAAGTCAGCCGATACCATTGTCGGTATCGGAAAAGACATTGGCCGCAAGGATGAGGAAATCATCCTGACCACCATCAAGGACTTGGATGAGACTTTGGTAGATATGACCACCATCGTCATCGTTGGCAATAAAGAAACTTATATCAAAAACGGCCGCATGATTACACCTCGAGGGTATACTGTATGATGAAATTACTGCTGGGAGGCACATCCGACAGCACTGCTATTTTAGAACTGCTGGATCGCAAGAAAATTGATGTAACCAGCTCTGTTGTCACAGACTACGGCCGGCACTTGGCTTCTCAGTTTGGCCAGCCGGTCATTCAGGGCCGGCTGACTGCTGAGGATATGGCGGCTTTCATCAAAGAGCATGATGTAGACGAGATTATTGATGCCACCCATCCTTTTGCGGACATTGTTTCCAAGGAAGCCATTCGGGCGGCAGAGTTGGCTGGTGTGTCTTACCTGCGCTTTGAGCGGCAGGCGACGCTGGATTTGAGCGGAGCCATCGTAGTGCATTCGACCCAGGAAGCCATCGCAGAGATCGCCAAGCGTGGCTACCAGACGGTCTATCTGGGGACCGGCAGCAAGACCCTGCCGCTCTTTGTGGAAGGCTTACCGGGCCGGCGGATTGTCGTCCGCGTGCTGCCGACGTCAGAGGTGCTCTTGGCCTGTGAGCAGCTGGGGCTGGTCGCAGACCAGATTGATGCGATCAAGGCTCCTTTTTCCAAGGAGTGCAATAAAGAGCTGCTGCTGCGCTCGGGAGCAGATGTCTTTGTCTCCAAGGAGAGCGGCACGGTCGGCGGGATTCGTGAAAAGATTGATGGCTGCCAGGAGCTGGGGATAGACTGCATTATCATCTCCCGGCCAATGGTGGCCTATCCGCAGATGGTTTCAAGCTTGGAAGAGCTGGAGGCTTATCTGACAAAATAGCTAATGCTCTTCGAAAATCTCTTCAAACTGTGCCAGTATAGCCTAAGGCTAGCTCCGACATGGGCTGCATTGAAACGATTCTTTTCATGCGACTGGATTTGTGCAGGAGTTTGAGAAAGTCCTCTAGGATTTCTCGTAACAGGATGCGCAGCTAGCTTCCATCATGTCTGCTCTGTCTAGTTTGCTATTTGATTTTCATTGAGTCAAACAAAAGGAGAAAAAATGTCCGGTTTAGTAACGTTATTGGGCGCAGGTCCGGGTGATGCGGAGCTGCTGACCCTCAAAGGCAAGCGTCGGCTCCAGGAGGCAGATGTGCTGGTCTTTGACCGCTTGATTAACCAAGAGCTCTTTCAGCATATAAAGGCTGACTGCGAGAAGATAGATGTTGGTAAAAAGCCCGGCCAGCCCTGTATCCGACAGGAAGCTATCGAGGAAATTCTCATCGAAAAAGCCCGTCAGGGCAAGCGGGTAGTCCGCCTCAAGAGCGGCGATCCCTATATCTTTGGCCGAGGCGGAGAAGAAGGAGTTCGCTTGGCGGAAGCCGGCGTGGACTTTGAGGTGGTGCCGGGCATTACCTCGGCTGTGGCTGGTCTGACCTATGCTGGGATTCCTATGACCTATCGGGACGTGGCGACCAGTTTTCATGTCTTTACCGCCCATCTCAAGGATGAGACAGAGAGGCTCAACTGGGAAGCGATTGCCCAGCTCAAGGGGACCCTGGTCTTTCTCATGGGCATGAAAAATCTGCGCTCCATCGTGCAGGAGCTGACAGCCAGAGGGTATGATGAGAGCAAGCCTGCCGCTGTCATTGAGTGGGGAACCCATCCCCAGCAGCGCTCGGTAGACGGGACCTTGGCCAGCATCGCAGACCTAGCAGAAGCGGCCGCCTTTCAGGCGCCCAGTGTCATCGTGGTCGGGGAAGTCGTTGCCTTTCGCCAGCAGCTGAATTTCCATGAGCAGCGGCCGCTCTTCGGCCGGAATATCCTCATCCAGCAGTCAGACACAGGAAAGCTCCCTCGCCTGCTCAAGGATGCTGGAGCTGCGCTGACCACCTTCCCTGCCCGGACCCGAGTGGAGGAATTGGTCCTGCCGCTGCCGGACTTGGAGAGGGCAGACGGTCTGGTCTTTGCTGATATGCAGAGCTGGCCGCTCTTTCTGAAAGCCCTGCGCAGCCAAGGCAGAGACTTGCGCAGCTTGTCTCACATCCGCTTTGCGGCTATCGGCCGCCACACGGCCAAGTCTATCGAAGCGAGCGGCGTCTTGCTGGATCGGATGACAGCCCAGCAGTCGGATGCAGCCTTTGCGGCCGCTCTTGAAAAAGAAGGCGGCAGCTGGTATATCCTGACGGCTGAGCATAAGCAGGCGAGTCTGGAAGAGCTTTATTCCCTGCCGGTCATAGCCAGTCACAGATTGGCCTTTGACAGCCCGATAGAGAGGGACAAATGGCCGGAGATCGAGGCGGTTTGCCTGCCCAACTCTGCCGCGGCCATGAACTTTGTAGCAGCCAGCCAGGCAGCAGGCTATGACTGGAAAGAACAGCCCCTCGTCGTCATGGGAGCCAGCACACGAGCGGTACTGGATGCAGCAGGCTTTGACAGGATTGTGGAGACGGATGAAGCCACCATTGCCTCTATCATCGACAAATGCCGGGAAATTCTCTGAAAGGATGCAGGTCATGAGTAAAGCTATAGTAGTTGTCAGTTTCGGAACGACCTATCCAGAAACCAGACGCAAAACCATCGAGGCCTGTGAGCAGGCCATTCAGCAGCGATTTTCAGACTATCCGGTCTACCGAGCCTTCACTTCGAATGTCGTCAGACGGCGGATCAAGCAGCAGGAGGGACTGGACATTCCGACAGTCAGAGCAGTCTTGGAGCAGCTCGCAGAGCAGGGGACAGAAGAGGTCTATCTCCAGCCGCTCCACGTTATTCTGGGCAGTGAGTACGAAAAGATCCTAGCGCAGGCCAGCGATTTTCAGGACGCCTTTAAGAAGCTGGTCGTGTCTAAGCCTCTGCTGCACAGTCAGGAGGATTATGAGGCTGTCGGCTCTATCCTGCTGGACCGCTATGGGCAGCTGCCGTCAGATGCAGCAACGGTTCTGATGGGCCACGGCAGCCAGCATTATGCTTTTACAGCCTATGCGGCCTTGGACCACATGATGCGGGCCAGTCCGGTCTATGTCGGCTGTGTGGAGAGCTACCCTCCGGTGGAGCTGATCGAGCAGGCGCTGAGAGAGCGGGGCATCCGGGAGGTGCATCTGGCTCCTTTCATGCTGGTAGCAGGCGACCATGCGACCAATGACATGAGCTCAGACGAGGAAGGTTCTTGGTACCGCTTCTTTAAGGAACAGGGCTATGAGGTCAATGCTCATCTGATTGGCCTGGGCGAATACCCTGAGATTCAGCAGCTCTACATTCAGCATTTAGAAGAAATCATCGAATAGGAGGAAGGAATGGCAAAATTTTACGGAATTGGTGTGGGACCAGGCGATAGCGAGCTGGTCACTGTCAAGGCCAGTCGGCTTTTGGAAAATCTAGATATTCTCTATACACCTGAGGCAAAGAAGGGGAGCAAGAGCTTTGCATTAGGTATCGCAGAGCCTTACCTGAAGGAGCAGCTGGAAATCAAGCAGCGGCATTTCCCTATGGTTCGTTCCAATTCGGCCAAAGAAGCCCAATGGCAGGCCATCTCTGCTGAAATCGCAGCAGATGTCCGGTCTGGCAAGAATGTGGGCTTTATCACACTGGGAGATCCCATGGTCTACAGCACTTACAGTTATTTGCTGGCCCTGCTGGAAAAGGACATTGACTGTCAGACCATTCCCGGTATCACCTCCTTCTCAAGTATGGCTTCTGAGCTGGGTCAGCCGCTGACCATGGATGAGGAGTCTCTGGCAGTCCTGCCGGCTACGGCTCCTGCTGACAAGATTGAGGCGGCGCTTGAGCTGCATGACTCGATTGTGCTGATGAAGGTGGCCAATCATCTGGATACAGTCCTGCCTCTGCTGGAAAAACTTGGCCTCTTACAGCAGACGTTCATGGTTAGCCATTCGTCGACTGACAAGCAACAAACTCTGCTGGGCCTAGCAGGAATCACGCCAGAAACCAAGCTGCCTTATTTTACTACTTTCCTCGTTAAAAAGAAGATTTTTTAAGATCAGAGCCTATGTTTAAGAGGCTGTCCCGCCGCCTTAAGACATCAGGTTCTTAGTAAAGGAAATAAACATGAAACTATTGAAAAATAAAAAAGTAACTTTTGTTGCCTTGCTGGCTGTTTTGGCGCTGCTGAGTACTCAGTCTGTGTCAGCTATGCATATCATGGAAGGCTATCTTCCGCTCTTTTGGTGTATCTTTTGGTTCGTCGTTTTCCTGCCTTTCTTTGTAGCAGGCTTGCTGCGTATCAAGAAAATCGTCGCAGAGGATCCCAACTCTAAGACCATGCTGGCCTTGTCCGGAGCCTTTATCTTTATCCTGTCTTCGCTGAAGATTCCTTCTGTTACAGGATCTAGCTCGCATCCGACAGGGGTTGGTCTGGGGACGGCCATGTTTGGCCCGTCTGTCATCAGTGTTTTGGGAACTATCTGCCTGCTTTTTCAAGCCCTCCTCTTGGCGCATGGCGGCTTGACGACTCTGGGTGCCAATGCCTTCTCCATGGCGGTGGTTGGTCCGTTTGTGGGGTATTTCGTCTACAAGTTTGCTAAATCCATCAAGCTGTCTACTGCAGTCTCTATCTTTATCTGTGCTGTGATAGCCGACTTGGCGACTTATGCGACAACTTCCATCCAGCTCGGTTTGGTCTTCCCAGATGCCAACAGCGGCTTTGTCGGTTCTGCAATGAAGTTCATGGGTGTCTTCTTGATGACTCAAATTCCGATTGCCATCGTAGAAGGGCTGCTGACAGTCGTCCTCTATAACTTAATCTCAGAAAATATCAAAGAAAGAGTAGGTCTGTTCAAATGAAAAAATATAAGAATATCATCTTGATCTTGGCTGCAGTAGCCATCACGCTTGCTGCCTTTGTCTTTGCCCCTAAGGGTGTCGAATACAGCGGAACGGATGATGCGGCCGAGCAGGCTATCAGCTCAATCCAAAAAGACTACGAGCCTTGGTTCTCGCCTATTTTTGAGCCGGCAGGACCCGAGGTCGAAAGCCTGCTCTTCACCCTGCAAGGCAGTATCGGAGCAGGCATCATCTTCTATGTCATCGGCTATTATAAGGGCAAAAAGCAAGGGCAGCAAAAGGAAATTTCTGAGCAGAGTGAGCATTAGTATTCATGAGGCCTGTCCATATTCAGGCCTCATGAATAGAGAAGCAAGATTTCCGATCATCGGAGCAGCCTGAGTCTTGGGCTTGGTCCCAGACGAAGGAAAGCTGCTCTTGCATAGAGAAGGGAATGAATACATAGTTAGAAAGGAGGGCCTCCTCTTGTTTGCGATTGATCAATACGCCTATCAAAACCGCTGGAAAGATCTGCCGGCTGGCTATAAATTGTTCATTTACCTGCTGCTGCTGGCTGTCAGTTTTTCTGGTGTCAGGGGACTACAGCTGGCTCTCATCGCCTTGGTGGCACCTCTGACCTGCTATGTGGCTCGTCTGTCCTGGGGGCCTTATCTCAAGTGGTATCTGCATGCCAGTATCTTTATTCTGATCAGCCTCCTGACCTTTGTCTTGACCTATCAGGATGCTCCGGACCAGCTCTTGCTGGCCTTGCCTTTAGGGCGGGGCTATCTGGGGATCAGCCAAGCTGCCGGCCAGCAGAGCGTTTTTATCCTCTTGCGCATCTATTCCTCCTTGGTGTCGACCTATTTCTTTGTCCTGACCGTGCCTTTTGCTCAGATGCTGCGGCTGTTTAAAATCCTGCACATCCCAAGGGTGCTGCTGGACTTGATTGTCCTGATGTACCGTTTCATTTTTCTGGTTTTCTATGAGTTTGTGACCATTCGGGATACTCTGGATTTGAAATTTTCTTTTTATAATAAGAGAAAGCAGCACCAGGCTTGGGGCAGACTGGCCAATACTCTCTTTTCCAAGCTGCTGGATGACAACCAGAAATTAAATGAAGTGCTGGCTTTGAAATTCGATGCGGAGCACAGCGAGTAGCACTCGGAGCATTTACAAGAAGATTGTTTTTATATTATAATAGCAAGGTAGGTAGGAATCTCAGATGTTACAAATGAAAAATATTTCCTTTTCGTATGATGAAAGGCAAACCCTGCATGATATTTCCATGGACTTTGCAGAAGGGCAGATTACCGGCATTCTTGGGGCTAATGGCTCGGGCAAGTCCACCATCATGAAACTCATGACCTGCCTGCTCAAGCCGCAGGAAGGAAGCCTTCTCTATGACGGTCAGCCTGTCAGCTATTCTAAGAAGGCCTTGTATCAGTATCGGCAGCATGTCAATATGGTCTTTCAGAATCCAGAGCAGCAGCTCTTTTATACCATTGTGAAGGACGATATTGGCATGGCCTTGGAAAACTTAGGCTATGAAGAAGACCAAATTGCCAGCAGAGTATCAGCGGCTTTGGAGATGATGGACATCTCCCATCTGCAGGACAGGCCGCTGCAGTATCTGAGCTACGGCCAGAAAAAGCGGGTGGCCATCGCAGGGATGCTGGCCCTGCAGCCCAAGTATCTGCTGCTGGATGAGCCCACGGCAGGACTGGATCCCAAAGGACGGGATCAGATGGCCCAGACCATGAAAAAGCTGGTTCAGGCCGGAACCAACATCATCGTATCCAGCCATGACATGGATCTGATGTATGACTGCTGTGACTATGCCTATCTGCTGCAGAAGGGGAATTTGATTGCGCAGGGCAGCAAGTTTGAGCTCTTTCAGCAGGGAGAGCTCTTGGCGGAAGCGGGCGTGTCTGTGCCTTGGATCGTCAAGCTCCATCAGACTATCCAGACGCCGCTGGCAGAAAATGAAGCTGCCTTCTTTGAGCAGCTAGGAGGAAGTGTAAGATGGTCAAATCACTGATGATACAGGGAACGGCCTCAGATGCGGGGAAGAGCATCATTGCGGCAGGGCTCTGCCGGATTTTCAAGCAGGATGGCCTAGAAACAGTCCCTTTTAAGTCGCAGAATATGGCGCTGAATTCCTTTATCACCAAAAAAGGAGATGAAATGGGCCGGGCTCAGGTCGTGCAGGCAGAGGCAGCCGGCAAGGAGCCAGATGTCCGCATGAATCCCGTCCTGCTCAAGCCCACATCGGACCGCAAATCCCAGGTCGTCTTTCTAGGCCGGGTACTGCGGGATATGGATGCTGTCGAATACCATGACTACAAGCAGCAGCTCCTGCCCAAGATCAAGGAAGTCTATGAGGAGCTGGGGGCTGAGAATGATGTCATTGTCATCGAGGGTGCTGGCAGTCCCGCTGAAATCAATCTCAATGACCGAGACATTGTCAATATGGGCATGGCCAAACTGGTGGATGCTCCGGTGATTTTGGTGGCCGATATTGACAAGGGCGGAGTATTTGCTTCTATTTATGGAACGATTGAGCTTATGCCGCCTGAGGACCGCCAGCGAATCAAGGGGGTTATTATCAATAAATTCCGCGGCGACGTGGCTTTGCTCCAGTCCGGCATTGACATGATTGAGGAGCTGACTCGGGTGCCGGTCATCGGAGTAGTGCCCTATGCCCAGCTGGATATAGACAGCGAAGACAGTGTCGCACTGGTGCAGAAGAGCCGGCGCTTTGATACAAGAAAAAGTCTGGACATTGCTGTCATCAGCCTCAAACGCCTGTCTAATTTTACGGATTTTCACAGTTTGGAAATCCAGCCGGACGTCTCTGTCCGCTATGTCCAGCCGGGGGATGCCATCGGCCGGCCGGACCTCCTGATCTTGCCGGGCAGCAAGAATACCATCGAGGATATGGACTACCTGCGGGAGTCTGGGCTTGAAGCTGAGATCTTGGAGTGCCTGAAGCAAGGTGTGCGGATCTTTGGTATCTGCGGCGGCTATCAGCTGCTGGGACAGAAAATCAGCGATCCTCAGCACTTAGAGTCTGACCGGGAGGAGATTCGCGGCTTGGGCATTTTAGAGACCGAGACGGTGCTCCGGTCAGTCAAGCGGACGACTCAGGTCCGCGCCCTGCATGAGGGCCAGGAGCTGGAAGGCTATGAGATCCATATGGGAGAGACCCAGCTGGCCGGCCATCTTCAGCCCTTCTCTATCATCAAGGAGCAAAATGGTGAAGCGACCCAGCGTCCTGATGGAGCAGTGGCTTACGGCGGTCAGGTGCAGGGCACCTATCTCCATGGTGTCTTTGACAATCCGGACTGGACCAGACAGTTCTTAAATGAGCTTCGTCTGGCCAAGGGCTTAGAGGAACTGAGGGACGAGCCGATCAGCATCCAAGACTTTAAAGACAGAGAGTATGACAAGCTGGCTGACTTGCTGCGCCAGTCCTTGGACATGGAGCAGATCTATCAGATCATGAATCGAGAAGAAAAATGAGAATTTACACCAAATACGGAGACAAGGGCTTTACCCGCCTCTACGGCGGAGACCGAGTATCCAAGACCCATATTCGGGTCGAAGCCTATGGGACCATGGATGAGCTCTGCTCCCATCTGGGCTATGTCGTATCGGAGATGCGCGACTATCCAATCTTAGATGACCTGCGCTTGGAATGCGAGGAAATCCAGCAGCATCTCTTTGACTGCGGCAGCGACTTGGCCACACCGAGAGAGCTGCGCCCTTACAAGCAGGAGCCGGCCAATGTCAGCTGGCTGGAAGAGCGGATGGATGCTTATATGCACATCCCGCCCAAGATTGACCGCTTTATCATTCCGGGCGGGCATCGGATTGCGAGTCTTCTGCATGTGGCCCGCACCATGACCAGGCGCTTAGAGCGCCGGATGGTGGCTGTCATCGAGGCAGAAGAAGCCGTCAATGAGACAGGGCTGATCTATATCAACCGCCTGTCCGATTACTTTTTTGTGCTGGCTAGACTGGTCAATGATCGGCTGAAAGAGCCCGATACCATCTACAAGCGCAGCGCAAAGATCTTTCGGGACAAGAAATAGGAGAAGGCAGCATGTATCCAGTCATGATCAATATCAGAGAGAAGAAAGTCGTGGTAGTGGGAGGCGGCAAGGTCGCGGCCAGAAAAGTCAAGACCCTGCTGGCGGAGGCAGCGGCCGTGACAGTGGTCAGTCCGACTCTGCATGCTGACATTCCGCAGGCGGAGATCCAATGGCTAGCTAGACCCTACCAGACAGGCGATTTGGAAGGCGCAAAGCTAGTCTTTGCCTGTACAGATCAGGCGGAAGTCAACCGTCAGATTATGGAGGATGCGGCCCCCAGTCAGCTGGTAAACAATACGGGCGACAAGACCTTTTCTGACTTCTACAATGTAGCCATTGCTCGAAAGAAGGATGTCTCTGTCATGATCTCAACCAACGGTCTCTCGCCCAGCCGTTCTAAGGAGATTCGCAGGAAGATCGAAGCGATTTTAGATCAACTTTAACAGAAGGACAAAAACATGCACCTATTATATGTGGGCTTGACCCATCGGGAAACACCGCTGCCTATTTTGGAAAGAGCGCATTTTTCAGATCAGGAGGGACCCAAGGCCCTGAATCTGCTGAAAAGAGAAAAAAGTATCTTGGAAAATCTCATTCTGTCAACCTGCAATCGGACAGAGCTTTATCTGGTGGTGGATCAGCTGCATACTGGCCGTTACTATTCCAAGCATTTTTTGGCAGATTGGTTTCAGATTCCTGTCAAGGAGCTGGAAGACTATCTGGTCTTTCGTGAGGGGGATGAGGCCTTGCGGCATCTGCTGCGGGTCTCCATCGGCCTGGAGTCAAAGATTGTCGGGGAAAGTCAGGTCTTGGGCCAGCTCAAGCAGGCCTTCCTGGCAGCGCAAGATGCCGGTACGACAGGCATTGTGCTCAATCAAGCCTTTAAGCAGGCCCTGACCTTTGCCAAGCGCATGCACGATACCTACCGGATCAATGACCGGCCCATCTCCATCGGCCTGACAGCCCTCCAAGAGCTGGACCGGCTGGGTCTGGACTACAGTTCAAAAAAAGCTGCCGTTATCGGCTTGGGTGAGATTGGCCAGCTGGTGACCAAGTATGTCCTGCAGCGGCCTTTTGACTCTGTCATGCTGCTCAATCGGACGGTCAGCAAGGCTCAGCCCTTTCTGGAAGAGGAGCGGGTGTCTGCCCATGCCTGGGCGGAGCTGGAAGCGGTGCTGGCGGAGGCAGATGTGGTCTTCTCAGCCGTCAAAACAGAAGGCTATATTATCTACCCGGCCATGCTCAAGGCAGATGCGGTCGTATTTGACCTCTGCCTGCCTCGCTCCTGCCATCCGAGCGTGCCGCACAGACTCTATAATATTGAAAATCTGACCAATCAGCTGGAGCAGTATCAGGCCGAGCGGCAGGAGATTGCCGGTCAGATTGCGCTGGAGATTGAGGAGGAGCTGGTCAAGTTTGCGGACTGGCGCCAGCAGCTGGGGATTGTGCCCTTGATCCAAGAAATCAGGGACAAGGCTTTGGAAGCGCAAGCTACGGCTATGGAAAGCCTCAAGCGCAAGCTGCCGGATCTGACAGAGCGGGAGCAAAAGCAGATTTCCAAGCATATGAAGAGCATTATCAACCAAGTGCTGAAGGAGCCAATCCTGCAGCTCAAGGAGCGGTCGGTCGGAGAGCATTCGGAGTATGATATTGCTTTGATTGCCAAGATTTTCGGCCTGCATAGAGAAAGGGGAAACGATGAAGGTCATTAAGGTAGGAACGCGCAAGAGTAAGCTGGCCATGACCCAGACCCAGCAGATCGTCAGCCAGCTGAAGGCCCTCTATCCCGAGCGGAATTTTGAGCTCGTGCCCTATACCACAAAGGGAGACCGCCTGACCCATGTCAGCCTGCAGGAAATTGGCGGCAAGGGGGTCTTTGTCAAGGAAATCGAGCGGGCTTTGCTGGCTGGGGAGATTGATATGGCGGTCCACAGTCTCAAGGATATGCCGGCTAAACTGGCAGCCGGCTGCGTGCTCGGTGCTATCAGCCGGAGAGAGGATGTGCGGGATTGCTTGATTTTCCGTCAGGCTGACCAGACGCTGGCTGACCTGCCTGCGGGGGCGATAGTCGGGACCAGCAGCATCCGCCGTCAGGTGCAGCTGCAGGCTCAGAGACCGGATCTGGTCTTCCAGCCGCTCAGGGGCAACATTGATACCCGTATCAAGAAGCTGGAAGAAGGCGCATACGACGCGATTGTCTTAGCTATGGCAGGCCTGAAACGCTTGGGCTGGCTGGACCAAAGCCATCTTCCCATTCAGCCTTTAGAGACCCGTCTTTGCCTGCCAGCTATTTCCCAAGGAGCTTTGGCGGTGGAATGCCGGGCAGAGGATGAGGAGCTGCGGAGCCTGCTGGCAGCTGTTGAGGATGAGAAGACAGCTGCTGAAGTGGCAGTTGAGCGGGCTGTTTTGGCTCAGATGAATGCAGACTGCAGCTTCCCTATCGCTGCTTTGGCCCAGAAAAAAGGTCAGGACTTCCAGCTAGAGGCTATGCTGGCTAAGGAGGACGGCCAATGTATCTTTGTCAGTCTTCAGGGGCAGGATGGTCAGCAATTAGCAGAGCAGGCTGTGCGCCAGTTAGCCGATAAGGGGGCAGTAGGAATGCCATGGTTAAAAAACTAATCTTTACCAGAGAGCAGGCGCCAGACTCTGCCTGGCTAGAAAAGATCAAACAGGCCGGGTTTGAGACGTACCATGTCCCTCTCATTCGCTGCCAGACGCTGGCCCTGCCAGAAAGCATCAAAGCGGTGCTGCCGGCAGCTGACTGGGTCTTTTTTACCAGCGCTGTAGCAGTAGAAGCTTTCAGTCCCTATCTGAGAGCCGACTGCCAAATTGCGACAATTGGGCCTCGGACCAGTCGGGCATTGGACGAGCTGGACCGAGCCTGTGATTTTCAGGCCAGCAGCCACTATGGTGCGGACTTTGTCCAGGAATGGCTGGCCTTGGCCCTGCCGGCTCAGAAGATTTTGCTGCCTCAGAGCAGCTTATCCAATCCCAGTCTGGCTGAGGCATTAAAGGAAGCGGGCCATGAGGTCTGGGCTTGGCCTATGTACCAAACGACCTCAAATCTCACAGGCCAGAAACAGCTGGAGAACTATCTGTCCCAAGAGGATGTGATATGGACCTTTGCCAGTCCGTCGGCTTGGCAGAGTTTTTGTGCCCTTAAGCCCCAGCTGCCATCCAGCCATCAGATTGCAGTGATTGGTCAGACAACGGCTCAGGCAGTCAAGGAGTCGGGCTATAGGGTCGACTGCCAGCCCCAGCGTCCTTCTGTTGAAGAGATGGTCAAGGAAATAATCAAGAAAGAAGAGGACAAGCATGGAATTTTATAGACATCGCAGGCTGAGGAGAAGCAGCGTTCTGCGGCAGCTGGTCAGGGAAACCCAGCTGTCTGTGGATGATTTTATCCAGCCCTTATTTATCAAGGAAGGGTTGGCTGAAAAGCAGGAGGTGGCCTCCATGCCGGGAGTTTATCAGTTCTCCCTTGGGGATCTGCTGCCAGAAGTGCAGGAATGTGCAGACTTGGGCATTCGGGCTTTTATCGTCTTTGGCATCCCGTCAGAAAAGGATGAGACAGGCAGTCAGGCCTCCGCTGAGAAGGGCATTGTGCAGGAAGCCATCCGCCTAATCAAGCAGCATTTTCCGGATACGGTCGTCATTGCAGACACTTGTCTCTGTGAGTTTACCAGTCATGGCCACTGCGGTATTTTGCGAGGAGAGGAAGTGGACAATGATCTGTCTCTGACCAGACTGACAGAGGTTGCGGTCAGTCAGGCTCGAGCAGGTGCGGATATCATTGCGCCTTCCAATGCCATGGATGGTTTTGTTGCAGCTATCCGTCAGGGACTGGATGCGGCCGGATTTGAAGCTATTCCGATTATGTCCTATGCCATCAAGTTTGCCTCGAGCTTTTACGGGCCGTTCCGTGATGCTGGTGAGAGTGCGCCGGCCTTTGGCGACCGCAAGACCTATCAGATGGATCCGGCCAATCGCTTGGAGGCTCTGAGAGAGGCCAAGAGCGATGAGGAGCAGGGAGCAGACTTTCTCATGGTCAAGCCGGCTTTGGCCTTTCTGGATATTCTCAGAGAGCTGCGTCAGGAGACTAAGCTGCCGCTGGTGACCTATAATGTCAGTGGGGAATATGCCATGATTAAAGCAGCAGCGCAGCAGGGCTGGATCAATGAAAAAGCCATTGTCATGGAAGTGTTGACTGCTATGAAGCGGGCTGGAGCAGATTTGATTATCAGCTACTTTGCCAAGGATGCAGCCGGCTATCTGAGAGAAGGATAGAGGCGGCAGAGAATCGACAGTTTTCTACAGAAGGAGGACGAACTTGAAGAGAGAACATTCCAACCAATATTTTAAAGAGGCTCAGAAGCTCTTTCCCGGTGGGGTCAACAGTCCTGTTCGGGCTTTTAAAGCCGTGGGCGGCCACCCCCTCTTTATCGAAAAAGCCAGCGGAGCCTATCTCTACGATGTGGATGGCAACCGCTATATTGACTATGTCCTGTCTTGGGGGCCGATGATTTTGGGGCATGCGCCAAAGGCTATTTTGCCGGCTGTCGAGGAAGCCATTTGGGAAGGGACCAGCTTTGGTGCTCCTAGTCCCAGAGAGATTGCTCTCGGTCAGCTGGTACAGGAGCGTCTGCCTTTCATGGAAAGAATGCGGATGGTCAATTCAGGAACGGAGGCGACCATGAGCGCCATACGGGTGGCACGCGGAGTGACCAAGCGCTCCAAAATTGTCAAATTTATCGGCTGCTATCATGGCCACAGCGATTCCTTTTTGGTTCAGGCTGGTTCAGGCCTGGCCAGCTTTGGGATTGCCGATTCGGCCGGAGTCATTGCTCAGGTAGCTGGGGAGACCTTGGCTTTGCCTTACAATGACACAGAGGCTTTCAGGGCTTGCTTTGAAAAGCATGGCGATGATATTGCCTGTGTCATTTTAGAAGCCGTCGCGGGCAATATGGGCTTGATTCCTGCGGATGCAGACTTTATCAGCAGCATTCGCTCCCTCACTCGGGAACATGGGGCTCTCTTCATCGTGGATGAGGTCATGAGTGGCTTTCGTGCGCATTATCAGGGGGCTGTCGGCCTCTACCAGACAGAGCCGGATCTGGTCTGTCTGGGCAAGGTTATCGGCGGCGGCTTTCCTGTTGCAGCCTTTGGCGGCAGGGCCGTTTATATGGATCAGGTGGCGCCGCTTGGCGATATTTATCAGGCCGGTACCCTGTCGGGCAATCCAGTTGCTATGACGGCCGGTTATGAAACGCTGAAAAAGCTGACAGCTGAGCTCTTTGCCCAGATTGAAGAAAAAACAGACTATCTCTGTGATGGCTTACGAAATCTGGCAGGCAAATACAGCATCAGTCTGCAAGTTGTGTCCAAGGGGACCATGTTTGGCTTCTTCTTCAGCCAGAAGCCAGTTCGCAACTTTGCGGATGCTAAGGCTGCTGACCATGCTCAGTTTGCACGACTGCACGGTCTCTTGCTGGAACAGGGCATTTATCTGGCTCCGTCTCAGTATGAAACCAACTTTATGTCCAGTGCCCATACTCAGGCAGACCTAGACCAGACCTTGGCAGCCTTTGAGCAAGCATTTCAAAAAATGAAAGAAGAAGCAAATGGCTAAGATTGTGTTAGTGACAGGCGGTGCCAGAAGCGGCAAGTCAGCATTTGCGGAGGAGAGGCTGGAGGCCCGAGAGCAGGTCTGCTACATTGCGACCGGCCTGCCCCGAGGAGAAGATCCAGAATGGCAGGAGCGGATTCGGCTGCACCAAGAGCGGCGGCCCGCTTCCTGGACGACTCAGGAGCAGTATGCTGGGTTGGCGGACTGGCTGCGAGAGCAGGCCCATCCAGTTTATCTGCTGGACTGTGCTACTCTTCTGACCAGCAATCGCCTCTTTGATTTGATTGCCCAGCATTTTCCAGACAAGCTGGAGCTGACCGAAGAGCACTTTCTCAGCCGGCAGGAGCAGTCTTTTCTGCTGCAATTGCTGGAAGAGGAGTGGCGGGAGCTCTTATCTGCTGTCCGTCAGACAGATGCCGAGTGCTGGATTGTCACGGATGAGGTCGGTCTGGGCATTGTGCCAGATACCAGACTAGGCCGCTTCTTCCGCGATGTACAGGGCCGAATCAACCAACTGATTGCAAAGGAGGCGAGTGAGGTTTATCTGGTTATCTGCGGCCTCGCTCAGCGGTTAAAATGATAAAGGCTTTGATTATCTACACCCAATTTTTCAGCCGGATTGTCATTCCAAAGGCAGTGGATATGTCCTATCTGCGCCGCGGTCTGCCTTTTCTGACCCTCTTTGGCCTCTTGCTGGGGCTCATCTCAGGCGCCTTTTACTACCTAGCCAGTCTGGTCTTGCCGGGAATGGTCGCTTGGGTCCTGACCCTTGCTTTTGATGTCCTGCTGACAGGCGGCTTTCATCTGGATGCTCTGGCAGATACAGCGGACGGTCTCTTTTCCTCACGCAAGAAGGAGCGGATGCTGGAGATTATGAAGGACAGCCGGATTGGCAGCAATGGCGTGCTGGCCCTCATTCTCTACTATGCGCTGATGCTGGTCCTCTATCCCTATCTGCCGGAGCCCCGCTGGTTTATCGTGGCCAGTCTGACCATGGTGGGCAAGGCCGGTCTCAGCCTGCAGCTCTACCGGATGGTCTATGCCAGAGAAGGCGGCGGATCGGGAGATTTCTTCCGCGGCAGCAAGACCCATCACATCCTGCTGGCTCAGCTTCTTCCCTTGGCCCTGTCCCTGCTGGTCTTTGGCTGGAAAGGTCTCTTGGCTTACAGCTTGGTCCTTCTGGGAGCAATCGGCTATCGCCGTTTTGTTTATGATAAAATTGACGGCCATACAGGCGATACGCTGGGAGCCTCTGTCGAAATCGCCCAGCTCCTCTATCTCTTAGGATTGGCGGTGCTGGGATGAAAAGATGGTATCTGATGCGGCACGGTCAGACGGACTACAACCGCAGGCGCTGTTTCTACGGCAGCCAAGACGTTTCTATCAATGAGCAGGGTCAAGCAGAGGCTAAGCAGCTGCGCCTTCTGATGCAGGAGCGAGCAGTCGAGGCCGTCTACACCAGCCGGCTTAAGCGGACTCAGGAAACAGCCCGGCTGGCTTTTCCGAGCCGGCACCTTCAGCCGATAGCTGACTTTGATGAACGGGACTTTGGACAATGGGAAGGCCTGACAGCTGATGAGATTGAAGTGGCTTTTCCAGAAGTTTGGCAGGCTTGGCTGGAAGCCCCCTTTGAGGTCACGCCTCCTGAGGCAGAAGTTTTCTCAGACTTTCAGACCAGAGTCTGGGCAGCAACGGACCGCTTGCTGGATAATGCTGAGGAGTCCATCGCGCTAGTGGCTCATTTGGGAGTGCTTCGCTTGATTTACCAGCATTTGGTTGACCGAGAGGCTGTTTTTTGGAACATTGATGTCCCCCAAGGACGAGTGCTGCTATTAGAAGAGCAGGACCAGACCTGGCAGGCAACCCTGCTCTAAGGGTTCTTATTTAAGAACAGACAACATGATTTATCTTGGAAAAGAGGTGACCAGATGACTACACAGATTCAGGATCCATTTGCTTTTAAAAATGGCCAGACCATGCGCAATCGCGTTGTTTTGGCGCCCATGACTATTTGTGCCAGTGAGCCCGGTGGCTATGTGTCTCAGGCTGATATTGACTTTTTTGCCCGCCGGTCGAGGTCGGTTGGCATGGTTATCACGGGCAGCGCCTATGTTCATCCTCTGGGCAAGGCCTTTGCGGAGAGCTTTAGTGCAGCGGAAGACGATAAGATAGAGGGGCTTAGCCGGCTGGCCAAGGCCATCAAAGACCAAGGGGCTCTGGCTATTGTGCAGCTTTATCATGGCGGCCGTATGGTTCTGCCGGACTTGATTGACGGTCAGCCAGCAGCGCCAAGTGCCGTCAAGGCTCCGCGCGACTATCTGGCAGAGCCGAGGGCGCTCAAAAACGCTGAGGTGGAGCAGGTGATAGGGGACTTTCTGTCAGCTATCAGACGGGCGATGGAGGCTGGCTTTGACGGAGTCGAGCTCCACGGAGCCAATACCTACCTCATCCAGCAGTTTGTCTCTCCCCATTCAAATATCCGTCAGGACAAATGGGGCGGCAGTCTCAATAACCGCCTGCGTTTCCCAAAGACCTTGCTGAAAAGAGCCAAGCAGCTGGTCAAAGAAGAGGCTGACCGCCCCTTCCTGATCGGCTACCGCTTTTCTCCGGAGGAGATTGAAGAACCGGGTATCCAGCTTTATGATACCCTGCAGTTGTTGGAGCAGCTCATCTATCATCAGGTAGATTACCTGCATATTTCGACCTCTGATATTTGGCGCCCGTCTATCAGAGATTCTCAGGACTCGGAGCCGGTGATTCAGAAAATTATCAGAAAAATCAATGATAGAGTGCCCCTGATTGCTGTCGGTCAGATTGAGACCAAGCAGGATGCCCAGCGTGTTTTGGATGCGGGGATTCCGCTCTTTGCCCTCGGAAAGGCCCTGCTCTTAGACCCAGACTGGACGGAAAAAGTTGTCTCCGGCCGGGAGGCGGCAGTCATCCGAGCTTATCGCGATGAGCTGCAGGCTGACTTGGCCCTGCCAGCGGCCTTTGTCGAAGATGCTCGAAGCTATCTGGAAGGAAAAGACTAAGACAGGCAAATTCCCAAGGAGGAAAGAGAATGAGCAATCGCTTGTTTTTCGCTCCTTTGCTCTCCCATCTGCAGGACATTGAACCACCCTAGACAGAGAGCAAAGCGTATCTAGATTTGACTAGGACAGACCGTCTTCAAGCAGTTTGCAAAAATAGAAAAGGAATTTGAATCGTTTATGAAATATTTTACAAAAATAATGGTTGCAGCCTTGGCAGGCTTAGCCCTAGCCTCCTGTGTAAACCCGAGCAAAACCAGCGAGTCTGCGGGAGATAGTGACAGCAAGACTGTGACCATCGGCTATACCCAGTTTCCAGCAAATGTCGATCCGGCAGCGGAATACAACGGCTGGTTCACGGTTCGTTACGGAGTGGGAGAAACCCTCTTTAAGATGGACGACAAACTCGAAGTAAAACCTTGGCTGGCTGAGAAAATCGAAGCTGTCTCAGACCTAGAGTGGAAAATCACGCTCAAGGATAAGGTAACCTTCCAAAATGGCGAAAAGATGACCGGTGAAAAGGTCAAAGCCTCTCTGGATCGCTTGGTGAAGACAAGTGAGCGGGCAGCATCAGATATGGGGATTGACAGCATTTCTGCAGATGGCCAGACTGTGACTATCAAGACCAAGGCTGTGCAGCCAATCATGGCCAATCTTCTGGCAGAACCGTACTCAGCTATTGTGGATACGACGGGCAAGAGCGCATCTGAAAAAGCTCCTGTCGGAACAGGACCTTACATGGTGACCAAGTACACTCCTGAGAGCGGGGCAGAGCTCAAGGCTTATGATGACTACTGGGATGGCAAGCCTAAAGTCAGCAATCTGAAGATTAAATATTTCTCTGATCCAACAGCTATTTCTGCAGCCCTGCAGTCCAAGGAAGTGGATGCCGTCTATGGTCTGCCTTATGCAAATCTAGCTACCTACGCTTCTGATAAGAACTACAAAATTTCTGAGGTAGAAGGCTCTCGCTACCTAGCTTACTACTATAACTTTGACAATCCTTATGTAGCAGATGACAAATTCCGTCAGGCGTTAGATACCTTGGTAGACAAGAAGACCTATTCAGAATCCCTCTTTAAGGGAGCTGCTGTGCCAGCTGTTGGACCGTTCCCTACAGGCTTTGCCTTTGCCCTGCAAAAGAGCGTTCATGAGTTCAATGTTGACAAGGCTAAGAAACTCTTGGACGAAGCGGGCTATAAGGATACCGACGGCGATGGCTACCGTGAAAAAGACGGCCAAAAAGTCAGCATTGAGCTGCTGTCCTTTACCCGTCTGCCTGAAATGCCGCTGGCTGTAGAAGCCACTCAGCAGCAGCTCAAGGAAGTCGGAATCGAAGCGACCATTAAGAAAGTTGAAGTCAGCGCCGTTGCCAGTGAAAAAGACTATGCCTTCACACCTTACGCTGTGGTAGCAGCTCCTATCGGTGATCCCTATGCCTTCTTTAACAGTGCTGTCAAAACAAACGGTACAGCCAATATCGGTCACTACAGCAATCCGGAAGCAGACAAGAAAATTGAAGAGCTGGCAACTGAAACTGATCCGGCTAAGCGCAATCAGCTCAGCAAGGAAATCCAGGAAATCATGGACAAGGACTACGGCTTTACCATTATCGGCTTCTACAAGGTAGCTCTGGTTATGGACAAGTCCGTCTCTGGTCTGGAATCCCATCCGACAGACTACTATCACGTCAGCAACAAACTATCAAAGGAATAAAATATGCTGGAAATGAAAAATCTGCTGGTGCAGTCAGCAGATAAAGTCATTCTTGATCGGGTTTCCCTCTCTCTTGCAGAAGGGGAGGCCCTTTCGATTGTAGGTGAGAGCGGCAGCGGCAAGTCCACCCTGCTCAAGCTGCTGCTGGGTCTCCCTCTCAGGGGGCTGACAGTGACGGAGGGCAGTATTGTCTTTGAAGGGCAGGAACTGCAGCCCCAAAACCATCGCATTTATCTGCCTTTTGTTGGCCGAGAAGTGGCCTGGATTAGCCAACATGCCAGTCTCAGTTTTAACAACCGCCGCAAGATTAAAAAGCATTATCAGGACTTGGTGAAAAACCAGGGTCAGCAAGCTGTAAATCTCCGTCCCTTGGAAGAATGTCTGGAGATGGTGGGACTGCTGCCTGAAAAAATCGTCAATAAGTATCCTATGGAGCTCAGCGGCGGTATGATGCAGCTGGTTGGCGTGGCGCTGGCTCTAGCGAGCAGACCCAAGCTGCTGCTGGCTGATGAGCCGACCAGCGCACTGGATGTCCTGTCGAAAAGGAAGCTGCTTGGTCTCTTAAGCAGGCTTCATCAGGAGGAAAAAATGGCCATTCTATTTGTCACCCACGATATCAGCGTAGCCGAGCATCTGGCTCAGAGAGTAGCAGTCATGAAGGAAGGACGGATTGTCGAAAGCGGACCAGCCCATCAAGTCCTCCACCATCCTGAGCAAGCCTATACCCAGAAACTGCTGAGGGCTGTGCCCAAACTGGCAGAGTTTAGAGAAGGAGGGCAGCGATGAATCAAGTCTTAATCGGCCGGCAGCTGACTTACGAGTACGGTCAGATTGGCGATCGGAAGGTCGGCGTCTTTGACATAAATGTTAGCTTGGAAAAGGGACGGGCACTGGGGCTGGTTGGAGAGTCCGGCTCTGGAAAGAGTACCATTGCCAAGCTTATCTGCCGCTTTTTAAAGCCAGATCAAGGCCAGCTGACCTTGCTGGGCAAGTCCGTCTCTGACTACAAGGACAGAGACTACTATGCCCGCGTCCAGTATATCGCCCAGCAGCCCCAGTCGACCTTTCATCCCAAGCGCAGCATTGAGCAGAGCCTAGAAGAGGTCTGCCGTAACTTCTCTCTCTATCAGCAGCCGTCGGATAGAAAGCAGGCCATCCATGACTTGCTGACCTCGGTCGGTCTGACATCTGAGCTTGCCCAGCGGCTGCCGCATCAGCTGAGCGGCGGAGAATGCCAGCGGGCGGCCATTGCCCGTGCCCTGTTGATCCATCCCGATGTGCTTATCTGCGATGAAATCACCAGTGCCTTGGATGTGACCGTTCAGTACGAGGTCATGCAGCTGCTGGCAAATATCAAGGAGCATTCCCAGACCGCCTTTCTCTTCATTTCACATGACATTGCTCTGGTCAGCAATTTTGCAGAAGACTTGATCGTCCTTAAGGACGGAATCGTCCAGGAGCAAGGCAGCATGCAAGAGGTCGTCTCTGCTGCCAAGAGTGACTATACCAAGCTCCTGCTGAGTCAGTACAGGGAGGAGAAAGATGAGCATTAAGCAGCAACTAGCCTCTCTGCCTCCCTGCAGCAGCTATCAGGGCAGTCTGCCTATCAGGGATGAGCTGGCAATCCAGTATACTCTGCTCAAAGGACAGGCCTCCCAGCCCTTGCTGACCATCAGTGCGGCAGTTCACGGCTGCGAGTATGTCGGGGTCAAGGCGCTGATGGACTTGGCGCATGAGTGGGACTTTGGCTATCAGGGCTCTGTCCTCCTCCTGCATGCGGTCAATGTCAGCGGCTTCTGGGCCCGGGAGACGACGCTTGTGCCTGAGGACGGTCTCAATCTGAACCGGATTTTTCAGAATCAAGAGCCGGTTTCCAGTCTCAGCTATCAGATCAAGGCTGTGATAGAGAGTCAGATCTTTCCTGTCAGTGATTTCCTGATTGACCTGCACAGCGGCAATCGGGAAGAACTGCTGACACCGCATGGGTACTACTCGCTTCTGGCGGATCCGGAAGTGGTTGAAAAGTCCTATCAGATGCTGCAGGCTTCTGGGACGCCGATTATCTATCAGTCTCAGGATCGTGGCAATCTTTATCATGCCGCCTCAGTGGACTATGGCCTGCCCAGTATCCTGCTGGAGCAGGGAGAAAACGGCACCTGCCTGCCAGAGGATGTTCTGGCTATGAAAGAGTCGGTTAAGCAAGTCGCCCGCTATCTTTTTGAAGGTGTCCTGCCTTATTATAAGCAGACTCCGTTGCTCTTTGATACCAGCTATTATCTGACCTGCCAGAGGTCGGGCTGCTGGATGTGCTTTGTCCGGCCCAATCAAACAGTCCAGGCTGGTCAGGTCATTGGCGAAATCTGTGATATTTACGGCAATATTTTAGAAAAGGTGACAGCCAAGCAAGACGGCCTGGTCCTCTACCAGAAAGCGACCTTGGTCGTCCGCCAGGGCGAAGTGCTGCTGGCTGTAGCCAGCAAGAAGCCTGAAAGCTACCAGACATCTGAAAGGGAGGCGTATGATTAAATTCTTTATTAAAACTATTCTGCAATTCATCCTCATCCTGCTCTGCGTCAGTTTTCTCTCCTTTTTGCTGGTTTATCTGGCACCGGGAGATCCGGCTGAGAGCATTCTCAATGCTCAGGGCATTCCTTATACCAAGGAATTGCTGGAGATCAAGCGGATGGAAATGGGCCTGAATGGCAGTTTTATGGAGCAGTATTTGGCCTGGCTGAGCAGGATTGTCCATGGTGACTTTGGAGTGACCTATAATTCCGGGGCTTCGGTCTGGGAACAGCTGGTTTTCTATTTTCCCAATACAGTCTATCTGGCTTTTTATACCTTGCTGGCGACTCTGGGAATTTCCCTGCCGACGGCTCTCTATACAGCCTATCATTCCGGTCGGCCGGTCGACCGTTTTCTGATGGCTGCTTTGGCTTTCCTGAATGCTATTCCCAGCTTTGTGATGGGGATTATCCTCATTCTGATCTTTTCCGTTCAGCTGCACTGGTTTCCCATTCAGGCGACGGCCAATGAGCTGGGCCTGGTCCTGCCAGTCCTGACACTGGCTATAATCATGTCCACTCGTTATATTCCGCAGCTGAGAACGGCTTTGATAGAAGTGCTGCATTCGCCAGAAGTCGAAGGTGCGCGGGGCCGGGGGATTCGAGAGGGCCATATCCTGCTGCATGATGTGGTTTATAATGTCCTGCCCTTTCTTCTGACTCTAGTCAGTCTCTCTCTGGGGTCGCTCCTAGGCGGGGTGGCTATTATCGAGCACCTTTTTTCCTGGCCGGGCATCGGTAAGATGCTGATCGGAGTAGTTGCCAAACGGGATTATCCCCTCATTCAGGGGGCGGTTCTCTTTATCACAGCGGGAGTCCTGACGGTCAATCTAGTCTTTCAGCTGCTCATGGTTTGGCTCAATCCTCGAGTCCGTCTGGCTCAGGAAAATCCCAAACTGCTGCCGCGCATGAAAAAACTAAAAGCAAGCAAGGAGGGCACGTATGGATAAGAAAATCAATCGAAAACTCTTGCTCTTGGGCGCTTTCATCGTTCTGGCCTTGGCCCTATCGTCCTTGGCTCCCCATCTCTTGGGGGACAGTCTGACCAAGGTCAATCTGGGTCAAGCCTTGCAAGGACCGAGCAGCAGTGAGTGGTTCGGAACAGACGCGCTGGGACGGTCTGTCTTTGCGCGTGCAGTCAGCGGGGGTGCAGAGACGGTCTTGCCAGCCCTTATGATTTTGGTGCTGATTGCGGCGGTGGGGTCTTTTGTCGGAGTGACCAGTGCCTTCATCGGCGGGAAATTCGACCAGTTTATCTTGCTGCTTATCACGGTTTTCCAGTCTTTTCCATCTATCATTCTGGTTATTGCCATCGTCGGTATATTGGGCATCGGTCTCCAGCAGACCCTTATCGCTATCTGCCTGACAGCCTGGACCAAGTATGCTTATCTGATGCGCTCTATGACCCTGCAGCTGAAAAATGAACCCTATATCCAGTCCTCAAAAATGTATGGCAATCATTTTTGGACAAGCCTGAAAAACTATTATTTCCCCAGTCTTTTTCCTCAGATTCTGACGACCATGAGCTTTGACATCAGCACCATTATCATGGAAATCGCTGGCCTCAGCTTTGTCGGACTGGGAGCTCAGGCGCCGTCGCCGGAGTGGGGGGCCATGATCAATGACGGCCGGATTTACATTCAGGAAGCCCCTTGGATTGTGGTCTTCCCTTGCATCTTACTGATTTTGACCATTCTCCTCTTTACCAAGTTCGGAGACGCTCTGAACAGCAAGTACAATCGCATGAGCTGATGATCAGACCCAAGATCTTCTCTTAGGAAATCCATACGAACGGTTGGTGAAACACGATGCTGGAATGTAGACATGTTTTTAAAAAATTCGATGGAAAAGCGGTTATTAAAGACTGTAACTTTGCCGTCCAGAAAGGGGACATAATCGGCTTGATGGGCGAGAGCGGCAGTGGTAAGAGCACACTGGCTAAATTGCTGCTCGGTCTGGAAAAGCCTAGTCAAGGTCAGGTCTTACTGGATGGCCAGCCCTACTCAGTCAAAAAGTCTGGGGTGAGAATCCTGCTGGTTTTTCAGGACGCGCTTCATTCGGTCAATCCCCGCTTCACAGTGGAGCAGGTTTTGACAGAAGCCCTGCCCAAAAATATCGCGAGTGAAGAGATAGAAGCTATTCTGGAAGATGTCGGCTTAGATAAAAGTTACCTGAATCGGCCGGCACGCCAGCTTAGCGGCGGCCAGCTGCAGCGAGTCTGTATCGCTCGAGCGCTGCTCTTAAAGCCGGCTATTCTTATTTTTGATGAAGCTCTGAGCGGCCTGGATCCCATTGTTCAAGGCAAGCTCTTAAGCCTCCTATATGGTTTGCGGGAGAAATACCAGCTGACTTATCTTTTCATCTCTCATGATTTCAAGCTGAGCTATGCTATCTGCCATCGCATTTTGGTCATGGCAAACGGAGAAATCGTTGATGAGATTAGGGATTTTGAACGACCTCTCCAGGCCCACCACCCCGCGACAAAAATGTTGATAGGCGATAAGGGAAATTTCGGCTGACGAGTATCCTGACTAGCTATTCTATTTTTTTAAATTACCGTCATTTAGTTGATCTTTTATTACTTTGTCAGCTCGCCTTGCTCCAACAGTCCAGAAGGACTGTTGGAGATTGGAGATAAAACAAACGTAGTTTGTGTCAAAACAGCCCGAACCTAGAAACAAGATAGTGAGATAGAAAGGTTGTGGATAAGGAGACTGAAGGACTTTTATACAGTATCTTCCAAATGATAGTTCCCTCTGCGGGTGAGAGCGCAGCCATCATGGGAGTCTGTCCCACTCTCACTGCTAAAAGCAAACTAAAAAACTATAAAATAAAGGAGTATATATGAAACGTACTTTTGAAACGCGTAAACTCTACTTTGGCTTTCCAGTCTTCTTTTTAGGCTACAAGGACGATGTGCACGGCTACAACATTTCGACCTCCAGCTCGGTCTATTCCCTCGGCAGCATGCTGGTCATGGCTATGCGCACCAAGGGAAATGCTATCACAGAAATCAGCAAGCATCGGCAGTTTACTGTTAATGTCCCAGAGAAGGACTTGACCAAGGAGTCTGAAATCGCCGGCTTCAACAGCCGCAAGGACAAGTTTGCCCTGACTGGCCTCAGCTACACCGTCGGCGAGACCGTGGATGCTCCGCTGGTGGACCAATGCCCCGTATCTATCGAGTGTCAGGTGCTGGACATGGTCGAATGCGGTGCCCTGACCAATGTCATCGCCCGCGTTACGCGGCGCGTGGTAGATGAGACTTTGATTGATGAGCACGATGCTTTCAGAAGCGACCGCTTTTCTCCTATCAGCTATATGGGAGACGGAGACGGCCGGCTCTATCGCTATTTCAGCGATGAAGCCGTCAAGATGGGCTCCATCATCAAACAAATCCGTGAACAAGAAGAAAAATAAAGAAACCGCTGAGGTCTTGCAACTCAGCGGTTTAGTTTTCTATCAGTATTTGTTCCTGCAGTCCAAACTTTTCTAAAAAGCGGCTCTGCTCTTCTTGGATTTGCGGAGTTGGGTTTTTCACGCTCAGGACCAGCTCTATCATGTCTGGATTGGGTTCGCGGACCAGTTCTCCCAAGGCCCAGATGGCAGTTGCCACATGGATTTGATTGGGCGATTGGTCGATGATTTGCAGGATTTTGGGAATAGCAGAGCGGTCGTGGGCATTGGCCAAAGCGATAATGGCATTGCGCTGCAGGATGTTTTTGCCGCGCCAGCTGCCGGCCACATGACCGAATTTTTCCTTGAACTGGCCGTTAGAAAGCTCCAGAAAAGGAATCAGCTCGGGCTGGGCCAGCTCGGGATCAATCTCGGTTGCCAGCGGATTGTCCAGACCCTTGTTGTAAGGGCAGCAGATTTGGCAGATGTCGCAGCCATAGATGACGGTTTTGATTTTCTTGCGAAATTCCAAATCCATCATGCCCTTATCTTGAGTCTGAAAGGATAGGCAGCGCCGGGCATTCATGGTTCCGTCGCCGATTAAGCAGGAGGTTGGACAGGCAGCGACACAGCGGTTGCAGTCGCCGCAGCCATAGTCCACCGGCTGATCCGGCTCGATATCCAGATTGGTAATCAGCTCCCCCAAAAACATATAGGAGCCAAATTCCTTGGAGATGACCAGACCATTCTTGCCGATAAAGCCAATCCCGGCCCGCTGGGCGACTGCTGTATCGACCAGGGCGCCCGTGTCCACCATACCCTTGTATTCAAAGTCGGCTGTCAGCTCCTCAATCCCCTGTGCCAGCCGGTCCAGCTTGTCCTGCAGGACATAGTGGTAGTCCAGCCCCCAGCTGTTAGGGGTGAATTTTCCCCGTTTGTAGGCTGTTTTCTGGGGCTGCTGCTTGAGCTTGTGGGGATAGGCCACTGCGATAGAGATGATGGTCTTGGCTGAAGCCAGACTCAGCTTGGGCTTGATCCGCTCTTCGATGTTTTTATGCTCAAAACCAGAATTTCGCCCCTCTTCCACAGCTAGGCGCAGCGATTTTTCCAAATAATCAAAATCGTCTGCTGTTGTGAAGCCAATCTTGGAGATTCCGATTTCTTTTGCTAAACGGATAATTTCTTCTTTGATATTCATTG
Organism: Streptococcus panodentis; assembly: GCF_017884005.1. Classification (GTDB taxonomy): domain Bacteria; phylum Bacillota; class Bacilli; order Lactobacillales; family Streptococcaceae; genus Streptococcus; species Streptococcus panodentis. Next base: position 143,527 of record NZ_QFAY01000002.1, read on the forward strand.
CTTTTATTATAGCGGAAATCTGATTATTTTGCGAGATAGAACGAATCGGTCAGGATGATCTGACAAGGAACTGCTGGCTGCTTGCTTTCCTTTGTGTTTCATAGCAACTATACTATAATAAATTGCCGTTTTTTTTTTTTTTTAAATCGAAGGCGCCGTCTGACCGATTTTTTATACGGTATCTTCCAAAAAAATTGATTCCTCTGGGGATGAGGGCGCAGCTATCATGGGAGTTCTGTCCCACCGCTTTTATTAAAGGACGGCCGCAGTTTCTTGACATTCTCAGTCTTACGCTTCTAAATCTTCTTAGAACAATATCTGGATTTACCAGAAGAAAAAATCCTAAATTTACTGTAAATTTTAGTATAGAAAGGAGCCGTCATTAAGCTCCTTTTTTGGTATAATAAAGGCAGGAATATTTGGAGGTGAACAATGGCAGAACCACTCTTTTTACAATCCGTTATGCAGGAAAAAATCTGGGGCGGGACCAGGCTGCGCGATGAATTTGGCTATGAGATTCCCAGCGACAAAGTTGGGGAATACTGGGCCATCTCAGCGCATCCAAACGGTGTCTCCACTATTAAGAACGGACGTTTCGCCGGTCTGGGTCTGGATAGGCTCTATGCCGACCATCGTGAACTGTTTGGGAACAGCAGCTTACCAGTCTTTCCGCTCTTGACAAAAATTCTTGATGCCAACGACTGGCTCAGTGTGCAGGTTCATCCGGATGATGCATACGGTCTCAAGCATGAAGGCGAGCTAGGCAAGACAGAGTGCTGGTATGTGATTGCGGCTGAGCCGGGAGCAGAGATTATCTATGGGCACAATGCCTCGTCAAAAGAAGAACTGCGCCGGCAAATTGAAGCCCAAAACTGGGACCAGCTGCTGACAAAAGTGAAGGTCAAAGCTGGAGACTTTTTCTATGTACCCAGCGGCACCATGCATGCGATTGGCTCAGGAATTTTAATACTGGAAACCCAGCAGTCCAGCGATACCACCTATCGGGTCTATGATTTCGACCGGAAGGATGAAGAAGGCAGCCTGCGGGAACTGCATTTGGACAAATCAATTGATGTCCTGAATATTGGAAAGCCAGCTAACAGCCGGCCAGTGAGTCTGCAAGTGGATGACTTGCGCTCCACTTTGCTGGTTGCCAATGATTTCTTTGCCGTTTATAAATGGGAACTGACAGGTCAGGCCGTTTTTGAGAAGACAGCAGATTACCTGCTGGTCAGCATTCTGGCAGGTCAGGGCGCTCTTGAGCTGGACGGGGAAAGCTATCCGCTGGCCAAGGGGGACCACTTTATTCTGCCCAGCGATGCAGCGGCATGGAAGCTGCAGGGGCAGGGGTTGGAAATCATTGCCAGCCACCCTTAGCAGCTGGAAAAGAATTGACAGGAGGCTGGGACAAGAGTGTCCCAGCCTCCTTACTGCATTTTGGCAAAAAACGCTTGCCCGGCAGATGGCTGTGGATGCTGTTTCCTTTTTTAGCCCCTGCCCAGAAAATGAAAAGCAGGGAAAGTATCAGCCTATCATCTTGAAATAAGAAAGTGATAGGCTGCGAGCTTTTGAGGGGCTCGTTGCCCTATCATCCTGTATTTTAAGCGATAGGCTGAAACTGTCCCCCGGACAGATTCACTGCTAAAAGACTATATAAAGATAAACGAAATGACGATACAGTCTAGAAATCCAAAAACGAGGCAGGGAAGGCTGCAGTATGTTATTTAAGTTTTCTGCAAGCTATTTTTAAGTTTTGTAAAGGAAAAGTGAGTTTTAATATCAGTATATTCATGAAAGGAATAGACAGATATGAAAAAACTATTTTTCTCTAAAAATCAAGATCAGAAACGCTATGGACTTAAAAAATCATCAAAATGGAAAACCGCAGGTTCGGTGCTGCTTGCAACCATTGCTATGGGCGCCGCAGTTTTAGCAGGCGGCAGCACTGTGTCGGCAGATGAGACCGGCAGCGATACAGCAGTGGCTGCGGCGGCCGACAGCAGTGCGACTGACAGCACATCGGCAGACGGTGCAGAGACAGCTGCAGCTGCACTCCAAGAGTCAGAGACTGCAAGTACAGAAACGGCGGCAGCGCTTGGGACTTCTGCAGAAGCTGCAGCTGCGGCCGACAGCTCCCAAGTAAGCTCGGCTGACACAGAGTCTGCCAATAGCGGCAGCGAGGAAACCGGAACTGCCAGCGATGCTTCGTCAACGGCTGCAGCTTCCAGCACGGCAGCGGACAGCACTGCCAGCAGCAGTAGCAGTGAAGGAACGATTAGCTTTGACGGTTCGACCGTGACTAGCACAGCCAGCGGAGTGGTGATTGACGGCAGCACCATTACGATTACCTCTGCCGGCACCTATACCCTGACCGGCAACGGCAGCAGCTATACGATTACAGTGGATGCCAGCGTGACGGAACCTGTCACGCTCAATCTGGACGCCCTGACCTTGACGGACTCGGCCATTAGCTCAGCTTCCAGCGCAGATTTGACCATCAATGTGCTGTCTGACAGCTCGGTCAGCTCGACTGCTGATACTGCAGTTGAGGCGGCCGGAGCCCTGACAATCACCAGCTCGACTGGCAGCAGTCTGACCCTGAGCAGCAGTGAAAAGCATGCAGTTTCTGCCGACAGTGTGACGATCAGCAATGTCACTCTTGATCTGACTTCAGAGGCTAAAGACGGTATCAATGCCGGCAAGAGTGTGACGGTTGATAAGGCGACGGTCACCATTGCTGCTGGCGACGATGGCATTCAGGCTGAGGATGAGACAGATGTCAACAGCGGTGACGTGACAATTAAGGACTCGGCAGTCAGTATTACAGCCTCGGACAAGGGAATTACGGCTGCAGATGAGGTCGCTGTCAGCGGCAGCTCAACGGTTCATATTACAGCCGGCGACGAGGGGATTGAAGGCCGCTATATCAATCTGACTGGCGGCGACATCACGGTCAATGCTGGAGATGACGGCCTTAATGCGACTGATTGGACGACCAAGACCAGCGCTGATACCAGTCAGCTGACCAATGCGACTGCGGACAATGATATTGCGATTAACATTGACGGAGCCAATGTCATAATCGTTGCCGGCGGTGACGGGATTGACAGTAACGGCAATGTGACCGTTAAAAGCGGCAGCCTTTATGTGACCCAGACCAGTGCTGATAATGCGGCCATTGACTATGACGGTACCGGCATCATTTCCGGCGGAACGGTTTGGGCCATTGGAAATCAGGGGATGGCGCAGGCGTTCACTACTGGGTCTAGCCAATCCTATATTATAGCCAATGTCAGCGGCAATGCCGGCGATACGATTACGGTGACGGACAGCAGCAGCAATGTGATTGCCACAACTGTCGCAGCTGCTTCCTTCGGCAATGTTGTCTTCAGTACAGAAGCCTTGGCTGAAGGAGAAAGCTATACCATTACAACTTCCAGCGGCAGCACAGCTACAGCAACCGCTACAGATGAAGGGACAACTAACGGTTTTGGCATGGGCGGACCGATGGGCGATATGAGTGGTTTTGGGGGCTTTCCGGGGCTGACCAATGCGGATGGCAGCCAGCCGACACCGCCGGATTGGGATGGCAGCGGTACCCCTCCGACCCCTCCGGCCGGAATGACCGGCTTTGACCCGACCGGCAGCGGCAGTACCAGCAGCCCAGCAGGGTCAACTCTTTCGACAGAAGTCCAGCCAGCGGCAGCAAGCGCTGCAGTGACTGACCCGGATGACACAGCAGCGGCTGATGGGGAACACTCAGCTGCCGGCTTGGCGGATTCAGCAGATTTGCCTCAGCAGGATGCCGCAGCACAAAGCGCAGTTCTGTCGGCCAGTGCTGCTCTGCCAAGCATAGAAGCAGAAGCTGCTGAGGGGCAGGCTTCTGCCAGCAGCCAGACGGACTCAGTCGGGGCGGACCGCCGCTCTGCAGCAAAAGGCAGTTCTGATCCTGCCAGAATTCAAAGGCTGGATGTTGGCAGCAGCAATACCCGCCAATCTGCCAGCAGGCAGTCCGCTCAGGCAGCCGCTGCCTCAGGTCAAACAGGGACCAGCCGCAAGAGTTCCGGCATCGCCAGCAGTCTGCCCAATACAGGTGAGAAGGCACAGCTTGGCCTGGCGGGCTTGGGAGGAGCCGTCCTCCTCTCCGGGGCCGGTTTCCTTCTGAAAAAGAAGAAAAAAGAGAAGTGATGTTCAGAGACTGCTGGAAAAGTCTAATGATGAACAGGTGACGAAGAAATGGATGATGATAGCAGACGGCAGAATCCCATGCTCTTTGAACACCTCTTCAAACTACATCAGCTCCCGCATTAAAAGTTTGTTAGCAGAACCAAGCGAGACTGAAGCGCTTTTTATACGGTATCTTCCCAAAGATTAATCTCTCTGCGGGTGAGAGTGCAGCCATCATGGGAGTCTTATACGGTATCTTCCCAAAGATCCATCCCTCTGCGGGTGAGGACACAGCCATCATGGGAGTCTGTCTCAGTCTCTTTTGGTATGGAAAGGACCGAGTCGTTTGCTTGCGGGCCGACCGCTTAAGGCGAAGGGACTCAGCATACAGTTTCCGAACAAATCTATTGAAACGGCATCAGTTACGATCAGTTTAGCATAAGCGCTCCATCAGACATTTTTTTGAAGAAATCCTTGTCATCTGTTCAGAAAAGGAGTATAATGGCCCATATTGATTTTCTAGGAGAAAAATATGTTTTCAAAATTGAAAAAAATCTTTATCGGCCAGCCCTTGAAGTCTGGTGATGAAGGCGATGAGGGCCATCTTCTGAGCAAGCTGCAGGCTTTGGCTATGCTTTCCAGTGACGCCCTGTCCTCTATCGCCTATGGACCTGAGCAGGTGGTGCTGGTTCTGGTCTCTGTCTCAGCCGGAGCGATTTGGTGGTCCCTGCCTATTGGATTGGTGGTGCTGGTTCTCCTGACCAGTCTGACGATTTCCTACCGGCAGGTGATTCATGCTTATCCGCAGGGCGGCGGGGCTTATATGGTGACGACGGAGAATCTCTCTCCCAATCTGGGTCTGGTTTCCGGCGGCAGCCTTTTGGTTGACTATATGCTGACAGTAGCCGTATCGGTCGCTTCAGGAGCCGATGCCATTACCTCAGCGATTCCGGCCCTGCACCCCTACAATCTGCACATTGCCGTCTTTCTGGTTTTGGGGCTGATGCTCATGAATCTGCGCGGTCTGCGGGAGTCTGCGACTTCGCTGATGATTCCGGTCTATCTCTTCATTGCCAGCACAATTTTTCTGATCGGTTTTGGCCTCTTTCAGCTTTTGACCGGCCATCTCCCTTATCATGCCACTTCCCATATCGGTCAAACAATCCCCGGTGTGACGGTGGTGCTGCTCCTTCGGGCCTTTACCAGCGGTTCGGCATCTCTGACAGGGGTTGAGGCTATTTCCAATGCTGTGCCTTTCTTTAAGGCGCCCAAGGCGGCAAATGCGGCTAAAACGCTGGCCATTATGGCTGCTATTCTGGGCTTTCTGTTTGCCGGAATTACCTTTTTGAACTACTGGACAGGGATTGTCCCTGTTAAGGGAATGACGACTCTGGCTCAGATGGCTCAGGCTATTCTGGGCTCGTCACCGATTGGCCGTCTGCTTTTTTACATTTTTCAGCTGTCTACTGCCCTTATTCTGGCAGTTGCGGCCAATACTGGCTTTTCTGCCTTCCCTATGCTGTCTTATAATATGGCCAAAAACAAGTACATGCCGCATATGTATATGGAAAAAGGCGACCGACTGGGCTACTCCAATGGGATTTTGACCTTGGCTTTTGGAGCGATTGTTCTGCTGCTGATCTTTGAAGGCAGCACAGAAAGTCTGATTCCCCTTTATACGATTGGGGTGTTTGTTCCCTTTGCCCTCTCTCAGACGGGGATGGTCATTCATTGGAAAAAGCAGTATGGCAAGCAGTTTCTCAAGCATTCTCTGGCCAATATTCTCGGAGCAGCCATCTGCTATACGATTGTCGGTATTCTGCTGCTCTTCCGTCTGGGGGCCATCTGGCCGTTCTTCCCTATTATTGCAGCGCTGATGTGGCTCTTTTTATCCATTAAGAATCATTACAACAAGGTGGCTCTGCAGCTGCGGCTGGACGAGGATATCGAGCGGATAGACTTTGCAGGCAATACCGTGCTGGTGCTGGTCGGCAATGTCACCCGTGTCAGTGTCGGAGCGATGAACTATGCCCGCAGCATCGGAAATGACATCATTGTCATGCATGTTTCGACCAAGGAGACACAGGAGAAGGACCGAGAAGTTGCTCGGGAATTTCAGGAGTATTTTCCAGATATTCAGTTTACCAATATCGAAACCAGCTACCGCAATATTATCCGGCCAACCCTGCGCTATGTGGACCGTATTGCCCGCGAAGCTGAAAAGAAAGGCTATACAGTCACGGTCTTGGTGCCGCAGTTTATCCCCAATCATCAGTGGCAGAATATCCTCCACAATCAGATGAGCCTGAAAATGAAATACTATCTCAAATGGCGGGAGAATGTCGTGATTTCCAGCTATTCCTATCACTTGAAAGAATGACCCCGGCCAGCTTTTTTCAGAGCAGAAGCTAAAACAGCTGGGTTTGAAACGAAAAGAGAAGACCCTTGACAGAGCACAGTCCAGACAAGAAGGACTGTGCTTTTCAGGTCTTTTCTTTCTTGAAAGATAGCGGGAAACATGCTATAATGAAAAGAACATTCTAAAAATCAAAAGGATTATTATAGTAAGGAAAACAATGGCAAATATTTTAAAGACAATCATTGAAAATGATAAAGGTGAATTAAGAAAGTTAGAAAAGATGGCGGACAAGGTGCTGTCCTACGAAGACACAATGGCAGCCCTATCCGATGAAGATCTGCAGGCAAAGACAGAGGAGTTTAAGAAACGCTATGCAGACGGCGAAACCCTGGATCAGCTTCTCTTTGAGGCCTTTGCGGTTGTCCGCGAGGGAGCAAAGCGCGTACTGGGCCTCTTCCCTTACAAGGTTCAGGTCATGGGTGGGATTGTCCTTCACCACGGTGACGTTCCAGAGATGCGTACCGGAGAAGGCAAGACCCTGACTGCGACCATGCCGGTCTATCTCAATGCCTTAGCCGGAAAGGGTGTGCATGTTGTCACGGTCAATGAGTACCTGACGGAGCGTGACGCAACAGAAATGGGAGAGCTTTACTCTTGGCTGGGTCTGTCTGTCGGAATCAATCTGGCAGCAAAATCACCGGCTGAGAAAAAAGAAGCCTATGCCTGTGACATCACCTACTCGACCAATGCCGAAATCGGCTTTGACTATCTGCGGGACAACATGGTGGTCCGCGCTGAAAATATGGTTCAGCGCCCGCTCAACTATGCCTTGGTCGATGAGGTAGACTCCATTCTGATCGACGAAGCCCGGACGCCGCTGATTGTCTCAGGTCCGACTTCTTCTGACACCAACCAGCTCTATCATATGGCTGACCACTATGTCAAATCCCTTGACAAGGATGACTATATCATCGATGTGCAGTCCAAGACAATCGGTCTGTCTGACTCTGGGATTGACAAGGCAGAGAGCTACTTCAAGCTGGACAATCTCTATGATATCGAAAACGTTGCCCTGACGCACTTTATTGACAATGCTTTGCGGGCCAACTATATCATGCTGCTGGACATTGACTATGTGGTCAGTCAGGAGCAGGAAATCCTGATTGTCGATCAATTTACCGGCCGGACCATGGAAGGCCGCCGCTATTCAGACGGCCTGCACCAAGCCATTGAAGCCAAAGAAGGTGTGCCGATTCAGGATGAAACCAAGACGTCTGCTTCCATCACCTATCAGAATCTCTTCCGTATGTACAAGAAACTGGCCGGCATGACCGGTACCGGTAAGACAGAGGAAGAGGAATTCCGTGAGATTTACAATATCCGGGTCATTCCGATTCCGACCAACCGTCCCATTGCCCGGGTAGACCACTCAGACCTGCTCTATCCAAGTATTGATTCTAAGTTTAAGGCCGTCGTTCAGGATGTTAAAGAGCGTCATGAAAAAGGCCAGCCCGTGCTGGTCGGTACAGTTGCGGTTGAAACCAGTGATTTTATTTCCAAAAAATTGGTCGAAGCCGGTGTGCCCCATGAGGTCCTCAATGCCAAAAACCACTACAAGGAAGCGCAGATTATCATGAATGCCGGCCAGCGCGGAGCCGTGACCATCGCGACCAATATGGCCGGACGGGGAACCGACATCAAGCTGGGCGAAGGTGTCCGTGAGCTGGGCGGTCTCTGTGTTATCGGTACAGAGCGCCATGAAAGCCGCCGGATTGACAATCAGCTCCGCGGACGTTCAGGCCGTCAGGGCGATCCCGGTGAATCCCAGTTTTACCTGTCGCTGGAAGACGAGCTCATGCGCCGCTTTGGCTCAGAGCGGATCAAGGCCATTCTGGACCGCATGAATCTCAGTGAGGAAGACTCTGTTATCAAGTCCGGCATGCTGACCCGTCAGGTCGAAAGTGCGCAGAAGCGCGTGGAAGGAAACAACTACGATACGCGGAAGCAGGTCCTGCAGTACGATGATGTCATGCGGGAGCAGCGGGAGATTATCTATGCGGAACGCCACGATGTTATCACGGCTGACCGCGATCTCAGCCCTGAAATCCATGCCATGATCAAGCGGACCATCAATCGCATCGTGGACGGCAGCAGCCATTCAGAGCAGGATGAAAAGACCGAAGCAATTCTGAATTTTGCTAAGTACAATCTGGTGGCCGAAGACTCTATCTCAGCCAGCGATTTAGAAGGCAAGTCTGATCAGGAAATCAAAGACGATCTCTTTGAGCGGGCCTCTCAGGTTTATGACAGTCAGATTGCCAAACTGCGTGATGAAGAAGCAGTCCGCGAATTCCAAAAAGTGCTGATTCTGCGTGTTGTAGACAGCAAATGGACAGACCATATTGATGCACTGGATCAGCTGCGTAATGCTGTTGGTCTGCGCGGCTACGCTCAGAACAATCCAGTTGTTGAATACCAATCTGAAAGCTTCCGCATGTTTAACGATATGATCGGAGCTATTGAATTTGACGTGACCCGTCTCATGATGAAGGCGCAGATTCACGAGCAGGAGCGTCCGCGGGCTGAGCACAATATCAGCACCAGCGCTACGCGCAATATTTCGGCTCAGTCACCGAACATCCCTGCTGGTGTGGACCTGTCTTCTGTTAAGCGCAATGACCCTTGTCCATGCGGCTCCGGCAAGAAGTTCAAAAACTGCCACGGCCGCAGATAACGAAGATACCAAAGGAGAACAGATGACCTTTAAAGCAAGCAGCCAACCTATTGATGTAGCAGAAGTCCGCCAGCTGGCTAAGCTGGAAGGAGAGATGTTGGCTCATAAGAAAGAGCGCGACCGCGAGTTAGAAGCCATTCTGCGCGGCCAGGATGACCGTATTCTCTTGGTCATCGGCCCCTGCTCGTCTGATAATGAAGAAGCCGTGCTGGAATACGCCAAGCGTCTGTCTGCCCTCCAAGAAGAGGTAAAAGACCGCATCTTTATGGTCATGCGGGTCTACACAGCCAAGCCGCGGACCAATGGCGACGGCTACAAGGGCCTGATTCACCAGCCTAATGCCACGGCGGCGCCCAGCCTGATTAACGGTATTAAAGCGGTCCGCAACCTGCACTATCGGGTCATTTCTGAAACTGGCATGACAACGGCTGATGAGATGCTCTATCCGGAAAATCTGCCTCTGGTAGACGATTTGATTTCCTATATGGCTGTCGGTGCCCGTTCTGTTGAAGACCAGCAGCACCGTTTTGTGGCCAGCGGAGCGGATTTGCCGACCGGCCTTAAAAATCCGACTTCCGGCAACCTCAATGTGATGTTCAACGGGATTTATGCTGCCCAGAATAAGCAGAGTTTTCTCTTTTCCGGCAAGGAAGTAGAAACTTCCGGCAATCCTTTGGCCCATGCCATTCTGCGCGGAGCAGTCAATGAGTACGGTAAAAACCTCCCCAACTACTATTATGACAATTTGCTGGATACCATCCAGCAGTACGAGGAGATGGGGCTGGAAAATCCCTTCATTATCATTGATACCAACCACGACAATTCCGGCAAGCAATATTTAGAACAGGTCCGTATTGTCCGTCAGACCTTGATCAACCGGGACTGGAATGAGAAAATTAAGTCAACTGTCCGCGGCTTTATGATTGAGTCTTATCTGGAAGACGGCCGGCAGGATGAGCCGGAGATTTTCGGCAAGTCCATTACCGACCCTTGCCTGGGCTGGGACAATACAGAGCAGCTGGTCCGTGAAATTTATGAAACATTAGGAAACTAAAATGGCATTTATCGAAAAAAGTCAGGAAATTGATCTTGGTCTGATTAAGGCCAAGACACAGCTTTCTGCTGGGGCGCTGGCCCGCAAAAAAGAGCGGGATCAGGAGCTGGCGGCTATCTTCCGCGGTCAGGATGACCGCCTGCTGCTGGTGATGGGCCCCTGCTCATCTGATCATGAAGAGGCGGTGCTGGAATATGCCCGCCGTCTGTCTGCCCTTCAGGAAAGGGTGGCTGACAGGCTATTCATCGTTATACGGGTCTATACGGCCAAACCGCGGACCAACGGTGACGGCTACAAGGGGCTGGTCCATCAGCCGGATACGGCAAAGGAGCCCAGCCTTATCAACGGCCTGCAGGCCGTCCGCCAGCTGCATTACCGGGTCATTGCGGAGACGGGACTGACAACAGCTGATGAAATGCTTTATCCTTCCAATCTCTTTTTGGTTGACGATCTGGTCAGCTACCATGCTGTCGGAGCCCGTTCTGTGGAAAATCAGGAGCACCGTTTCACGGCTTCGGGTATTGATGCACCGGTCGGCATGAAAAATCCGACTTCCGGCAATCTGTCAGTCATGCTCAATGCTGTTTATGCCGCTCAAAGTCCTCAGCATTTCCTGTTTCGCGGTCTGGAAACAGAAACATCGGGCAATCCCTTGGCACATATCATTCTGCGGGGGGCGGTTGATGCCTATGGCAAGAATCAGCCTAATTTTTACTATGAAAACATCTTAGAGCTGCTGGATGCTTATGAAGCAATGAAGCTGGCCAATCCCTTTGTCATCATTGATACCAACCATGACAATTCTGGCAAACGGTATCTGGAGCAGGTGCGGATTGTCCGCCAGACCTTGATTAACCGGGCCTGGAATCCGCGAATCCGGCAGGCCGTCCGCGGCTTTATGATTGAGTCTTATCTGGAAGACGGCCGTCAGGATGAAGCGGAGGTTTTCGGTAAGTCCATTACGGATCCCTGCCTGGGCTGGGACAATACGGTGCAGCTGGTCGAGGAAATCTATGCCAGCTTGAAGAAATAAAAAAAGAAAGGGACAGTGTGTTTCCTCCGGAAGCCCAACTGTCAGGGAATGCTAAGAAGACAGCTTTTAAACTTTATACTTTTTGAAAATCGAAGATGGTGGTGGGACAGTCTCCCATGATGGCTGTGTCCTCACCCACAGAGGGATGTACTTTTTGGAAGATAGTGCATAAGAACCAATTCTTGAAGAGTTTGGTTCCCTTCACTCTTTTGCTTCCAGGCTCGGGCTGAAAAGCTTCCCCGAACCTTCCCAGCTTTTCTATTTCCAGGCAGGGACTAAAAAGGTCCCCCGGACCTTCCCAGCTTTTGCATTTCTGGGCAGGGGCTAAAAAGGTCCCCCGGACCTTCCCAGCTTTTGCATTTCTGAGCAGGGGCTAAAAAGGTCCCCCGGACCTTTTTACTCCCAGCCGCGGGACTGTTAGAGGCTGGAGATAAAGGGCAGGCAGTTTCCGGCTTTCGTTATCTTAAGTCTGGGGGACTGTTTGAAGGTGCAGATAAGGAACACCGAGTTTTCCTCAGTATAGGGGCTTTTTGGAGTCTAACAGACGAACCTGCTGCTGCATCCTAACGGATGCTTTATCTGCAAGGAGGCCGGAACAAAAGTGCTTCAGTCTCTGTAAGTCAATGAGACGATTGATGGCCTATCGGCCTGACTCTTATCCCTTGCTATCTTCAGTTTTCTTTGAGTGTCAGCAGGCTGTCCGGCTGAGTTTTACCGCATTCCCAATGAGAGAGATGATCAAAGGACATGGAATCGATGCAGAGGAGCTGTCATCGATTGAACGGGCCTATCAGAAGAATCCCCGCTTTGCCCGCAAGGTGCTGACACCGGCGGAGCTGAGGCGCTTTGAGGAGCTGAAAGGCAAGCGCAGGCTAGAATATCTGGCCGGCCGCTGGTCGGCCAAAGAGGCCTTTTCCAAGGCTTGGGGGACCGGCATTGGGCCAGTGTCTTTTCAGGATTTGGAGATTTTAAATGATTCCAAGGGGGCACCCTATTTCAGTCAGTCCCCCTTTGCCGGCCGGATCTGGGTTTCGCTCAGTCACACCGGGAATATGGTCATAGCCAGTGTGATTTTGGAGGAAGAAGATGAAAGCTAGTCTGCACAGACCCAGCAAAGCCGTCGTTGATCTGTCGGCCATTGCTTTTAATATACAGCAAGTTGCAGCTCATTTGCCGGATTCGGCAGAAAAATGGGCTGTCGTCAAAGCCGATGCCTACGGTCACGGTGCAGTTGCCGTATCTCGCCATATAGAGCCGCTTGTGGACGGCTTTTGTGTCTCCAATATCGATGAAGCTCTGGAGCTGCGCACAGCTGGCTTGACGAAGAAAATCCTGATTCTAGGCATTTCTGAAACGGATGCTGTTTCGCTGGCTCTTGGAAATGAAATCAGCCTGACCGTGGCCAGTCTGGAATGGCTGGACTTGCTTTTAGCCAGACAGGCCGACCTGACTGGCTTAAGCTTCCATATCAAAATTGATTCTGGGATGGGGCGCATTGGTTTTCGCTCAGGTCAGGAAGCAGAGGAAGCTATCCGCCGTCTGCAGGCAGCTGGAGCTCTTGTAGAAGGGATTTTCACCCACTTTGCTACAGCTGATGAAGCGGATGACAGCAAATTTGACCGCCAGCTGGCTCGCTTTGAGGCCATCCTGCAGCAGCTGGAGACAGTGCCGCCACTGGTCCATGCCAGCAATTCGGCTACGGTTCTCTGGCACAGCCAGACCGTTATGAATGCAGTCCGTCTGGGAGACATCATCTATGGTCTTAATCCCAGCGGGACCGTTCTGGAGCTGCCCTATGACATCAAACCGGCTTTGTCCCTGCACTCTCAGCTGGCCCATGTCAAGGAGCTGGAAGCGGGAGCAGATGTCGGCTATGGTGCGACTTACACCAGTGCCAGCCGGCAGTTTATTGGTACCATTCCTCTGGGCTATGCTGATGGCTGGACTCGGGATATGCAGGGATTTGATGTGCTGATTGACGGGCAGCGCTGTCCCATTGTCGGCCGGGTTTCTATGGATCAGCTAACCGTGCGCCTGCCTCGCTCTTATCCCCTCGGTACGCCGGTGGTGCTGATTGGCCAGAGCGGTGCAGAGATGATTACAGCTACAGATGTAGCAGTGCAGCGCGGCACCATTAACTATGAGGTGGTCTGTCTGCTCAGCGACCGTGTGCCAAGGGTTTATCGGGAGTAGCCGCAGCGAGCACCCAAACTGCAGTTTCTGACAAAAAATCACCAGAGCAGTTGGTAAAGACTGTTCGTTTGCTTTTAGCAGTGAAATAATCTGGGGGAGTAAAAAGGTCCGGGGGACCTTTTTAGCCCCTGCCTGGAAATTGAGAAGCAGGGAAGGTCCGGGGGACCTTTTTAGCCCCTGCCTGGAAATTGAAAAGCAGGGAAGGTCCGGGGGACCTTTTCACTCCCAGCCCGCGAGGCTCTCACAGTCTTCCAGACTGTGAGAGCAAACTGCGCGAACGACGGGATAAAAGATAAACGAAATGAGAATGACGATAACAGAACTGAAAGAGGCATTATGAATTTACATCAACCCTTGACGGTTCTGCCCGGTGTAGGACCGAAATCAGCAGAAAAATTCAAACAGCTGGGACTGGAAAGCCTGCAGGATTTACTGCTTTATTTTCCCTTTCGCTATGAAGATTTCAAAAGCAAGAATGTTCTGGAGCTGGAAGACGGCGAAAAAGCGGTGATTTCCGGCAGGGTGGTTACTCCAGCCAATGTCAGCTACTATGGTTATAAACGCAACCGCCTGCGCTTTACTCTCAAGCAGGGAGAGGTGGCTCTGGCGGTTAACTTTTTCAATCAGCCCTATCTGGCAGACAAAATCGAGCTGGGAGCTGCTCTGGCAGTCTTTGGCAAATGGGATAAGACCAAGGCCAGTCTGACCGGCCTGAAAATTTTGGCCCAAACGGAGGACGATCTGCAGCCGGTTTACCGGCTGACTCAGGGAGTCAGTCAGGCTAGTCTGGTCAAGCTGATTAAGACAGCCTTTGACCAAGGGCTTGACCTGCTGCTGGAAGAAAATCTGCCCCAGGTACTGCTGGACCGCTACCAGCTGGCGGGACGGGCACAGGCTGTACGGGCCATGCACTTTCCTCAAGATTTGGCTGACTACCGGCAGGCTCTGCGGCGGGTCAAGTTTGAAGAGCTCTTTTATTTTCAAATGCAGCTGCAGGTCCTCAAAACGGAACAGAAAAATGTCAGGAATGGTCTTGCAATGAACTGGGATCAAGAGGTCCTGACTGCCAAGAAAGCCAGCCTGCCTTTTGAACTGACAGAAGCACAGGAGCGCAGTCTGAGAGAGATTCTGCAGGACTTGCAGTCGCCGGCTCATATGAACCGCCTGCTGCAGGGAGATGTGGGAAGCGGCAAGACCGTCGTTGCCGGTCTGGCTATGTATGCCGCTGCCGCTGCCGGCCTGCAGTCTGCCCTTATGGTGCCGACTGAAATTCTGGCTGAGCAGCATGTTGCCAGCCTGTCTCAGCTTTTTCCAGAGCTGAAACTGGTCCTTTTGACCGGCAGTATGAAAACGGCTGAGCGCAGAGCAGCACTGGCTGCTATTGAGACCGGACAGGTCGACCTGATTGTCGGGACCCATGCCCTGATTCAGGAAGGGGTGTCCTATCATCGTTTGGGGCTGGTGATTATTGACGAGCAGCATCGCTTTGGAGTTGGGCAGCGCCGGCTTCTGCGGGAGAAGGGGCTGAATCCCGATGTGCTGATGATGACAGCAACTCCCATTCCCAGAACGCTGGCTATCACCGCTTTTGGTGATATGGATGTGTCCATTATCGATCAGCTGCCGGCTGGGCGCAAGCCTATTATCACCCGCTGGGTCCAGCATGAGCAGCTGCCAGTGGTGCTGGACTGGATGGCCAAGGAGCTGCAAAAAGGGGCTCAGGTCTACTTTATTTCTCCCCTGATTGAGGAGTCAGAGGCTCTGGATTTGAAAAATGCCCTTGCCCTGGAAGAAGAGCTGAAGGCTTATTTCGGTCGGTCTGCTCAAGTGGCTCTGCTGCACGGCAAAATGAAGAGCGATGACAAAGAGTCTGTGATGCAGGGGTTTAAGGACGGCAAGACGGATATTTTGGTATCCACAACGGTCATCGAAGTCGGAGTCAATGTTCCCAATGCAACGATTATGGTTATTATGGATGCGGACCGCTTCGGGCTGAGCCAGCTTCACCAGCTGCGGGGCCGGGTCGGCCGGGGACAGAAGCAGTCCTATGCAGTTTTGGTGGCTAATCCTAAGACTGAGTCCGGCAAGCAGCGCATGAAAATCATGACGGAGACGACCGATGGCTTTGTTTTGGCCGAGGAAGATCTGAAAATGCGGGGCTCCGGTGAAATTTTTGGCAGCCGCCAATCCGGCCTTCCAGAATTTCGGGTGGCGGACATCGTTGAGGATTATCCGATTTTAGAAGAAGCCAGAAGGGTTGCCAGTCAGATTACAGCTGATCCCAACTGGCGGCAGCAAGCCGACTGGCATTTGCTTTCTCTGCATCTGGACCGACAGGATTATCTGGATTAGAAAAAGTCTGACTTTTAGCTTTCTGCAAGCTATCTGTAAGTCTGCCTTAAGTTTGGCAGCTTATGATAATCCTATCAACCCTAAGGAGGCAGTGCAGATGACAGTCACTATTAAAGTAAGCTATCAGAAAACCTTTTTTAAAAAAGGCGGGAAAGCGGAGGTGAGCTATGGTCGGTGATTATCTATTCAAAATGCTGGAAGCTTTCCTTCAATCCCTGTTTTAGGAAAGGAAAAATCAAAGATGTTCAGTTCTTTCCCTAACAGAAGTGAGGCCCCCACCGCCTTTCCTATTCCTTCTTATTTTCAAGAATATTAGAACCTGTGTTTATAGATGACTTTGCCATCTATAAACACAGGTTCTTCATTTTCGATGCTGAAGAGCTGATACTCGGGATTCGCTGCTAATACGATATGTGTTTCAAGCTCAACCTTTTGAGGTTTTCGATGTGATGAAGGATGTCGGCTCTGGCGGTGGGACAGAACTAAATTTTTAAAAATTTAGTTCCCTTCGCTCTTTTGTTTCTAAGCTCAGACTGAAAAGGTTCCCCAAACCTTTTCAGTCCCAGCCCGGAGGACTGTGAGAGGTTGGGGATGAGGAAAACAGCGTTTTCCTCAATGTAGGAACTTTTTGGAGTCTAAAAGACTATAGTAGTGAAATAGTCTGGCTGCCCTTTTCGAATTCTCATCGCCAGCCTGACCAATCATCCTTCCATATAGTTCTGCAGTTCCTGGTCTTGCAGACCGGCGTTGAGAGCGATGAGGAGCTTGAGTCGGGCTTTTGGGGCATTGAGCTCCTTGACAAACATAATGCCGGCCTGATGCAGTTTGACACCGCCGCCTTCGTAAGCATAGACTGGCTCGGCAATGCCGTTGAAGCAGCGGGACACCAAAGCGATGGGGAGCCCGGCTGCTGCCATCTGGCCCAGTCTGTCGGATGTTTCTTGTGGCAGATTGCCGGCTCCGAAAGCTTCGATAATCAGACCGTCAATCTTGCTCAAATCCAGCATATCCAGCAACTCTGTCTTCATCCCCGCATAAGCTGGAATGATGGGCACCAGCCCTGAGATCTTGTCCAGATCAAAGCGCACACGCGGTTCTGCTGTTTTAAAATAAAGAATTTCCTGCTTCATCACCAGCCCCAGCGGTCCGTGAGTCGGTGTCTGGAAGGTGCTGACATTGGTCGTGTGGGTTTTGGTCACATACTTGGCTGCATGTGCTTCGTCATTCATAACGACCAAGACACCCTTGCCTTTGGCCTTGTCGTCGCTGGCCACTCTGAGAGCTGACAGGTAGTTGTAAACGCCGTCGCTGCCCAGTTCATTGGAGCTGCGCATAGCTCCGGTCAGGACCACCGGAATATCCGGCAGTTCCATAGTATCCAGAAAGTAGGCTGTTTCCTCCAAGGTATCCGTTCCGTGGGTAATGACCACACCGTCAAAGTACCGGGCCCGCTCCTTAATGGCTTGGTACAAGGTCAGCATGTGCTGGGGGGTGATGTGGGGGCTGGGAATGTTGAAAAAATCCACCGCCTCAACCTCAATCCCCTCCAGCGGCACCCGCACATGGTTCATTGGATTGTCCTTGTTGGTTACGACGGCTCCTGAACCGTCTGCCTGCATGGAAATGGTCCCTCCGGTGTGCAGGACCAAGATGTTTTTTACCATTTTTTCTCCTTTAGCCCTCTATCACCACGAAAGGAAAAAAGCAGGAAATCTGCTAGAGACTGAAGACAAAGTTATCCAAAGTCTTTCCTTAAGTGAGTGCGGACGGTAGCGACTTCCTTCGGAATTCCATACCTAAGATTTGAGCCTAAAGTCTCAAATCTTCCGAGCGCCTGAAACTAAAGAGTTTCAGGCGCTTTTCTCACAGCGGAAAGACTTGGTTGATCTTTGTTTAAATTATAGCAATGAGCTTTTTCAAAGAAAATGGAATTTGTCTACGTTCTGAAGCAGGAAATCTGCTAAGTATTTTCCTTGGTTATTGCTTTCTTTTTCATTCGTATGTCACTGGGATTACCCGGGTTTATCTTTTTTACAATTCGTGTGATAGTATGTCATTTTTGTGTTATAATTTATTGTATCATAAAAGGAAAGAATGAGAAAATCAATGGAAGTAAAAGCCGTCTTTTTCGATATTGATGGAACGCTGGTGAATGACAGTCGAACGGTTTTGAAATCTACAGAAACAGCCATTAAAAGCTTAAAAGAGCAGGGGATATTAGTCGGTCTGGCAACCGGCCGCGGTCCTTTCTTTGTCAAACCTTTTATGGAGCAGCTGGATTTGGACTTTGCCGTGACCTACAACGGTCAGTATATCTTTTCAAAGGACAGGGTGATTTCCGCCAGCCCCATTGACAAGCAGAGTCTGCGGGACTTGATTGCTTATGCCCAAAAACACAGAAAAGAGATTTCTCTGGGGACAGCAGATGCCATGCTGGGGTCCAAGATTATGTCCTTTGGCATGAGTCCTTTCTCCCAGTGGACCAGCCAGTTCATTCCCAAGAAAATGGCCCGCACCGTCAGTCACAGTTTTAACAAAATTATCAGCAAAGCCCTGCCCCAGCATGAAAAAGAGCTCCTGCAGCTGATTCAGGAACCCATTTATCAGGCCTTGATTTTGGCCAGTCCGGAAGAAAGCCATAAGATTGAAAGGGAGTTTCCGGATTTGAAATTTACCCGCAGCAGCCCCTATGCAGTGGATATTATCAACAAGAACATGTCTAAACTGGAGGGGATTCGCCGGGTCGGCAGGGAATACGGCTTTGATATCGGCCAGGTCATGGCTTTCGGAGACTCGGACAATGATTTGGAAATGCTGTCCGGTGTCGGCCTGTCCATTGCTATGGGGAATGGGACCAGCTCGGTCAAAGAGGTGGCCAAGCACACGACCAGCAGCAACAGTCAGGACGGCATTCACAAGGCTTTGGAGCACTTCGGTATTCTGGCCAGTGAAAAAGTCTTTACCAGCAGCGATCATCATTTCAACAAAGTCAAGGAATTTCACAGCGTTATGGACAATGGGACCCAGGAGGAGCCAATTGTCTGGTCGCCGGAAGATGCCCGCCACCGGGCTGGCTTTAAGCTGGAAGAATTGGTGGAATTTCTCCGCGCAGCCAGTCCGTCGGAAGAAGAGTTTGAGCACTCAATGGCTTATCTTCATGAGGCGCTGGATCAGGCAGCAGCTAAGGTTCGCTCCAAGAGTCCGGCTGAGGTATCGCTGGTCGGTCAGGCTGATGCTCTCATTGACACTCTCTACTTTACCTATGGCAGCTTTGTGCTCATGGGGGTAGATCCTGAGCAGATTTTTGATATTGTCCATCGGGCCAATATGGGCAAAATCTTCCCCGACGGCAAGGCGCACTTTGACCCCGTTACCCACAAGATTCTCAAGCCAGATGACTGGGAAGAAAACTATGCACCGGAAAGAGCCATCAAAGA
This sequence comes from Streptococcus panodentis, assembly GCF_017884005.1. GTDB lineage: Bacteria > Bacillota > Bacilli > Lactobacillales > Streptococcaceae > Streptococcus > Streptococcus panodentis. Next base: position 162,856 of record NZ_QFAY01000002.1, read on the forward strand.
AGAGCTGGACCGGCAGATTCAGGCCTACCGGCGGACTTTGGCCTTGGATGACGAGACCAAGGGAGACTAGGCTTTCCTATTTATTGCCAGCTGAGGCTCTTCAAACATCAAAGCGAACCTTGGCTAAGTCTGGAGGACCGTTGGTGATTGGGAATAAAGGGAGGGCAGCTTTTGACTGTAACACAGATTATAGAGGCTGGGACAAAAAGGCTTCAAAAAAAGCAACGACTAGAAAACAGCCGTTGCCTTTTGCTTTAAAGAGATAGTCT